>NZ_BDBP01000134.1 GCF_001613045.1 Nocardia lijiangensis NBRC 108240 | reverse complement strand
GCGCGGCCGAGCGGGCGCGGCGCGGCCGTCGACTTCGCGATCGACGCCGAGGTCGCCGCGGGACTGCGGGCACTGGCCGCCCGCTCCGGCGCGACGCTGTTCATGGTGCTGCACGCCGCCTTCGCCGCGACACTCGCGCGCTGGGGCGGCACCGACGACATCGTCGTCGGCACGCCGGTCGGCGGGCGCGGTGAGCGCGACCTCGACGCCATGATCGGCATGTTCGTCAACACCCTCGCGCTGCGCACCAGGGTCGGAGGGGACACCGCGTTCGAGGACTTCCTCACCGCGGTCCGCGGCGCGGACCTTGCCGCGTTCGCCAACGCGGAGCTGCCCTTCGAGCAGCTGGTCGACGCGATGGACGTCGATCGCGGCACCGGCGCGCACCCGCTGTTCCAGGTGCTGCTGAGCTTCGGCGCGGCGCAGCAGACAGTGCCGGTGGTCGAGGTCCCCTGGCTGACGGTCGAACCGATCGACATCCCCGACGACGGCGCGAAATTCGACCTGCACCTGGTGCTCGCCGAATCCTCCGCGGACACCGGGCTGACCGGCAGCCTGCGCTACGCCACGGATCTGTTCGACGCCGCGACGGTCGAGGCCTTCGTCACCGGGCTGCGGCGGTTGCTGGTCGCGGTCGCCGCCGACCCATCGGCTCGCGTCGGCGAAATCGAGCTGCTGGACGCCGACGAGCGCGCTCTGGTGCTCGACCGCTTCAACGACACCGCCCACCCCGTCGACGAATCCGCGACGCTCGCTTCGCTGTTCGCCGCGCAGGCGGCACGCACCCCGGATCGTCTCGCCCTCACCTTCGAGGGTGCGACGCTCACTTACGCCGAACTCGCCGGCCGGGTCAACCGGCTGGCGCGCTGGCTGATCGCGCAGGGTGTCGGCCCGGATTCGCTGGTGGCGCTGGGTATGCGGCGCTCCATCGATCTGGTGGTCGGCATGTACGCGATCACGGCCGCGGGCGGCGGCTACGTGCCGCTGGATCCCGACCATCCCGCCGAGCGCACGGAACACATTCTCGCTACCGCGATTCCGGTTGCCGTGCTGACTTCCGGGGACGACCTGGACGCCGACGTGGCGCAGGTCCGCATCGACCGGCTCGACCTGTCCGGCTACTCCGACGCCCCGATCACCGACGCCGAACGCCGCGGCGCGCTGCGCGCCGCCAACACCGCGTACGTCATCTTCACCTCCGGCTCGACGGGCAGGCCCAAGGGCGTCGCGGTCGCGCACGGCGCGATCGTGAACCGGTTGCGCTGGATGCAATCGGCGTACGTCGCGCTGGACGGCGCCGACGTGCTGCTGCAGAAGACGCCGGTTGCCTTCGATGTGTCGGTGCCGGAGTTCTTCTGGCCACTGCAGGTCGGCGCGCGGCTGGTGCTCGCCCGCCCCGACGGTCACCGCGACCCGGCCTACCTGGCCGAGCTGATCCGCCGCGAGGGTGTCACCGCGGCGCATTTCGTGCCGTCCATGCTGGCCGCGTTCGTCGCCGAGGAGCCCGACGTGCCCACCCTGCGGCACGTCTTCTGCTCGGGCGAGGCGCTGCCCGCGGCCACCGCGCAGCGGCTGCGCGCGCTCACCTCGGCGCGGGTGCACAACATGTACGGGCCCACCGAGACGGCGGTCGAGGTGTCGGCGCACGAGGTGACCGACGCGGACATCGGCTCGCTGCCGATGGGCGGACCCGTGTGGAACACCCGGATGTACGTGCTCGACGCGCGGCTGCGCCCGGTCCCGGTCGGCGTGCCCGGCGAGCTGTACCTGGCCGGTGCGCAACTGGCCCGCGGCTATCTGAGCCGGTCCGACCTGACCGGAGAGCGCTTCGTGGCCGACCCCTTCGGCGGGCCCGGCGCACGGATGTACCGCACCGGCGATCTGGTGCGGTGGACCGCGGCGGGAGAGGTCCGGTTCCTGGGCCGCACCGACTTCCAGGTGAAGGTGCGCGGCCTGCGCATCGAACTCGGCGAGATCGAGACGGCGCTGCTCGCCGCGCCCGGGGTGGCGCAGGCCGCGGTGCTGGTCCGCGACGACCACGGCACCGGCGATCAGCTGGTGGCCTACCTGGTGTCCGAAACCGCGCTCGATCCGGACTCGGTGCGCGCCGAGGCCGCCCGCAGGCTACCGGCGTACATGGTGCCCGCGGAGTTCGTCGTGCTCGCGGCCTTCCCGGTGAACGCTTCCGGCAAGCTGGATCGAGCGGCCCTGCCCGCGCCTGCGCGGCGAACCGTGACATTCCGTGCGGCCGACGGCATGGCGGAAACCCTTGTCGCCGAGACTTTTCGCACGCTGCTGGGCGCGGAGCGGGTCGGCGCGGACGACGACTTCTTCGCGCTCGGCGGCAATTCGCTCGTCGCTACGCAGCTCGCCGCTCGGCTGTCCAAGGCCACCGGAACGCAGGTGCCCGTACGGGCCGTGTTCGACGCGCCCACCGTCGGTGAGCTGGCCCTGCGCCTGACGTTCGACGGCCCGGCCGCGCCCGTGACGCTGCCGCCGCTGCTCGCCGCGGAACGCGGCGAAACCATCCCGCTCTCGATCGCCCAGCAGCGCATGTGGTTCCTGAACCGATTCGACAGCGCGAGCGGTGGTTACAACATCCCGTTCGCGCTGCGGCTGACCGGCGCGCTGAACGCGTCCGCGCTGGCGGCGGCCATCGATGACGTGATCGCCAGGCACGAGACGCTGCGCACCATCTACCCGGAACACGACGGCACGGCGACCCAGGTGGTGTTGCCGCCGGGCACCCATCTGGTCGACCCGACGCCGCGGCCGGTGCGGGCCGCCGAGCTGCCCGCGCTGATCGCCGCGGCGGCCGAAGCGGGCTTCGACGTGACTTCCGAAGTGCCGCTGCGGGTTCGGCTGCTTCACGTGGAGGACGGTGGCGCGCAGCCGGTGCACGTGCTGCTGTTCGTCGTGCACCACATCGCGGCCGACGGCTGGTCCTTCGCGCCGCTGACCCGCGATCTGGCCGCCGCCTACGTCGCACGCTGCGCGGGCGCCGCGCCGTCTTGGCGTCCGCTGCCCGTCCAGTACGCCGATTTCGCGCTCTGGCAGCGCGACGCGCTCGGCCGCGCGGAGGATCCGTCCTCGGTGCTGGCGGGCCAGTTGCGCTACTGGACGCACCGCCTCGCCGACCTGCCCGAAGTGCTCGTGCTGCCGTCGGACCGTCCGCGGCCCGCGGTCGCCTCGAACCGCGGCGGCGCCGTCACCGGACGGCTCGACGCGGCCATGCACCGCGACATCCGGGAGATCGCCGCGGAGCACCGCGTCACCCCGTTCATGGTGTTGCACGCCGCGCTGGCCGTGCTGCTGAGCAGGCTGGCCGCCACCCGCGACATCGTCGTCGGCGCACCGGTGGCCGGGCGCGGCGAGGAGTCGCTGGACGAGCTCGTCGGCATGTTCGTCAACACCCTCGTGCTACGCACCGAGGTGCGCGCCGAGGCCACCCTCGCCGAGCTGCTCGCCGAGGTCCGCGCCGCCGACCTGGCCGCTTTCGAGCGCGCCGCGGTGCCGTTCGAGCAGCTCGTCGACACCCTGAATCCGGTTCGCTCGCAGGCGCATTCGCCGCTCTACCAGGTGGCGTTGACGCTGCAGAACCAGACCAAGCCCGACTTCCGGTTGCAGCGCCTCGCCATCGGCGCGCTCGATATCGGGCCCGCACCGATCCAGCTGGACCTGGACTGGACACTGACCGATCGCTACGACGCGGACGGTGAACCCGACGGCATCGACGTGCACCTGCACTATGCGCTCGACCTCTTCGACGAGCGCACGGTCACCGATTTCCTCGCCGGGTTCGAGCGGGTGCTGCGCGCGATGGCGCGCGACGCGCGGACCGCGGTCGGTGACGTCGAGCTGATGTCGGTCGCCGAGCGCGGCACGCTGCTGTGCGACCGCAACGCGACCGCGCGCTCGCTGCCCGCCGAGACCCTCGACGACCTGCTCACCGCCCGCGCCGCCGCCGATCCGGACGGTCGCGCGGCAACCTTCGAGGACGAGTCGCTTACCTACGGCGAGCTGGCCGCCCGGGTGAACCGCCTGGCGCGGCGCCTGATCGCCGAGGGCGTCGGCCCGGAGACCATCGTCGGGCTCGCCGCACTGCGTTCGCTGGACATGCTCGTGGCGATGTTCGCGATCGTGCGCGCGGGCGGCGCGTACCTTCCGCTGGACCACACGCATCCGGCCGACCGGCTCGCCCAGGTGATCGAGAGCGCCGACCCCGCATTGGTCTTGGTCGTCGGTGGCGCGGAACTGCCGCCGCTTCCACGGGTGCGTGTGCTCCGCCCGGCGGAGCTGGACCTCTCCGGCTACCCGGCAGGGCCGGTTGCCGACGCGGAGCGCCGCGCCGCGCTGCGCCAGGACAACACCGCGTACGTGCTGTTCACGTCGGGCTCGACCGGACGGCCCAAGGGCGTCGCAGTCACCCACCGCGCCATCATGAACCAGCTGCGCTGGCTCGAGCACCGGTACGAGGTCACGGCGGCCGACCGCATCCTGCAGCGCGCGCCGCTGACCTTCGACGTCTCGGTGTGGGAGTGCTTCCTGCCCGTCGCGGTCGGCGCGCCGCTGGTGATCGCCAGGCCCGGCGGACACCTGGACCTGGCCTACTTCGCCGGGCTGCTGCGCGAGCACGGCATCACCATCGCCGAATACGTGCCGTCGGTGCTGGCCGCGCTCATCGGCGAGGGCATGGGCGACGCGCTGCGCTCGTTCCGGCACCTGCACTGCGGTGGCGAGGCGCTGACTCCCGATCTGCTCGCCGCGATCCGCGGCAGCTTCGACGGCGCCGTGCACAACGCCTACGGCCCGACCGAGGCGGCGATCTCGGCGGTGTATCACGAATTCACCGACGCCGACGTGGCTTCCGGTCGCGACGTGGCGATCGGGCGACCCTGCTGGAACACTCGCGTCTACGTGCTCGACGCGCGGCTGCGCCCGGTGCCCGTCGGCGTGCCCGGCGAGCTGTACCTCGCGGGCGATCAGCTGGCCCGCGGCTACCAGGGCCGCACCGGGCTGACCGCGGAGCGATTCGTGGCCGACCCGTTCGGCGTGCCGGGCGCGGTGATGTACCGGACCGGCGATCTGGTGCGCTGGAACCGCGCGGGCGACCTGATCTATCTGGGCCGCAACGATTTCCAGATCAAGCTGCGCGGCCAGCGGATCGAGCTCGGTGAGATCGAAGCGGCGCTGGCGGGAGTGCCCGGCGTGGCCAACGCGGCCGTCGTGGTGGCCGCGGACAGCGCCGGTTACGAATGCCTGGTCGGCTACGTCAGCGGGGAGATCGCGGCCGACGTCGTCTTGGACGCGGTGCGCGACCGGCTGCCCGGCTACATGGTGCCCGCGCACCTGGTCGTGCTGGACGAGATGCCGCTCACCGCGGTCGGGAAGCTGGATCGCGCGGCGCTGCCGAAGGTCGAATTCACCGGCGGCGCAGCGACGTACCGCGCGCCGCGGGAGGGCGCGGAGTCGGTGCTCGCGGCGCTCATCACCGATCTGCTCGGGGCCTCGGACCGCCTCGGCGCGGACGACGACTTCTTCGCCCGCGGCGGGAATTCGCTGCTGGCCATGCGCCTGGTGGCGCGCACCAACGCGGCGCTCGGCTGCGCGCTGACGGTGCGCGAGGTGTTCGAGGCGCCGACGGTGGCCGAACTCGCGGTGCGCGTGCGGCATTCGGCCGAGCCGGGCGCAGCAGTCGTGCGGCCCGCGCTGGTCGCCGGTCCGCGCCCGGAGCGGATTCCGCTGTCGCTGGCGCAGACTCGGATGTGGCTGCTCAATCGCCTCGATCCGGACTCGGCGGTCTACAACATCCCGATCACCATCCGGCTGACCGGCGCGCTGGACACTACCGCGCTGGCCGCCGCGCTCGGCGATGTGATCGCGCGGCACGAGTCACTGCGCACGGTGTTCCCGTCCGACGCCGACGGCCCGTTCCAGTCGGTGCGACCCGCCGCGGAAGTGGGTGCGCTGGAACTGGATCCGGTCGCGGTCACCGAGGCGGAGCTGCCGGAGTCCGTCGCGGCGTTCGCGGCCCGGTCGTTCGATCTGCGCGGACAGATCCCGGTGCGCGCCGAGCTGTTCCGCACCGCCGCCGAAGACCACGTGCTGGTCGTGGTGGTGCACCACATCGCGGCCGACGGCGTGTCCACCGCGCCGCTGGCCCGCGACCTGATGACGGCCTACACCGCCCGCGGCGCGGGCGTCTCGCCGCAGTGGCGTCCGCTGCCGGTGCAGTACGCCGACTTCACGCTCTGGCAGCGCGAGACGCTCGGTGCTGCCTCGGACCCGGAATCGGTGCTGGCCAAGCAGATCGCGCACTGGCGTGCCGAGCTGGCCGAACTCGCGCCGGTGCTGGCGCTGCCCGCCGATCGCCCGCGCCCGCCGGTCGCCACCGGGCGGGGCGCGGCCGTGCAGTTCGCGGTCTCCGCCGAGCTGACCGCCGCCGTCGCGGAACTGGCGCGGCGACACGGTGTTTCCTCGTTCATGGTGCTGCACGCGGCCTTCGCCACCCTGCTCGGCAGGCTGGCGCGGAACGAGGACGTGGCGATCGGCACCCCCGTCGCCGGACGCGCGGAACAGGCGCTCGACGACCTCGTCGGCATGTTCGTCAACACGCTCGTGCTGCGCACCCCGGTGCGCGCCGACGCATCCTTCGCCGACCTGCTCCGCGCGGTCCGCGAGATCGACGTGCGTGCCTTCGCGCATGCCGACCTTCCGTTCGAGCGCCTCGTCGAAGAGCTGAATCCGGTGCGCTCGCATTCGCATTCGCCGATCGTGCAGACCCTGCTGACCTTCGAACACCGCGACGACACAGTGCTCGAGCTGCCCGGGCTCGAGGTGTCGGCCTACCCGCTGGACAACCGCGTCGCGCAGTTCGACTTGGCGCTGGAACTGGTCGAACACCAGCAGGGCACCGGCACGGCGCTGCGCGCGCTGCTGCGCTACGCGACCGACCTGTTCGACCGCGCCACGATCGAGTCCTTCGCGGCGCGCTTCACCCGGATCCTGGAGACCGTGGTGGCCGAGGCGGCGATCCGGGTCGGCGATATCGAACTGCTGGACGCGGCCGAACGCGCGCTGGTGCTCGAGCGGTGGAACGACACCGCGCACCGAGTCGCCGCCAGCCCGCACACCCTGATTTCGCTGTTCGAAGATCAGGTCGCGCGCACACCCGAGGCGACCGCGCTCACCTTCGAAGGGATCGGTTCGGCCCACCCGTCGCCCGACCACCACCCCTCGACGAATCGCTCCGCGATGCTCTCGTATGGCGAGTTCGCCGCCCGCGTGCACCGCTTGGCGCGCTGGCTGGTCACCCAGGGCGTCGGGCCGAATACCTGTGTGGCGCTGGGCATGCGGCGTTCCCTCGACTTGGTCGCCGGAATGTATGCGGTCGTGGCAGCGGGCGGCGCGTACGTGCCGATCGATCCCGATCATCCGGCCGACCGCAGCGACTACGTACTGGCCACGGCGCGTCCGGTGTGCGTGCTCACCTCCGGGACGGATCTGGAAGCGGGTGCGGTACGGCAGGTTCGGATCGATCGCCTCGACCTGTCCGGCTTCGCCGACGGCCCGCTGACCGACGCCGACCGCCTGGGCGCGCTGCTTCCCGGCCATCCCGCGTACGTCATCTTCACCTCCGGTTCCACCGGTCGCCCCAAGGGCGTCGCCGTCTCGCACACCGCCATCGTCAACCGGCTGGTGTGGATGCAGGACCGCTACGGGCTGCGCGCCGACGACACGGTGCTGCAGAAGACGCCCGCCACCTTCGACGTGTCGGTGTGGGAGTTCTTCTGGCCCTTGCAGATCGGGGCGCGCCTGGTCGTCGCGCGGCACGACGGGCACCGCGATCCCGCGTATCTCGCCCGGCTGATCGCGGCCGAGCGCGTCACCACGGTGCATTTCGTGCCCTCGCTGCTCGCGGTGTTCCTCAACGAGCCGCAGGCCCGCGACTGCGCCGCGCTGCGCCGGGTCTTCGCGTCCGGCGAAGCCCTGCCCGCGCCCGTCGCACAGCGCGCGCGGCGGGTCCTCGGCGCCAGGGTGCACAACCTCTACGGCCCGACCGAGGCCGCGGTGGACGTGACCTATCACGAGGTCACCGACGCGGACACGGAGTCGGTGCCGATCGGCAGGCCGGTGTTCAACACCCGGCTGCTGGTGCTGGACGCCCGGCTGCGCCCGGTGCCGGTCGGCGTGCCCGGTGAGCTGTATCTGGCGGGCGGGCAGCTGGCGATCGGCTACCTGGCCCGACCGGAGCTGACGGCGGATCGCTTCGTGGCCGATCCCTTCGGCGCCGCGGGCGAACGCATGTATCGCACCGGCGATTTGGTGGTGTGGACCGCCGACGGCGAACTGGAGTACCTGGGCCGCACCGACTTCCAGGTGAAGCTGCGCGGTCTGCGGATCGAACTCGGCGAGATCGAGGCGGCGCTCACCGGTGTGGACGCGGTCGACCAGGCCGTGGTGGTCGTGCGCGGCTCGGTAGGCGGCGACCAGCTGGTGGCGTACCTGATCGCCGCGAGCGGCTCGATCGACATCGATGCCGTGCGCGCGCGGCTTGCCGCCGAACTGCCCGGCTACATGGTGCCGTCGGCTTTCGTGGTGCTCGACGAGTTCCCGCTCAATTCCTCGGGCAAGCTGGACCGCGCGGCGTTGCCCGCGCCCGTACTCGAGGCGGCGGTCTTCCGCGCACCGGAGACCGATGCCGAGCGCACCGTCGCGGCCCTGTTCGGCGAGCTGCTCGGCGTCGAGCGGGTCGGCGCCGCCGACGACTTCTTCGCACTCGGCGGCAATTCGCTGATCGCCACCCAGGTGGCCGCGCGGCTCGGCGCCGAGCTGAACACCGACATCCCGGTGCGGATGCTGTTCGACGCGCCGACCGTCGCGGCACTCGCCGAGCGCGCGGCCGCGGGTTCGGGTGCGGCCCGCCGCCCCGCCCTCACCGTCGGCCCGCGTCCGGAATCGATTCCGCTCTCGCCCGCCCAGCAGCGCATGTGGTTCCTGAACCGCTTCGATCCCGAGGAGACCGTCAACAACATCCCGGTCGCCATCCGCTTCGTGGGCGACCTGGACACCGCGGCGCTGACCGCCGCGATCGCCGACGTGATCGGCAGGCACGAAACCCTGCGCACCGTCTACCCGGACCGCGACGGCGCCGGCCACCAACGGATCCTGGACACGGTGCCCGCGATCACCGAGCTGGACGCGGCCGACCCGGATGCCGCGCTCGCCGAGTTCGTCGCCACCCCGTTCGACGTGACCGCCGAGGTGCCGCTGCGTATCGGGCTGGCCAGGCTCGCGGAGCGCGACCATCTGCTCGCCCTCGTCGTGCACCACATCGCCGCCGACGGCTTCTCTATGGGACCGCTGGCCCGGGATCTCGCCGCCGCCTACGCCGCGCGAACCACCGGTGCCGCACCGGACTGGGCGCCGCTGCCCGCGCAGTACGCCGACTACGCGCTGTGGCAGCGCGAACTCCTCGGCGCCGAGGACGATCCGGACTCGCTCTCTGCCCGTCAGCTGGCGTACTGGCGGCAGGCGCTGCGCGGTCTGCCCGCGCAACTGGATCTACCCGCCGACCGGCCGCGCCCCGCCGTTCCCTCACACGCTGCGGCCAGCGTCACCGTCCTGCTCGACCAGTCGGTGTCCTCCGGCATCGCCGCACTGGCCGCGCGGCACGACGCGACGCCGTTCATGGTGGTGCACGCCGCGCTGGCGGTGCTGCTCGCCCGGCTCTCCGGCACCGCGGACATCGCCGTGGGCGCGCCGATCGCAGGCCGCGGTGAACGCATGCTCGACGACCTGGTCGGCATGTTCGTCAACACCCTGGTGCTGCGCACCGAGGTGCCAGGCGCGGACTCCTTCGCCGCGGTGCTGCGGCGGGTGCGCGAGAGCGATCTGGACGCGTTCGCCAACACCGAGGTGCCGTTCGAGCGGCTCGTCGAGGTGCTCGACCCGCCGCGCTCGCAGGCGCGGCACCCGCTGTTCCAGGTCGCCTTGTTCTTCCAGAACCTCGCACCCATCGCGGTGCGGCTGCCCGAGGTCGCCGTAGCCGAATACGAGTTCGACTACGAGACAACCCGTTTCGACCTGCAACTAACCGTGTCCGACAACGCGGTGCGGTTCACCTACGCCACCGACCTGTTCGACGCGGCGACCATCCGCACCATGGGCGAACGATTCCAGCGGCTGCTGGCCGCGGTGATCGCGGACCCGAGCCTGCCGGTGGGCGACATCGACCTGTTCGGCGCGGGCGAACTGCGCCGGGTGGTCACCGAATGGAACGACTCCGCGCACACCGCGTTCGTGGCGGAGATGCTGCTCGACGAGTTCGAGGCGCAGGCTTCCGCCACCCCGAACGATCCGGCGCTGGTGTACGTCCCCGACGACGGCGCGCCCGCCGCCGTGCTCACCTACGGCGAACTCGATCAGCGCGCCAACCGGCTGGCCCGGCATCTGATCGAGGTCGGTGTCGGCCCGGAATCGCTGGTGGCTCTGGCCATTCGACGCTCCACCGATCTCGTGCTCGCCATGTACGCGGTGCTCAAGGCGGGCGGCGCGTACGTGCCGATCGATCCCGACCACCCCGCCCAGCGCATCGCCCACATCCTCGACACCGCCTGTCCCGCCGCGCTTCTCACCACGGAACGCGACCGCGCCGAGCTGGGCTACACCGGACGCACGGTATTCGTGGACACCGTCGCACTGGACGGCTACGACGACGACCCGATCGCGACCGAGGAGCGCGGCGCGCCGATCCACCCGCAGAACCCGGCGTACGTGATCTTCACCTCGGGCTCGACCGGAAAGCCCAAGGGCGTCAGCGTGTCCCACGCGGCGATCGTCAACCAGATGACCTGGATGCAGTCGGAATACCGGCTGCGCGCCGACGACGTGTACCTGCAGAAGACCGCCACCACCTTCGACGTCTCGCTGTGGGGCTACTTCCTGCCGCTGCGCGTCGGCGCGACGGTGGTGCTGGCCACCCCGGACGGACACCGCGATCCCGGCTACCTGACCGAGGTGATGGGCCGCTACGGCGTCACCGTCACCGACTTCGTGCCTTCGATGCTCAGCGTGTTCGCCGGGCACGCGCAGGGCGCTGGGCAGCGCGCCGCCCTCGCCGAGCTGCGCGCCGTCTTCGTGATCGGGGAGGCACTGCCCGCCGAGACCGTCCGCGCGTTCGGCGCGGTGAGCGCGGCCCGGCTGCACAACCTCTACGGCCCCACGGAGGCCGCGGTGAGCATCACCTATCGCGACGTGACTGGCGAGACCGAACGCACCGTGATGCCGATCGGCAACCCGGAGTGGAACAGCCGGGTTTACGTGCTGGATTCGCGGCTGCGGCCGACGCTTCCCGGCGTGGCGGGAGAGCTGTACTTGGCGGGCACGCAACTCGCCCGCGGCTATCACGGCAGGCCCGATTTGACCTCGGATCGGTTCGTGGCCAACCCGTTCGGCGTGCCCGGAGAACGTATGTACCGCACCGGCGATCTCGTGCGCTGGGAGACCAGCGGCGACACCGCCGAGCTGGTGTACCTGGGGCGCACCGACTTCCAGGTGAAATTCCGCGGTCAGCGCATCGAGCTCGGCGAGATCGAGGCGGTGCTCGCCGCCGTCGCGGGCGTATCCCAGGCCGCGGCGCAGGTGGTCGGCGATCACCTGGTCGGCTACGTCGTACCGGCACCTGAGCACACGCGCGCCCCGCGCGAACTCCAGGACGCGCTGCGCGACGCCGCACGGGCCGCGCTGCCGTCCTACATGCAGCCCTCGGCCTTCGTGGTGCTCGACGCGTTCCCGCTCAACTCTTCGGGCAAGCTCGATCGCAAGGCACTGCCGGAGCCGGTGTTCGACCGCGCCGCCTACACGGCACCGGTCAGCCCGGCCGAGCGCCTGGTGGCCGCCGCCTTCGAGGCGGTGCTCGGGTGCGGACCGGTGGGCGTCGACGACAGCTTCTTCGACCTGGGCGGGAACTCGCTCAGCGCCACCAGGGCGCTGGCCCGGCTCGGCGAACGGCTGGGCAGGCGGGTGCCGGTGCGCCTGCTGTTCGAGGCGCCGACGGTCCGCGCGCTGGCGGCCGGGATCACCGCCGCCACAGGAGATTCGGTCGTTCCGCTGGTTGCCGGTCCGAGACCGGATTCGGTGCCGCTGGCGCCCGTGCAGCGCGGCATGTGGTTCCTCAACCGGCTCGACCCGTCGTCGGCCGCGCACAACATCCCGGTCGCCATGCGGATACGCGGCGAAGTGGACGAAGTCGCGCTCGGCGCGGCGTTCGCCGACGTGGTGGCGCGGCACGAGGTGCTGCGCACGATCTACCCGGCCGCCGCCGATGGCACGGCGCACCAGGTGATCCTGCCCGCGGCCTCCGCGCCCGCGCTGCTGGCGGTCGAACCGATCGATACCGGCCGGGTCGAGGAACAGATCGCCGAATTCCTCGCCGCCGGTTTCGATGTCACCAGCGAGGTACCCGTGCGCGCGGTACTGCTGCGCGAGAGCCCGGCCAGCCGGGTGCTGGTCGCGGTGCTGCATCACATCGCCGCCGACGGGTACTCGATGCGGCCGCTGGTGCGAGATCTGCTCTCCGCCTACCTGTCCCGGGTGCTCGGTGCCGCGCCGGTGTGGCCGGAGCTGGCCGCACAGTACGCGGACTACGCGCTCTGGCAGGCGGCCGCGGTGGAAAGCGCTGCGGCCGACGAACTCTCGTTCTGGCGCGAGACGCTGCGGGAACTGCCGGAGGACCTGGCGTTGCCCGCCGACCGCCCGCGCCCGCCGGTCGCGAGCAAGCGCGGCGGCAATGTGCGCGCCCGGATCGGCGGTGGCGTCGGCGCGCGCGTGCGCGAACTCGCCCGCGAGCACAACGCGACGCCGTTCATGGTGGTGCACGCGGCGCTGTCGGTGGTGCTCGCCAGGCTCTCCGGTTCCGCCGACATCGCGATCGGCACGCCCGTCGCGGGTCGCGGCGCGGCGGCGCTCGACGACCTGGTCGGAATGTTCGTGAACACGCTGGTGCTGCGCACCCGGCCGCGCGCCGAGCAGACGTTCACCGAACTGCTCACCGAAACGCGGGCCGCCGACCTGGCGGCGTTCGCGAATGCCACCGTCCCGTTCGAGCGCGTCGCCGACGAACTCGGCGTCGCCACCACGCAGGCACGGCATCCGCTGTTCACGGTCGCACTGAGCTACCTGAACACCGGGGCCGATGCCTTCACGGTGCCGGGGCTGGAGCTCTCGGCCGTCGAATTCGATGAGCCCGTAGCCCGTTTCGACCTCCAGTTCACCGTGGCCGCTGACCCGGACGCCGACGGGCACTTCGCCGTGGAACTGAACTACGCGACCGATCTGTTCGATCACGGCACTGCCGCCGGCCTACTGCGCCGGTTCGGCCGGGTCCTCGGTGCACTCACCGCCGAGCCCGAGGGCCTGATCGGCGCGGTGGAGCTGCTCGCGCCTGCCGAGCGCGCCGAACTGCTCGCCAGGCGCGGCGCCGCGGCCGTGCCGCCGTGCACCCTGGCCGAGACGATGGCGGCGGCCGTCGCCATGAACCCGGACGGCATCGCCCTGCTCTGCGGTGACCGAGAGCTGACCTACCGCGAGCTGGACGAGCAGTCCTCCCGCCTGGCCAGGATGCTCGCTGGGCACGGCATCGGCGCGGAAGACATGGTCGCGATCGCCATCCCGCGCTCCGCCGACGCGCTGCTCGCGGTGTGGTCGGTGACCAAGACCGGCGCGGCCTTCGTCCCGGTGGACCCGACCTATCCGGCCGACCGGATCGCCCACATGCTCACCGACTCCGGCGCGGCCATCGGCCTCACGATCGGTGCGGCGCACGACGCGCTGCCCGGCGCCGTCGAATGGCTGGTGCTGGACGCGCCCGCCACCGCGGCGCGGATGGGGCACACCAGCGCGGCCCCGCTCACCGCGGGCGAGATGGTGCGTCCGGTGCGCACCGACCACGCGGCGTGGATGATCTACACCTCGGGCTCCACCGGTGTGCCGAAGGGGGTGCTGGCAACCCACGCGGGCATCGCGGGAGTCGCTCGCGCGCAACGCGATCGGTACGGCGTGACTGCCGAGTCGCGGACCCTGCACGTGTCCTCGCCGAGCTTCGACGCCTCGATGCTGGACCTGCTGCTCGCGCTCGCGGCGAGCGCGACCATGGTCGTCGCACCGGCGAGCGTCTACGGCGGGGCCGAGCTGACCGCGTTCATCCGCGATCACCGGGTGACGCACGCATTCATCACGCCCGCGGTCCTGCAAACCCTCGATCCGGCGCAGCTGCCGGAGCTGTCGCGGCTGACGGTCGGCGGTGAGTCGTACGGCCCGGATGTGGTGCGGCGCTGGAGCGTCGGACGCGAGATGTACAACACCTACGGACCGACCGAGACCACGATCATCGCCACGATCAGCGCGCGGATGCATCCCGGCGAGCCGTTCGACATGGGCACGCCGATCCACGGCATGTCCGCGCTGGTGCTCGACGACCGGTTGCGTCCGGTGCCTGTGGGCGTCGCGGGTGAACTGTACCTGCGCGGGCCCGGACTGGCCCGCGGATACCATGCGCGGCCCGGACTTTCGGCCGACCGGTTCGTCGCGGACCCCTACGGTCCCGCGGGCGGGCGGATCTACCGCACCGGCGACCTGGTGCGCTGGACCGCCTCCGGCGCGCTGCAGCACCTGGGCCGCACCGACCACCAGGTGAAGGTGCGCGGCCTGCGCATCGAACTCGGTGAGATCGACGCGGTGCTCACCGCGCACGAATCCGTGGCCTACGCGGTGACCGTCGGGCACACCGATGCCAACGGTGTCGTGGCGCTGGTCTCCTACGTGGTCGCCGCGCCGGGCCGGACGGTCGATCCGGCGGAACTGACCGCCTTCGCGGGTCGCTCGCTGACCGCCTACATGGTGCCCGCCGCCATCATGACGCTCGACGAGCTGCCGCTGACACCGGTCGGGAAGCTGGATCGCAAGGCGCTGCCGGAGCCCGAATTCCGGGCCGCGGCATTCCGCGCACCGCGCACGGAGGTGGAGCGGACGGTGGCGGAAACCGTTGCCGGGGTACTCGGTCTCGACGACGCAGGCCGCGTCGGTCTGGACGACGACTTCTTCGCCCTCGGCGGAAACTCGCTCACCGCAACCCAACTCACCGCCAGGCTCGGCGCCGCGCTCGGCGTCACGGTCGGCGTGCGCATCGTGTTCGAGCACTCGACCGTGGCCGCACTGGCGGCCGAGCTGGGCCGCGCCGACGCAGCGTCGG
>NZ_BDBP01000133.1 GCF_001613045.1 Nocardia lijiangensis NBRC 108240 | reverse complement strand
CGCGCCGGTACCGTATCGCCTCGTGCTGGTGCTGCTACCTCCTTCCGAAACCAAGTCCGACGGTGGCGCGGGTCTGCCCCTCGACCTGGATGTTCTCGCGATGCCGCAGCTCACGCCGGTGCGGGACAAGCTGGCGACCGGACTGGTGCAGCTGGCCGCCGATCCCGAGGCCGCTCGCACCGCGCTCGGGCTCGGCAAGGGGGCGGACGCCGAGATCGCCAGGAACGCGGCGCTCCGCACAGCCGCGACCCGGCCCGCGCTGGAGCGCTACACCGGTGTCCTCTACGACGCGCTGGACGCGAAGTCCTTCACTAAGGCGCAAAGCGCCAAGGCGTACGCGCGGCTGGGCATCGGCTCGGCGCTGTTCGGCGCGGTGCGCGCGGGCGACCCGATCCCCGCCTACCGCCTCTCCGGTGGTTCCAAGCTGCCGGGCCTGCCCACCCTGTCGGCGATCTGGCGCGACGTCCTGCCCGAGGCCCTGGTGGCCGAGGCCGCCGGTGACTTGGTCGTCGACCTGCGCTCGGGCACCTATCAGCAACTCGGCCGCGTCCCGGGCGCCATCACCGCGAACGTCCTCACCGAGCACCCCGACGGCACCCGCACCGTGGTGAGTCATTTCAACAAGCACCACAAGGGCCTGCTGGCCCGCGCCCTCGTCCTCACCCGCGCCGAACCGTCCGACGTCCGCGCCGTGGCCCGGGTCGCGGAGAAGGCCGGTCTGCGCACCGAAATCGCTTCCCCCACCGAACTTCTCATCATCACCTGAGGCCGCCGAACCCGGCCACACAGCGTCCGCACTCGGCACAGCAGCACCGCGCCTGCGAGGAGTACGAACGGTGTGTGCCACCAAGGGCCCAGCTGAGCAACTCGGCGATATGTGCGCCCAAAGCGGCTGCGCGGCGCAGAAAGGTCGGCTACGCAGACCGTTCGCATGCCTCGCAGAGCTCACAACACCTGCGAGGCGTGTGAACGGTCTGCGAGGTAAGCAGGCGGCTCAGTGGGGTGGCTCGGCCAGTGTGGCGAGTTCGCGCTGGAGGTTGGCGCGGGCGGCGGATTCGTAGCGCTCCCGGGCGATTTCGGTGTGGAACAGGCGCGGCTGGCGGGCGAGTCCTTCGAGGACGGCGGTGCGGCCCGCGCGATACAGTTCGTCGGGTACGTGGATGTATTCGGCGCGGACCGCCGCCGCGTACGCCGCGTAGCCGGGTTCATCGGCGGCCAGCACCGCGAGATCGGCGTCGCAGAGCACCCCGCCGTTGCGATCCTCTCGCGCGGGGTCGTGGGTTTTCGTGAGCCGCACCAGCCGCCCGACTTCCCGCACGAGTTCGGTTGGCGCGCCGAGCTTCTCGAGCGCGGCCTCGGCCAGTTCCGCGCTGCGCTCCTCGTTGTCGGCGCGGTCGACGGCGTAGACGGCGTCGTGGAAGAACGCCGCGTAGCGCACGGCTGCCGCGTCATCGGCTTGGTCGATCAACTCGTCGATGACGCGCAGCATGGCTGCCAAGTGCTCGACGGTGTGATATCGCCGGTGCGGCTCGCTGTAGCGGTGCACCAAGTCGGCGCCGACCGGCTCGGCCGCCCGCCCGGCCAACGTCATCCAGCGCTCGAGCAGCTCTCGCTCCACCTCCGAGGACATTCGCCCAGTCTGCTCGGGCGCACCGCCGCCGACAATGCTTCCGGCAGTGGGATTCACCACCGTGGCACACCTGACCACCACGCCCGAAGATCCGAGCCAACACAGCACACGCGGCCGACACGCTTCCCGCAATGCAATTCACCACCGCGGCACACGAAAAGCCCGCCGAGGCGCTCGCCCGGAAAATAGGATGCGGACCCCGCTGCGGCACCGGTACCGTTGCCGCAGCGACGACGGGGGGTTACCGAAATCTGGCGTCGCGGACGACCAATCGAGCGCTGCGACCATTCCGAGTATCGCGGCGCCACGGGGAGGACCAATGACCAAGCTGAATCAGATCATCGCGGTGGAGAAGGGCGTGAAGAGCGGCGCGCTGCGCGAGCTCGCCGAGACCCAGAACCTGCTGCAGAAGCCCTCGCTGCTGGCCGGCATCTCCCGCGTCTACCAGCCGAAAGACGAAGAGGGCGAGCAGCTTCCTCCGGAGGCGACGCGCGTCCAGGTGAAGTCGGAGGAGGTGCTGCGGCAGACCGCCGCCACCCTGACCCGGCTCTTCGACGTGACCGCAACCAAGGACTGGGCGAATCGCACCGCCGCGGCCGACGTGGTCGTGGACGGCGAGACCGTACTGGACGACGTGCCGGTGCCGTACCTGCTGTTCCTGGAGAAGCAGCTCGCCGATCTGCTGGCCTTCGTGAAGCGGCTCCCGGTGCTCGACGCCGCCGAGGCCTGGGGATTCGACGATTCCTCGGACACCTGGCGCACCGAGCCGGTCCGCACCATCCGCACCAAGAAGGTGCCGCGCAACCACGTGAAGGCCGAGGCCACCGAGAAGCACCCGGCCCAGGTCGAGGTGTACTACGAGGACATCGCCGTCGGCTACTGGACGACGGTGAAGTTCTCCGGCGCGCTGCCCGCGCGGCGCGTCAACGAGGTGGTCGGCCGGATCGAGAAGCTGGCGCAGGCGGTGAAGTTCGCCCGCGAGGAGGCCAATGCCACCGAGGTCACCGATCGCAAGACCGGCAAGGTGATCTTCGACTACCTGTTCCGCTGAGACACCCACGAACTCCCCCGCGCCGCGGGGGATGCGCGAAGAGCGCAAGCTCAACCTGAAGATCAGCCTGAAACCCACGGGCCGGACGCCGCGCGCGGGCGGGCCGTGGCGCAACCTCAGACTATCGCTCCAGATTGAGTATTCGCCGCCGACGACCGGGTCTCGAGGACCGGACGCGGAGCGACGAGGTGCGGGTTCAAAACCCGCTCTCCGCGCCCATGCGGAGGTGGTCCAAACGTAGGACGCGTCGCGGTGAGAGTGATCCGTTCCCACCGATACCGGTAGGCGACATGGGCGGCACACCGAGACCCGGGGGCGGGCAAAGCCCCCGGGTCTTCCATGTTTCCGGCCGACTCCACCGAAGCCGTTCCGGGACAATCGAATACCGCGACGAATGAGTCCGGCACGCGAATTCGGGCGCACCGGGAATGCGCGGGCGCGTCCGGGTGTTCCAGGGAGACATGACCGGTACAGCTGTGCTCTCCGACGATCTGAAGAAGTACCTCGACGAATCGAACGTGTTCGCGACGGTGGCCACCGTCGGCGCGAACGGGCAACCGCATCTCACCGTGATCTGGTTGAAGCGCGAGGGCGAGGACCTGCTGTTCTCCACCACGGTGGAGCGTCAGCAGGCCAAGAATCTCGCACGGGATCCGCGAGTGACCGTGCTGATCAACCCGCCCGAGAACCCCTACGTCTACGCCGAGATCCGCGGCACCGCCACCCTCACGCCGGACCCGGACAAGACCCTGCCCAACGAGCTCTCGCTGAAGTACACCGGCCAGAAGTACGCCGACTTCAATCCGGCCTCGGTGCACGATGGCGCCCGGGTCATCGTCCGGGTCACCCCGCGCAAGGTCGCCGGGCGGTTCTGAAACCCAGCGCTCAGGCTCGCTGCGACTCTTCCTGGGCGTGGTGGGCCTGCGCGATCTGCTGCGGCGTGAAGCGCAGCGTCAGGGCGATCAACCCGATCACCACGGCGACGCCCGCGCAGACCGCGAGCACCAGCGTGTACCCGCTGCCGAGCGCGTCGATCTCCGCCGAGGTCATACCCGAGACATTGCCGGTCTTGCCGCCCAGCGACAGCGTGCGCGACACCGCGATCGGGGTCAGCACACCGATCGCCAGCGGCGTGCCCAGGTTCATGAACATCTGCCCCACCGCGGCGAGCGGGCCGATGTCGTTGGGCGGCACACCGACCAGCACGCACAGCGGCGCCACCACCATCGCGACGCCGACGCCGAAACCGATGACGATCAGCAGGATCAGCAGCGTCGGCAGGTAGGTCACGTCGCGGTCGAGCGTCGAGCCGAACAGCAGGCCGAGGGCGAGCACCACGGCCGAGCTCGCGAGCAGCCAGCGCGGGGCGACCATCATCGCCAGTTTCGAGGAAAGCGCGCCGCCGACGCCGATGCCGATGGTGAACGGGATCGACGCCAGGCCCGCCTCCAGCGGTCCGTAGCCGATGACGTTCTGCAGGAACTGCGCGACGAAGTACGTCATCGCGCCGAGTACGCCGCCGGCGAGCAAGATCAGCAGGAAGGTGGTGACGCGGTCGCGGCTGCCGAACAGCGACCACGGCAGCAGCGGGTTGTCGACATTGCGCTCGGCGAGCACGAACACCACGAGCAGCACCGCACCACCGATCAGCGACCCGATGATGACCGGGCTGCTCCAGCCCATCGCGGGCCCTTCGGTGGCTCCGAAGACGATGGCGGCGCAGGCCAGGGTGCCGAGCACGGCGCCGCGCACGTCGAGGGTGACGCGGTGGTGACCGGTGTCGGCCAGGCAGTACACCGCGCCGAGCACGATGAGCAGGCCGATCGGCACGTTGATCAGGAAGATCCACCGCCACGACAGCTGGGTCAGCGCGCCGCCGACCACGAGTCCGCCGACCGAGCCGATACCGACCATCGAGCCGACGATCGCGATCGCCTGATTCCGCGCCTTACCCGGCGCGAAAGTCGTTGCCACCAGGGCCAATGCGGCGGGCGCCGCGACCGCGGCCCCGGCGCCCTGCACCGCGCGGGAGCCGATCAGCATCGCGGGCCCCTGAGCGAGGCCGCACGCCAGCGAGGCCAGCGTGAAGAGGCCGACACCGTAGATCAGCATGCGTTTGCGGCCGAACGCGTCGCCGAGCCTGCCGCCGAGCAGCATGAGCCCGGCGAAGGTGAGGCCGTAGGAGGTGACCGTCCATGCGCTGCCCGCGCTGGTCAGTCCCATCTGTTCCTGCAAGCGCGGCAGCGCGAAGATCACCACCGTGCCGTCCAGCACGACCATGAGCTGCAGCCCGCTCAAAACTAGGATTGCGAGCCCGAAGGCCCGCTGCGTCACCGGGTACTGCATCGTCGCAGCGGGATTCTGGAGCACAGTGAGCCACTGTAATTGATAGCCGTGGTCAGTTCTGACGGGAGAGCTCCGCGGAGAATCCCGCGGTCGGGCCGATCACGACGATCGCGGGCGGGCGGATGCCCTCCTCGCGGACGCGCGCGGCCACGGTGCCGAGGTCGGCGCGCAGCACCCGCTGAGTGCGCAGTGTGCCCTCCTGGATGACGGTCGCGGGGGTGTCGGCGGGGCGTCCGCCGTCCAGCAGCGCGGTGGCGAACTGCTCGATCCGCTCCACCGCCATCATCAGCACGAGCGTGCCGCGCAGCCGGGCCAGTGCGGGCCAGTCCACCAGCGAATCCGGATGGTCCGGCGCGACGTGCCCGCTGACCACCACGAATTCGTGCGTGACGCCGCGGTGGGTCACCGGGATGCCCGCGGCGGCGGGCACCGAGATGGGGCTGGTGACGCCGGGGACGACGGTCACCGGAATGCCCGCCTCGACGCAGGCCTCCAGCTCCTCGTAGCCACGGCCGAACACGTACGGGTCGCCGCCCTTGAGCCGCACCACGAACTTGCCCGCTTTCGCGCCCTCGATGAGCGTGGCGTTGATCGCCTCCTGCGCCATCGCGCGGCCGTACGGGATCTTGGCCGCGTCGACCACCTCGACGTCGGGCCCGAGTTCGGCGAGCAGTTCCGGGGGCGCGAGGCGGTCGGCGACCACCAGGTTCGCCCGCGCCAGCAGCCTGCGGCCGCGCACGGTGATCAGGTCGGGGTCGCCGGGGCCGCCGCCGACCAGCGCGACGCCGGGGGCGACCGGCGACGAATCATCGGTCACCACACCGGATTGCAATGCTTCCAGCAGCGCGTTGCGCACCGCGGCCGAGCGGCGGTGCTGCCCGCTGGCGAGCACGCCGAGGGTGAGCCCGTCGTAGCGGGCCGTGGCAGGGGTGACCGCGGTGCCGAGACGGGCGACGTCTACGCGCACGCAGAAGATACGGCGCCGGTTGGCCTCCTCGACGACGGCGGCGTTGGTCTCCGGTTCGTCGGTGCAGGCGATCGCGTACCAGGCGCCGTCCAGATCGCCGTCGGCATAGGCGCGCAGCGTGACGGTGAGTTGCCCGGAAGTGGCCATGCCCTCGACCGCCGGGGTGACCTCGCGGCTGATGACGTGCACGTCCGCGCCCGAGGCGATGAGCAGCCCGAGCCTGCGCTGGGCCACCGTGCCGCCGCCGACCACGACGACGCGGCGGCCGTTCAGATCGAGCCCCACCAGGTAGTTCGGATCGCCTGCTGGCTGGGCGGCGGCGTGGGATTCCGCCTGTTCCTCGGTGTTGTCTGACGTATTCGGCACAGTGTTCGAGCCTACGGCCTGTCCACCGGGCTTCGGCACGCAGCGCCGCAAACCGCGCCGAAACCGAGCGATAGCGCACCGCGGCGCGCCACCTTCGGTGCGAAATCGGGTCGATACGCCGGTATTCCACCGGACGCAGCGCGGGCGGCGTCCGGCATCCGACCGGCCGAGCCCACGAAGACCTGCGACGTGACCAGCGTCACGATTGTCAGAGCGCTCCGTCGAAAGAGCCTGGTGATCAGACTGTTTCCGTGGCACGAACGAGCGAGAGCCCCGCAAAATCGGGTGCTTTTTGTCGGTGCTGAGCGGAATACTGGCGCGCGCCCGATGAGTTGAGCCAACCGTTCTCGTCTGATCTCGTGTGGTATCGGGATACGGCTCGATAACTCGATACCGGGCCACACGTCATCTCTTTTCACGAACACCACCGGAGGTAATCGATGTCCGCCGTCCCATCCGCCAGTCCGACCGGACGGCGGACGCCGACCGTCATCATGCTCTTGGTGCTCGCGACCTTCGTGGTGATCTTGAACGAGACCATCATGATCAACGCTATCCCGCGCCTGATGGCCGACCTGGACGTCACCGAGCGGTCGGCCCAGTGGGTGTCCACCGCGTTCATGCTGACCATGGCGGCGGTCATCCCGGCCACCGGCTGGTTCCTCCAGCGGGTCACCACTCGCCGCGCCTACACGATCGCGATGGGCGTCTTCTTGGCGGGCACCGCGCTGTCCGCCGTCGCGCCCGCCTTCGAGGTGTTGCTGCTCGGGCGGATCGTCCAGGCCGGCGGCACCGCGGTCATGATGCCGCTGCTGATGACCACCCTCATGACGGTCGTGCCGGAACAGGATCGCGGGCGGGTGATGGGCAACGTCACCCTCGCCATCTCGGTGGCGCCCGCGATGGGACCGGTCCTGTCCGGACTCGTGCTTCAGGTCGCCTCGTGGCGCTGGCTGTTCGTGCTGGTGCTGCCGATCGCCGGCGCGGTCACCTGGCTGGGGCTGCGGCGACTGGAGAACATCGGCGAACGGCAGACCGGCGCGATCGACGTGTCCAGCGTGGCGCTTGCCGCGGTCGGATTCGGCAGCCTCGTGTACGGCCTGAGCCGTTTCGAGTCCGGCAACGTGACCGGCCCCGCGCTGATCGTCGCCGCCGGACTGGCGCTCATCGGCGTGTTCGCCGCCCGTCAGCTGCGCCTGCAGCGCACCGGCACGCCGCTTCTCGACCTGCGGATCCTGTTGATCAGCACCTACACCAAGGCGCTGATCCTCATGTCGATCGCGTTCCTCGCGATGCTCGGCTCGATGATTCTGCTGCCGCTGTACCTGCAGAACCTGCGCGGTCTCAGCCCGCTCGAGACCGGCCTGCTCGTCATGCCCGGCGGTCTCGCCATGGGTCTACTCGGCCCGACCGTCGGTCGCCTGTTCGACCGCTTCGGCGGCCGCGTTCTGGTGATCCCCGGTTCGATCGGTGTCGCCCTGTCCCTGGCCGGTTTCACGCAGATCTCGATGACCATGCCGTACTGGCAGTTGCTCGGCCTGCACATCCTGATGATGGTGTCGCTGGCCGCGGCCTTCACGCCCGTGTTCACCCTGGGTCTCGGCGCGCTCCCGATGCACCTCTACTCGCACGGCAGCTCCATGCTCGGCACGCTGCAGCAGGTCGCCGCGGCCTTCGGCACCGCCCTGGTGGTGACCGTCATGTCCACCCGCAGCACCCAGTTGATCGAGGAGGGCACCGATCCCGTCGCCGCCCACCTCGACGGTATGAGCCTGGCCTTCGGGGTCTCCGCCGTGCTGGCGCTGGTCGTGATCGTGATGGCGGTCCTGCTGCCGAGCCGCTCTCACGCACCGGCGGAGCCGGAGGAGGCATCGGCGGAGTCGGACGAGGGCGAGGAGCCCGCGGTCGAGCTGATCAAGGGCTGATCGCGCCGCGAACCTGCGGTCGGCCCGGGTCAGTCCCCGGGCCGACCGATCAGCCCAAGTTCGGGATTTCCTGGATCCAGTGGAACCGCTCGCCGCGCAACGGGAACTCGTTCAGGTCGAACTCTTCCAGGGTGAGCGTGACCGGTCGGCCGCCCAGATCGCCGCGCAGGGCGAGCCTGCCGGGCTCGGGCCGCTCGAAGGTGAAGGTCGCCACCCGCGTCGGCTGGGAATCCGGCGCGGTCGGCGGCGCGGTCATGGTGAGGGTGCGCGCGCCGGTGTCGACGTCGGCGAGGGCGGGCACGAACGTGCCGTCCATACGCTGATAGCTGGTGGCGAACGTGTCGAACACCAGGCGCTGCCACCGGGTCGGCTCGGTGGTCAGCGGCGGAAGCGGATGGCCGTCCACGGTGAACTCGGTGACGTTCCAGATGCCGTAGAGCGCGGGTTTCGGTGCGCCGTAACCGTATTCGTGCCAGGCGTCCCATGCGTTCCAGGCCGCGCCGGAGCACGTCCACAGGCCGAGCGCCACCTGCAACGCGGCGGCGATCCGATTGGCCCGCACCGAACGGAATAGCGACGGCTGCGTAGCCGGTTCCGAAGACCGTTCCAGTACAAGCACATTCGCCAAGCGCCTGGCCTGCGGCGCCAGCACCACCAGCGATATCAGCATCAGGTGGAAGGACAGGATCTTGACCGGCACGTCGTAGGTCATGTTCAGCACGAAGACCTGCGCCATGCTCACCAGGCTCAGCATCGCCCCGGCGGTCGCCGTGCGCGGCCAGAAAAGCAGCAGACCGCCGAGCACCTCCGCGATGCCGAGCAGCACCTGGTACGACGGCGACGCGCCGACCTGATTCCACAGCACATCGGTCATGCTGAGGTTGCCGTACGGCTCGAGCAGCGTGGTCAGCGACGGGTAGGGCATCTGGATCGGCACCGCCTTGGCGAAGCCGTACCACAGCATCTGCCCGCCGAGGCACAGCCGCAGGAAGGTGACGAACCACCGGCCGAGGACGGCGTAGTCGGTGCGACGGCGGTCGAGCACCGTCCAAATCACGGTGCCGACGGCCGCGACGACCAGCATGCAGAAGATCAGCACCCAGATGATGGTCTGATCACCGCTGCCGCTCTCGTGGATCACCGCGTCGACGCCGAAGACGTGCTCGCCCGTCCACCGGGCCACCGGCTCGACCGCCTCCATCTGCCACCGAATCGCCGAATCCGGCAGCCAACGCATCGCGACTCCGGCGAAGACGAACAGGATCTGCGCGAACGTCAGGCAGAACAGCATCAAATAGGTAAAGCAGAACCGGAAGCCGATCCGGGCCGGTAGCGACCACCGGAGCGACGGATCGACCACGTCCTCACCGTCTCGTTCGCGGACCTCCGTAGCGATGGCGTTCACAGCGACACCTCGCCGGCACTCGGCACCGCCGTACCCGCGGACGCGGAGTTCAGCCGCACGGATCCCTCCTCACTGCCCTGGACGACTTGCCGTGAGGAAGGTAGCCGTGCGGGCCGCCTCGGCGCTTCCGGCGACATCCCGATTTCCGGCTCCGCCGCGCGGGGTAGCCGGGATACTCCAGAAGGATGATGGCTACCCCTGTCAACCCCGGAGTTCGGTCAGCGAACTATTCCCGATGATTCCCGGCGATACCGAATTAGAACGCGTTACAGTCGCGTATCCCGGGAGGAAGCGCCGGGTGGTGGGCGGCCCGCCGCTCGACTACAGGAGGACGATGATGGCCGACGATCCCGATCCCACCGAGCGGCGCCAGCTCACGATCAGCGAACGCGATCTCGAGGGCCTCGCCGAGGACCTGTCGCGCTGGCTCGCGGGCAAGGTCTCGGCCGACGAGCCGCCGCGCGTGCACGAGCTGACGCTGCCGCAGGGCTCGGGAATGTCGAGCGCCTCGGTGCTCTTCGATGCCGAATGGCGCGTGAACGGCCGGGACGAGGGCGGCTCGTTCGTCGCGCGGCTGGCGCCCACCGCCGCCGATTTCCCGGTCTTCGAAACCTACGATCTGGCCAAGCAGTACCACGTGATGGCCGGGGTCGCGGCCGCCACCGACGTGCCGGTGCCGCCGCTGTGCTGGCTGGAGACCGACGAAAGCGTGCTCGGCACATCGTTTTTCGTGATGCGCCGGATCGAGGGACGGGTACCGGCGGACAACCCGCCGTACGTCTTCTACGGCTGGCTGTTCGACGCCGAGCCCGCCGAACGCGCGCTGCTCACCGCCAACACGCTCGCCGTGCTGGCCGAGATCCACGCCATCCCGGATCCGGCGAGCCGGTTCCCGATGCTGGACGGACCGGGCCAGGCGCTGCGCAGGCACGTGGACTGGCATCGCGCGTGGTACCGCTGGGCGCTGGCCGACGACGGGTACCCGATTCCGTTGATCGAGCGCGCTTTCGACTGGCTGGATGCGCACTGGCCCGCCGACCCCGGCCCGGACGTGCTGTCCTGGGGCGACTCCCGTCCGGGCAACATCATCTACGACGGATTCGAGCCGGTCGCGATATTGGACTGGGAGATGGCGGGTTTGGGCCCGCGCGAGCTGGACATCGCCTGGATCATCTTCATCCACCGGTTCTTCCAGGATCTCGCCACCCGCTTCGATCAGCCGGGCCTTCCCGACTTTCTGCGCCGCTCCGAAGTGGTGGCGAAATACCAAGAGCTGACCGGCTATACGGTGCGCGACCTGGACTTCTACCTCGTCTACGCCGCACTGCGGCACGGGATCGTGATGGCCAGGGTCAAGCGCAGAATGATCCACTTCGGCGAGGACACCGACACTCCCGACCGGGACGACTACGTGATGCACCGGGCAAGCCTCGAGGCGCTGCTCGACGGAACCTACGACTGGACATGAGGAACACCATGGCCGCACCCGCCCCTCTCGACGAATACCCCATCCACCAGACCCCGCTCTCGATGGCGCGGGTCGGCACCAGCGACCGGAACTTCTACGACCGCAGCTATTTCAACGCCCACGACCGCGACGGCGGGACGCTGCTGATCACCGGGCTCGGCGTCTACCCGAACCTGGGGGTGACCGACGCCTACCTCGCCGTGCGCCGCGGCGACGAGGTGCGCTCGGTGCGGTTCTCGGACGCGCTCGTCGACCGCAGCCTGGACATGAAGGTCGGCGGTTACCGCATCGAGGTGCTCGAACCACTGCAGCGGCTGCGCGTCGTCTGCGAGCACAACGACCTGAGCTGCGACCTGACCTGGACCGGGGCCTTCCCCACCGTGCAAGAACAGCCGCACCTGATTCTCACCGGCAACCGGCCCATCATCGAGGCGTCCCGCTTCGCGCAGGTCGGTGCGTGGGCGGGGACGCTGAACGTGGACGGTGCGGACATCGCGGTCGATCCCGCGGTGTGGACCGGCACCCGGGACCGCTCCTGGGGCATCCGGCCGGTCGGCGAGACGGAGCCGCCGGGACGCGCGGCCGCCGAGCCCTCCGGCGGCTTCTGGTGGTTGTACGTGCCGCTGCGTTTCGACGATTTCGCGATCGTGGTGATCGTGCAGGAGGAACCGGACGGCAGACGCACCCTCAACGACGCGGTGCGCATCTGGCCGGACGGCCGCACCGAACAGCTCGGCTGGCCGCGGGTCTCCATCCGATACCGTTCGGGCACCAGGATTCCCGTCGCTGCCCGGCTCGATCTCACCACCCCGGACGGCAAGTCGCTGGAGGTCGAGATCACCCCGAGCGCCGGTGTCCCGCTGCACGTCGGCTGTGGCTACGGCGGCGACCCCGACTGGTTGCACGGCCAGTGGAAGGGCCGCGACTGGTCCGAATCCCGCCGCTACGACCTCACCGACCCCGCCATCGCCGCCCGCATCCCCTACGGCGTCATCGATCACGTGGCCCACGCCCGGTGCGGCTCCGCCGAAGGCTGGGGCCTGTTCGAACACGCCTCCCTCGGCCGCCACGATCCCACGGGGTTCGCGGACTGGTCATCCGTGGCGCCGTAACTCCGGTGCGCTGTCAGGAGAGGCGCGCCACCGCGACCGTGACCTCGCCGTGAATCGTTTTGGCGCGCACCAGAACTCCTCCCTTGGCCGCGAGAACGGCTGCGGCTTCGGCGACACCGGCCGCACCCACCGCCGCCTTGGTGCGGGCCGCCGGAGTGGGCACCGCGACGGCGTCCAGTTCGGCGGCGGTGAAGGTGCGCACGGGAACGCCCAGTTCATCGGCCGCCGCGCGGAGACCCGGTTCGTCGGCGCGCCGGTCGATCGTGGCGAGGCAGGCGAGAGTCGTGTCGTCCAGCACATGCCGGACGGCGGTCAGGATCGCGGTGGAAGTCGCTCCCGGTCGCATACCGACGCCGATCGCGACCGCCGCACGCAATTCAGCGCAGCGCATCGGTGCGGGCGTAGTCGCTGGCGGCCGCGACGAAACGGGCTGTCGCAGCCGGGTTTCCGGCGGGGTGGGTGTGCAGGTAGGAGGCGTGGACGCGGCCGACGAGTGCGCCCTCTCGGACGCGGGAGCCGGTGCCGTCTTGCCAGCCCCAGGCGGGGGCGTCGGTGGCGGTGGTGGTGATGAGTCTGGTGCGGTGGAATTCGTGGCCGCGCACCCGCTCGCCCGCTCGCCACAGCGCGGAATCGGCCAAGGCCACCGCGTCCCGGTAGCCGAGGGTCAGGCGCGGGCCGAATTCGGCGTCGGCGTCGACGACTCCCGCCATGGCGTGGCCGTCGAGCGATCGGGTGAGGTAGAGCAGGCCCGCGCACTCGGCGTGGATCGGCAGCCCGGCCCCGGCGTGCTCGCGGACCGCGGTGAGCAGGGGTGTGTTGGCAGCGAGGTCGGCGGCGTGCTCCTCGGGGAATCCACCGGGCAGCACCAGACCTGCTGTGCCGGTGGGCAGTTCGTCGCGCAGCGGGTCGAAGACGACGACGCGCGCCCCGGCCGCGGTCAGCAGTTCGCGATGCTCGGCATAGCCGAAGGTGAAGGCGGGACCGCCCGCCATGGCGATCACGGGACCGCGGCCGCTTTTCTCGCCCTCTGCAGGCCCGCCCGCGAGCTCCGAGGCCCCCACTCGGGCGGCCGAGACCGCACCGTGTGAACCGGGACTCGAGTCCGCATCGCCCGCGACGACTTCCCGCACCGCCGCGATCGGATCCCAGGCGGCACCGTCGAGCGTCGGCCGGGCGAGCGCCGCTACGGCCGCCAGATCCACGTGGGCGGCAACGAGTTCCGTCATCGCCGCCACCGCCGCCGACGCGGCCGCGCCGTGCTCCACGGCGGGAATCAAACCTAGGTGGCGGGAGGGCACCTCGAGGGCTTCCATGCGGGGCAGCGAGCCGAGAACGGGCAGCCCGACCCGCGCGCACGCGGCGCGCAGCACCTGGTCGTGCCGTTCGCTGCCGACGCGATTGAGGATGACGCCGCCGAGCCGCACGCCGCTGTCGAAGGTGGCGAAGCCGTGCAGCAGCGCGGCCAGGCTCTGGCTGTGACCGCGGGCGTCCACCACCAGCACCACGGGCGCGCCGAGCAGGCCGGCCACCTGGGCGGTGGATCCTTCGGCGACAGGGCCGGTTTCGTGCTCGTCGATGCGGCCGTCGAACAGGCCCATCACGCCTTCGACCACCGCGAGATCGCAGCCCGCGGCGCCGTGGCGGTACAGCGGAGCCACCCGGTCCGCGCCGACCAGCACCGGGTCGAGGTTGCGTCCGGGCCGTCCCGCCGCGAGCCCGTGGTATCCGGGGTCGATGTAGTCCGGCCCGACCTTGAACGGCGCCACTCGATGTCCCGCCCGCCGCAGCGCGCCGATCAAACCCGTGGCGAGCGTGGTCTTTCCGCTGCCGGAGGCGGGCGCGGCGATGACGACCGCTGGCACGCCGCCCATCACGCCACCGGACGGCGCGCGAACACGCTGCGCCGGTTCACCATTCGATCCCCCGTTGCCCCTTGCGGCCCGCGTCCATCGGGTGCTTGACCTTGGTCATCTCGGTCACCAGGTCGGCGGCCTCGATCAGCGCCTGCGGCGCGTCGCGGCCGGTGATGACGACGTGCTGGTTACCGGGCCGCCCGGCCAGCGTCTCGACCACCTCGTCCACGTCGACCCAGCCCCACTTGAGCGGGTAGGTGAATTCGTCGAGCACGTAGAAGCGGTGCTGTTCGGCGGCGAGCCTGCGCGCGATCTCCCGCCAGCCTGCCAGGGCGGCGGACGCGTGGTCCTCCTCGGAGCCGTGCTTGCGGGTCCAGGACCAGCCCTCGCCCATCTTGTGCCACTCCACCGCGCCGCCCGCGCCGGTCTCCTCGTGTAACCGCCCGAGGGCGCGGAACGCCGCCTCCTCGCCCACCTTCCACTTCGCGCTCTTCACGAACTGGAAGACCGCGACGTCGAATCCCTGGTTCCAGGCCCGCAGCGCCATCCCGAACGCCGCGGTCGACTTCCCCTTACCGGGACCCGTGTGCACCGCGAGCACCGGCTGGTTGCGCCGCTGCCGCGTGGTCAGTCCATCGTCCGGAACCGTCTCCGGCACACCCTTGGGCATCGAATCTCCTTGTGCTCACCACAACTACCTTCGCTCTCGGCCCGCGGAGCCGCGGCGATCAGGCGGCGCGCGCAGACCTCGCCGGACCGTCGCCGGACCCGGCGCGGACGATGTCCGCGACCGCCGAGCCGGTCAACTCCGCGAGCCGCAGGTATCCGCCGCGCAGCACGCTTGCCAATTCCGTCGCCAGCCCGAGCCGCACCATACCCCGCTCGCAGTCGACCACCATCGCGGTGACCGCGTCCCTGGCGAGCAGCGCGGCGGCGGCGCGGGCGCGCGGCACCGGATCGACGCCGCCGGTGGCGCGACCGTCGGTGAGCAGCACCAGCATCGGGCGACGACGCGGGTCGCGCACGCGTTCCCGGTGGATCACCTCGCGCGCCTTCAGCAGGCCCGCGGCCAGCGGCGTCTTGCCGCCGGTGCGCAGACCCTCGAGGCGGCGGACCGCGATGTCGACCGAGGAAGTCGGTGGCAGCACGAGTTCGGCGTCCTGGCCGCGCACGGTGATCACGGCGACCTTGTCGCGGCGCTGGTACGCATCGCGCAGCAGACTCACCACCGCGCCGGTGACGGCCGACAGCCGGTCCCTGGCCGCCATGGAGCCGGACGCGTCGACCACGAAAACCACCAGATTGCCTTCGCGCCCTTCGCGATACGCGCCGCGTAGGTCCTCGGCTTCCAAGGCGAGGGGGCCGTCGATCCGGCCCCTGTCGTGCTGGTGCGGCGCGGCGGCGAAGACGGTGCCGAGCAAATGTAGGCCCGCCGTGGTCTCGGTGATGGAGCGGACGACCCGGCCGTGCCTGGTCTGGGCGCGGGACCGGCGGCCCGGCGCACCTTCGCCGACACCGGGCACCTCCCAGCGCGGCGGCTTCGCGGAGCCGGGATTCGGTGTGCCCGTGCGG
>NZ_BDBP01000132.1 GCF_001613045.1 Nocardia lijiangensis NBRC 108240 | reverse complement strand
CGGCGGCCGCCGCGTCGGGCGACAGGAACAGCGGCGCGGCGACGGAGGGCGCCTCGAAGACCGGCGGCGCGGCGACCTGTGGCTCGTGCTGTTCGACATGGGTGAACAGCTGCGTCGGCTGCGCCGAGGCGCTCGCGGCGATCGATGGTCCGGTGTGCGCCGCATCCGGGGCCGAGAAGAGCATCCCGCCCGGCTGCGCGGGCTCGGGCTGCTTCGGCTCCGGCGCGGCCGCCTCGGCGGTCTGGGGTTCGCCGGCGGACGGTTCGGTGTCCGCGGGCGGTGGCGCCGTGTCGGGTTCGGCGACGACCAGCGCGTCGCGCACCGACTCGGCGACCGCCCGGTCGACATTGGATTGCGCGCTACGCGCGTCGGCGCCCAACTCGGTGAGTTTGGCCAGGATGCGCTTGCTCGTCACTCCCAGCCGCTTGGCAAGCGCGTGAACTCGGATTCGCTCCGGCAATTGATCGGCATCCTGTGATGTTGTTTCCAGCGGCTCTTGATCGGCCACGAAGTCTCCTCGGGCCCCCGGGCGCGTCCCTCCCGGTACGGAGTGACGCGGCCAACGCGGGGGCGCTGTCCGTACACCTCACGCCGTCGACGCGAGGTCCTGTGGTCTCGCCCCGCGTGCCCGGTTCACACCTGGTTCTTCGTCTTCGGGCTAACTGGTCACGCGGCGCCTGGCTGTTGGCTGAACTCCACGGAAACGAGCGCTCATCCAGCGTGCCGACGCGAACTCCCACACCCTCAGCAACCGGGTGCGGCTGTCCGTGGCAGCGATGATCGGCATCGAACCGCGGTGTCATCCGGTCGCCAGCGTTACCCACGATTCGCGTACCTGCGCGAACTGCCGGTGTCGTTGACGACCACTGCCAGTATCCCACACCGTGCGCCAGTGGTTCGCCATCGGCGCATGAGCGGCCATATGCCCGGGGTTTGCCACATCGCCGCGACCCGGCACGACAAGGGACGATGCGATGCGCGGGCCCGCGATGCGCCGCGCAGGTCTCGCCGCGCCGACGCGGCGCGGCGAGTACGCGGGTGGAACTCAGGCGGGGAACTCGGGGAACCAGAGCCCGATCTCGCGCTTGGCCGAGTCCGGGGAGTCCGAGCCGTGCACGAGGTTGTACTGGGTCTCGAGACCGAAGTCGCCGCGGATGCTGCCCGGCGCGGCCTTCTCCACGGGGTCGGTGCCGCCGGCGATCTGCCGGAACGCGGCGATGGCGCGCGGGCCCTCCAGGACTGCGGCCACGACCGAGCCGGAGGTGATGAACTCGATCAAGGAGCCGAAGAACGGCTTCTCGGCATGCTCGGCGTAGTGCGCCCCGGCCAGCTCCTCGGACACCTGCTTCAGCTCCAGGGCCACGATCTTCAGGCCCTTGCGCTCGATCCGGGCCAGCACCTCGCCGACCAGGCCACGGGCCACGCCGTCCGGCTTGATGAGTACCAACGTCTGCTCAGTCACGGCGCACAGCCTAATTGACCCGGTGGGACGGAGTCCGCCCAGAGCCCGCGCACGGTCGCAGCCATGGCAGAGGCGCCTCGCTCAGGCGCGATGCTCCCAGCCCCGCTCGGTCCGCGTCAGCTCGACGAAACCGCAGTCCGACAGCAGCGGCAGCGGCTGGTCGCCGGGGGCGCGGTAGTCGAGCAGGCGGTCGATCCCGCCCAGCCGCAACCATGACGCGACCTGGCCGAATAGCCACCGGAGGACCTCCGGCTCGCCCTCGGTCCGGCACACATCGGCCCAGCCGAGCCGCGAGATCCGCTCCGGCGGCGCCAGGTCGGTGCCGATCTCGAGGTAGCCGAGGTCCGTGCCTTCGCGATGCGCGGTGAAGCGAGTACCGAGTGCGCCCATGCTGCGCCGGACCTCGAGATCGGCGCGTGACGGCCGGGGCAGATCCTCGGTCGCCGCGATGAGGATCAGCTCGACACTGTGTTCCGCGCCCAGCTCCCAGCCGGTGCGCCGGAGCAGGTCGCCGAGATGCGGCCACTGCGCGGGGAGTCCGTAGGTGGCCGGTGCGGGTAGCTGCCCGTCGAAGTGCCGGGGTGTTCGGTCGAGAGCGCTCGACGAGAGGGGATCCCGCAGGGGGACGGTACGGCGAGAACTATCAGCGCAGCCGTTTTCGTACCGCTAACGGTTCATCCGCTGACTGGGCAGCAGACCCTGATCCATCCGGCGCTTGACCTCGGCGCGCAGCATCAGGATGAACACCCAGACGGCCGCGAAGAGCAGGCCGATGATGCCGATCGACAGGTGGATGAACGCGCCGAGGATCACCAGGACCTGGAGGCCGAGGTTGAACGCGAGCGCCCACGAGCGCCGCTGCAGACCGGCGCCGAGGATCATCAGCAGCGCGAGGATCACCAGGTAGCTGCCGGAGAACCAGCTGATCCCGCCGCCGACGTCGGCGACCACCGGCAGCGCGAGCAGCACCACGATGGACTCGAGGACCAGCGTGCCCGCCATGACACCGCGCAGGCCCTTCCACGGATCGGGCGCGGACGCCGCGGCCGGTTGTTCGGGGGCGGTCGCGTCCTTGTCGCGCTCGCTGGGCTCACTCATGCCGTGTTCACCGGACCCTTCGTGGATTTCGCATGCTGGGCTCGCCGC
>NZ_BDBP01000131.1 GCF_001613045.1 Nocardia lijiangensis NBRC 108240 | reverse complement strand
CCTGCGCCTCGCTGGCGCTCGGCTCCGGCGTGCGCGGGGCGCGCTGGCACATGATTCGCTCACTTCGTTCGCTCATGCCGGATCCTTTCCGAACAGTGCGCGCGCCGCCCCGGCCGTGACGACCGAGCCGGTGACGATGACACCCGCCCCCGAAACAGCCTCGCCGGGATCGCCGACCTCTTCGGCGATGGCGATCGCGGACTCCAGCGCGTCGGGCAGCGTGTCGGCGGTGACCACGCGCTCGTCCCCGAAGCGCTGCACGGCCAGGTTCGCCAGGCTGTCGACGTCCATCGCGCGCGGCGACCCGTTGGTGGTGACGACGATCTCGTCGAACACCGGCTCCAGCGCCTCCAGGATCCCCGCGGCGTCCTTGTCACCGAGCACAGCGACCACGCCGACCAGCTTGCGGAAGTCGAATTCCTCACCGAGCGTCGCGGCCAACGCTCGCGCGCCCGCCGGGTTGTGCGCGGCGTCGATGAAGATGGTGGGCGCGCTGCGCATCCGCTCCATGCGACCGGGGCTGGTGACCGAAGCGAAACCGGCGCGCACCGCCTCGATGTCGAGCTGACGTTCGGCGCCCGCGCCGAAGAATGCCTCGACCGCGGCCAGCGCCAGCACCGCGTTGCGGGCCTGGTGCTCGCCGTGCAGCGGCAGGAAGATCTCGTCGTACACACCGCCGAGTCCCTGCAACTCCAGCTGCTGGCCTCCGATGGCGACGCGACGCGCGAGCACCCGGAACTCCGAGCCTTCGCGGGCCACCGCGGCGTCCACCTCGACGGCCCGGCGCAGCAGCACCTCCATCGCCTCGGGTTCCTGCTGCGCGATCACCGCGACGGTGTCGCGCGGCACCAGGCTCTCCGGCGCGCGTTTGATGATCCCGGCCTTCTCCCCCGCGATGGAGGCGAGGTCGGGCCCGAGGTAGTCGACGTGGTCCAGCCCGATCGGGGTGATCACCGCGACCTGGCCGTCGATCACGTTGGTGGCGTCCCAGGTGCCGCCCATGCCGGTCTCGACGACCGCCACGTCGACCGGGGCCTCGGCGAACGCGGCGTAGGCCATGCCGGTGAGCACCTCGAACTTGCTCATCGCCGGGCCGCCCGCCGTGGCCGACTGCGCATCGATCATTTCGACATAGGGCAGCAGCTCGCGGTAGGTCTCGACGTACTTGGCCGGGCTGATCGGCGCGTTGTCGATGCTGATCCGCTCGGTGGCCAGTTGCAGGTGCGGGCTGGTGATCCGACCGGTGCGCCGGTGCAGCGCGGTGAGCAGCGCGTCGATCATGCGGGTGACCGAGGTCTTGCCGTTGGTGCCCGCGACATGGATCGCCGGATAGCTCTGCTGCGGGGAGCCGAGCAGATCCATCAGGGTGGCGATGCGGGTGAGCGAGGGCTCGATCTTGGTCTCGGGCCAGCGCTGGTCGAGTTCCGCCTCGACCAGCGCCATCTCGGCCAGCTCCACCGGCGACGGCCCGGACCCGAGCCGGGCGCCTCCGGTCTCGTCGCGGTACTGCGGCTCCGGCTCGTCGTTCACTTGGCCGTCAGCTCCGCGAGCCGGGCCCCGATGCGCTCCACCTCGGCGGCGGCGACATCGCGGCGGTTCTTGATCTTGGCAACCACCGGTTCGGGAGCCTTGGCCAGGAACGCCTCGTTGCCGAGCTTGGCGTCGGTGCCCGCCAGTTCCTTCTCCGCGGCGGCCAGATCCTTTTCCAGGCGGCGGCGTTCGGCGTCCAGGTCGACCGCGCCGGAGGTGTCCAGCTCGACGGTCACCGTCGCGCCGCTCAGCCGAACCTCGACCGAGGCGGTGGCCGCGAACTCGGCGCCGGGCGCGGTGAGCCGGGCCAGGTTGGCGACCGACGGTTCCAGCGCCGTGAGATCGGCCTGCTCCAGGCCGATCAGCTTGGCCGCCACCTTCTGCTTGTCGGCAAGGCCCTGGTCGCTGCGGAACCGGCGGATCTCGGTGATCAACCGCTGGGCATCCGAAACACGCTGCGCCGCAACGGTGTCGGCGGCGATACCGCTGGCCTGCGGCCACGCGGCGATCACCACGGACTCGCCGCCGGTGAGCGCCTGCCACAGCTCCTCGGTGACGAACGGGATCACCGGGTGCAGCAGCCGCAGCACCGAATCCAGCACATTGCCGAGCACGGTCCTCGTCGCGGCCGCCCGCTCCTCGGACTCGGCGAACTGCACCTTGGCCAGCTCCAGGTACCAGTCGCACAGCTCGTCCCAGGCGAAGTGGTACAGCGCCTCGCACGCCTTGCCGAACTCGTAGGCGTCGAAGGCCGAATCCACTTCCGCCAGAACCTGATCCAGACGATCGATGATCCAGCGGTCGGCGTCGGTGAGTGCGGCGCGATCCGGGAGCTCGCCGGGCTCGGCGCCGTTCATCAGCGCGAACTTGGTGGCGTTGAACAGCTTGGTGACGAAGCTGCGCGAGGCCAGCGCGTGCGGCTCGCCGACGGACAGGTCGCCGCCGGGCTGCGCGCCGCGGGCCAGGGTGAAGCGCAGCGCGTCGGCGCCGTAGGCCTTGATCCAGTCCAGCGGGTCGATGCCGTTGCCGCGCGACTTCGACATCTTCTTGCCGAACTGGTCACGGATCAGGCCGTGCAGGAAGACGTCCTTGAACGGCACCTGCACCGCACCGGACTTGCCCGCGAGAATCGCCGGATCCTCGGAGACGAACATGCCGAACATCATCATTCTGGCGACCCAGAAGAAGAGGATGTCGTAGCCGGTGACCAGCACGCTGGTCGGATAGAACTTCGCCAGCTCCGGCGTGGCCTCGGGCCAGCCCATCGTGGAGAACGGCCACAGTCCGGAGGAGAACCAGGTGTCGAGCACGTCCGGGTCCTGCACCCAGCCTTCGGGGGCGGTCTCGTCCGGGCCGACGCACACGACTTCGCCCTCGGGGCCGTACCAGATCGGGATGCGGTGGCCCCACCACAGCTGGCGCGAGATGGTCCAGTCGTGCATGTTGTCGACCCACTCGAACCAGCGCGGTTCCTGGCTGGCCGGGTGAATGACGGTGTCGCCGTTGCGGACCGCGTCACCCGCGGCCTTGGCGAGCGACTCCACCTTGACCCACCACTGCATGGAGAGCCTGGGCTCGATGGGCTCGCCGGTGCGCTCGGAATGGCCGACGCTGTGCACGTACGGACGCTTCTCCGCGACCACGCGACCTTCCGCGGCCAGCCGCTCGCGAACCTTCACGCGAGCCTCGAAGCGGTCCATGCCGTCGAATTCGGTTCCGGTGCCTGCGATCCGGCCGCGCTCGTCCATGATCGTCGGCATCGGCAGGTTGTGCCGCAGGCCGAGCTCGAAGTCGTTCGGGTCGTGCGCGGGAGTGATCTTGACCGCGCCGGAGCCGAACTCCGGGTCGACGTAGTCGTCGGCCACGATCGGAATCTGGCGGCCGGTGATCGGGTGCTCCAGGGTGGTGCCGATCAGCGCTTGGTAGCGCGGGTCGTCGGGGTGCACGGCCACCGCGGTGTCACCGAGCATCGTCTCCACGCGGGTGGTCGCCACGATGACGTGCGGCTCGTCGTCGTTCAGCGAGCCGTAGCGCAGCGAGACCAGCTCGCCTGCGACTTCCTCGTGCTTGACCTCGATATCGGAGATGGCGGTGCGCAACTCCGGCGACCAGTTCACCAATCGCTCGGCGCGGTAGATCAGACCCGCGTCGTACAGGCGCTTGAAGATGGTCTGCACGGCCCGCGACAGGCCCTCGTCCATGGTGAAGCGGTCGCGGCTCCAGTCGATGCCGTCGCCGAGTGCGCGCATCTGCCACTGGATGGCGCCGCCGGATTCGCGCTTCCAATCCCAGACCTTCTCGACGAACAGTTCGCGGCCGAAGTCTTCCTTGGTCTTGCCGTCGACGGCGAGCTGCTTCTCCACCACGGTCTGGGTGGCGATACCCGCGTGGTCCATACCGGGCAGCCACAGCACCTCGTAGCCCTGCATCCGCTTGCGGCGGGCGAGGGTGTCCATCAGGGTGTGGTCGAGGGCGTGGCCCATGTGCAGGGTGCCGGTGACGTTCGGCGGCGGCAGCACGATCGAGTACGCGGGCTTGCCGCTCGCGGTGTCGGCCTGGAAGTACCCAGCCGCTACCCAGCGCTCGTACGTCTCGGCCTCCACGACGCTGGGGTCCCAGCTCTTGGGGAGGGCATCGGCACGATTACGCGAGTTGTCAGGGGCTGCGCTGGTCACTCCGTGATTCTAGGGGTTGGCTCGACATGGCCTTGCCGCCTCCCCGCGGCCGGCGCTCCCCGGCGTGGACTCGGGTGCGGAAACGAAAGGAGGCGGAGCCTTCGGTGGATGAGGGACACCGAACACTCCGCCTACGTCTCAGAGCTTACCGGCGATCCGAGGGGCGACCCCGAATACACAAGTAATTCTCAGCTTCCGGCGACACCGCCGTCACGCCCCGGTCAGGGGTCCGCGTCAGCGCGCCGCGAGGGGGACCGCCGACTCCTCGTCGACCAGGTCGCCGTTGATCGCGATGGCCGCCGCCGATCCCGCGCCCGCGGCGGAGATCACCTGGGCGCCCGGGTCGGCGACATTGCCCGCCGCCCAGACCTCGGGCACGCTGGTCCGCCCCCGCGCGTCGGTGACGACCCAGCCGTCCTGACCCATCGCGCACCCGAGCGCCGCGAGCACGTCGCCGTTGGGCACGAACGTCGGCGCGACGAACACCGCGGCCCGCGGCACCGCCCGTCCGTCGGCCAGCTCCACACCGCGCAGCCTGCCGTCCTCGACCGCCAACCGCGCGACCTCGCCGGACACGATGCGCACGCCCCGCGCGGCGAGCCGATCCCGATCGTGCGGGGTCAGTGCCATCGTGTGCGGGAAGAAGATGACGTCAGCCGACCACTGCGGCAGCAGCAGCGCGACATGCACCGCCCTGGCCACCGCACCCGGTTCGACGCCGCCGAGCACGCCGAGCGGCTGATCACGCACCTCGTAGCCGTGGCAGTACGGGCAGTGCAGGACGTCCGCGCCCCAGCGCTCACGCACACCGGGCAGGTCGGGCAGCACATCGCGCAGCCCGGTGGCGACGAGCACGCGCCGGGCCGTCAGCTGCCCGCCCGCCGCCAGGCGGAGCGTGAACTCGCCTGTGTCCTCGTTCTTTTCGGCGCCGACCAGGTCGTCGTCGAGCAGCTCGCCGCCGTATCCCGCCACCTCGGCAGCTCCGGTCGCCAGCAGTTCACGGGGCGGAAGACCGTCTCGCGACAGGAAGCCGTGCATGTGCTGGGCGGGCGCGTTGCGCGGTGCACCGCCCTTGACCACCACGACCCGTCGCCGCGCCCTGCTCAACACCAGCGCCGCCGACAACCCCGCCGCGCCGCCACCGACGACGACCACGTCATAGGTCGCCTGGTGTCCGCTGTTCCGTTCACTCATGCCTGCACCTCGCCAGCGCTCGGCTCGGGCATGCGCGACACGCGCTGGCACATGGTTCGCTCTCTCTGTTCACTCACGCGATCACCTCCGCGTTCAGGCTGCCGATGACGGCCCGATATCGGCAACATAATTTGCCGTTTCCGGGAAATGAGCGTGCACTGGATCCATGTACGACCAACCGGGAATCACGCGGGCGCTCGCCGATATCGGCCCCCGGCTGAAGGCGATGCGCACCCATCGCGCCATCACCTTGACCGCGCTGTCGGCGACCACGGGCATCTCCAAGAGCACGCTCTCGCGGCTGGAATCCGGGCAGCGCAAGGCGAGCCTGGAATTGCTGCTGCCGATCGCGATGGCCTTGCAGGTGCCGCTGGACGAGCTGGTGGCGGCCCCCAAGATCGCGGATCCGCGGGTGCACGCCGCGCCGCGGCAGGTCGACGGATACACCGTGCTGCCGTTGACCGCCCGCCCCGGCCCGCTGCAAGCCTTCAAGATGATCCTCCCGCCCGAGCGGAAGGATCCCGATCCCCGGGTGCACGAGGGCCACGAATGGCTGTATGTACTGTCCGGCAGGCTGCGGCTGATCCTCGGCGAACACGACCTGATCATGGGCCCCGGCGAGACCGCGGAATTCGATACCCGGCAACCGCATTGGTTCGGCAGCACCGGACGCGGCCCGGTGGAGATCCTGAGCCTGTTCGGCAGCCAGGGCGAGCGCATGCACGTGCGGGCGCGGCCGCGCCGTAGCGCGCACTGAGTCCACAGGGCGGGCCCGGAACCGACGAGGCGGGCGCACGGGTCGACGAGGAAACCGGCCGGCCCGGCGAATCATCCCTCCGTCGATGGAATCTCAGGGTTTTCCCGGTTGCCGAATCGGACCGGACTAGGGAGTCTGGAAGGGGTGAACCCCCCGCTCGATGCTCTACCCCTGCACTCCCCCGAGCCACGCTTGCCGCTGGCCGGCGCGATGGCGCCGGTTGGCGTGCACGACATGCGCGGCCGGACGATCGGCGAATTGCGTTACCCCACAACGGCGGCACTGATCTTCGCCGGAGTGCCCGGTGCGGGCAAGAGCACAGCGTTGCGGAGGTTCTTCGGCGCCGACGCGCAGGCCGAGACATCGCCCGTCGGACCGTCCGGTTCGATCGTCCTGGATTCGCAGCACGCGCGGAACCGCTGGCGGCACCGGCTCGGCTGGCTCCCCTATCCGCTGTGGCGTCCGGTCGTGCACGTCGTGCACTACGCGAGCATCCGGGCGGCGCTGCGCGATGCCGAGGGCCCGGTGGTGATCCACGATTGCGGCACCTTCGGCTGGAGCCGCAGGATGATCGCCCGCTGGGCGATCGCCTACCGCAGGGACCTGCACGTGATCATGCTCGACGTGCCGGCGACGGTGGCCAGGGCCGGTCAGTACGCCCGCGGCCGCCGCATCAACGGGATGTTCTTCACCCTGCACTGCCGCCGCTGGGACCGCATGATCAGCGACTTGGACACCGGCCATCGTGACGCGCCGGTTCCGTCCTCCTCCGTCGTCATCGTGGACCGCTCCACCGTCAACCACATGCGCCGCATCGCGTTCGGCGAATGACTGCCCTCAGGGGACGAGTACCGTCAGCGCCGCGGGCACAGCCCGCAGGGTGATGGGCAGCATCCCCGCCGGTTCGCCGTCGGCGGTGGCGGGCGCGCCCGGCGCGGTGAGAGTCACCGCGGCGGCACGGTATTGCGCCACGGCGGGATGGTCGATGCGCTTGCCCGCCGACAGCGCGGGCAGCAAGCGCAGCATCTCCAGCCGCGACACCGCGCCGACCACCGTGAGATCGAGTAGCCCGTCGTCCATCTCGGCGTCGGGGCAGATCAGCATGCCGCCGCCGTAGGTGCGGGTGTTGCCCACCGCGACCATCACCGCGTCGGTCTCGACCACGCCGTCCGCCCGCGGATTGTCCACCGCGCCTTCGGCGATGCCGGACAGTTCGATCCGATAGGGCACGGTGAAGCCCCCGGTGATCTCGGCAAGCGCCGCGACGGTGTACCGGAGCCTGCCCTTGGGCCAGCGCATGTCGTTCGCGCGCAACGTCACCCGCGCGTCGAAGCCGGTGCCCGTCACCGTCGCGAACCACATCGGGGTGGAATCCGGTGCGTCCGGCTCGATCCGGCCGAGGTCCATCACCTTGGTGCGTCCGGCGAGCACCACGTCGACCGCGGCCGCCGGATCGTCGGTGGGGACGCCGAGCGCCCGCGCCAGATCGTTGCCCGTGCCACTGGGCACGAGACCGAGCGGCACGCCGGTCTGCGCGACGGCCTCCAGGATCACGCAGATCAGGCCGTCGCCCCCGACGCAGACCACCGCGTCGGGGCGCGCGGCGAGGTCCGGATTCTCCAGCGAATCACGCACCAGCCGAACGGATTCGGCGGCGGACGGCGCGCGGATCTCGGTGACCTCGACACCGCGCTCGGCGAGGCGGGCGATGGCCACCGTCGCGGTGTCGTGCCCCTTGCCCGCGCCGGACAACCGGTTCGTGACGACCAGTGCGGAGCGGATGCCGCTCGGCGCCTGCTTGCTCATCAGATCAGCTTCCCAGGGTTGAGGATGCCCGCGGGGTCCAATTCCCGTTTCACCGCGCGCAGCACCCGGATTCCCAGCTCGCCGACCTCGGTGGGCAGCCAGGGCCGGTGGTCGGCGCCTACCGCGTGGTGGTGGGTGATCGTGCCGCCCGCGGCCATGATCGCGTCGCCCACCGCGCGTTTGGCGGTCTGCCACTGCGCGACCGGGTCGTCGAGTTGCTTGGCGACGACGGTGAAGTACAGCGACGCACCGGTCGGATAGGTGTGCGAGATGTGGCACATCACCAGCGCGGGCGTGCCCTGCGCGCCGAGCGAATCGGTCAGCGCCGCAGTCACTTTCGCCTTGAGTTCGGCGATGTTGGACCAGGTCGTCGCGGTCTCCAGGGTCTCGCACAGCACCCCGACATCGAGCAGCGCGTCGCGCATGTAGGGCGCGGCGAACCGGCCGTGCTCCCACTCGCGCGCGGGCTGTTCGCCGAGCGCGGTGCCGCCGGCGGCCGCCAGCAGGGCGGTCGCCTCGGCCGAGCGGGCCGCGACGTGCGCCGCGCTGCCTTCGACGGTGGTGATGGCGAGGCAGCCCGACACGGCTTGGCCGCCGACGTCGCCCGAGCGGGCCAGGTTCAGTCCGGTCTCGGCCTCATCGGAGAGCCGCAGCACCGTCGGCGCGGCACCCGCCTGCACCACGGCGCGCAGCGCGGCCGCGCCCGTGGCGAAGTCGGGGAACGACCAGGCTTGGTAGGCGGTGGTTTCCGGCAGCGGATGCACGCGCAGCGTGACCTCGGTGATCACGCCGAGGGTGCCCTCCGAGCCGATGAACAGCTCACGCAGGTCCGGCCCGGCAGCGGAGGCGGGCGCGCGTCCCAGCTCCAGCGACCCGGTCGGCGTGGCGATCCTGAGTCGCTGCACCATGTCGTCGAACCGGCCGTAACCCGCCGAGGCCTGGCCGGAGGACCTGGTGGCCGCGAAACCGCCGATGCTGGCGAATTCGAAGCTCTGCGGGAAGTGGCCGAGCGAAAGCCCGTGCGCGGCAAGGAGTTCCTCGGCCTGCGGTCCGGTGAGGCCCGCGCCGAGGGTCGCGGTGCCGCTCACCGGGTCGACCTCGCCGATCCCGTCGAGGCGGCGCAGGTCGAGCGCGATGACGGCGTCGAACTGCCCGCGCGCCGGATCGACGCCGCCCACCACGCTGGTGCCACCGCCGAAAGGCACCACCGCGATGCCGTGCTCGGCGCAGTAGGCCAGCACCGCGAGCACCTGCTCGTGGTCGGCGGGGAAGACGATGGCGTCGGGGGCGTCCTGCGGGCCCTCGGCGCGGCGGCGCAGCAGATCGGGGGTGCTCTTGCCGCCGGCGTGCCGCAGTCGATCGTGATGGTCGGCCGACACATTGTCCGCACCGACCACCGCGACCAACCCGTCCCGCTGCGCCGACGTCAACGCCGGCGCGCGGAGGGGCACGTCACCCTCATCGCGGCGCGCCACCGGGTCGCCGGACACCCCGAAAACCTGCGCGAGCAGGCCGCGGATCTGCGCCGAAAGTGGCTTGTGTCCGGCCGGGATTCCCCAGGCGTCCCACACCATACTCGGTACCTGCGCGTGTGCGCCCGGGTTTGCCGCGGGAACAGAATGCCCGCCTGCCTGCTTCTCGACCATGCGTTACAGTTTGACATATACTGTCAAGCAGTAACTGCCCGTCCCCGCACTGAGCCCGGTGGTGATTCCCGTGACCGACGACCCGGACGCCGAACTTTCGGCCATCGACCTGGCGATCTTCGACGCCGCGCGCGCGTGCGTCCAAGAGTTCGGGGTGCGCCGCACCACGCTCACCGAGGTCGCGCGGCGCGCGGGCGTCAGCAGGCCGACCGTCTATCGCCGCTGGTCCGACACCGGTGCGCTTGTCGCGGAGCTGCTGGTCCGCGAACTGCGCGGCATTCTCACCGCCGCCATGCCCGAGGCGGGCCCTGCGCGGGCGCGGCTGGTCGAGGGTGTGGTCGAGGGCGCCGGGATGGTTCGCTCGAACCCATTGTTCGGCAAGATCTTTCGCACCGACACCGACCTGATGCTGACCTATGTCTTCGGCAGGCTCGGCCGCAATCAGCGCATCCTCATCGAGCTGTTCGCCGCAGGCATCCGGGACGGCCAGGACGACGGTTCCATCCGGTCCGGCGATCCGCTCCGGTTGGCCACCATGCTGCTGCTCATCGTCCAGTCCGCGGTGCAGTCGGCGGGAACCGTCGCGCCCTTGCTCCCCGCCCCCGAACTGGATACCGAACTGGCCCGCGCCATCGACGGCTACCTCCGCCCCGGCGACCCCGCATGACGACGAAAGGCAGTGCCATGACCGACAATCCGGTGCCCCGCGGGGATTCCGCGCTCAATGCCGAGCGCCGCACGCGTGAACTGCGCGCCCTCGGCGACGGCGGCGACATCGACGTGCTGGTGATCGGCGGCGGCGTCACCGGAGCGGGCGCCGCGCTGGACGCCGCCGCGCGCGGACTGCGCACGGTGCTGGTGGAACGGCACGACCTCGCGTTCGGAACCAGCCGGTGGAGTTCGAAACTGGTGCACGGCGGTCTGCGGTATCTGGCGAGCGGCCGGGTCGGGATCGCGCACGAGAGCGCGGTCGAGCGCGGCATCCTGCTCGGCACCACCGCACCGCATCTGGTGCGGCCGCTGCCGCAGCTGGTGCCGCTGCTGCCGAATATCGGTGTCGCGCAACAGGCGTTGATCCGCGCGGGCTTCCTGGCGGGCGATGCCTTGCGGCGCGGCGCGGGCACCCCGGCCGCGACCCTGCCGCGGTCGCGACGCGTCGCCACGGCGGAGGCGTTGCGCCTGGCTCCGACCGTGCGCCGGGCGGGTCTGCGCGGCGGACTCCAGGCCTGGGACGGGCAACTGGTGGACGACGCGCGGCTGGTCGTCGCACTGGCCCGCACCGCGGCCGCCCAGGGCGCGACCGTCCTCACCAGGGTGGAAGCCCTCGAGGTGACCGGCGATTCGGCCACCTTGCGCGACACTCTCTCCGGCGAGAGCCTTTCCGTGCGAGCCCGCGCCGTCGTCAACGCGACCGGCGTGTGGGCCGACCAAGTCGACCCGAGCATCGAGCTGCGCCCGAGCCGAGGCACCCACCTGGTGTTCTCCGCCGAGTCCTTCGGCGGGCTCAGCGCCTCGCTCACGGTGCCGGTGCCCGGCAGCACCAGCCGGTTCGTCTTCGCCTTCCCCGCCGCGCACGGGCGGGTGTACCTCGGCTTGACCGACGAGGACGCGCCGGGCCCGGTGCCCGACGAACCGCAGCCCACCGAGGCCGAGGTCGATTTCCTGCTCGACACCATCAACACCGCGCTGCGAGAACCGTTGACCCACGCCGACATTCGCGGCCGGTACGCGGGCCTGCGCCCGCTGCTGAAGACCGGCGACGGCAGCACCGCCGACATCTCGCGCCAGCACGCGGTGCTGAACTCGCCGACCGGCGTGATCACGATCGTCGGCGGCAAGCTCACCACGTACCGCCAGATGGCCGAGGACGTCGTCGACGCGGCGGTGCGCCACGCCCGCCTCGCCGCGGCGCCCTGCTCGACCAAGCGACTGCCCCTCGTCGGCGCGGTCTCGGGCGCGTCCCGTGATCACCTGGCCGCCCCGCCGCTGCTGGTGGAGCGCTACGGCAGCGAGGCGCCCGCGGTCACCGCCCTCGCCGCGCTCGACCCGGCCCTGCGCGAGCCGGTCGCCCCCGGAATGGACGTCACCGGCGCCGAATTCGCCTTCGCACTCTCCCACGAGGGCGCCCTGCACGTCGACGACCTCCTCGATCGACGCACCCGCATCGGCCTGGTTCCGGAAGACCGCGCCGCCGCCCTGCCCGCGGCCACCGCGGCTCTCGCCACGATCTGATCGACGGGATACCGCGTACCACGCATTCGGGCAAGGCAATCACGGTTGCCTGTATGCTGAACCACGTCACGCTAGTGATGTCGAGAGGGTGGAGCGCCGCTGGTACGACGCCCCACCCGGGTGGGTCAGTTGGCCCGCACTCGGCGGACCAGAAGGAGCGCCCCGGCGATCACGGCAGCTGTAACCAAGATGATGCCGTAATCGACCGGGGCCTCACTCTTCCTCCGGCGATGTTTCGCCATTCCCCACCACCTCCTCCCTGGGCGCGGTGTCTGGACCAATGTCCACCGCCCCTCGGCAGGAGGTGAGCACACCTTACGCGAGCACACCGACCGGAAGCATTGGCCCCCAGGCGATCCCGGCGCACCGATCGACACAGGCAACGCCACCGATCCACACGTCGATGAGCTGACGCCAGCGATGCTTTCGGTCCATCCGGCAATTGGCGTGAATTGCCGGATTTCGCGTCCTAGGGTCACGTGTCGGGCGCGCGAGCCGCGCAGTTATTCCTGCGCCCGAATGGAATCGGGCGCTCGGACGATATCGACCACGGCTTCGCGCGATGTCGCCTTGCTCGAGGCAGACGAACTGTTCAGTCGAAGACCCACGTATCGAGTTCGGCGCGCATGCAAGCGCGGGGCCAGACGTCCAAGCCGTGCTCGGCTTCGGCGGCGCGCAGGGCGCGCAAACCCGGCGTCTCCTCGGCGGCCGCCAGGTACCGGAAGCCGAGGCGCTCGTAGTACGGGCCGTTCCACGTCACCTCCGTGAACGTCGTCAGGGTGACAGCGGACAGTCCGCGGGACCGCGCCCAGTGGACGGCGTGATCGATGAGCCGCTTACCGAGGCGCCGCCCCGCGTGCTCCGGGTCGACCGACACCTGATCGACGTGCGCGTTCCCGTCGACGATGCCGAGAACGAGGTAGGCGATCGGCCGGTCGGCCTCGTCGGTCGCGACCCAGGCCCGCCCGTTCCGCTGGAATTCGCGCAGCGTGGCGAGCGTCGGCGGGTCGTCGTCGGCAACGGCCGTCATGCCGATGTCGGCGAACGGTTTTCCGGCCGCCCGCTCGATATCCTGCAGGACGGGCAGGTCGGCCTCGGTCGCCGGTCTGATGGATCGCATGCCAGGCAGTATTGCCCGACCACCGGACAATGTCGCGCGATTTCCGCCCCACGGGGACGCACCCGGGGCGCGTCTCGCCACCGCCGGCTCTCCCCCGCTGCCCTGCGGGTTTCCCGGTCGGAGCGACCGGTCGGGCGGTTCCCGGCCGTCCTTTCCGATTCCGATGCGCCCGGTCGGCTTCCTCGCGAGCCTCTATGCTGGACGCCGGTAGTGCGCGGGAAGGAGGCGCGGGTGCGCAAGAACCCGTCGACCGTAGGGATCGCGCCGGGCGATGGTCTGATTGCACGCTTCGGCGCGGTGGTGGTGTATCTCGCGGGTGAAACCGCTTCCACCGACCGGATTCTCGGCGCCATCGAGGCCGCCGCCGAGGGTGACCACCCCGGAGCTGCGATCGCCCAGCGGCTGGCCGCCGTGGTGTTCGGCAGCGGATCCGAGCCGCCGCCGTTCGGCGTGGTCGCCCCGACCGACGACGGCACGGTGATCCTGCTGCGCGGACCGGTCGCCGCCGAGATCAACGGCGCGGAAGGCGCCCGCAGGATCTCCGGTGCGCGGGCGTTCACCTGGGTGGACGAAATCGTGCGCGAACCGGTGCGCCGGATCACCGTGGGTGCCGACACCGGCGCCGCGATCACCGCGCTGCCCCGTACCGACCTGCGCGCGGGCACGGTGCCCGGCGGCGGCTTCGAATGGCGCGTCGCCGTGCGC
>NZ_BDBP01000130.1 GCF_001613045.1 Nocardia lijiangensis NBRC 108240 | reverse complement strand
AGCACGCCGACACCGAGTCCGGCGGCGAATGCGTGCTCCCCGCGCGAGCGGGGATGAGCCCCGGCGCACCTTGGTCCGCCGGGGCGGCGAGGTGTGCTCCCCGCGCGAGCGAGGATGAGCCCAGCAGCGTCACAGGTCCACCACCTCGGCGACGGTGCTCCCCGCGCGAGCCGGGATGAGCCCTTCATGTGGTTCACCAACCCCGGCAACGACTTGTCCTCCCCGCGTGAGCGGGGATGAGCCCTCGGCAAAACGAACATTGGTGTCGTGCAACGCGTGCTCCCCGCGCGAGCGGGGATGAGCCCAAGTGGCGCGGCACCGCTAACGAGCGCGCCACGTACTCCTCGCGCGAGCGGGGATGAGCCCGAGAGCACCTTGTGCGGGTAGGTGTCATCGACGTGCTCCCCCGCGCGAGCGGGGATGAGCCCCGCTGTCGGACAGCGCTTTCCGCTGCCTGATCGTGCTCCCTGCGCGGGCGGGGATGAGCCCTGGTAGGACGGACCTCTCGCGTTACATGGCCTGCGCGAGTAGCGGCTTTCCGACGAATTCTTGTGGGCGCGTGTAGCTGTCGGTGGGTTTGGGTATGGTCGGCTCTCGCGTTGGTCGGGTGGGTTCGCGGAAGGGGAGTGATGGTTTCGTCGGCGGTGCTGTCTGCGTGGGCTAAGAGTGATCGTGCTGGTGGCAGTCTGTCGCTTTTTCGGCATTCGGCTGATTCGGCGGCGGTGGCGGGTTTGGTGTGGGATCACTGGTTGCCGCAGCATGTTCGGTTGTTGCTGGCTGGTGGTCTGCCTGGGGGCTTGTTGGATGCGCGGGTGTTGTTCTGCTGGCTCGCGGGTTTGCATGACGTGGGCAAGCTGACCCCGTGTTTCGCGTGTCAGGTCCCGGAGTTGTTCGATGTGATGCATGATCACGGGTTGCCGGCGGCGGGTGTGCCGGTGGATCGGAAGTTGTTGCCGCACGGGCTGGCCGGGCAGATTGTTGTGGAGAAGTTCCTGGTCGGGCTGGGTTGGTCGAAGCGGGTGGCAGCGACGTATGCGGTGGTGGTCGGTAGCCATCATGGTGTCCCGCCGACGGTGGGGCAGATTCAGGCTGCCAACACTGGCGGGCGTTCGTTGTGGGGTGGGCAGCAGTGGGCTGATGCTCGCAGCGAGCTGATCGAGTTCGTGACCGAACGGACCGGTGCTGCGGATCGGGTGGCTGATTGGGCCGGGGTCCGGTTGTCGATCATGCAGCAGGTGTTGTTGACGGCGGCGGTGATCGTGACCGATTGGATCGCGAGCAACCAAGAGCTGTTTCCGCTGGATAGTGAGCGGGCGTCGAGTATCGAAGCCGCGAAGGCGTGGAAACTGCTGGGTTTGCCTGCGGCTTGGTCCCCGGCCGGGGCGGCTACGGATTCGACGGCTGCCCGGCAGGAGTTGTTCCGGTCGCGGTTCGCGCGTGAGGATCCGATGCGGCCCCTGCAGGAGGAATGCCTGCGGATCGCTTGTGAGTTGCCGGAGCCGGGATTGCTGATCGTCGAGGCGCCGATGGGGGAGGGGAAGACCGAAGCCGCGTTGCTTGCCGCCGAGGTTCTTGCTGAAAGGTTCGGCGCCGGTGGAGTTTTCATCGCGTTGCCGACGATGGCGACCTCGGATGCGATGTTCGCGAGGGTGCGTCAGTGGGTTGACGAGGTGTCGGGAAGGCCCGGCAGCATGGTGCTGGCGCACGGCAAGGCGGCGTTGAACGAGGAGTATGCGCAGCTGAAGCGGCAGAGCTTTGTCGATATCGGGTCGGACTGCGATGACAGCGCTGTGCTTGCCCATGGCTGGTTCGTCGGTAAGAAGGGGCCGCTGGCCAATTTCGTTGTGGGCACGATCGATCAGGTCCTGCGAGGTGCGCTCAAGTCCCGTCACGTGATGCTGCGGCATCTGGGTTTGGCGAACAAGGTCGTGGTGATCGACGAGGTTCACGCCGCCGACAGTTACATGTCGACCTATCTGTGTCGTGTCCTGGAATGGCTTGGCGCCTACCGGGTTCCGGTGCTGTTGCTGTCGGCGACGCTGCCACCGGCGCAGCGTGCAGCCCTGCTGGATGCTTATCAGCGTGGCCGCCCGGCCGTGTCGGAGCCTGTCGATGCCGCCTCGGTGGGTTATCCCGCGGTGTCGGTATGGCCTCATGCCGGTTTGTCCTGCGCAGTGTCGCCGTCGGGCCGTTCGATCGACGGTATCGAGGTCGATTTCATCGATGACGACGCTGAGGCGTTGACCGGTCGGATGGCGGAGGTTCTCGCTGAGGGTGGGACTGCGGGGGTGGTGTGTAATACGGTTGCCCGCGCTCAGCACTTGTTCGATGTGATGACCGCAGTCGGCGGGTTCGACGCCGGTGAGGTGTTGCTGCTGCATTCGCGATTTGTGTCGGTGGATCGTGCACGGTATGAGAGGCGGTTGCGCAGGCTGCTCGGTCCGCCGGGTACCGGTGATCGGCCCCAGCGGTTGGTTGTCATCGGTACCCAGGTGATCGAGCAGTCCCTCGACATCGATGTCGATCTGCTGGTGACCGACCTGGCGCCAGTGGACCTGATTCTGCAGCGGATCGGCCGGCTGCACCGCCACCTGCGTTCGGGCCGCCCTGCACGGGTGAGCCGTCCACGTTGCTGGGTCCGCGGCGCGGACTGGGCGCCGGTTCCTCCGAAGCTGGACAAAGGGTGTGAAAAGATCTACGGCCGAGCGCGTTTGCTGTGTGCGGCTGCGGTACTGACCGCCAAGCAGTCGCCGGGGATCACCGTTCCGGCTGACATTCCCGCCCTGGTGGCCGATGCCTACGCCGATCGTTTCGCTGTTCCCGCCGGCTGGGAGGAGGTCTTCGCAGAAGCCGAGGCCGCGTGGGCGCTTCATGTGGCCGATCAGCGTAAACGCGCCGGTGACTATCTGCTCGGCTCACCGAACACCGAGAATCCGACCATACGTGACTGGCTGGTGGCCGGGGTGCGAGACGATGCCGACGGTGTCGGTGGTCAAGCACAGGTGCGTGATGCCGAGGACAGCATCGAAGCGATCGTCGTCCAGCGCGTCGGTGACGAGATCCGCGTGCTGCCGGACATCCCGGACGAGGGCGGCCGGGTCGTTCCCACCGATGACTGCCCCGAGCCGCGGCTGGCGAAAACGCTGGCGCAGTGCACCATCCGGCTGCCCGCTTTCCTGACCCGCTACGACCGGATGAACACAGTGCTGCGGACACTCGAGGACACGTTCTATCCGGGCTGGCAGCAATCACATTGGCTGGCAGGCGAACTCGTTCTCGAACTGGACGAGGACCTCAGCACCGAGTTGGCCGGGCACCTGTTGACCTATGACCCCATCCGGGGACTGGACGTGGCAGCGACGAAGGAAACGGACACCCAGCGATGACGACGGCAACAGCAGGATTGAACCTCGTCGACGACCCGTGGATCGAGGTCGTCGACCGGTCGGCGACAGTCGAGCTGCTCTCCGTGCGTGAGGTCATGCATCAAGCACCGGACCTGTCCGGCATCGTCGGAGAGGTACCCACCCAATCGTTCGCGATCCTGCGCGTGTTGCTAGCGATCCTACGGCGCAGCATCGCCGACCGGACCGGGTCGGCGGTGGATGTGTGGGCCTCGCTGTGGGAGCGCGAGGACCTGCCGGTCGCCGAGATCGACACCTACCTCGACACCCACCGGGCACGCTTCGAGCTGTTCGACCCGCTGGCACCCTTCTTCCAAGTCGCCGCGTTGAAAGCGGCCGGGGATGGGGTCGGGCCGCTGGACAAGCTGATCGCCGACGTGCCCAACGGAGTCAAATACTTCACCACCCGCGCCGGCCGACACCTGCAGCAGATCGACTTCGCCGAGGCCGCCCGATGGCTGGTCCACGCACACGGGTTCGACCCGTCCGGCATCAAGACCGGCGCGATCGACGACCCGCGGGTGAAGAACAACAAGGGCTATCCCATCGGCGTCGGCTTCGCCGGGGCGTTGGGGGGTGTGTTCCTCGAAGGCGCGACCCTGCGCGAAACACTGCTGCTGAACCTCGTACTGCTCGATATCAACGGCCAGCGTTACCGCCCCGACGATCTCCCGGTGTGGGAACGCGAACCCGACGGCCCCGGCGTGCGGGCCGAACCGTTGCCGACGGGACCGGCGGACCTGGCCACCTGGCAGAGCCGCCGAATCCGGTTGGTAGCCAACGATAACCAGGTCACCGGTGTCGTGCTGTGCAACGGCGATCCTGTCGAACCGTTCAACCAGCACCTGCTCGAACCGATGAGCGGCTGGCGCTACAGCGACATCCAAACCAAAAAGGCCGGCGGCAAGACACGGCATTACCCCCGCCCCCACGATCCGGAACGGTCACTGTGGCGGGGAATGAGCTCGATGCTCGACGACCTCGCCAAACCCGAGCCGACCGCGGGTTACGACATCACCGCCGGTGTCGTGCACTGGGCACAGCGACTGGTGGTCGATGACGTACTGGAACCCACCCATCCGATTCGCTTGCACGCGGTGGGCATGCACTACATCAACCAGCAATCCGTCGTCGGAGAGGTCGTCGACGACACCATCGGGTTCCGTGTCGGATTGCTGTCCAACCCCACCCTGCGCTCAAGCGCTGTTCGAGCTGTCGACAGCGCCGAGGAAGCAGTCTCGGCGTTGAGCGGCTTGGCAGCGAATCTGACACGCGCAGCCGGAGGCGACCCGGACGGGCCGCGGGCTCGGACACGCGAAGAAGGCTACTTCGCGCTGGAAGCACCATTCCGGCGGTGGCTGGCCGGCCTGGATCCACGCAACGACACCTTCGACGACGAGATCCGCACCTGGCATCGCATTGTGCGCCCGATCATCGACCAACTCGCTGCCGACGCCCTGAACTCGGCTGGCAAGCCCGCCTGGGTCGGACGACAGACCGATACCGGGTGGCTCGACTCCGGGCGTGCCTCGCAGATCTACCAGGCCCAGCTTCGCAAGGCCGTGCCGAACGCCTTCGAACACACCCATGACGACGGAGACCCCGCATGACCTCGACACAACCGACCTACACCGACAAGGTCAACGCTCTCGAAGAATATGTCCACCACAGTATTTCGGGACGCCAAGCCGCATACGGCCGCCGCGACAGCGACGCACTGGCAGCCATGGCAAATCTCCGCCGCGGTATCGGCACCCCTGTCGGCCGACTGCCCGAGCTGTGGGCGCTCACGCTCAAAGACATGCCTGAAGTGTTGTGCGACCCGTCTTCGTTGAATGTCGACGAACGCGCCGGGGCATCGACGGCGTGGGAGCGGGCTGTCCATCACACCCTGACGCTGCATGCTCTGCACCAACAGTCGCGTACCCAGCCGATGCATCGACGCGACCGCGGCAGCCTGGGACGGGCGGTGCGGCGCCTGGGCGCCTCCGCCGGTGCCGAAGACGCGGTGCGGTCCCGATTCCATGTCATCGGCACCGCCCAGGACCACGACGCACGATTGACACACCTGCGTGGGCTGATCGGTCAGCTGCGTGCATTCGAAATCCCGCTCGACTACGCCCGTCTCGCGGTCGATCTGTACAAGCTCGACACCGGGCGATACGCCGATCAGGTTCTGCTCTCGTGGGGGCGCGACTACCACCGCAATCCCGCATCGACCACCGATTCCGCTACCTCTGAAACCGGAGACAACCAGTGACCCGCATGTTCGTCGACGTCCACATCCTGCAGACCGTCCCCCCGTCCAACATCAACCGCGACGACACCGGCAGCCCCAAGACCGCGGTCTACGGTGGCGTGCGCCGCGCGCGGGTGTCGAGCCAGGCATGGAAACGCGCCACCCGCAAGATGTTCGGCGAACTGGTCGATCCAGCGACCTTGGGTGTGCGCACCAAAAGGGTCGTGGAGCTGGTCGCCGAACGCATCGGCACCGCCGTGGAGGACCCAGCGGCCGCGGCAGCGCAGGTGATCAAGGAAGCCGGCATCAAACTCGAGAAACCGGCCGCGAAGAAGAAGGGCAAGGAAGAGAGCGCCGCCGAGCCGGTCGATCTGCTCGAACAGTCCAAGTATCTGCTGTTTTTGAGTGCGGCGCAGATCGATCGGCTCGCGCAGCTGGCGATCGACACCGCCACGACCGGGGTGTCGGACAAGGCGGCGGCCAAAGCTGCCGCCAACGGCGCCGACAGCATCGACGTCGCCCTGTTCGGTCGCATGGTGGCCGACTCCGCGGACCTCAACGTCGACGCCGCCGCCCAGGTCGCCCACGCATTGAGTGTGCACTCGGTCAACAACGAGTTCGACTACTTCACCGCTGTCGACGACCGCGCACCCGAAGACAACGCCGGCGCCGGGATGATCGGCGTGGTCGAGTTCAACTCCTCCACCCTGTACCGGTACGCCACCGTCAACGTCGGACTGCTCGCCGAGAATCTCGGCGACGACGAAGCGACCGCGGTCGCGGTCGCGAACTTCCTGACCGCGTTCGTGCGCAGCATGCCCACCGGTAAGCAGAACACCTTCGCCAACCGCACCCTGCCCGACGCGGTCGTGGTCAGCGTGCGCACCGATCAGCCGGTGAACCTGGTGACCGCGTTCGAATCACCGGTCGACGCACTGGGCACCGCCAGATCGGCAGGCGCGGCCAAACAGCTGCTGGAACGCTATCGTGCCCTCGAAACCGCCTACGGCACCAGCGAAGCAACCAACTATGTCGTTGTCGCCGCCAACGGACTCGAGGTCCTCTCCGAACTGGCCACCCCTGCCTCGTTGAGTTCGGTGGTCGACCAGGTCGCTGCTCAGGTGCGTGACGCACTCGGCGTGGCATCGTGAGCGTTCTGCTGCTCAAACTCGCTGCGCCCCTGCAGTCCTGGGGTGTGGCAAGTAGGTTCACCCGCCGCGAAACCCAGCAGTACCCGTCCAAAAGCGGGGTGCTGGGCCTGATCTGCGCCGCCAAGGGTCGACGCCGCACCGATCAGATCGAAGACGAACTGATTCAACTCGGATTCGGGGTCCGCATCGACCAGCAGGGCACACTCGTGCGCGACTTCCAGGTCGCGCGCAGCCTCGACGGCCGCGAAAGCTACCCACTGTCCTACCGCTACTACCTCGCCGACGCGGTGTTCGTGGCCGCGATCCACGGAGACCGCCAGCTCCTGGAAGGGATCCGGGACGCGTTGGCGGCCCCCACCTTCCCGCTCTACCTCGGCCGCCGATCCTGCCCGGTCACCGAACCACTGGTCATCGGCGACATCACCGACCAGACCTTGCCCAACGCGTTGTCCGGCACCCCGTGGCAGGCCTCATCCTGGTACCGCAAACGGCAACCCGCCACGGTGCACCTGCCGATCTACCGCGACCTGCTGCCCGGCGACCCCGACGAAGCCCTGCAAGAACGCGTCCGCGACGTACCCCTGGACTTCGATCCCGAACGCCGCGAATACGGGTGGCGTTGCGTGGTCACCGGTGCGGTCGAGATCACCAACCCCGAGGGCACCAAACGCCACGACCCGTTCGCCGCGCTGGGAGGCGCCTGATGTACCTGTCGCGAATTCCGCTCAACCCCGCGCGCAAAGGCACTCGCCTGTTCGTCACCTCGCCCCAGATCACCCACGCCGCGGTGATGACTTCCTTCCCTCCCTCCGACCACGTCGACGACGCCGGCTCCACCGAGAACGGTCGGATCCTGTGGCGAATCGACCGCGCCGAGAACACCATTCACCTCTACGTCGTCTCACCGACACGGCCGGACTTCACCCACATCGTCGAGCAAGCCGGCTGGCCGACCACCACTACGTGGGCCACCCGCGACTACCGCGACCTGCTCGACGACCTCGCCACCGGACAGCGATGGCACTTCCGGCTCACCGCCAATCCGGTGCGCCGCGCCATGGATCGTCAACGCAACGACTCAACCGAACGCGGCCGAACCACCGGCCTCGACTCCGGCGGCCAACTGCAATGGCTGCAGCGCAAAGCCGCCGATCACGGATTCGAGCTCGGGCAATGCGTCAGCGGTGACAGCAAGGAACCCGACGTCATCATCACCGACCGCAGATCGGTCACCTTCCAACGCCACTCCCACACGGTGTCGTTGTCGATCGCCACCTTCGAAGGCACCCTGCAGGTCACCGACCCGCAGCGGCTGCGTGGCGCCCTCGCCGGTGGGATCGGCCGCGCAAAAGGCTACGGCTGCGGGCTGCTCACCCTGGCGCCGGCGTGAAAGATATCCCCGGCGCGCGGCCGCCGCGGATCGGTGAACTCGTCCGCGCACGGGATCGCCTGTCGTTCATCTACATCGAACGCGCCACCGTGCACCGCGATGCCAACGCGATCACCTCCACCGACGAACGCGGAGTCGTCCACATCCCAGCCGCAGCCATCGGCGCCCTGCTGCTCGGCCCGGGCACCCGCGTCACCCACCAGGCGATGATACTGCTCGCCGAAAGCGGATCCACCGTCGTCTGGGTGGGCGAGCGCGGCGTGCGCTACTACGCGCACGGCCGGTCCCTGGCACGCAGCTCGCGCCTGCTCGAAGCCCAAGCAGCAGCCGTATCGAACCAGACCACCCGGCTGCGCGTCGCCCGGCAGATGTATGAGATGCGGTTTCCCGGCGAGGACGTCACCGGACTGACCATGCAGCAACTGCGTGGACGTGAAGGCGCCCGCGTCCGCCGCGTCTACCACGAACACGCCCAGCGCACCGGCATCGAATGGCAACGCCGCGACTACAACCCGAACGACTTCGCCGCCTCCGACCTGGTCAACCAAGCCCTCTCCGCAGCCACCACCTGCCTGTACGGAGTCGCCCACGCGGTCATCGTCGCTCTGGGCTGCTCACCGGGACTGGGATTCGTCCACACAGGTCACGAGCGGTCATTCGTATTCGACCTGGCCGACTTGTACAAGGCCGAGTATGCGATCCCGGCCGCGTTCGACGCCGCAGCCACCGTCGAAGCCGAAGGCGGCGACGACATCGGGGGAGTCACCCGTCGCGCTGTCCGCGACGCGGTCCACGCCGGAAACCTGCTGGCACGCTGCTGTTCCGACATCTACACCCTGCTCCTGCCCGACAGCCACGGCGACGCCGAGGAATGGGACAGCGACGTCGTGGAACTGTGGGACCGCAAAGGCAATCTCGCGGCCGGAATCTCCTACACCGACGAGGACCCGCCGTGGTAGTGCTGGTTCTCACCGCGTGCCCGGCTGGGCTTCGCGGGCACCTCACCCGCTGGTTCCTCGAGATCAGCCCCGGCGTGTTCGTCGGGGTCGTCAGTGCCCGCGTGCGAGACCTCGCCTGGCAGAGGGTGGTCGAGCTCTGCAAAGACGGCCGCGCCATCATGATCCACACCACCCGCGGCGAACAACGCCTCGCGTTCAAAACCCATCGCCATGACTGGGAACCGATCGACATCGACGGAATCCACCTCATGCTCCGACCCCACACCAGCGACGCCAAAACCGGTGGAGCACGACCGGGTTGGAGCAAAGCCAGCCGATACCGGCGCGCACACCAGAGCAGACGGTCACAACCCGGCGCGCCCGATTGACCTCGTTGGGGCATCTTCCGGCGCAGGTCCATCTCTGAGCCGTGGTGCACTTGGAGTGGTAGGCGCGCCTGCCCAACCGACGACTCGATGTCGTTGCATGGTTGTCGCCCCGCAAAGGTGCCAGGCCGCTCTCCAGGATTTGGTCGACTCGAGACAGCATGGTGCTGGCAAGATGGGGAAGGTGGTCTCCTCATGAGGGAATGGCCACTCGCGCCATGACAATGTCTACTTGCGTCCAGCGCGGATGGGTTGTGATGTGGCAGGAGCACCGCCGCCGCCGCCGGTTCGCCTTCCTTGTACAGGCGAACTCCCGGCGTCCGGAGGGAGGTCAGCCCAATAGAGGTTTCAGCACTCACACGGGGTGAGCCCTGGACTTTGTTTGTGGGGTGCCGCTCGCGCCAAAGTGCAGGGCGGCCCAGGGCCGACGCGAGATTGTTCGACGAGCGAGAGATCGGTTGAAAGTGAATGAAAATCGGCTCCCCGCTCAACAAACAGCCAGGTCAATTAGTGTGCTCCCCGCGCGAGCGGGGATGAGCCCGGATATCCGCGAACTGGGTTTACGACGGCCTCGGTGCTCCCCGCGCGAGCGGGGATGAGCCCCATCCGACGTGCACGTCATTGTGTGCGATTTCGTGCTCCCCGCGCGAGCGGGGATGAGCCCGCGACACCGATCGACGGCGCGACGAAGGCACCGTGCTCCCCGCGCGAGCGGGGATGAGCCCCGTGGGTGCGGTGCGCCCGTGCGAGCTGCCGAGTGCTCCCCGCGCGAGCGGGGATGAGCCCTGAACGCCGATCTGCTGCCCCACGTGAGCGGACGTGCTCCCCGCGCGAGCGGGGATGAGCCCCCGCGGGCGCTATCGGTCCGCGATGGCCGTGAGTGCTCCCCGCGCGAGCGGGGATGAGCCCGTCTGGTACATCCCGCAGATCGGTGGGCCGAAGTGCTCCCCGCGCGAGCGGGGATGAGCCCCCGATCCCCGGCACCGATGTCGAGCTCACCGCGTGCTCCCCGCGCGAGCGGGGATGAGCCCTCGCCCGCGAGAACGGCCTGTAGCCCGGCGGAGTGCTCCCCGCGCGAGCGGGGATGAGCCCGCGGTGCCCGCGCCGGTGGCGAACAGCAGCTCGTGCTCCCCGCGCGAGCGGGGATGAGCCCCTGCGTAACTGACATCTCGCGTTCCTGGTTCTGTGCTCCCCGCGCGAGCGGGGATGAGCCCCGAGACGTCATCAGGTGGGAGCCGATACGTCGGTGCTCCCCGCGCGAGCGGGGATGAGCCCACTGGCATCGGAGAACGCATCAAAGCTGAGCGGTGCTCCCCGCGCGAGCGGGGATGAGCCCGAGAAACTGGCCCTCACCGTCAGCGAGGTCGCGTGCTCCCCGCGCGAGCGGGGATGAGCCCCATTGCGGGAACAGCTCTGGTCGGGGCACTGGGTGCTCCCCGCGCGAGCGGGGATGAGCCCCCACTGCCGGAACAGTCGGTCGCCAGAGCGCAGTGCTCCCCGCGCGAGCGGGGATGAGCCCGGTGCCCTCATCGACACGGTGCGCCAGGACACGTGCTCCCCGCGCGAGCGGGGATGAGCCCGGCGTCTGGTGGTACGACTTCGCCCACGAATTGTGCTCCCCGCGCGAGCGGGGATGAGCCCGAACGCCGATGCGCTCAGGTCCGAAGAGTTCGGTGCTCCCCGCGCGAGCGGGGATGAGCCCTGCTCAAGGAAGGCGTGGACGACGAGACCGCGGTGGTGCTCCCCGCGCGAGCGGGGATGAGCCCACGTGCCCGTCGGGGGTGTAGCGGTAGCCGTAGTGCTCCCCGTGCGAGCGGGGATGAGCCCGCATCGCGAAGATGCCGCCCGAGCACGAATCGGTGCTCCCCGCGCGAGCGGGGATGAGCCCGTGTTCTCACCGCTCGGGGACGTGCCTTCGTGGTGCTCCCCGCGCGAGCGGGGATGAGCCCATGTGGTTTGGATTGTCCAGCGCCCGCACGTTGTGCTCCCCGCGCGAGCGGGGATGAGCCCTGCTACACAATCAAGTCGTTGCCAGCGCTTAAGTGCTCCCCGCGCGAGCGGGGATGAGCCCACCTCGCCGGGGCGGCATATGCTCATCACCATGTGCTCCCCGCGCGAGCGGGGATGAGCCCGCTTCAGCTACGAACTGTCGGCGACTGGACGCGTGCTCCCCGCGCGAGCGGGGATGAGCCCTACACCGGATTCACGCTCGGGAATGTCACCTTGTGCTCCCCGCGCGAGCGGGGATGAGCCCGCGATGCCGGGTCGGCCGCGCGCACCGGGCGAGTGCTCCCCGCGCGAGCGGGGATGAGCCCTTTGTCCAACACCGCTTGGATATTGTCAGCCTGTGCTCCCCGCGCGAGCGGGGATGAGCCCGGCGGCCGGTCCCGGGGGTGGGGCGACCCCGTGTGCTCCCCGCGCGAGCGGGGATGAGCGCGCGATCCTTACGCCACGCGGCGCGCTGAGCTGGTGCTCCCCGCGCGAGCGGGGATGAGCCCATCGGGCGGTACTTGGGGAACAGGAGCGCCTCGTGCTCCCCGCGCGAGCGGGGATGAGCCCCCGGCCGGATCAGCACTGCAATCGCTGTGGTGGTGCTCCCCGCGCGAGCGGGGATGAGCCCGAGATGGACGAGATGACCCGCGAGGCTGCCCGGTGCTCCCCGCGCGAGCGGGATGAGCCCCCGCAGGCGTCAATGTGCTTGGACCACTTGCATGTCGCTTCCGCCTGAAGGCTGGTTCTGTCCCACTTTTCGTGATCTACCCGTCCGTTATGCATAGGGGCGCTCGGTGTTCGGGCGGTTGATGATCGATTGTGTTGCTGGTGTTCTGATCTCGGGCTGATGGCAGTGCTGTTCCCGCATTTGGACGGTTTGCGTGTCGGTGGTGTCCATGTGGCCGGTCGCGTCGTCCGGATCGAGGCCACCACCGGCGATGTTCCGGTCGTCTGCCCCGGATGTTCAGTGTCGTCATCGCGGGTGCACAGCCGTTACCAGCGTCGGTTGTCCGACACGGCGATCGCGGGCCGGGAAGTGTTGATCAGGTTGCGGGTCCGACGTCTGTTCTGCGGCAATACCGATTGCAGCCGAAAGACTTTCGCCGAGCAGGTCCCAGCCGTGGCGGCCAGGCATGCTCGCCGTACTGTGGTATCGCAACGAGTGTTGGGCGCAGCCGCGTTGGCGTTGGGTGGTCGTGCTGGAGCTCGTTTGACCCGACATCTGGCGATTTCGGTGAGCCGGATGACGCTGTTGCGGCAGATCCGGGCGTTGCCCGGATCCGGTCCGACCAACGCCGCGAGTGCTCGGGGTGGACGATTTCGCGCTGCGCCGCGGACATCATTACGGGACGATCCTGATCGACATCGAGTCGCGCCGCCCGGTCGAGGTGCTCGGTGATCGCACAGCGGATACCCTCGCGGCCTGGCTACAAGACCATCCAGGGGTCGAGATCGTTTGCCGAGACCGCGCCGGCGCCTACGCCGACGGCGCGACCGTCTGTGCACCGGACGCGTTGCAGGTCGCCGATCGCTGGCATATCTGGAACAACCTCGCCACTGCGGTCGAACGAACCGTCGCGCGCCACCGAACCCACCTGAGCGCGGCAGTCTCCGCCGACCCCGGCGAGGGCACTCGGCAGCCGCAGATCGCCACCGGCCCCGCACAACCGACCACTACCGTCCCGGAGCCGCGCGAGCGGGCCGACCGCACAGCCATCCGAACCCGACAGCGGCACACCGAAATCCACTCGCTGATCGCCGAGGGCAACAGCATCCGGGCGATCTGCACGAAACTGGGCCTGCCACGCGGAACGGTCCGGCGCTTCGCTCGCGCCGCGACGGCCGAAGAACTTCTGGTCAACAATGGCACCGGCTATCGGCCCAGCATGCTCGACGAATTCAAGCCCTACTTGCATCTGCGGTGGGCCGAAGGCTGCACGAACGCCACGCAGCTATTCGACGAGATCACCGCCCGCGGCTGTCGAGGCCGCGCGAACCTCGTCCGCGCCTATCTGCGCCCGCTCCGGATCGGGCAGCCCGTTGCCGAGTCGGTCATCAAGCCGCGCGCGGTCAGGCGGGTTGTGGGCTGGCTCATGACCGACCCCGCCGCCCTCGATCCGGCCGACACTCAACGCTTGGACGCGATCCTGACGTTCAGCCCGGCACTGGCGTGCCTGGCCGGGCATGTTCAATCGTTCGCCACCATCCTCTGCCAGCTTCGCGGGCGCGACCTCGAGCGCTGGATGAAAGCCGTCGACGCGGACGACCAACCTGCGCTGCAGTCTTTCGTCCGCGGTCTGCGCCAAGACCAGGACGCCGTCACCGCCGGCCTGTCACTGCAATGGAACAGCGGGCCGGTCGAAGGCCCGGTCAACCGGATCAAGATGATCGAACGCCAGATGTTCGGCCGCGCCAAACCTGACCTACTCCGAAAGCGAATTCTGCTGAGCAACTGACGAATCGGCGGGCCAATCACGAAAAGTGGGACAGAACCTGAACCTTGACCCGTCTGGTCCGCTTGGGTTCAGAAGTGACCCACCCGGGGTCGAACGCGCTCTAACTAGCGGTGACCTTCCAGGCCGCCGCGATCATCCGGAAGATCTCGTCGACCGCGGCGTCCGGATCGGCCGCCTCACGGGCGATTGAGAAGGCGTCGATCACGAACCTCGCGATTGTCCGGCAGGCCGTTGGGGTCTGTGCCAGGTCGGGATCGGCTGCGATAGCTGTTGCCAGCGACTCGGCATGGCGCAGCCTCATCGACTCCTCGTACTGCCGCAGGGCAGGTGATCGGTCGATCATGCGCCAGATCGGGGCAGCGCCTTCGGCCGCGCAATGTCGTAGCAGGGCCTGGATCTCGTGGCGCAACGCGGGGATGAGCGGCTCGTGTGGGGCCCGGTCGGTGACCGCCTGCGTGAGGCGTTGCTCGAAGTCTTCGTCGTGCTGGAACACCAGAGCCTCTTTCGAGGCGAAATGGGAGAAAAGCGTGGTGACAGCTACGTCGGCCTCGGCGGCCACGTCACGGATGCCCACCGCGTCGTACCCGCGTTCCAGGAAGAGCCGCAGGGCGGTGTCGGCGATCTTCTGGCGGGTCGCGGCCTTCTTGCGCTCACGACGTCCGGGCGGCGCGGTCATGCTTTAACACTAACAGATGCAAATACACAACGGTTACAAAACACTATCTGTTAGTGTTATGTTCGGTCGTATGAAGAGAGTGAGCTTCGCCGAGTTCGGCGGTCCGGACGTTCTGCAGCTCGTCGACGCCGAGGAGCCCCACGCGGGCCCCGGTCAGGTACGCATCGCCGTGCGGGCAGCGGGGGTGAACCCCCACGACTGGCGGGTCCGTGAAGGCCAGTTCCAGAAGACTCATCCGATCGAATTGCCCGCCGGAGTCGGGCTCGACGCCTCCGGGGTGGTGGACGAGGTCGGCGTGGGCGTCGAAGGAGTCGCGATCGGCGACCACGTGTTCGGCGAAGGCTCGAGCACCTACGCCGAGTTCGCTGTGCTGTCGGCCTGGGCCCGGATGCCCGAGGGTCTGACATTCGAAGAGGCGGCCGGGTACCCCTCCGTGGTGGAGACAGCGCTGCGCATCATCGGCCAGGTCGGTGTGCGGTCCGGACAGACGCTGCTGGTCAGCGGTGCGTCCGGGGGAGTCGGATCCGCGGTGCTGCAGATTGCCCGCGTCCGCGGCATCACGGTGATCGGCACCGCTGGGGCCGCGAACCAGGACTATCTCCGCGGCCTGGGTGCCCTCGCCACGACCTACGACGCGGGCTGGGTCGAGCGGGTGTGCCAGCTCGGCCAGGTCGACGCAGCTCTCGATCTGGCCGGCTCGGGCGTGATCGGTCAGCTCGTCGAGCTGACCGGAGATCCGCAGAAGGTGATCTCCATCGCCGATCTCGGTGCGCCCGAGCACGGTGTCCGATTCTCCGGCGTGGCCGGGAGCGTGTCGGAAGCACTCGCCGAGGCCGCCGACCTTATCTCGGGGGGAAAGCTCCACATCCCGGTCGAGAAGTCGTACACGCTCGCCGAGGCCGCGGCGGCGCACATCGACAGCCATGCCGGTCACACGCGCGGGCGCCGGGTCATGGTCGTCTGAGCTGTTTCCCCGCAGGTGCACGGCCTGACAAGCTGAATTCCTCGGCGGTGGTGAACGTGCTTCCCCATCACGTGGTTGGCGTTGCGGCACAGAATGTCCGTGCGCGCATGGCCGTCCCAACCCGGCTCGCCGGGAATCCTCGTCCGGTGGCAGAGCTCGTGGGCATCGGTCCACGACCGGGCCGTATGGTTCCCGGTCGATCAGCGCGCGCCCGCGCCGGGGCGCATGCGCCAGGAACACCCCGGTTCGGTAGGTGTCGGTGCGGCCATGTGTCGTTGTCGAGCGGGGCGCGATGTCCACATTCATCTACCCGATGGTTAACCGCAGGTGTCCGAACGGTGGTTCGGATCGCGCACGGCCAGCAGTATCCGATCTCTCGTGGTTGGGTGTCCGCCAGGAGAGGCTGAACGGGTAGGAGTGGGATGTCGTCGGGTGGGCCTGGTTTCGATCAGACGGAGTGGTCTGGGTTGTTGAAGGGTGCGCGGGACGGTCGGTTGAAGTTGTTGAATGTGGATGCGGGGGCGTTGCGGAAGCTTGTGGATGCGTGTCAAGCGTTTGTGGCTGATATTTTGGGGTTGATCGAGTCGTCGGGGCGGGATTTCGTGGTGCTCGAGTGGGTGTATGACAATAAGAAGGATGGGTCGCACGGCAAGGTCAGGCCGACTGTGACGACGTTGTCGAGTATGGGGTTGTTGTTCGAGAAGTTCGATCGTAAGCGGACGCTTGAGCTGGTGGATGTTCTGCGGAATCATCAGGCGATCGTCACGGTGATGGCGAATACTTTTCATGAGGCGCAGAAGTCGTATAGTTCGACCGATGACGATAATGCGGGTATGTTCCGGGTTCCGGGGGCGGGGACCGATCATC
>NZ_BDBP01000129.1 GCF_001613045.1 Nocardia lijiangensis NBRC 108240 | reverse complement strand
TCTCGAGCAGGCGCCGGACGTTCTCACAGCGGAGGCTCCGGCAGCGGACGACGCCGCGCACACTGCGGACCCGGAGACCCCGGAGGTGCTGGTACTGTCCGGACGCTCCGAGGGCGCGGTGCGCGACTCGGCGGCCGCGCTCGCCGCGCTGCTCGGCGACACGGGCGTGACACCGCGCGACGTCGCGTTCTCCCTCGCGCGACGAAGCGTGTTCGAGCACCGAGCCGTCGTTCTGGGCCCCGAGCGAGAAGAACTGGTCGCGGGTCTCACGGCGCTCGCGCGCGGCGGGTCCGGCGCGGAGGTGGTCCGAAGCGCTGTGACCGCGGGCAAGACAGGATGGCTGTTCACCGGTCAGGGATCGCAGCGGGTCGGCATGGGGCGCGAGCTGTACGGCCGATTCCCCGTATTCGCCGAGACGATCGATGTGATCTGTGCGCACTTCGATGATTTGCTGGGCGATTCGCTCCGCGAGGTGATGTTCAGCGACCCGAACGGCGTACTGGATTCGACCGTGTGGACGCAGGCGGCGTTGTTCGCGGTGGAGCTGGCGCTGGCGGCGCTACTGCGGTCATGGGGCGTCGAGCCCGACGTGGTCGCCGGACATTCGGTGGGCGGACTGGCCGCGGCCTGCGTGGCGGGAGTCATGACGCTCGCCGACGCCTGCGCCGTCGTGGCAGCCCGGGGACAGTTGATGCAGGCGACTGCCGAGGGCGCCATGGTGGCGGTGCGGGCGTCCGAGGCCGAGATCGCCGGATTGCTGACCGAGGTTGCGGGCGGCGAGGTTTCGATCGCCGCCGTTAACGGTCCGGAATCGGTGGTGATCTCGGGCGATCCCGAGGCCGTCGCCGCGCTCGCGGGCCGGTACGAGGATCGGCGTGTGCGCCGGCTGAACGTGAACCGCGCATTCCACTCGGCGCACATGGCGCCGGTCGTGGCGCAGCTGGAACAGGTGCTGGCGAGGGTCACCCTGTCGCCGCCGCGGATTCCGGTGGTCAGCGACAGCACCGGTGCGCTACTCACGGTGGAGCAAGCGACCTCGTCCCGATACTGGGCCGAGCATGTGCGCAAACCGGTACGGTTCGCCGACGCGGTCGCCGCGATGCGGGGACTCGGGGTTTCACGGTGTGCCGAGCTGGGACCGGACCCGGTGCTGACCGCCGTGCTCGGCGAGCTCCAGCCGATGTCGGCAAGCATGCTGCGGGCTGGCCGTGGCGAAATCCGCACGGCCCTGGCGGGATTGGCGCACCTGCACGTGCACGGCCACTCCGTGGACTGGTCGCGGGTGCTGCCGGGTGGACGTCGAATTCCGCTGCCCACCTACCCGTTCCAGCGCACCCACTATTGGCCGGCCACCGCCGGCCCCCAAGGTGACGCCGACGCGCTGGGGTTCGAGACGGTCGACCACGCGATCCTGTCCGCGATGACGGAGTTGCCCGGCGGCGCGGGCCATTTGTTCAGCGGACGTCTCACGGCGATCTCGCCGGTCTGGGTGCGAGAGCACGCTATTCACGGCACCCTGATCCTGCCGGGTGTGGCCTACCTGGACATGATGCTGCACATCGCCGGAGCTCTCGGCTGCGACCGTGTCGACGAGCTGACGCACTATGCGTTCATGGCGATTCCCGATCAGGGCGCCCTGCGGATTCGGGTGATCGTGGAGCCCGCGGACGCGGCGGGACGCCGTGCCTTCGCCGTGTATTCGCGCGCCGCGGACACTCATCCCGATGTGGACTGGACCCATCACGCGGGTGGCCTGCTGTCGGCAGGCGGCGCGGAACCGGATTTCGACCTGCGCGACTGGCCACCAGCCGGCGCGGAAGCCATCGATACGGTGGACTTCTACCGCGACGCCGCACAGGCGGGCCTCGGATACGGCCCGTACTTCTCCGGTCTGCGCCGGATCTGGTCCGTCGGCGACGAACGCTACGCGGAGGTGTGCCTGCCCGACGGGGCGAGCCCGAGTGGGTACGGGATACACCCCGGACTGCTCGACTCGGTGATCCAGCCGTCGGTCTTGGTGCCCGCCGAGGGCCCGCACGCACTGGATGTACGAGTGCCGTTCTCGTGGGGCGGCGCGGTGCTGCATGCCACCCGTGCCCCGCGCGTGCGCGTCCGCATCACACCGGTTACCGAGGGGGAAGTCCGGCTCGAGATCGCCGACGAGACCGGCGTCCCGGTGATGACCATCGACTCCCTCGTGCTGCGGGTGGTGAATCCCGAGCAGACCTCGGCGGCAGGCTCCGCCGGTGTCGACGGGCTGCATCAGGTGACGTGGGCGTCGCTGTCCGTCCCGGATTCGGTGAACACCGGCACGGTGGCCGTCCTCGGTGACTCGAACATGGCGACGGCCACGGGATGGGACAACTACGAAGACCTCGCAACGCTGGCCGCGGCCGTGGCGGGCGGGGCAGGCGCGCCGGAGTCCATCGTCGTGAGATTCCGGGCGGAGAGTGGCGACCCGGCCGAATCCGGGCGGCTGCTCGGTCACCGCGTGCTCGCACTCCTCCAAGGGGTGCTCGCACATCGGCTGACCTCGCGGGTTGTCGTCGTGACCGAAGGCGCGGTGACGCCGGTCCGAGACATCGGCGCGGCGTGTGTGTGGGGCATGGTCCGCTCGGCCCAGGCCGAGCATCCGGGCCGATTCATGTTGGTGGACATCGACGATCCCGACCGCCTGCGGCTGTTGTCCGGCGTGATCGCGACCGGGGAGCCGCAAGTGGCTATCCGCGACGCGGAATGCCGCGTGCCCCGACTGGCCCGGGTCGCGGCGACCGCGACGAGCCCGACGTGGCCTCGGGAGGGCACGGTCTTGATCACCGGCGGGACCGGCGCACTGGGCGTGGCCGTGGCGCGACACCTCGTCGTCGAGCACGGCGTCTCCCGGCTGTTGCTGGTGAGCAGACGCGGCGCGAAAGCTCCCGGCGCGACCGACATCGCGGCCGAGCTCGGCACGCTCGGCGCCGACGTCACGATTGCCGCGTGCGACCTCGCCGACCGGAGCGCGACATCCGACCTCCTTGCCGCACTCCCGGATTCGGCGCCGCTGCGCGCCGTCGTGCACTGCGCGGGCACCCTCGACGACGGCGTCGTGTCGGCGCTGACGCCGGAGCGGATCGACACGGTGCTCCGGTCGAAAGCGCACGGCGCCTGGAATCTGCACGAGCTCACCCGCGATCGAGAGCTGGACGCATTCGTGCTGTTCTCCTCGGCGATCGGCATCCTCGGCGGTCCAGGACAAGGCAACTACGCCGCGGCCAACGCCTTCCTGGACGCACTCGCCGAACACCGTGTGTCCCAGGGACTTCCCGGCCTGTCGCTGGCGTGGGGGCTGTGGGCGGACGAGGCGGGCATGGGCGGGCGGCTCGGTGCCCAGGACCTGGCACGCCTGGCGCGCACTGGCTTGGGCCCGCTGCCGACCCGACAGGCGATGGCGCTGCTCGACGCGTCCGTCGGCATGGACCGACCGGTGCTCGTCCCCGCGAAACTGGACCTGTCGGGCATCCAGGCCGCCGCCGACTCGGCGTCCGTGCTCCTGCGTGGGCTCGTGAAACAGCCGCGGAACCAGCAGTCCGCGTCCGACGACGCGACCCGGACTTCGTTGGCGCGAGACTTGGCCACGCTCGACGAGGCCGGCCGCATCGGACATCTGACGGACGTGCTCCGCGCCGAGGTCGCCACGGTACTCGGCCATGATGCCACCGCGTCGATCGATCCCCGTCAGCAGTTCAAGGCCCTCGGCTTCGATTCGCTCAGCGCGGTCGAATTGCGGAACACGCTCAACACGATCACCGGCTTGCGGCTTCCCGCGACGCTGCTTTTCGATTTCCCGACGCTGAATGACCTTGCCGCGCATCTGAATGTGGAACTCGCCGGTGCCCGGCCCGAGACCCGTGCGCCGGTGCGGCGTCGCGCCTCGACCGGTGACCCGGTGGTGATCGTCGGCGTCGGATGCCGTTTCCCCGGGGGAGTCGCCTCGGCCGACGACCTGTGGGACCTGGTGGCCGAGGGAGTCGACGCGGTGTCGGGCTTCCCCGTGAACCGAGGGTGGGATCCGGCAGTGGTCGATCCGTCGGGCGGCCCTGGCAAGTCGTATCTGGGCATCGGCGGTTTCGTGCACGACGCGGATCGGTTCGACGCGGAGTTCTTCGGGATCAGTCCGCGCGAGGCGCTGGCGATGGATCCGCAGCAGCGGGTGCTGCTCGAGGTGGCATGGGAGGCGTTGGAACACGCCGGAATCGATCCCTCCGGGTTGCGGGGGAGTGAGACCGGCGTATTCCTCGGCGTGGTGGGCCAGGAGTACGCGTCGCTGTCACGGGTGGGGTCGGAAGGCGTGGAGGGATATCTGCTGACCGGCACGACGGTCAGCGTGGCGTCGGGACGGGTTGCGTACGCCCTAGGGCTGGAAGGCCCCGCGGTGACGGTCGACACGGCGTGCTCGTCGTCGCTGGTTGCGCTGCACCAGGCCGCCGCGGCCTTGCGCGCGGGCGAGTGCAGCATGGCACTGGCCGGCGGGGTCGCGGTGCTGGCGACGCCGGGCATGTTCGTGGAGTTCTCGCGGCTGAACGGCCTCGCCGCCGACGGCCGGTGCAAATCGTTCGCCGACGCCGCGGACGGGACGACCTGGGCCGAAGGTGCGGGCGTGCTTGTGCTGGAACGTCTTTCGGACGCACGCAGGCTCGGTCACGAGGTGCTGGCCGTGGTGCGCGGTTCGGCGGTGAACCAGGACGGCGCCTCGAACGGATTGAGCGCACCGAATGGTCCGGCGCAACAGCGCGTGATTCGCGCGGCGCTGGCCGCGGCGGGGTTGGGCACATCGGACGTCGATGCGGTGGAGGCGCACGGAACCGGGACCCGGCTGGGCGATCCGATCGAGGCCCAAGCGATTCTGGCGACCTACGGTCAGCGTGGCGATGACGCGGAGCCGCTGTGGCTGGGCTCGCTGAAGTCGAATATCGGGCACGCGCAGGCGGCGGCGGGCATCGGCGGCGTGATCAAGATGGTCGAGGCGCTGCGCCGGGGCGTCCTGCCGAAGACGCTGCACGTGAACGTACCGTCGTCGCAAGTGGATTGGACGGCGGGGCGCGTCGAACTGCTCACCGAACCACGCGACTGGCCCGAGGTGGGCCGGTTGCGGCGGGCAGCGGTGTCGTCCTTCGGGATCAGCGGGACGAACGCCCACGTGATCCTCGAGCAGGCGCCCGCGCCCGTCGTCACCGATCCGGATCCCGGCGTCGAGGGCGATGCTCCCGGGCTGCCGGTCGCGTTGGCGCTGTCGGGGCGGTCGGAATCCGCGGTGCGCGCGGCAGCCGACCGGTTGGCCGGTGCGCTCCGGGCCGGTGCGGATCCACGGGACGCGGCATTGTCGCTGTCCCGGCGCACCATGTTCGACCACCGGGCCGTGGTGGTAGGCGACGGTCCGGACGAGCTGGTGGCCGAGCTGCGCGCGCTGGCCGTTGGCGATCCGAGTGCGGGTCCGTCCGTGGGCGCGGCGGATTCGGGGAAGTCGGCGTGGCTGTTCACGGGACAGGGCGCGCAGCGGCCAGGCATGGGTCATGAACTGTACGAGGCGTTTCCGGTCTTCGCCGAAGCGGTCGAGGAGGCGTGCGGCCATTTCGACGCATTGCTCGGCGGCTCGTTGCGCGAGGTGATCTTCGCCGAGGAGCCGGAGAGACTGGACTCGACGGTCTGGGCGCAGGCCGGTTTGTTCGCCGTCGAGCTGGGCCTTGCGGCGTTGTTGGACTCGTGGGGGCTGGCGCCCGATGTGGTCGTCGGACATTCGCTGGGCGGCCTGGTGGCCGCGCAGGTGGCCGGGGTGATGTCGGTGGCCGACGCCTGTGCGGTGGTCGCGGCCCGCGGACGGTTGATGGAAGCTGTCGGTGCGGGAGCGATGGCCTCGGTGTCGGCCTCCGAGGCGGACGTGGCCGCGCTACTTGCCGATGTCCCCGGGGTGTCGATCGCGGCGGTGAACGGCCCGGAGTCCGTGGTGGTGTCCGGCGGCAGAGACGCTGTGGCGCAGGTGCTGACACGATGTGCCGACCGCCGGACGCGATGGCTGCGTGTCGGCCGGGCTTTCCATTCGGCGCAGATGGATCCGGTGGTGGATCAGCTGGAACAGGTGTTCGCGGGCGTGACATTGTCGCCACCGCGGATTCCGGTCGTCAGCGACTGCACGGGCGAGTTGCTGTCGCCCGAACAGGCTATGTCGCCGCGATATTGGGCCGAGCACGTGCGGAGGCCGGTGCGCTTCGGCGACGCGGTGCGATGCCTGCGCACCCTGGGCGTCACCCGCTGCGTGGAGCTGGGGCCGGATCCGGCGTTGTCCGCGATGACCGGCGAGTCCGGCCCGGCATCGGTGGGACTGCTGCGTTCCGGGCGCCGAGAGGTGCGGACCGTGCTCGCGGCGTTGGCGCACCTGCACGTGCGCGGCCAGGCCGTGGACTGGCCACGGGTGCTGCCGGGCGGACGCGGAATTCCCCTGCCCACCTACCCGTTCCAGCGCAGCTCGTACTGGTTGATGTCGTCGTCGCAGCCGAGCGTGGCGACGGCGGGGCTGGCGGATACGGGTCACCCGCTGCTCGGAGCCGCCATCGAGATTCCCGGCAGCGGTGAAATCGTCTACACCGGAAGGCTTTCGGTGCAGTCGCAGCCCTGGATGGCCGAGCACGCCGTGCACGGCATCGTCGTGCTGCCCGGGGTCGCCTACGTCGACCTCCTGCTCGGCGTCGGCGCGGATATCGGCGCGCGGCACATCGAGGAACTGGTGCACCATCGGCTGCTCACCATGCCCGAGAACCGGGCGCGGCTGCTGCGGGTGACCGTCACAGCCGCGGATACGTCCGGAACTCGCCATGTCGCGATGTATTCGCGCGCCGAGGACGCGGCCCCGGGCGCCGAGTGGGCAGAGCACGCCACGGCGGTACTGTCGTCCGGCGCGAGTGTCCCGACGATGGATTTCCCGGACTGGCCACCGGCCGGATGCGCGCAAGTCGACGTCGCCGAGTTCTACCGGCGACTGGAGGGGCTCGGGTTCGACTACGGGCCGATCTTCCAGGGCGTCCGCGCATGCTGGACCGAAGGCGACGTGACGTACGCCGAGATCACGCTCGCCGAGACCGTCGACGCGCAGTCGTTCGGATTGCATCCGGCGCTCCTGGATTCGGCTCTGCATCCGCTGATGATCTGGGAGCAGTCCGACAACGTCCGGCTGCCCTACTCCTGGCGCGGTGTCACCGCCTATGCCATGGGGCACACCGAAGTGCGTGTGCGGCTGCGGCGGACCGGTAAGGACACGCTCGCCCTCGATATCACCGACACGGCAGGCGAACCCGTCCTGCATGTCCATACGCTGACCACTCGGTCGGCGACGCCCAACCAGGTGGGTGCTGCGGCCCAGGTTTCGGCGCCGCTGTACGGCATGACCTGGGTTCCGGTGGCCGGTCCGGCGACAGGGCGCACCGGCGTCCGGTGGGCGGCGCTCGGTGACCCCTCCCTGGCGGCCGAGCTGCGCGCCGTCGGAATGGACGTCACCGATTACTGGGACCTCGAGTCCATCGTCGACTCGCCCGACTACCTTGTGGTGGCCGCATCCGGCGCGCTGCCGTCGCCGGATGGCGTGCACACCGAGGTCGCCGCCCAGTTGGCCACCGTGCAAAGCTATCTGGCCGGGGCGGCGGCCGGATCCCGGCTGGTCGTGCTCACCCGGCATGCCGTCGTGGTGGACGGCGACACCGCCGAGCCCGATCTGGCAGGTGCCGCGGTCTGGGGGCTGGTTCGGACGGCCCAGTCCGAGGAGCCGGACCGGATCCTGCTGGTCGATCACGATGGATCGCCGGCGGCGCTGCGCGCACTCGCGGCGGCGGTGGACAGCGGCGAGCCGCAGATCACGCTCCGGCACGGCGTGATCAGCGTCCCGCGCCTGGCGCCCGCAGCGATGATCCCCGACGCGCCTACGGAGTTCGACGCCGCGGGCACGGTGCTCGTCACCGGCGGCACGGGCGCGCTCGGCGCCGTCCTGGCTCGGCACCTGGTGCGTCATCGCGGCGCCCGCCATCTGCTCCTGCTGAGTAGACGCGGCCCGGATGCCGAGGGTGCGGCCGAACTCGTGGCCGAACTGGCCGCGGCGGGCGCCGAGGTGCGTGTCGTCGCGTGCGATGTCGCCGACCGCGCGGCGCTGGCCGCCGTGCTCGCGAGCATCCCGGCGGAGCATCCGCTGACCGATGTCATCCACACGGCGGGAGCGCTGGACGACGGCGCGATCACCTCGCTGACGCCGACGCGGCTGGCCGGTGTGCTCGCGCCGAAGGTGGATGCGGCATGGCATCTGCACGAACTCACCCGAGACGCCGATCTCTCGTCGTTCGTGGTCTTCTCCTCGATCGCCGGACTCATCGGCAACCGGGGACAGGGCAACTATGCGGCGGCCAACGCCTTCCTCGACGCCTTGGCGCAACACCGGCGCGCCCTCGGTCTGCCCGCGCAGTCGCTGGCGTGGGGCCTGTGGGAACAGGCCAGCCAGTTGACCTCCGGACTGGCCGAGGTGGATCTGGATCGATTGCGCCGCAGCGGGATTCGGCGGCTGCCGACGGACCAGGCGCTGCGCCTGTTCGACACGGCGTCCGTCTCGCCGAGCGCACTGCTGGTCCCCGCGCAGCTCGACCTCGACATGCTGAACCGCAACGACGGGCCGGTTCCCGCCGTGCTGCGCGGATTGGTTCGGACAACGAGCGCGCGAGCACGCACGCGGCCCGACCGAGGCGCGCGGCTGCGGGGGCAGTTGCACGGGCGCTCCGAGGCCGAACAGTCAGCGGTGCTGCTGGACCATGTGCGCACGGTGCTGGCCAACGTGCTCGGCCACAGGTCCACCGCTGCCGTCGACGCGCACCGCGGGTTCTCCGAGATGGGCGTGGATTCGCTCACGACCATCGAGCTGCGCAACCGGTTCACCGAGTCGACCGGGCTGCGCCTGCCGCTCAGCGCTCTGTTCGACTATCCGACCCCGGCCGGTCTCGCCGCGCATCTGCGTGCCGAATTGGCCATGGCCGCCATCGAAGCGCCGGACGCGGCGCCGCCGGAACTGCTCGTCGAGCTGAACCGGCTGGAGCAGTCGATCCAGCGGTCGGACCCGCGGGAGCGGGCCGAGCTGGCAGCGCGGTTGCGGGCGATGACAGCGCGGCTGGACGGAGCAGGCGAACCGGTCGGGGACGAGGTGCCCGCGTTCGAGAACGACGACGACATCTACGCCTTCATCGACAAACAGCTGGGGCTCGCCGAGCCGACCGCGGAGAAGGACTGAGCAGGCATGAGCAACGAGGACAAACTCCGCGACTACCTCACCCGCGTCACGGCGGAACTGCACCGCACGCGGCAGCGGCTCGACGAGATCGAATCCAAGAGCGCCGAACCGATCGCGGTGGTCGGCATCGGGTGCCGTTTCCCCGGCGGCGTCTCGTCGGCCGAGGGGCTCTGGCAGCTCGTGGCCGGTGCGGTGGACGCCGTTTCCGATTTTCCCGCCGATCGCTGCTGGCCGCTGGAGGAGTTGTTCGACGCCGATCCGGACGCGTCGGGCAAGACCTATACCCGCCAAGGCGGATTCCTGTTCGACGCACCACTTTTCGACGCCGCTTTCTTCGGCATCAACCCGCGCGAAGCGACCGCCATGGACCCACAGCAGCGCGTATTCCTCGAGGTCGTCTGGGAAGCGCTGGAGCATGCCGGTATCGATCCGGAGTCGTTGCGCGGCAGTAGGACCGGGGTGTTCGCTGGGATCTCCAGCCACGAATACGGGTCCTTCCGGCAGTGCGACGCCGACGAATTCGAGGGCTATCTGCTCACCGGCAGCACGTTGAGCATCGTGTCGGGCCGCGTCTCGTATGTGCTCGGATTGGAAGGGCCCGCGGTCAGCGTGGACACGGCGTGCTCGTCCTCGCTGGTGGCGATACACCAGGCGTGTCGGTCGCTGCGCCAAGGTGAGTGCACGATGGCGCTCGCGGGCGGGGCCGCCGTGATGGCGACGCCCGGGATGTTCGTCGAGTTCTCGCGGCAGCGCGGTCTGGCTCCGGATGGCCGATGCAAATCGTTCGCGAACTCCGCGGACGGAACGACCTGGGCCGAAGGCGCGGGTGTGCTGGTGCTGGAACGGCTTTCGGACGCGCGGCGGCTGGGTCACGAGGTGCTCGCGGTGGTGCGCGGGTCGGCGGTGAACCAGGACGGCGCGTCGAACGGGCTGACCGCGCCGAACGGTCCCGCGCAACAGCGGGTGATTCGCGCCGCACTGTCCGACGCGGGGTTGTCCACCACGGACGTGGACGCGGTGGAAGCGCACGGGACCGGCACGGCGTTGGGTGACCCGATCGAGGCGCAGGCGATTCTGGCGACCTACGGTCGGCGGCCTGCCGACGCGGAGCCGCTCTGGCTCGGGTCGCTGAAATCGAACATCGGCCATGCGCAGGCGGCCGCGGGCGTCGGCGGCGTGATCAAGATGATCGAGGCCATTCGACGCGGCATCGTGCCCGCCACCCTGCACGTGGACGAGCCGACTTCGAAGGTGGAGTGGGAAACCGGGCGGGTCGAGCTTGCGACGGAAACCAGGAAGTGGCCGCGCATCGGCCGTGCCCGGCGGGCGGGCGTGTCCTCGTTCGGGATCAGCGGGACGAATGCGCACGTGATCCTCGAACAAGCTCCGGAGCAAGCGCCGGACGCCGAGATCGACCTCGGACCGGGCGTCGATGGCGTCGAAACGTTGATGGCGTGGCTGATCTCAGGACGCGGCGCCGACGGCCTGCGTGGCCAAGCCGCGCGGTTGCGCGATTTCGTCTCGGCGGCACCGGAGACGGATCCGCGGTCGGTGGGCTGGGTGTTGCTGGGCCGCACCGGGTTCGACCATCGCGCCGTGGTGGTGGGACGAGACTCGACCGAGCTGGTCGCGGGATTGACCGCCGTCGCGGACGGAGCGACGGCGCCGGGTGTGCTGTCGGGCCGGGCGGGTGACGGCGGCAAGACCGCGGTGGTCTTCCCGGGCCAGGGATCGCAGTGGGTGGGAATGGGCCGAGACCTGTACGCGTCGTCGCCCGCCTTCGCGTCGGCCTTCGACGAGGTGTGCGATGTCGCCGACGAGTTGCTGGGATATTCGCTGCGCAGTGCGGTGTTCGGCGATGAGACGAGCCTGCTCGAATCGACGGCGTTCGCGCAGATCGGTTTGTTCGCGGTCGGCGTCGGACTGTTCGCGGTGCTGGAGTCCTGGGGCGTCGGGGTCGACTTCGTCATGGGGCACTCCGTGGGGGAGATCGTGGCCGCCCAGGTCGCCGGGATGATGTCGTTGCCGGACGCCGTGCGGTTGGTGGTGGCGCGCGGCCGGCTGATGGCCGAGCTGCCCGCCGGAGGCGCCATGGCCGCGGTCTCGGCGAGCGAGGCGGAGGTGCTCGAACTCCTTTCCGGCGTCGCCGATGTGGCCGTCGCGGCGGTGAACTCGCCGACGTCGATGGTGATCTCGGGCGACCGCTCGGCGGTGACGTCGGTCGTCGACCGATTGCGGGACGGAGGCAGCCGAGTGGGGTGGCTGCCGGTCTCGCACGCATTCCACTCGCCATCGATGGAGCCGATGCTCGCCGAGTTCGCCGATGTCGTCAAGGGATCGAGTTTCCGCGAACCGAGCATCCCGATCGTGTCGAACATCGATGCCTCGATCGGTCGCGACCTGAGCGATCCGGTCGACTACTGGGTGCGCCACGTTCGTGAGCCGGTGCGTTTCGCCGACGGCATCGCGGCCGTGCGGGCGGCGGGCGCGACGCGATTCGTCATCGCGGGCCCCGAGGGCGGATTGAGCGGCCTGATCCAGGATTGTCTGGCGGCGGCGGGCGGTGACACCGACGCGGGCACGGTGGTCGCCATGCTGCGGCGGGATCGCCCTGAGCTCGACACGGCCGTGGCCGCCGTGGCCGGGCTGTACGTCACCGGCGCCGAGGTCGATTGGGCGGCCGTGCTCCCCGGTGCGCCGGCGCGGAGAATCACGCTGCCTCCTTACGCGTTTCAGCGGCAGAGGTATTGGCTCAGCCCGAATTCCGGCGCGGGTGACGTGTCGGCATACGGATTGGGGTCGATCGACCACGCGGTGCTGGGAGCCGCTGTCGACTCGCCGGTCTCCGATGCCGTCGCGCTGACCGGCAGGCTGTCCGCGCACAGCCAGCCCTGGCTGGCCGACCACAGGGTCGGCGGGGTGGCGTTGCTGCCGGGCACGGCTTTCGTGGAACTGGCGCTGCGCGCAGGCACGGAAACCGGATGCCCCGTGGTGCAGGAGCTGATCTTGTCGGCGCCCCTGCCCATTCCCGACAGCGGTGGGGTTCGCATCCAGGTGGTAGTGGATGCCGCGGACGCGACCGGACGGCGATCGTTCGGCATCTTCGCGTGCCAGGACGGTCTCGACGGCGCCGATTGGGTGTCGCATGCGCAAGGCCGGTTAGCCCCCGAGACGGACCCGCGGCACGCGGCGTGGGCGGAAACGTCGTGGCCTCCCCCCGACGCGGAGGCGCTCGATGTCGCGGATGCGTATGGGCGACTGGCGGATTCCGGTTACGACTACGGTCCGATGTTCCAAGGGCTGCGCCGAGTGTGGCGGCGCGGGCGCGACCTGTTCGCGGACGTGGCGCTGCCCGCGCGGACGCCCACATCCGGTCGTCGATTCGGTGTCCATCCCGCGCTGCTCGATGCGGTCCTGCACGCTGTGCTGGTGGCCGACGGCATCGGATCGGGTGGCCGGGTCGCCTTGCCGTTCGCGTGGGAGGGCGTGCACCTGTTCACCGCCGACGTGCAGGCTGTCCGGGCCAGGATCGTGCGCGCCGGTGACGGCGCGGTGTCCGTCAGCCTGATCGGCGAGAACGGAATTCCGGTGCTGACCGCGGAATCGCTGCGCTATCGGGAAGTCTCGCTCCGGCAGCTCATCGCGGCGGCGGACCCGCTGCTCGTACTCGACTGGATTCCGGTGACCGTTCCCTCGACAGCGTCGGCGATGCCCGCCCCGGTGGTCCTCGATGCGCGCGTCGGCGGCGGCGCGGCCGGAGTGCCGCATCGCGCGCACGCGGTGGCCGCCGAGGTATTGGCCGCAGTGCAGGCATTGCCTGTCGGTGACGTGCTCGCGGTGGTCACCCGGGGCGCGATGTCGGTGGCGGGTGAGCCCGTGAGCGATCCGGCCAGTGCGGCGGTCTGGGGGTTGGTGCGGTCGGCGCAAGCGGAGGATCCCGGCCGATTCGTGCTGATCGACGTCGACGCGCAGGCGTCGCCGGCCGAACTCGCCGAGGCGGTCGCCGGCGCGGTGGCTGTCGGGGAGTCACAGATCGCGATCCGCGGCAGCGTCACCCATGTCGCGCGGTTGGTGCGCGAGTCCAGCCGCCCAGCGCTGGCCGTGCCGACGGACGGCCCGTGGCGGCTGGCTGTGGTGGAGCCGGGCACGCTCGACGGAGTCGGCTTGGTCGGCGACGCGGAGGGCGCCGGTGAACCGCTCGGGTCGCATCAGGTTCGCGTGGCGGTGCGGGCGATCGGCCTCAACTTCCGTGATGTGCTGATCTGCCTCGGGATGCGCCCGGAACACGAGGTGATGGGATCGGAGATGGCCGGTGTCGTCATCGAGGTGGGGTCCGAGGTGACCGGGATGGCCGTGGGCGACCGGGTGATGGGCTTGGTCACCGGCGGCGTCGGGCCGGTCGCGGTGACCGATCGTCGTCTGCTGACCGCGATTCCGGTCTCCTGGTCGTTCGTCGACGCGGCCGCGGTGCCGCTCGCCTTCCTGACCGCGTACTACGGCTTGCGTGATCTCGCCGGTGTGCGGGCCGGACAGCGGTTGCTGGTGCACGCGGCCACCGGCGGCGTCGGAACGGCGGCAGTGGCGTTGGCGCGCCACTGGGGACTCGAGGTCTTCGCCACCGCGAGCGTCGGCAAGTGGGATGTGCTGCGCGGCCGAGGTTTCGACGACGACCATCTCGCGGACTCGCGCACGTCGCTGTTCGAGGAGCGGTTCGCGTCGGTCACCGGAGGTCGTGGCATGGACGTCGTGCTGAATTCGTTGACCGGTGATTTCATCGACGCGTCGTTGCGGCTGTTGCCCGCGGGCGGACACTTCGTCGAGATCGGCAAGGCCGACATCCGCGCCGCCTCCGATATCGCCCGCGACTACCCCGGGGTGACCTACCAGGCGTTCGACCTGCTCGACGCCGGCGGGGATCGGATCGCGAGCATGCTCGACGACCTGGTCGAGATGTTCGACGCGGGCGTCCTGCCCCGGATGCCGGTGCGAACTTGGCCGGTGACGCGGGCGCACGAGGCGTTGCGGCACTTCGGTCAGGCCCGGCACATCGGCAAGATCGTACTCACCGTCCCGGCCGCGCCGGAGGCGGCCGTACCGGACGACGAGATCGCCAAGGGCACCGTGGTGATCACCGGCGGCACCGGCGGATTGGGCGCCGTGCTGGCACGTCATCTCACCGCGGTGCACGGGGTGCGGTCCGTGATCCTGGCGGGACGACGCGGCGCGGCGGCCGCCGGCGCGGCGGGACTCGAGGCGGAATTGGCCGCGGACGGCGTGCGGGTCGACGTGGCTGCCTGCGACGTCACCGACCCGGCGGCGGTCGGCCGACTGCTGGAACGGGTGCCCGCCGAGTTCCCTCTGGTGGGCGTCGTGCACGCGGCGGGAGTTCTCGACGACGGCATGATCGCCGCGTTGACGCCGGGCAGGCTGGATGCCGTGCTGGCGGCGAAGGTCGACGGCGCGTGGTGCCTGCACGAGGCCACGAAGGATCGGAATCTGGCCTTCTTCGTGCTGTTCTCGTCCGTGGCCGGTGTCGTCGGCACACCGGGACAGGGCAACTACGCCGCGGCGAACGCGTTCATGGACGGGTTCGCCCACTACCGACGGTCACAGGGCTTGCCCGCGACCTCCATCGCGTGGGGCCTGTGGGAGTCCGGCACCGGGATGGCCGGGCACCTGAACCGATCGGACACCGACAGATTGGCCCGCAGTGGATTCGCGGGGTTGTCGGATGCCGAAGGGCTCGCACTGTTCGATGCCGCGCTGGCCGAGGATCGGGTCGCGGTGGTGGCGACACGGCTGGACAGCGCCCGGCTGGCCGATGCCGCGCGTTCCGCCACCCTGCCGCCGCTGCTGAGCGAGCTGGCTCCCGCGACGCGATCGTCCGGGGCCGCAGCGGCGGGGCTGGGAAGGCGACTCATCGGGCTCGACACCGATCAGCGGGCACAGGTCGTACTGGACACCGTGTGCGGCGAGGTCGCGATCGTCCTCGGGCACCACGGTTCCCACGCGCTGGACGCCGACCGCAACTTCCGCGAACTCGGGATCGACTCGCTGACCGCGGTGGAGATCCGCAACCGGATCAACGCCGCGACCGGTCTGCAGCTGCCCACCACGCTGGTCTTCGACTACCCCACACCGCAGGCCCTCGCGGCCTACGTCGACGAGGAGGTTCGCGCCGCCGACCGGCCACCGGCCGCCACCGATGGCGCCGAGACGACGATTCGCGACGCGATGGAGCAGTTCGAAGCGGCATTGTCCGGCACCGCATGGAGCCCAGACGGCCACGCGCGCATCGCGCGCGAGATGGGCGAGCTGCTGACGGAGTGGTCCCGGCGGCACGGCGGCGAAGCGGAGACGAGTTCCGAGGGCGACTTGACGGCGATCGACGAAGACGAGCTCTTCGACATCCTCGACCGTGAGCTGGAGCTCTAGCCCGCACGGGACCCATGACGACGAGACAGCGAGATGTGTGGAATGACGAGAACCGGTGAGGATTCGAGCGAGAAGTCACCGGCGGTGCCGAGGTGAGCGGCGTGCCGGAGAACGAGAAATACCTCGACTACCTCAAGCGTGCGACGGCCAATCTGCGCGCGACGCGTCAGCGGCTGTCGGAGCTGGAATACCGGCTGTCGGAGCCGGTCGCGATCGTGGGCATGGGGTGTCGCCTTCCTGGTGGCGCTTCCTCGGCCGAGCGTTTGTGGGACGTGGTGGCCGGGGGCCGGGACGTGGTCGGGCCGTTCCCGGCCGACCGCGGTTGGGACAGTGCGATTTTCGATCCGGATCCGGCCGCGCAGGGCAAGACGTATACGCGCGAGGGTGGATTCGTCTACGACGTGGCGGAGTTCGACGCCGCCTTCTTCGGCATCGGTCCGCGTGAGGCGTTGGCGATGGATCCGCAGCAGCGGTTGCTTCTCGAGGTGACCTGGGAGGCGTTGGAGCACGCCGGAATCGATCCGTCCTCGCTGCGCGGCTCCGATACGGGCGTGTTCACCGGTGTGATCGACCAGAGCTACGGTGTCGGGTCGGGCGCCGAGGGCGACGTGGAGGGTTTCCAGCTGACCGGGTCGACGGCGAGTGTCGTGTCTGGCCGGGTGGCGTATGTGCTGGGTTTGGAAGGCCCTGCGGTCAGTGTGGATACGGCGTGTTCGTCGTCGTTGGTGGCGTTGCATCAGGCGGTCGGCGCGTTGCGCGCGGGGGAGTGCGGGCTCGCATTGGCGGGTGGGGTGACGGTGATGGCGTCGCCGCGGATCTTTGTGGAGTTCTCGCGGCAGCGTGGGTTGTCGGTGGATGGCCGTTGTCGGTCGTTTGCGGAGTCGGCTGGTGGTACGGGGTGGGCTGAGGGTGCGGGTGTGCTCGTGCTGGAGCGGCTTTCGGACGCGCAGCGGCTGGGTCACCGGGTGCT
>NZ_BDBP01000128.1 GCF_001613045.1 Nocardia lijiangensis NBRC 108240 | reverse complement strand
GCCGGAGGGCCGCCGACCGCAGCGCGCCTGGGACGCGGCGCTGAGCTGGTTCGTGTCCTCCTATCCGCTGCTCGGCGCGCTGGCGGCCGGGATGACGCTGGTCGCCGACGCGGATCTGGCGCGCGGCTGGGACATCGCCATCGCCGCGGTCAATGCCGAGGCGGCGGAGATCTACGTCAACCCGCTGGCCGGGCTGACCGAGCAGGAGTGGCGTTTCGTGCTCGCGCACGAAATGCTGCACGCCGCACTGCGGCACGGTGAACGCACGGCCTGGCGCGACCCGTACCTGTTCAACATCGCCTGCGATTACGTGGTCAACGGCTGGCTGGTGGAGCTGGGGGTCGGGGTCATGCCCGAGGGCCTGCTCTACGACCCCGAGCTGAAGGGCTGTTCGGCCGAGGAGGTGTACGACCGCATCGCGGTGGATCTGCGGCGGATGCGCAAGCTGGCGACGTTGCGCGGTCGTGGGCGCGGCGACGTGCTCGGCGAACCGCTACCGCATCCCGGCGGCGCCGGGCGTTACGTCGATCTGGACGAGTACTACCGCAACGCGCTGAGCACCGGCCTGGCCTATCACCTGAACAGCGGGCGCGGATACGTCCCCGCCGCGCTGGAGGAGGCGATCCGCGCCATGGACCAGCCGCCGCTGCCCTGGGACGCGCAGCTGGCGCACTGGTTCGACGAGCACGTCCCCGCGGTCGACAAGCGCCGCAGCTACGCGCGCGCCTCCCGCAGGCAGGCGGCGACGCCCGATATTCCGCGCCCGGCCTGGGTGCGCCCGGAGGAGGCCACGCGCCTGCCGACCTTCGGCGTCGTCCTCGACACGTCCGGGTCGATGGATGCGGCGCTGCTCGGAAAAGGCTTGGGCGCCATCGCTTCCTATGCCCTGGCCAGGGACGTGCCGCGCGCCAGGGTGGTCTACTGCGACGCCGCGGCCTACGACGCCGGGTACCTGCCGGTCGAGGAGATCGCGCGTGGAGTGCGGGTGCGCGGCCGCGGCGGCACCGTCTTGCAGCCGGGGGTGCGGCTGCTCGAACGCGCCGACGATTTTCCCGCCGACGGGCCGATCCTGATCATCACCGACGGCGCGTGCGATGTGCTGCGCGTACGTCGCGAGCATGCCTATCTGATCCCCGCGGGCTCGTCGCTGCCGTTTCGCCCGAATGGCCCGGTCTTTCGCATGCGCTGAGCGCACGCTCGTCACGACGACATCCGCATCGGTCCGCCCGAGATCGGAGTCGTGAGAAAGGGCGACCTAACCCTGCGCGAGATGCGAGCATGGAAGTGCTGTCGCACGATCGCCGCGACGAAGGGTGGTGGGGTGTGGCCGAGTTCGTGCAGGAATACGCCGCGTTGCGATGGGCGGTCGTGGCGGCGTTCCTGGTGGCGTCCGCGATCGTGGTGCTGCGGTTGGCCGGATCGGTGGTGGGGCGAGCCCAGTCGGTCGCTCACTGCTCGGATGCGGCGGGGCCGGGCGCCGCCCTGCTCGGATCGCCCGCGCTCACCGCGCCGATCTCGTCCGCGAATCAGCTTCCGGTCCAGGATCTTTCACCGAGGACCCGGGCGGCACACCAGGAATCGGATGCCGCCCATCTGGTCATGTGCCTGATCATGCTCGTGATGCTGATCTTTCCGACCGGTGCGAGTCCGCACGCGGTGCGCGGCGTGCTGATCGCCGTGATGGTCGCGTTCGGCGCGCTGCTGGTGAGCCGGATCGTGGAATGGCGCGCGGCCCGGGCCGAGGTGGCGGCGGGACACGTCTTCGCGATCGGATACCACGCGCTCGCCGCGGCGGCCATGCTCTACGCCATGTCCGGCCATTCGGCTGCCGGTCACACGGGTCCGGCGCCGCTCGCGGCCTTCGCGCTCGCCGCGCTCTTCCTCGCGGACGCGGGCGCGGTGCTGTGGCTGCGCGGCGGCGGATGGCACCGGCTCACGCACCCGGTCGGCGGCGGCTCGGCGGCCGTGGCGCCGCACGTGGTGATGGATCTCGGCACGGCGTACATGCTGATCGCCGCCGTGCTGGGAGGAAACGCCGTTCTCGGATGAACGTCGTTATCGGAGGAACAGAGCGCTCGGAGGGAAAGCAGCGCTCGGCCGAACCCGGCGGGCCGCGATCAGACCTCGACGACGGTATCGGCGACGACCCGTCCGCCCAGGCGCACCCACCCGTCGGAGTCCCATTCGGTGAACAACTGCGAGCCCTGGCCCTGCGTGATGATCAGGCTGCGGCGTAGCAGGGCGGTGAGCGCGACAGCCGCCGCGCCGGTGGCCTCGTCCTCGGCGATGCCCATGGTGGGGGCGAACATTCGCGACCGCAGCGTGGCACGGTGCTCCTCGGTCCAGCACCACAGGTAGTGCGGTCCGCCGGGGAACTCGTCGGGCCGCACCGTCGTCAGCTCCTCGACGCTGTCGAGCTGATGGAAGGTGAAGTCCGGCGCCCACTCGCCGCGGGCCTTGATCCAGGTCAGGCCATCGGCCAGCTCGACGGGCACCGGTCCGGCGGGCATTTCCAGCGCTCGCACCGGGATGCCCTGCTCGGCGAACCACCACGCGGTGCCGACCGACGGATGCCCGGCGAACGGGAGTTCGATGGCCGGGGTGTAGATCCGCATGCGGGCGATCTCGTCGACCGGATCCTCGACGACCACCGTTTCGCTGTACCCGGCCCGGGCCGCGAGGGCCTGCGCGTCGGCGTCGCCGACGTCCTTCGCACGGACGATGCCCAGTTGATTGCCGAGGCGTCCGGTCGCATCCGTGAATACGCGGACCACCTCGACCCGTGTGCCCATGGCTTCCGGTTCATCCTGTGTGCCCATGCACGCGAGCCTACCGGCTCGGACCGCTGGCTACCGGAGAGCAAACATTGTCTCGGTCACTCCGGGACCGGGTCCGTCGACGTGGAGAAACGCCGAAGGCCCCGTCCGGTCGGGACGGGGCCTTCGGATTGTCGCGGCGTCAGACCGACGCGGTGGCCAGCGTCTCGGTCGACTGCACGGCCTGGCCGACGCCCGCCACGATGGCGGCGGCGCGCAGCGACTCGAAGATCACCTCGCGGGAGACGCCTGCCTCGCGCAGGGTGTGCTCGTGCGCCTCCAGGCAGTGGGCGCAGCCGTTGATCGAGGAGACCGCGAAGGACCACAGCTCGAAATCGGCCTTGTCGACGCCGGGGGTGCCGATGATCTGCATGCGCAGACCGGCCCGCAGGTCGTCGTAGCGACCGCCGAGGAACGCCTTGCCCCGGTAGAACACGTTGTTCATGCCCATGATCGAGGCGGCGCCGAGTGCGGCGTTGTACGCCTCCGCCGACAGGATGCCTGCGGCTTCCTCGGCGATCTCGCGCAGCGTGGTCGCCGACCGGGTCGCGGCCGCCGATGCGAGCAGGGTGCCCCACAGCTGCTGTTCGTTCAGCACCGTGGTGCGCGCGAGCGATGACAAGTTGAGCTTGAGGTCCTTGGCGTACTCGGGGAGGGAGTTCTTCAGGTTCTCAATGCTCATTCGACGTTTCCTCTGTGTGGATCAGGCCCCGAGCGCGGGGGACGTTCTCGATGACGCTCCCCGCAGGCGCGGGGAGCGGGATCTGTTGGGGGAAGGGTGTTTCGGATCAGACGCTGGCGGCGAGGAGCTCACCGGCGTTGATGGTCGGGTCGCCCTTCTTCCAGTTGCAGGCGCACAGCTCGTCGGACTGCAGCGCGTCGAGCACCCGCAGCACCTCGTCGACGTTGCGGCCGACGGAACCGGCGGTCACCGAGACGAACTGGATCTCGTTGTTCGGGTCGATGATGAAGGTCGCGCGGTCGGCGACGCCGTCGGCGTTGAGCACGCCGGTGGCGGAGGCCAGCTCACGCTTGAGGTCCGACAGCATCGGGAACGGGAGGGTCTTGAGATCCTCGTGCTGCGCGCGCCACTGGAAGTGGACGAACTCGTTGTCCACCGAGGCGCCGAGCACCTGCGCGTCGCGGTCGGCGAACTCCTCGTTCAGCTTGCCGAAGGCGGCGATCTCGGTCGGGCAGACGAAAGTGAAGTCCTTCGGCCAGAAGAAGACGATCCGCCACTTGCCCGCGTGGTCGTCGCTGGTGATCTGGGTGAAGTAGTCGTCAGGCTGCTGAGCGTCGACCTTCGACAGGTCACCGCCGATGACCGCGGTGAGGTTGTATGCCGGGAACTGGTCGCCGATGGTCAGCAGGGCCATGCTTTGTCTCCTCGTCCTTCGTGGGGTTTGAGCGTGCGAAAGTTCTTCGGTGATCTTGCCTAAAGGCCAGTGAAAGGTAAAGGTGATCAGTCGCACTACACTGATAGGCGTGACTGATCAGACTTATCAGCCGACACTCTCACAGCTGCGTGCGTTCGTGGCGATCGCGGAATACCGGCACTTCGGGACCGCGGCTGCCCGGCTCAATGTGAGCCAGCCCACGTTATCGCAAGCATTGGCCGCCCTCGAAAACGGACTGGGGCTTCAGCTGATCGAGCGCAGCACGCGCCGTGTTCTGGTCACCGCGGCCGGGATGCGACTGTTGCCGCAGGCGATGGCGACACTCGAAGCGGCGGACCGTTTTCTGGCGACGGCCACCGGCGACGGGCTCGGCGGCACGCTGCGGATGGGAATCATTCCGACCGTCGCGCCGTACGTGCTGCCCGCGCTGCTGCCCGAGCTGCGCAAGCGGCTGCCCGCGCTGGTGCCGCAGGTGATCGAGGACCAGACCGCGCGCCTGGTGGAGGGGCTGCGCACCGGCGTGCTGGACGTCGCGCTGCTCGCGCTGCCCACCGAGAATGCCGGGCTGGTGGAGATTCCGCTCTACACGGAGGAATTCGTGCTGGTGACCCCGCGCGGGCACGAGCTCGCGGGCCGCAAGGACATCGCGCCCGCGGTGCTCGGCGCGCTGCCCCTGCTGCTGCTCGACGAGGGGCACTGCCTGCGCGACCAGACTCTGGACCTGTGCCGCTCGGTCGACATCCACCCCGGCGCCGTCGGCGACACCCGCGCCGCCTCGCTCGCCACCGTGGTGCAGTGCGTCGCGGGCGGGCTGGGCGTGACGCTCATCCCGGAGATGGCCGTCGCCGCCGAAACCGCCAGGGGCACACTGGAAACCGCCCGCTTCGCCGACCCGGCTCCCGGCCGCACCATCGGCCTGGCCTTCCGCGCCTCCAGCGCTCGCAGCGAGGACTACGAATACCTCGCCGCCATCATCCGCGCGCAGCGGCCGATGTGAGGCATTCCGGCCGATGGGAGCATTGACCGCAAGCGTGGTGGCTGAGACGCTCGGCTGGTGCGGATTCACCACCTGAACTGCGGGTCGATGACGTTGGGCATGGTCGACCACTGTCTGCTCATCGAGACGGACACCGGGCTCGTCCTGGTCGACACCGGGTACGGCCTGGAGTGCGTGCGGGATCCCGGACGGATGATGGGGCCCGCGCGATTCTCGCTGGGCGCCAAGCTGCTCGAACGGGAGACGGCGATCCGTCAGATCCAGGCGCTCGGCTACGACCCGGCCGACGTCCGCGACATCGTGCTCACCCACCTGGACCTGGACCACGCCGGCGGGCTTGTCGATTTCCCGGACGCGACCGTGCACGTGCACGGGCCGGAACTGCGCGCGGCGACGTCCGCGAAGGGCTTGTTCGACAAGCTGCGCTACCAGCCCGCGCAGTGGGCGCACCGGCCGAAGTGGCTGACCAACGAGATCGACGGCGGCGCAGACTGGTTCGGCTTCCGCGCGGTCCGCGATCTGCCGGGTCTGCCGCCGGAGATTCTCGTCGTCCCCCTGTACGGCCACACCGAGGGGCACGTGGGCGTGGCGGTCGACACCGGCAACGGCTGGCTGCTGCACGCCGGCGATGCCTTCTACGTCGGCAGCGAGGTCGATCCGGTGCACCCGCGGACCCCGTTGATCTGGCAGCTCCTGGAGCTGCGTTCGCTGGGGTCGAACGATTTCCGGGAGAACCGCGAACGGCTCATCGCACTCAATCGGGCGCACGGCGGCGAGATCACCGTCTTCTCGTCGCACGATGCCGACGCCTTCACCCGGCTCGCGGGGCGGGGCTGACGCCGAGCCGTCGCGACCGCGGAGCCGGGGTCCGCGTGGCCGCCGGCGATGCGGCACAGTGGTGAGGGCGGTGGAGAGGAGCTGTGGTGGACGGTGCCGGTGGCCCTCCGGCTGGACGCCTTGCGCGGGTGTCCGCGGCCGAGCATGCGCTCTTCGTCTACGGCACCCTGCAATTTCCCGTGGTGTTGCGCGAGCTGATCGGGCGGTGTCCCGATCTGTCACCGGCCACGCTGCCCGGATGGCGGGTGGCCGCGCTGCCCGGCCGGGTGTATCCGGGGTTGGTCGCGGCGGCGCGAGCGACGGCGCGCGGCGTGGTGCTGTCGGGTTTGGGCGCGCGGGAGTGGGCGGTGCTGGACGCCTTCGAGGACGACGAATACGACCTGCGTCCAGTGGGTTTCGACGGGCACCGTGTCGACGCCGAGCGAGGCGAGGTGGGTGGGCTGCGCATCGACCGGGAGGGTTTCGGTCCGGCCCCTTTCGCGCCGGGCGCGGTGTGGACCTACGTGTGGACCGCCGAGGTGACCCCCGCGGACTGGCGTGCCGACGAGTTCGCCGCCCGGCATCTGCGCACGTTCACCCGCCGGTGCGCGGGTTGGCGGCAGACGCTCGATCCGAGGGTTTGCGATTCCTAGACGACCGGTCGTATAGTCCTTCGCATGGCACGACCGCGACGCAGTGACGACACCCGCCAGCTCCTGGTGGAGGAAGGCGCGGCCGGGTTCCTGGCCAACGGCTATCACGGCACCGGCATCAAGCAGGTGCTCGACGCGGTCGGTGTGCCGAAAGGCTCGTTCTACAACTACTTCGACAGCAAGGAGAGCTTCGGGCAGGCGATCATCGACTACCACTCCCGTTGCATCCAGCGGAACCTGGCCGAGGCGCTCGGTCCCGCGCCGGATCCGGTGACCGGACTGCGGACGTTCTTCGCCAAGCAGATGGACGAGTTCGTCGAAACTGATTACACCGGTGGCTGTCTGATCGCCAACCTGGGCGGTGAACTGGAAGGGAGCGAGACGCTGCGCGAATCGCTGTCCGGCGCGTTCCGCGCCTGGCGCGACGGTGTCGCCAAGGCGCTGCTGGAGGCGCAGGAGCGCGGTCAGGTGCGCGGCGACATTCCGGCCGACGAGCTCGCCGACCTGCTCATCGAGTCCTGGGAGGGGGCGGTGATCCGGATGAAGATCGACCGCTCGCTGGAACCGCTGCACAAGTGCCTGCGGCGCCTCCTGGACGACTACTTCCGACCCTGAATCCGATTGCCCGCCACGGCGGGTGAGTCCGTACCCATTCCAAGACGACCGGTCGTATCCGATAGAAGGGAAACAACATGTCAGCGAAAACGGTCATCGTGACCGGATCCTCCAGCGGGATCGGCCGCGATGTCGCCAGGGCGCTGGTCGCCCGTGGCGACAATGTGGTGATCAACGGGCGCGACCCGGACAAGCTCGCCGCGGTCGCCACCGAACTCGGCGCGCCCGAACGGGTCGCCCAGGTGGTCGGCGACATCGGCTCCGCCGCAACGGGTTCCGCGCTGGTTCGGGCCGCGGTCGAGCGGTTCGGCCGGGTGGACGTGCTGGTGAACAACGCGGGCATCTTCGGCGCCACGCCGTTCGTCGATGTCACCGAGGCGGAGCTGGACAGCTACCTGAACGCCAACCTCAAGGGCACCTACTTCACCACCCAGGCGGTGGTGCGCAGGCTGCTGGAGCAGGGTGGCGGCGGCAGCGTCGTGAACATCGGCACCGTGCTGATCAACCACGCGCTCGCCGGGTTGCCCGCGTCGGCGGCGCTGGTCAGCAAGGGCGGCGTGCACGCGCTGACCACCAGCCTGGCGGCCGAACTCGCCGCCGACGGCATCCGGGTGAACCTGGTCGCGCCGGGCATCATTCGCACCCCGCTGCACGGCGACGGCGACGAAAAGGCCTCGGGCCGTCTGGCTTTGCTCAACCGCATCGGCGAGGTCGCCGAAACCACCGCCGCCGTCCTCTATCTGGCGGACGCGGAATTCACCACCGGCCACATCTTCCCCGTCGACGGCGGGTTCATCTCCGGGAGGGCAGCGTAATGCCTTACGTCAATATCAAGGTCACCGACGAAGGTGTCACCGCCGAGCAGAAGACCCAGCTCATCAAGGGAGTCACCGACCTGCTGCGGGATGTGCTCGGCAAGGACCCGGCGAGCACGTTCGTGGTGATCGATGAAGTGGCACTGACCGATTGGGGCGTCGGCGGGATGAACGTGGCGGACTGGCGCGCGCTCAACTCCTGACGTCCCGAGGCCGGCGGACGCGCTCGACTTCGGTCGTGTCGCGCCGCCGGCCTTCGGTGTTTCCCGGTGGTTCGCCGCATGGTCGTCGCGGCGGGAAAGCGGCCGCACGGCAAGGGATTCGGCGGTACCGTATTCGGCGCGGCGTTGCGTTCCGGAGAGTCCCCGCGATCTCACAGTGTCAGTGCACAATCCAGCTCGACGGAGGGGAGCTGCGATGCCATCGCTTTTGGAAATCACCACTCATTTCTTTCTCCAGGTTGCGGTCATTCTGGTGACCTACCGACTGCTCTGGCCGGTGTTTCGCCGATTGGGCCAGGTGCAAGTCGTGGCCATCATGGTCGCCGGATTCGTTCTCGGACCGTCGATTCTGGGCCTGGTCTGGCCCGCCGCCCAGGAATGGCTGTTCCCGACGACGCTCGCGGTGGGCGACACGAGCGTCACGCACCCGAACCTGACCGCGATCTACGTCGTCGGCCAGCTCGGCCTGGTGCTGTACATGTTCCTGGTCGGTGCCTCGTTCAAGCTGGACATCCTGTCTTCGCACCTGCGCAAGGCGGGCGCCACCTCGACCGCGGGCGTAGCGGTGCCGCTGGTGCTCGGCGGCGCGCTCGGCTGGTGGATGGTCGGCAGCGGCGGGTACTTCACCGACAAGGTGGAGCAGTGGCAGGGCGGGCTTTTCGTGGCCGCGGCCGTCGCCATCACGGCGTTCCCGATGCTGGCCTGGATCATCTACGATTCCGGGCTGCTGAACACCCGCCTCGGCACCATGTCGCTGGCGTGCGCCGCGGTGGACGACGCGTGCGCGTGGATCCTGCTGGCCACCGTGATCGCGACCACCAAGGACAGCATGAACGGTGCGTTCCTCGCCGTCGGCGGCGGACTGGCCTACCTGCTGTTCATGATGTTCGTCGCGCGGCGCTGGCTGGCCAAGCTCGACACCTGGCAGCCCAAGCGCGGCGACACCGAACACGCGGGCGGGCTGCCGATCGCGCAGCTGTGCGTCGTGTTGGTCGTGGTGCTGCTCGCCAGCTGGTTCACCGACTGGTGCGGGATCTACTCGGTGTTCGGCGCGTTCGTCGCGGGCGCGGTGATGCCGCGCGGTCAACTGCTCGACACCATCCGTGCGCGTTTCGAGCCGCTGGTGGCCTATCTGCTGTTGCCCGCCTTCTTCATCTACTCGGGCCTGAACACCGAACTCAGCCTGATCTTCGAGCCCGAGGTTCTGCTCGCCGCGGTGCTCGTGCTGCTCGTCTCGTTCGTCGGCAAGTTCGGCGCGGTCGGGCTCGCGGCGCGCTGGCAGGGCATGAGCAAGCGGGAGGCCGCGTCGATGGGTGCGCTGGCCAATGCCCGCGGGCTGATGGAGCTGATCTTGTTGAACATCGGCCTCGGGGCCGGGCTCATCACCGGCGAGCTGTACACGATCCTGGCGCTGATGACGATCATCACCACGTTCATGGCGACGCCGGTGCAGCGGGTCTTCGAACGCAGAGCGTGGAAGGCCGGGCTGGTCTTCGGTCCGGACGGTGAACAGACCAAGCCGGAGACGACGGGGAAGGAACCGGGCGGCGAGCCGGAGCGCTCCGGCGAACCCGCGCCCGTCACCACCTGAGGCCGAGCGGCGGTCCGAACCCGAACCGTGGCACGGCATCGGCGCGATCCGTCGCCGGTAAAGCGAATCGCACCGGCGCCGAGGATGTCGAAAATCCTTGGCGCCGATGCGATTCGGCGTACTGCGTGACCTATTCGGCCGCGCGCAGCGCGTGCGGCTCGATGGCGCCGCGCACCAGCGCGGGACCGTCGATGGTCTCCGCGCGGTAGGGCAGGGTGGCCAGGCGGTCGACCATGCCGGGCACCGGGTCGCCGATCGCGTCGACCAGGCCGAACAGGAACGACCACTCGTGCTCGTCGCTGCCGTAGTGCACGACGGTGCCGAACTGCTCGTGGAAGCGCTGCCAGGACCGCTTCAGGGTCTCGTTGCGCCACATCGTCGCGCAGCCGGCCTGCGCGCTGAGCACGCCGCCCGGCGCGAGCAGGGCTCGACATCGAGACAGGAACTCCGCCTCGTAGAGGCGGTTGTGCTGGGCGTCCTCGACCCGCTCGTCGGGCAGGTCGATCACGATGACGTCGTAGCGGGTGCCCGCCTGCTGGGCGTTGGCCAGGAAATCCCAGCCGTCGGCGTAGTGCACCGTGATCGGGCCCTCGCCCGCGACCGCCGCGGCGAGCTCCTCGGTCGTGTAGCCGTAGGGCAGGTGCTCGGCGCACAGCTCGACCTCGAGCTGGTCGATGTCGACGTGGTCGACGTTGGTGGCGCCCGCGGCCACCGACATCTGGCTCGCGACGCCTTCGCCGGAGCCGATGATCAGCACGTTGTCCAGCTTCTCGGCCAGCACGAAGGCGGGCACCATCATCGCCTCGTGGTAGGTCAGCTGGGAGAATTCGGTGGACTGGCGGTCGTCGTCGGAGAACAGGCTGATGCCCTGTTCGGTGCGTGCGATGACCATGTGCTGGAACGGAGTATTGGTGTCGACGATCACATCGTGCAGATCCCAGATCCGGGTCAGGCCCGCGCCGACCGGCTCCTCGATCTTCTGCGCGCCGTGCCCCCGCTGAATGACCTTCATGCGAACGTCTTCGGGAGACAGCTTGTCCCGCAGCATCTCGACGGCCTTCGTGGCGCCCGCACCGATGCTGCCGCAGGTGAAGACGTCGACGAAGATGTCGCCGGACTCCGGATAAGTGTGAATCGAGGCGTGGGACTCCGACAACAGCGCGAGGACGGTCACCCCCTGCGGATCGAACTTCTTGTGAACGACATCGCAGATGGTGACGCCCGCCGCGATCAGAGACTCACGCAACGCCGATTCGAGTCGTTCGAGATCGTCGCAGAGATCTGCGTCGACACCACCGAACTCGGCCAGCACATGCCAGCCGGTGAATTCCGCCGTCATAGGCAAACTCACTCTCGCTCAGCGCCCGAGACATGAACGGTCAAGGGCGGAAAACCATTGAAGGACACCGACGAATAGCTCGCGGTATAGGCGCCGGTGTCGAGGATGGTGATGCGATCACCGGCTCGCAACGTGGTCGGCAGAAGGACCCGTGTGCGTTGATACAGTACATCGTCGCCGTCGCAGGTAGGACCGGCGACCACCGCCTCGTCGACGGGGTCTCCGTCGCGTTCGGTGACGAACCGGTAGGCGATGTACTCGTTCTCGGTCTCGGCCATTCCGTTGTAGCGGCCGATGTCGAGATACACCCAGCGTCGTCCGTCCGGCGCGATGCGGACGCCGACGACCTCGGCGTGAATGGTGCCCGCGTTGCCGACCAGCGCGCGACCGGGTTCGACGACCAGTCCGGCGGTCTCGGGCAGGAATTCGGCGGCGGCGGCGTCGACGACCGCGGCGATCTCGCCGAGCGCGGGGGCGGCCTCGGCGTAGGAGATCGGCAGCCCACCGCCGATGTTCACCGAGGTGATGTGAATGTCCTTGGCGGCCAGCGCTTCCGCGATCTCACCGGCCTGCTGGATCCCGATCCGCCACGCCGCGGGATCCAGTTGCTGGGAGCCGACGTGGAAGTACGGCCCGGCCACCACGAGTCCGAGGTCGCGAGCGCGCACCAGCAGCCGCAGCGCCTCGGCGGGCGAGCAGCCGAACTTGGTGCCGAACGGGGTCTGCGAGGCGGGGGTGGAGGCGAGGAAGCGGCACTCGACCTCCGAACCCGGCGCGTGCTCGACGATGCGCAGCAGATCGTCCTCGGTGTCGAAGGCGTAGCGGCGCACCCCCTTGGCGTAGGCGCGGGCGATATCGGCAGCCTTCTTGATCGGATTGCCGTAGCAGAGCTTGTCCGGCGCCACCCCGAGGTCGAGGCACAGGTCGATCTCGCCGATGCTCGCCACGTCGAATTCCGCGCCCTCGCCATCGAGCAGGGTGATCAGCTCCGGCACCGGACTTGCCTTCACCGCGAAGCGAATGCGCGCCTTGCCTGCGCCTCGGGCGGCGACGGCGGCGTCGAGCGCACGGTAATTTTCGCGAACTCGCTCGGAGTGGATGACAAGGTACGGGGTTTCGGGCATAGTTGATCTTTCGCGTGGGCAGCAGCGGAGAGAGTATCAGCGGCCCCTACCCAGATACGAATCCGTCGAAACCCATATCCGAGCGGGGGCTGCGCCCCTACCCTTCGGACACCGTGACCTCGTCGAACACCACCTCGCCCGCTGCGTCGGACGCGGCGAGATCGACCACCGCCTCGAGGGCCCAGCCGTGGTCGCCCGCGGGATCGTCGAGGACCTGGCGCACATGCCAGAACCCAGGACGCTGTTCGATACGGAACAGCTGGGGGCCGCGCGCGTCGGGGCCGGTGCCGATGCGCTCATACTCGGCGAAATAGGGGGCGAGCTCCTCGGCCCAGTCCGGGCCGGTGCCGAGATCGCTCAGCGCGTCCCAGCGGCGCAGCGCGGACAGTTCGACGCGGCGGAACATGGCATTGCGCACCATGACGCGGAAGGCGCGTTCGTTGGCGGAGATGGGGCGGATGGTCTCGGCGCCGAAGGCCAGCTGCTCGGCGTCGTTCTCGGCACCCGGACCGGTGAGCTGCTCCCATTCGTCGAGCAGGCTCGAATCCACCTGCCGGACAAGCTCGCCCAGCCACTCGGTGAGATCATCGAGATCCTCGGTGCGTGCCGCGTCGGGCACGGTGCGGCGCAGCGCGCGGTAGGCGTCGGCCAGGTAGCGCAGCACCACGCCCTCGGAACGCGCCAGCTCGTAGTGCGAGATGAGCTCGGCGAAGGTCATCGAGCGCTCGATCATGTCGCGCACCACGGACTTGGGGGAGGGCGCGAACTCCGAGACCCACGGATGCCCGGCACTGTAGGTCTCGTAGGCGGGCTCGATCAGCTCCGCGAGCGGTTTGGGCCAGGTCACGTCCTCGAGCAGCTCCATGCGCTCGTCGTAGTCGATCCCGTCGGCCTTCATCTCGGCGACGGCTTCGCCGCGCGCCTTGTGCTGCTGGGCCATCAGCAGCTGGCGGGGGTCCTCGAGGGTGGATTCGATGAGCGAGACCACGTCGAGGGTGTAGCCGGGGGAGTCGCGGTCCAGCAGGTCGAGCGCGGCCAGCGCGAACGGCGAGAGTGGCTGGTCCAGGGCGAAATCGCGTTGCAGGTCGACGGTGAGGCGGGCGTAGCGGCCGGTGGCGTCGGGCTCGGCCAGCTGCTGGACCACCCCGGCGTCGCGCAGCGCGCGGTAGAGGCGGATCGCGCGCAGGATGTGTCTGCGTTGCGCGGGGCGCGGCTCGTGGTTGTCCTCGAGCAGATGGCGCATGGACTGAAAACCGTTGCCGGGCCGGGCGATCACGTTGAGCAGCATCGCGTTGGTGACGTTGAACCGCGACACCATCGGCTCCGGCTGCGCCGCGACCAGACGGTCGAAGGTCTCCTCGCTCCAGGAAACGAATCCCTCGGGCGGCTTGCGGCGCTGGACCTTGCGCTGCTTCTTGGGATCGTCGCCCGCCTTGGCGAGCAGCCGGGCGTTCTCCACCTCGTGTTCGGGGGCCTGCACCACCACGGTGCCCATGGTGTCGAAACCCGCACGCCCGGCCCGCCCCGCGATCTGATGGAACTCGCGGGCCTTGAGTCTGCGGGTGCGCACACCGTCGAACTTGGTCAGTCCGGTCAGCAGCACCGTGCGGATCGGCACGTTGATGCCGACGCCGAGAGTGTCGGTGCCGCACACCACCTTCAGCAGTCCGTCCTGGGCCAGCCGCTCCACCAGCCTGCGGTATTTCGGCAGCATGCCCGCGTGGTGCACGCCGATGCCGTGCCGGATCAGGCGGGACAGCGTCTTGCCGAAGCCCGCCGCGAAGCGGAACTCGCCGATCGCCGCCGCGATGGCGTCCTTCTCCGCGCGAGTGGCGAAGTTCACGCTGGTCAGCGCCTGCGCCCGCTCCAGCGCCGCGGCCTGGGTGAAGTGCACCACGTAGACCGGGGCCTGGTGGGTGGTGACCAGTTCCTCGAGGGTTTCGGTGATCGGCGTGCGGACATACGAAAAGCTCAGTGGCACCGGGCGTTCGGAGCCCGCCACGATCGCGGTCCCGCGGCCGGTGCGCCGCTCCAGGTCGCGGGCGAAGAAGTCGACCTCGCCCAAGGTCGCCGACATCAGCAGGAACTGCGCGCGCGGCAGCTCGAGCAGCGGCACCTGCCAGGCCCAGCCCCGGTCCGGGTCGGCGTAGAAGTGGAACTCGTCCATGACGACCTGACCGACGTTGGCGTCGGCGCCCTCGCGCAGGGCCAGATTGGCCAGGATCTCGGCGGTGGCGCAGATGATCGGCGCGTCGGCGTTCACCGCGGCGTCGCCGGTGACCATGCCCACCTTGTCGGCGCCGAACACCTCGCACAGGGCGAAGAACTTCTCGCTGACCAGCGCTTTGATCGGGGCCGTGTAGTAGGTGCGCTGTCCCCGGGTGAGCGCGAACAGATGCGCGCCGACCGCCACCAGGGATTTGCCGGAGCCGGTGGGCGTGGCCAGGATGACGTGAGATCCGGATGCCAGCTCCAGCAGCGCCTCGTCCTGCGCGGGATACAGCGGCGTGCCCTGCTCGGCGGCCCACATGCCGAACGACTCGTAGAGCGCGTCGGCGTCGGTTCCTGGAATGTCGAGCAGTTCGGTCAGATCCACTCCGACCAGCTTAGGGCAGACGTCGGCGAGGCCGACACCGTGATCGGGCACCGCGCTGCGCGGCGCTCTCATGCCCTGCGCCGCACGGCGCCGTCATGCCCTGCGCCGCACGGCGACCTCGTCAGGTGTTGTCGCCGTCGTAGCCGCCCTGTTCGGCGAGGAAACGCTCGAACTCGGCGCCCAATTCGTCACCGCTGGGCAGCTCGCCGTCGCCGGCCAGCAGGCTGGACTGCCGCTCCTGCGAGGTGACGAAGGTGTCGTACTGGCGCTCCAGCGCGTTCACGACCGTCTCGACCTCGGAGTTGCCTGCGATGTGCTCGTTGACCTGCTCGCGAACACGCGCGGCGGCCTCGCCGAGCGCGGCGAGCGGAAACTCCAGACCGGCGTTCTCGGCGACGTTCTCCAGCAGCGTCTGCGCGGCCTCCGGGTAGGCGGTCTGGGCGAGATAGTGCGGCACGTGCACGGAGAAACCGACCGATTCGTGTCCGTGCTGGGCCATCCGGAACTCCAGCAGCGAGGACGCGCTGCCCGGTACCTGCAGCTCGCCCGGCCAGCGCTGGTGATCGGAGATCAGGTCGCGATCCGAGGAGTGCGCGGTGACGCCCAGCGGGCGGGTGTGTGGAATGGCCATCGGAATCGCGCTCAGGCCGATGCTGCGGCGCACGCCCAGCTGTTCGGCGAGCAGCCGCACCGCGGTGGTGAACTTCTCCCAGCGCAGATCCGGCTCGATACCCGAGAGCAGCAGGAACGGCGTGCCCGCCGTGTCGCGCAGCGCCCACAGGTTCAGCTCGGGATCGGCGTAATCGGCGAAATGATCGGTTTTGAACGTCATCAGCGGACGGCGGGAGCGGTAGTCCAGCAGTTCGTCCACGTCGAACGAGGCGACCAGTTCGCTTTCCAGGCTCTCGCGCAGGTGCGTCGTGGCCAAGCGGACGGCATGCCCGGCGTCGGTGAAGCCTTCCAGCCCGTGCACGAGGACCGGACCCGCGCCGTCGGCGGACGACAACTGCGGAGCGGGGAACTCCAGCTCGTACATTCGCGACTCGTAGTCCATCGCGTACTCCTTCCTGCGCGGTCCACCGCGGCCACCGATCGAGGGCAGCACGGCGAGGAACCCATGTCCATTGTCCCCCATGGCGATGACACGCACCGCGCACGGTGCAGACACCGACCCATAGAACGAGCCAACAGCGCCCGGGCACTGAGCATTCCCGATCGGCCACGGACTATTCCCGTGCGCGGGCGCCGATTGCTCCGCGGACCGAGTTCCGATGCCGTGCAGGCCGGTGACGTGCGGTAATGCCATGGTGTCGCAGGCTGTGCCCGGTCGGCACCCGGATCGTCGGCGTGGCATCGCGGAGGCGAAAAACGTGTTTGGCACAGTGGGCGGTGTGACTGTGCCGGTTTCGACGGGACGCCCGCGTTCGACAGGACGCACGCGCGTGTCGAGCGCCTGCGCGCTGGCCGCGTGCACGCTGTTGCTCGCGGGCTGCGGATCGACCGTCACGGGACATCCGGTCTCGGTTCAGCAGACGACCGTCCGGCATGTCAGCGCGGTACTGAACACGCTGCTGCCCGACCCCGCGCAGTTCCCGGCGCGCTACCCGGCGGTGGTGCTGCCCCCGGAAGCGGCGGCGCAGGCCGCGGGCGACCTCAACGGCGTGACCCGCGGGGCGACCGTGCGGCCGGACGGGTGCGCGCCCTCCGAACAGCAGTTCGGCCCCGACCACACGGCCATCGCGGTCGGCACCGACGAGGCGTCCCGCGCCACGCTGACCGTCGAACTCACCCGGACCCGGCAGCAGCTGTCCACGCTGCGCGAGCAGGTGCGGCGCTGCGGTGAGATACGGGTGACCAGGGCGGGCGCGACCACAACCGTGTCGACCGAGCTGGATCCGCCGCCGCCCATCGATGCCGACGACACCCTGGCGCTGCGCCGCACCGTCGCCCCGGACGTCGGCGGCCCGGGCCTGACGCAGACCATGCGGACGCTGATCGGGCAGGTGGGCGATGTGCGAATCGCGGTGACCTACATGACATTCAGCGATGCGGCACCGGACACCACGGCGCTGGACGAGTTGTTCACGACGTCGGTGCGGAAGGTGCGCGAGGCCTGAGGCTCAGGCCGCGGAGCCGGTGGGCAGGTCGTTCGCCGATCGCCGCGCAGGCGAGACAGGGCCTAGGGGCAGGGCAGCGGGCGCTGGTGGCGTGGGAGCCTGCGTCGGCCCGATACACGCAGGGTCCGACACCGCGCGCCGCCGGACGGCGCTCGCCCCGTCGTTCGTCCACAGCGCGGCCGTTATCCACAGGGGCATTGTTCGCCCAGGTCGGGCGGCTGGCGGCGGTCCGGTCGGCGCGCAGGATGGCGGCATGACGACTCCAGCGAACCCGCCCCTCGACGCGGGGGCCCGGCGCGGCGGCGAACCGGCCGATCCGCCC
>NZ_BDBP01000127.1 GCF_001613045.1 Nocardia lijiangensis NBRC 108240 | reverse complement strand
CGACCCGCCCCAGGCGCTTCCGCGCGAACGCGGCCAGCGAGACGCTGTCGCGCGGCGGCGGCACGTCGGCGATCAGCGCCTCGGCGGCCTCCACCCGGTAGCGCGGTTTGGACGTGCGCGCCTGCGGCCCGCGCCGCAGCCAGGCCAGTTCCTTGCGGGCCAGATTGCGCCGCCGCGCCTCGCTGGAATCGGCCTGCCTGGCCCGTTCCGCGCGCGCGAAAACCCAGTCGCCGTAACCGCCTTCGTAGCTTTCGACCTTGCCGCCCACGACCTCCCAGGTATTGGTGGCGACGGTGTCGAGGAACCAGCGATCGTGGGTGACGACCACCAGGGCGGAGCGGCGGCTCAGCAGGTGCTCGGCCAGCCACTGCACGCCCTCGACGTCGAGGTGGTTGGTCGGCTCGTCGAGCACGAGCAGGTCGAGCTCGCGCACCAGCGCGGCGGCCAGCGCGACCCGGCGGCGCTCGCCGCCGGACAGGTTGGTCACCGGGGTGTCCATGCCGAGGCCCTGGATGCCGATGCCCTCGAGGACGGAGCGGATCCGCGGGTTCGCCGCCCATTCGTGTTCGGCGACGCCGTCGGTCATCTGATCGTCCGCGAGGCCGGCCAGCACCACGTCACCGATGGTGGCGTCCTCGGGCAGCGTCCCGCGCTGGGTGACCACGGCGAGGCGCAGCCCGCCGAGCCTGCTCACCCGGCCGCTGTCGGGCTCCTCGATACCGGTGAGAACCTCGAGCAAGGTGGTCTTGCCACCACCGTTGAGACCGACGACGCCGATGCGTTCACCCGCGTGCACGCCGAGCGAGACGTTGTCCAGGAGGGGCTTGATCCCGAAGCTCTTGGAGACCTGTTCGAGATTGATCAGGTTGGACATGAACGCTGCTAGCCCGCCTCTCCGGGTGATTTGCCGACCGTACGAGCCTACTCACCCGGCGCCGCGGGCCCACGGCCGCGTCGAGGCGGTGGAGCCGGCGCCGTGGAATCAGCGCTTGCCCGGCGTATCCACGTCGAGGATGCGCGCGCCGGGCACCGGCCCGCTCGCGGTGCGAATGCTGCGGGCGACACCCGCGCCCGCCAGTTCCGCGGCCACCGCGACGGCGGCCTCTTCGCTCTCGCAGAGGAAGGCGCAGGTGGGACCCGAGCCGGACACCAGACCGGCCAGTGCGCCCGCACCCACCCCGGCGCGCAGCGTCCGCCGCAGCTCCGGCTTCAGCGAGACCGCGGCCACCTGCAGGTCGTTGCCGAGCAGCGGAGCGAGCTGATTCGGATCGCCGGAGGCCAGCGCCTGCATCAGCTGCTGGGGTTCGCCGAGCCGCGGCGGATCGCCCAGTTCGCGCAGCCGGTCCAGCTCGGCGAAGACCGACGGCGTCGGCAGCCCGCCCTTGGCCAGCGCGAGCACCCAGTGAAAGGTGTTGCGGGACAACACGGGAAGCAGTCGTTCGCCGCGACCGGTGCCCAGCGCGGTGCCGCCGTGTAGCGCGAACGGCACGTCGCTGCCGAGTTCGGCGGCGACCGAGGCCAATTCGTCGCGGGACAGGCCGATGTCCCACAGTTCGTTGAGTCCGACCAGCGCGGCGGCCGCGTCGGCGCTGCCGCCCGCCATGCCGCCCGCTACCGGAATGCCTTTGCTGATGGTGATTTCCACCAGCGGCGCCCGGCCCGCGAGGTGCGCTAGTCGCACGGCGGCCTTCCACACCAGATTGTTGCGATCGGTGGGCACCTCGGCCGCACCCTCGCCGGTCACCCGGACCGTCAGCGCCGCCGAGGGGGCGAGCTCGAGATCGTCGCTGAGCGAGAGCGCCTGGAACACCGTGGTCAGGTCGTGGTACCCGTCCGCGCGCAGGTCGCCGACGCCGAGGTGGAGATTCACCTTCGACGGCGCGCGCACGGTGATGGGACTGGGCACTACTGACAGCACGGTGTTCAAGCCTAATAGGTGGGTCCGACAATCGCCGGGCTCGATATCCGTCATTCACCCGCCGTGATCCGTTTGGTCACAACAGCGCACCGCCGAACCGAACGAGTCCGATCGAACCACTTGCGGCCGTATACCCATAGGGGGTATGTTCGCTTTTCGTCGGAGATACCCCGGCACCGTATAATTGCAGCGAGCGAAGGAGTTGGAGATGGCCACCACCACTTACACCGTCAAGGGAATGACCTGCGGGCACTGCGTCAGCTCGGTCAAGACGGAGATCGGCAAGATCGACGGCGTCACCGGCGTCGACGTCGACCTGGCGACCGGGGCCGTGCGCGTGGACAGCGCCGCGCCGCTGGCCGACGCGGACGTGGCCGCCGCGGTCGACGAGGCGGGGTACGAGGTCTCCGTCTGATGCAGGATCGGCTGCGGTTCGCCGCGTTCGGTGGCGGGCTCGTCGTATTGCTCGGCGCCGCGCTCGGAATCGGCGCCCTGGTGGGCGATCCGTCCGATCGGGGCGTCGAGCACAGCGGTGTCGTCCGCGACGGGTCGGATCGGTCGACCGGCTTGTCGGACTCCGAATCCGGCTACACCCTCGCCGACCTGAGCGCCCCCGCGTCGCCGAACCGCGCCGGTCCCCTGCGCTTCCGCATCACCGGTCCCGACGGCGCGCCGGTCACCCGGTTCGCCATCCGGCACGACAAGCCCTTGCATCTGATCGTCGCCCGATCGGACGGGACCGAATACCGGCACGCGCACCCGGCCATGGCGGCCGACGGCGCCTGGTCGGTCGACTGGAATTGGGCAGCGCCAGGGACATACCGGGTGTTCGCCGACTTCGCACCGGAGATGGGCGACGACCTGGTGCTCAGCCACACCGTCACGGTCGCCGGGGATGCCGCAGCGCGACCGCTGCCGCCCGCCGCCGAGACCGCTGCGGTGGACGGCTACCAGGTCCGGTTGCAGCGCGACTCCGGCGACCTGCGGTTCACCGTGACCCGCGACGGCAGGCCCGTCACCGATCTCGAGCCGTACCTCGGCGCCTACGCGCACCTGGTCGGCCTGCACGCGCCGTCCCTGGCCTACCTGCACGCGCACCCGCAGGGCGAGGTCGGCCGGACGAGCCCCGGCCCGGAGGTGGCGTTCCACGTCGAGCCGCCGGTGCCTGGCCCCTACCGGTTGTATTTCGAATTCGCGCACGGCGGTTCGGTGCACACCGCCGAATTCACCCTCGAATTCGCGCCGCTCTCCACAGCGCCATCCACATCCGGCGCCGGACACCATTCGGGTGGCGAACACCGATGACGGCGACCGCGGGCCATGCCGCTCTCGAACTCGAGATCGGCGGCATGACCTGCGCGTCCTGCGCCGCGCGCATCGAAAAGAAACTGAGCAGGCTCGACGGCGTCACAGCCACGGTGAATTTCGCGACGGCGAAGGCAAAAGTTCGCTATCCACAGTCTGTTTCAGCGGAACAGCTGATCACCGCGATCGAAAATGCGGGCTACACCGCGCACCTGCCCGAACCGCCCACGACCGAAGCCGACCGGTCCCACGACGCGGCACTCGCCACATTGCGCCACCGCCTGCTCGTCAGCCTGGCGCTGGCTGTGCCGGTGCTCGCCATGGCGATGGTCCCCGCGCTGCAATTCGAGAACTGGCAATGGCTTTCGCTGACCCTGGCCGCGCCCGTGGTGTGCTGGGGCGGGTACGAATTCCATCGCGCCGCCCTGATCAACGCCAGGCACGGCACCGCGACGATGGACACGCTCATCTCGGTCGGCACCCTCGCCGCGTTCGGCTGGTCGGTGTACGCGCTGTTCTTCGGGCACGCCGGGATGGCGGGCATGAAGCACTCGTTCAGCCTCGGCATCGCCCGCACCGACGCCGCGTCCACCGTGTACTTCGAGGTGGCCGCCGGCGTGATCGTGTTCATCCTGGCCGGTCGCTACGCCGAGACGCGGGCCAAGGACCGCGCCGGCTCCGCGCTGCGCGCCCTGATCGAACTCGGCGCCAAGGAGGTCTCGGTGCTGCGCGGCGACACCGAGGTGCTCGTGCCCATCGACGCATTGCGCGTCGGCGACCGGTTCCTGGTGCGGCCCGGCGCGAAGATCGCCACCGACGGCGTTGTGGTGGAGGGCGATTCGGCCGTGGATCAGAGCCTGCTGACCGGCGAGGCGCTGCCGGTGGACGTCGGCCCCGGCGACACGGTGATCGGCGCGACGGTGAACACCGGCGGCCTGCTCACCGTGCGCGCCACCCGGGTGGGCTCCGATACCCAACTGGCCCAGATGGCGGCGCTGGTCGAGGAGGCGCAGAACGGAAAGGCACCGGTGCAGCGGCTCGCCGACCGCGTGGCCGGGGTGTTCGTGCCGATCGTCTTCGTGATCGCGGGCCTCACGCTGGCCTACTGGCTGCTGACCGGCGCGCCGACGGAGGTGGCGTGCGGCGCGGCGGTCGCGGTGCTGATCATCGCGTGCCCGTGCGCGCTCGGGCTGGCCACGCCCACCGCGCTGCTCGTCGGCACCGGGCGCGGGGCGCAACTGGGAATCCTGATCAAGGGCCCGCAGGTGCTGGAGTCGACGCGACGCATCGACACGGTGGTGCTGGACAAGACCGGGACGGTCACCACCGGTCGGATGACGCTGGTCGAGGTGATAACGGACGAGCCCGCCGACGAATTGCTTGCGATCGCAGCGGCGGTAGAGCACGGCTCCGAGCATCCCGTTGCCCGCGCGGTGGTGGCGGGGGCGCGTGAACGCGGACTGCGCCCGGCACCCGTGCAGCGGTTCACGAGTCACGGCGGTAGGGGCGTGTGCGGGCTGGTCGACGGACGGGACGTGGTGATCGGCCGCGCGGAACTGCTGGCCGAACGCGGCATTGCCCTGCCCGAGCGCCTTGCCGCGTCGAAGGAGACCGCCGAGCGCGACGGCGCGACCGCGATCGCCGTCGCCTGGGACGGCGCGGCCCGCGGCATCCTGGTGCTGGCCGACGCGATGAAACCGACGAGCGCCGACGCGGTCGCCGACCTGCGCGCCCTCGGCCTGTCCCCGGTGCTGCTCACCGGTGACAATGCGGCGACGGCCCGTTCGGTCGCCGAGCAGGCCGGCATCGATGAGGTCGTCGCCGAGGTGCTGCCCGACGACAAACTGCGCGCGATCCGCGAATTCCAGGCCCGGGGCCGGGTGGTCGCCATGGTCGGCGACGGCGTGAACGACGCCCCCGCGTTGGCCGCCGCCGACTTGGGCCTGGCCATGGGCGGCGGCACGGACGTCGCCGCGGAAGCGGGCGACATCGTGCTGGTACGCGACGACCTGCGCGCCGTCGCCACCGCGATCCGCCTGTCCCGCGCCACCCTGCGCACCATCGAGGGCAACCTGTTCTGGGCCTTCGGCTACAACGTCGCGGCCATCCCGTTGGCCGCGGCGGGCCTGCTGAATCCGATGCTCGCCGGCGCCGCCATGGCGCTGTCCAGCGTCTTCGTCGTCACGAATAGCTTGCGGCTGCGGCGTTTTCACTGACGCCCGCGGCGGTACGCACGAGGAAGCGACCGCTACTTCTGCGCGGCCAGCCGGACGAACGCCGCGGTGTCCAGGGTTTCCCCGCGCGCGGTGGGATCGATACCGGCGGCGACCAGTCGCCGTTCGGCCTCGGCGGGCGATCCTGCCCAGCCGGACAGCGCCGCGCGCAAGGTCTTCCTGCGTTGCGCGAAGGCGGCGTCGACCACCTCGAAGACGCGGCGGCGGTGCTCGTCGTCCGTCGGCCAGGGGGGCTCGGCGTAGCGCTGCACCCGCACCAGCCCCGATTCCACCCGGGGCACCGGCCAGAACACCTGGGTGCCAACCGCGCCCGCACGGCTCACCTTCCCGAAGAATCCGGCCTTCACACTGGGCACGCCGTAGATCCGGCCACCCGGCTCGGCCGCGAGACGGTCGGCCACCTCGGCCTGCACCATCACCAGTGAGGTTGTGATGCTGGGCAATTCGGCGAGCAGGTGTAGCAGCACCGGCACCGCGACGTTGTACGGCAGGTTCGCCACCAGCGCGGTCGGTGCGGCGGGCAGGTCGGCGGCGGTGACCCGCAGCGCGTCGGCGTGCACCACCGTCAGGCGGTCGGCCAGGTCCGGGGCCCGGTCGGCGACCGTCACCGGAAGATGCTCGGCAAGCACCGGATCGATCTCGACCGCGATCACCGAGTCCACCACGTCCAGCAGCGCGAGCGTCAGCGAACCGAGCCCGGGCCCCACCTCCAGCACGGTGTCGGCGCGGCCAACCCCCGCCGCCGCGACGATCCGCCGGACGGTGTTGGCATCGTGCACGAAGTTCTGCCCGAGCTGCTTGGTCGGCCGCACCCCGAAGCGCTCGGCCAACACCCGCACCTCGGCGGGCCCCAGCAGCGCGGCACTCCCCCTACCAGAAACATCGGCATCGGACACCCGAAGAACCTACCAACCCCACGCCGCGCCCCCGCCCACCCGGCAGCACTACGCAGGTCTTCCACACGCTTCGCAGCGCGTACAGGGCCTGCGAGGCGTATGTAGGCGCTGCGAGGACGGAAGCCCGGTGGGCGCGAACGGTGGAAGATCGCGAACTGCGGGTCGATGCTGGGTCGACGTGGGCTAGCTGCGCGCGGACGGAATCGAATCGGCCGTGCGGCGACTGGTTCAGCGCTGAGTGGGCGTGGACTGGATGCGGGCGAGGAACGCGTCGATGGCATCCCACATGGCCGGACTCAGCTGGGTGTGCTGACCGGTGCCGAGGACGGTCTGGGAGTCGACGTCGTTGGCGGCGAACTGGGCGATCAGGGCCGCGTGCAGCGGGGAGGGCACCACGGTGTCGGTCACGTTGACCAGCAACAGGATCGGGGCGTCGTAGCCGCGCACCGGAACGGTCAGGTAGTCGGTGTAGGCCGCGCGGATGGGCTCGGCGGACAGCGGCCTGGCCAGCAGCTGGCCGATGCCGAGACCGGCGACGCGCTCGATGATCCGGTCCAGGCACAACCCGCCGACCTCGTCGAGCACCGTCCTGCCCAGCGGCGTCAGGTATTGGTCCACGCGCACGTCCGGCCGCGCCGCGCGCACGCCCGCCAGGATGCTGACGAAGAAACTCATCGGCGCTGCGGTGTCCGACATCGTCGGAATCACGGGACCCGCCAGCGGAAGAACCTTCTCCACATCGGACTCCGGATCGACCGCGATGGTGCCGCGGAAATCGAGGTCCGGTGCGTAGGTGTCCTGGAACTGCGCGGTGCCGAGAGCGGCCTGCCCGCCCTGCGAGGCGCCGAACACGGCCAGGTGCGCGACAGCTCCGGGTGCGCGGCGCGGGCGGCCTGCACCAGATCGATGGTGGCGGTCGCCTCGGTGCGCAGTTCGAGGTACGGGTGCGGCCCGGTGTCGAAGCGCCCGAGACCGAGGTAATCGGGCGCCACGACGGCGAAGCCATGCGAGACCAGGCGTTGCAGCAGCTGGTCCTGCCTGCCCTGCATGGCAGGGAACGGCGCGCGCTCCGGTTGTGAGATTCCGCCACAGCCGGGTCCGAGCCCGCTGGAGCCGTGGTCGTAGGCGAGGATCGGCCAGCCGTTGGGCGGCGGCGTGCCCTCGGGCAGGAACAGCGCGCCGCTCGCGCGTTGCGGGGTGCCGTCGGATCCGGTCATCCAGTAGTCGACCACCGAGCCGCCGGACATGCCGTGCCAGCCGTCCGGTTGCGCGGTCACCGCGATCACCGAGCCCGGCGTCGTCGCCGCGGCGGGCGCGCTCGTTCCGGAGAGCACGGCCCCGACGACGAGTGCGGTGGCGAGCACCGAACGTCGCGCGGTGTGTAGCAATCCCATCGCGAAATTCCCTCTCGCCCCGACCGCATCGTCACGAATCCGGCCGAGTGTACAACCGCGTCGCGGGATGGAGCGGCACGATCGACCACGAAAACGACTGCGGCGCCGCCCCACCCGAGGCGCCGACGCCGCAGGACGATCCGTGGATCAGCTCAGTCCGAGCCTGCTTGTGCACGCGGGCCAGGCGCCCCAGCCCTGCCGAGCCCTGGTCACCTCGGCGATGGCGATCTGCTCCTCGCGGGTCGCCATGTCGGCGCGCGGGGCGTAACGCAGGCCGCCCTGTCGTTCCCAGGTGCTCTGGTCGAACTGGATGCCGCCGTAGTAGCCGTTGCCGGTGTTGATGGCCCAGTTGCCGTTGGACTCGCAGCGGGCCAGCGCATCCCAGATCTGACCGTCGCGCACCGGAGGCACCTCGGTGCCGGGCTTGGCGCCCTTGCGCACGGTCTTGGGCTGGGCGGGCACGGAAACCACCGAGTCGATCGGCCTGCGGTCCACTTCCTCGCCGTTGACCCTCGTCACCGCGAAGGTGACGTCGTGCACGCCGGGCACGCCGGGGTTCTCCACGACGGTGCGGCTGATGTTCAGGTCCGGGTCTTCGATGACGTTCTCCGGCGGATCCAGCGGCAACGTCTCGGTGTGGCGCTCGACCCGCTTGCGGGTCACGACGATGCGCAGGCCGTCGGCCAGCGGGGTGCTCGGCGCGGGCTCCACGGAGTCCTGCTCGATCAGCGGAATGCCCGCGGCGGAGAGGAATTCACCCACGGTCGGCGCGGCGAGCCGCACGTCGATCGGGTTGCCGATGCCGTCGAGCAGCGACACCGAGCGCGGGGTGGCGATCCGCAGCGTCGCGCCCGCCAGCGGCAGCCGCTCGTCGCGGGCGGGCCAGACGTACCGGTCGCCGGGGATGTTCAGCTGGGTCAGCGCCTCGCCCGCGGTGAGACCGGTGGTCCACACCGTCTCGGGCCTGCCGTCCACGGTCAGCGCCACCTGACGGGCCCGGTTCAGCACGATCGTCGCGCCGTCGGTGACCGCGGAGCCGCGGCCGGGGCGGACCAGGTCGCGGTCGGTCAGGTCGAACCCGGCGGCCCGCAGCACGCCGTCGACGTTGCGGGACATGGTGGTCAGGATCGCTTGCTCGCCGTCCACGACGACCGTCACCGTCTTGCGGTTCACGATCGCCAGCGAGGCGCCGACGATCAGCGTCAGCAGCAGCGCCGCGACGGCCGCGTATAGCAGCGGCGACCGGGACTGGTTGATCCTCGTGAAGGGCGACATGGTCACAGTACGATAACGAAGCGATCAGCCCCCGACAACCGCGTCTTCGCCAGCTGCGGGATCGCGAATCACGGAACGGTATCGACACCGCAGGTAGATAACAACCCTCGAGACCCGAAGTGACCTGGGCCACACAACGGGTTTCCAGTCCCCTTACGCGGGGTACGCCCGCGCGCCGTCAGATGCCGTAGACGCGCCGGGCGTTCGCGGTGGTGATCTCGGCCAGTTCGCGCGGATCCTGCTCGCGCAGTTCGGCGAGCGCGCGCACCGTGTACGGCAGGCAGTACGACTCGTTCGGCGCACCGCGGAACGGGTGCGGCGTCAGATACGGCGCGTCGGTCTCCACCAGAATCTGCTCGTCCGGCACCACCTTGGCGGCCTCGCGCAGCTCGTGGGCGTTCTTGAAGCTGACCGTTCCGGAGAAACTCAGCACATAGCCCTCGGCGACGCAGGACAGCGCCATGTTGGCGTCCGAGGAGAAGCAGTGGAAGATCACCGTCGGCGGCGCGCCCTCGTCCAGCAGCACGGTCAGCAGGTCGTGGTCGGCCTCGCGGTTGTGGATCATGAGCGGCTTGCGTACCCGCTTGGCCAACTCGATGTGCCAGCGGAAACCCTCGACCTGGGTCTCGATATCGGCGCAGCCGTCGAGCTTGCCCGGCCAGTAGTAGTCCAGGCCCGTCTCACCGATCGCGACGACCCTCGGGTCCACCGCCAGCCGCTCCAACTCCGCCTTCGCGGCGTCGTCCAACGCGTTGGCCCTGGTGGGGTGCAGCGCGACCGCGGCGTAGACGCGCGGATCCCAATGCGCCGCCCGCACGGCCCACTGGGCCGCGGCCAGATCGTCGGCGACCGTGACCACCTTGCCTACGCCGACCGATGCGGCGCGGTCCACGATGGCGGCGGTGGACTCGGCATCGGTGGCGCCGCAGGCGTCCAGGTGGGTGTGCGCGTCCACCAGCGGCGCGAGCGGCTCGGGCAGATCGGGCGCGGGGCGACGGCCGCTGCTCACGACTGCGCTCCGCCTGCGCTCGGCCGCGTCGTGCGCTGGCCGGGTCCTGCGGGGATATTCACGTGAGCGACGGAAAGCACGCGCATTACAGTAGACACACCATGAGCGCAGCTGAACGCCCCGCCTTCTACATCACAACGGCCATCGCCTACCCGAACGGTGCGCCGCACATCGGCCATGCCTACGAGTACATCTCGTCGGACGCCATCGCCCGGTTCAAGCGACTCGACGGCTACGACGTGTTCTTCATGACCGGCACCGACGAGCACGGCCAGAAGATGCAGCAGGCCGCCGCCGCCGAAGGCATCCCGGTGGAAGAGCTCGCCGCGCGCAACTCCGATGTCTTCGAGCAGCTGGACAAGACGCTCGACGTCTCCTACGACCGGTTCATCCGCACCACCGATGCCGACCACCAGACGGCCAGCATCGCGATCTGGGAGCGGATGCTCGCCAACGGCGACATCTACCTGGACAACTACTCGGGCTGGTACTCGGTGCGCGACGAGGCGTTCTACACCGAGGAGGAGACGACGGCGCTCGACGACGGCAGCCGCATCTCCACCGAGACCAAGACGCCGGTGGAGTGGACCGAGGAGTCCAACTACTTCTTCCGGCTGTCGAAGTACCAGGACCGGCTGCTCGCGCTCTACGAGGAGCACCCCGAATTCATCGCGCCCGCAACGCGGCGCAACGAGATCGTCAGCTACGTGAAGGCGGGCCTGAAGGATCTGTCCATCTCGCGCACCACCTTCGACTGGGGCGTGCCGGTGCCGGATCACCCCGATCACGTGATGTACGTCTGGGTGGACGCGCTCACCAACTACCTGACCGGCGTCGGCTTCCCGGACACCGAATCCGCTGCATTCCAGAAGTTCTGGCCCGCCGACCTGCACATCATCGGCAAGGACATCACCCGCTTCCACACGGTGTACTGGCCCGCGTTCCTGATGTCGGCCGGAGTGGAGCTGCCGAAACGCGTGTTCGTGCACGGCTTCCTATACAACAAGGGCGAGAAGATGTCGAAGTCGGTCGGCAATGTGGTCGACCCGCTCGAGCTCGTCGACGAATACGGCGTCGACGCGGTGCGCTTCTTCCTGCTGCGCGAGATCTCCTACGGGCAGGACGGCAGCTACAGCCACGAGGCCATCGTCGGCCGGATCAACAGCGATCTGGCCAACGAGTTCGGCAACCTGGTGCAGCGCAGCCTGACGATGGTGAACAAGAACTGCGATGCCGCCGTGCCGACGCCGGGCGAGTTCACCGCGGAGGACCTGGCGCTGCTCGACCGCGCGAACGGTCTGCTGGAACGCTGCCGCGCCGAATACGACGCCCAGCAGATGCATCTCGCGCTCGAAGCGATCTGGCTGACCCTCGGCGAGACCAACAAGTACTTCTCGGCCCAGGCGCCGTGGGCGCTGCGCAAGTCGGGCACCGAGGAAGATCTCGCCCGCATGGCGACGGTGCTGTACGTGACGCTCGAGGTGGTCCGCATCGTCGCGATCCTGGTGCAGCCGGTGCTGCCCGGGTCCGCCGCCAAGATCCTCGATCTGCTCGCCCAGCAGGGCCGTACCTTCGCCGATCTCGCGACGCCGCTCGCGCCGGGCGTGCCGCTGCCCGCGCCGGAGCCGGTGTACCCGCGTTACCTGGAGAAGAAGGACTGACGAACCCGCAAGCGGCACGGTGATTCGCGAACGAACCGCCGTGCCGCTCACGGGTTTTCGCGTCACTTCCAGCGATCGAGCAACCGGTTGGCCTCGGTCGCCAGCGCGAACTGGAGGTAGGGGCCGAAGCTGATCCGCGCCACGCCCTGGGCGGCGAGTTCCGCGCGGTCCGACTTGTCCGGCAGACCGATCGCGTTGACCGGCAGCGGCAGTTCCGAGGTCAGCCTGCGCATGTCCGCGTCGGAGTGCCGCCCGACCGGGTACAGCACGTCGGCGCCCGCGGAGGCGGCCAGCGTCAGACGGGCGATGGCCCGGTCCAGGCGATCGGCTTCGTCGCCGACCTGCCGGATGAACAGATCCGTTCGGGCGTTGACCACGACGTGCACCCCTGCCGCGTCGGCGAATTCGCGCAGCCCGTGCACGAAGTCGGCGTGCTCCTGGTCGCCGCGCAGCCGCCCGCCCTCGCTGTGCACGGTGTCCTCGATGTTCAGGCCGACCGCGCCCACGTCGAGCAGGCCCTCGATCAGCTGTGCGGGCTCGAGCCCGTATCCGGCTTCGATGTCCACGGAGATCGGCACGTCCACCGCGTCGGTGATCTGCCGGACCCGAGTCAGCAGCTCGGCGAAGGTCATGCCCTCGTTGTCGCTGCGCCCGATCGAGTCCGCGACCGGGTGACTACCCAACGTGAGTGCCGAAAATCCCGCGGCGACAGCGAGATTCGCCGACCAGGCGTCCCACACGGTGGGCAGGACGACCGGATTGCCCGGACGGTGCAGCGCGAGCAGTTCCTTGGCCTTGCTTTCCAAAGTGGTCATACACCGATCATGGACCCCGCCCCGGCTCGCCGCAGCGTGACACACCCCATTCCGGCGGCGCGCGCCTGATGGGGCCGATCCACGTCATCGAGAGCTTCGTGCCCGCCATGGTGCGCGCGAGCCGCGGCGGCGCCCTGGTGAACGTGTCCTCGGCGGCCGGGCTGCTCGCCGGGCCAGTGCCCGGTTCAGCACGCTGCCGGTTTCGTCGGGCAGTTGAGGTGCGTGTCGAGCACCCTGGCGCCGGGCCCCTCGTCGCCGAGCCGGTCGCGCTCGTTGACGAGTTTGCAGCTGCCGAGTGAGAGGCAGCCGCAGCCGATGCAGCCGGTGAGGTTGTCGCGCAGGCGGATCAGCTGACTGATGCGATCGTCGAGATCCTCCCGCCATGTGGTGGAGAGGGTCTCCCAGTCGCGGCGGGTCGGGGTGCGGCTCTCGGGGAGTTTGTCCAGCGCCTCCCGGATTTCACTGAGCGGTATGCCGACCCGCTGCGAGATACGGATGAACGCCACCCGCCGCAGCGTCTCACGGGTGTATCTGCGCTGATTCCCGCTGGTGCGACGGCTGGTGATGAGCCCTTCGCGCTCGTAGAAATGCAACGCGGAGACGGCCACTCCGCTACGCTCGGACAGCTGCCCGGGGGTCAGTTCCTTAGCTCGCCAATCGGCTGTCGACATCACGCTCCTCCATTCACCTGAACAATACTTCAGGTTAGGATGTCCTGGGGACGAATTCGGGCTCCCGCGGCATTGGGTGGCCGATTTCCGTCCTGTTACGACGATCGCGAACTACGGTCGGAGGATGGGAGCAGACGCTGTGCCCGTCGATCACGAAAAGGACCGGCGAGGGGGCGTGACCGACCGCGCCGACGAACCGCGATACGGGGTGACTTCCGAGGTCGGAGCCCTACGCACCGTGTTGTTGCATCGGCCAGGCGCCGAACTGCGCAGGCTCACCCCACGCAACAACGATCAGCTGCTGTTCGACGGCATTCCCTGGGTGGAGCGGGCCCAGCAGGAGCACGACACCTTCGCCGACGTGCTGCAGAGCCGCGGTGTCGAGGTGCTGCTGCTCTCGGATCTGCTCGCCGAGACCATCGCGGCCAGCGGCGCGGCGCGGATCCAGGGCATCTCGGCGGCCGTCGACGCCCGCAGGCTCGGCCACGCGCTGGCCGACGAGCTGGCCGCCTATCTGCGCGGGGTGCCCGCCGAGCAGCTGGCCGAAATCCTGATGGCGGGCATGACCTTCGACGAGCTGCCGTTCGGCCCCGACGCCGCCTCCCTGGTGCGGCGGATGCACCACGGCGCCGATTTCGTCATCGACCCGCTGCCCAACCTGCTGTTCACCAGGGACTCCTCGTTCTGGGTCGGCCCGCGCGTGGCGATCACCTCGCTCGCCCTGCCCGCCCGGATGCGCGAGACCTCGCTGACCGATCTCATCTACGCCTTCCACCCGCGCTTCCTCGGGGTGCGGCGGGCCTACGAATCCCACACCGCGCCGATCGAAGGCGGCGACGTGCTGCTGCTCGCACCCGGCGTGGTCGCCGTCGGCGTCGGCGAGCGGACCACGCCGGCCGGGGCGGAAGCGTTGGCGCGCAGCCTGTTCGACGACGGCCTCGCGCACACCGTGCTGGTCATCCCGATCGCGCAGACGCGCGCGACCATGCACCTGGACACGGTGTGCACCATGGTCGACACCGACGCCGTGGTGATGTACCCGGCCATCCGAGACGAGCTGCGCGCGTTCACGATTCACCGCGAGGGCGACTACGCGGTCCGCGAGGGCGGCGGCGGGGTGACGATGCGCGGACCCGATCCGTTCCTGCCCGCGGCGGCCGAGGCGATGGGCATCGGCAAGCTGCGGGTGATCGACACCGGACTCGACGGCGTCACCGCCGAGCGCGAGCAGTGGGACGACGGCAACAACACCCTCGCCGTGGCCCCCGGCGTCGTGATCGCCTACGAACGCAACGAGATGACCAACGCGCGGCTGCGGGACGCGGGCATCGAGGTGCTGCCGATTCCGGGCTCGGAGCTGGGCTCGGGGCGCGGCGGCCCGCGGTGCCTGTCGTGTCCGCTGGCCAGGGACGACGTGTGAGCCGCCCATGTTCACTGTCACGATCAGCCACGATTCGCCCGTCCCGCCGTACGAGCAGCTGCGGCTGGCGGTGATCGCGCAGGTGCGCTCCGGCGAACTGACCGCGGGCACCAAGATTCCCACCGTGCGCGCACTCGCCGCCCAGCTGAGCCTGGCCCCCAACACCGTCGCGCGCGCCTATCGCGAACTGGAGGCCGACGGGGTACTGGAGACCAGGGGCAGGCAGGGTTCGTTCATCGCGTCCTCCGGCGACCCCACCCGCGACGCGGCCGGACGCGCCGCGACCGCGTACGTGGCGGCCATCAGGAGGCTCGGCCTGGACGACGAAATCGCCCTGCGCTACGTGAAATCCGCGCTGGAAACGGGGTACTAACGCCAGCTCGGCAGCCAGAGGTGGTCGTGCCAGTTGCCCGGCGTGATCGGCAGCGCGGTCAGAATCGGCCAGAGCCAGATGAAGTTCGCGACCACCAGGCCGAGATAGAGGCAGACCGCGAGCAGGCCGAGGCTGTGCCGTTCGCTGGGGGCGACGGGCAGGAAGGTGCCCAGCGGACTGCGCGGTATCGGCGTCGCGCGAGCCGTGCCCATGACGTCGCCGAGCGCCAGTGCCAGACCCATCATCAGGAACGGGGCGAGCGGCACGGCGTAGAAGTAGTACATCTGCCGGTCCAGGGTCAGGAACCAGGGCAGCAGCGCCGCGCCGTACCCGGTCAGCAAGGCGGCGTAGCGCCAGTCGCGCCGGACCACGCTGCGCCACAGCATCCAGGCGAGCACCGGGAGGGCGACCCACCAGATCGCCGGGGTGCCGATGAGCATCACGGCTTTGACGCACTGCGCCTGCCCGCAGCCGGTGACGTTGCTGTCGGCGTAGTAGTACAGCATCGGCCGCAGACCCATCGGCCAAGTCCACGGCTTGGACTCCCACGGATGGTGGTTGCCCGCCGAATTGGTCAGGCCCTCGTGGAAATGCAGCGACTCACCGCTGTAGAACCACAGCGAGCGGAGCGCGTCGGGCAGGAACGACCACGGGCCCCCCGTCCCCACCTGATTGCCGACCGAGTACCGGTACACGCCGGTCTCGCTCACGAACCAGGCCCAGTAGGTGGCCAGATACACCCCGATCGGGATCAGCACGAGCGCGTAGAGCGCGGGGCCCACATCGCGCAGCGCCGTGCCGAGCCAGGGCTTGCGCACCCCGTACGCGCGGCGCGCGGCCACATCGAAGCAGACGCTGAGGATGCCGAACGCGGCGATGAAATAGAGGCCGGACCACTTGGTGCCGCACGCAAGTCCGAGCAGCACGCCCGCGCCGAAACGCCACCAGCGCACGCCGAGTCGCGGACCCCATGGCGTCGCGCCGATGCGGCCTTCGATGTCGACCCGCGCCATTCTGGCTCGCACGTCGTCCCGGTCCAGCACCAGGCAGCCGAAGGCCGCGGTGATGAACAGCGCCATGAAGATGTCGAGCATGCCGATGCGGGAGGAGACGAAGATCAGCCCGTCGGCGATCATCAGGATGCCCGCGATCGCGCCGATCAGCGTCGATCTGGCCAGCCTGCGCGCTATCCGAATCACCAGCAGCACCAATACGGTGCCTGCGAGCGCCGCGGTGAACCGCCAGCCCCAGCCGTTGTAGCCGAACAGGAACTCGCCGATGGCGATCATCTGCTTGCCGACCGGCGGATGCACCACGAGCCCGTAGCCGGGGTTGTCCTCCACCCCGCCGCCGGTGAGCATCTGCCAGGCCTGCGGCGCGTAGTGCTTCTCGTCGAAGACCGGGGTGCCCGCGTCGGTCGGATAGTTCAGCATGGTGAACCGGGTGACCGCCGCGATCGCGGTCAGAAAGGCGGTGACCAGCCAGCCGCGCAGCGTGTCGGTGGGCCCGAAATCGGGCGACGGCCGAAGCGGCGCGGGGCTCGACCAGGTGGGCACGGCCCCGGGTACGGTCGCGCGGGAGGTCACCTGGGTCACGCCCCGATCGTATTAGGTACAGGCCCCCAGGTCCCGCATCGGTGACCCGGACACCGCCCGAATCACACCTCCCGCCGCATCGGATCGACGACGAGGATCGCAGACCGAAATCCTCGGAAACCGGTCGGTACGTGTGCGAACCACCGCGGCCCTGCGCGAGCTGCGAGGGACTGCGTCCGACAACGCCCACTAGACGTGCCGCCGCCTCCGCCGCGGCCATACGCGGGCCGACGACGGATCACGGACCGGCAGCGCCCACCAGGCAGGCATACCCTCCGCCCCCACTGCAGCTGCGCACCAGCCGACGACAGACCACGAACCGGCAGCGCCACAAGGCCGGACCACCGCCACCGCTGTGGCCATACACAGGCCGACGACGGATCACGGACCGGCAGCGGCAACTTGGCAGGCATACCCTCCGCCCGGCTACGGCCATGCGCCGAGCTGTCGAAGGACTCCGTCCATCCGCGCCGACTAGGCTGCTCGTGGTCCGGTGTTTGCCGGGCGTCGAGCGAGACGGGAGTGCGGTGGCAGACCAGTCGACAGCGGGGGACTGCGCGGTCCGGGCATCGGAAGCGAGCGGGAAACTGGTGCTCGCGGCGACGCCGATGGGCGATATCGGTGACGCGTCCCAGCGCCTGCGCGACGCGCTCGCATCCGCCGACGTGGTCGCCGCCGAGGACACCCGCCGCACCCGCGCGCTGGCCAAGGCGCTCGGCGTCGAGATCACCGGGCGGGTGGTGAGCTTCTACGACCACGTCGAAACCGCCCGGATTCCGGCGCTGCTCGGCGAGATCGAGGCCGGGCGCACGGTCCTGCTCGTCACCGACGCGGGGATGCCCTCGGTGAGCGACCCCGGCTATCGGATGGTCGCGGCGTGCGTCGAACGCGATCTGGCCGTCACCTGTCTGCCGGGTCCGTCGGCCGTCACCACCGCGCTCGCCCTGTCCGCTCTGCCGGTGGAGCGCTTCTGTTTCGACGGCTTCCCGCCGCGAAAGTCCGGGCCGCGCAAGGAATGGCTGCGCAGCTTGCGCGCGGAACCGCGCGCCTGCGTCTTCTTCGAGGCGCCGCACCGGCTCGCCGAGTGCCTCGACGACGCCGTGGAGGTGCTCGGCCCCGACCGCCGCGCCGCCGTCTGCCGCGAACTCACCAAGACCTACGAGCAGGTCGTGCGCGGCACGCTGGCCGAACTCGCCACCTGGGCCGCCGACAGCGCCCGCGGCGAGATCACCGTCGTGCTGGAGGGCGCCCAGCCCAAGGCCACCGACCCGGCCGACCTCGTCGCCGAGGTCGAAGCACTCACCGCCCAAGGCCTGCGCCTCAAGGACGCCTGCGCCCACATCGCAGGCGCCAACAACGTCTCCCGCCGCGAACTCTACGACGCCGTCCTCGCCGCCCGCACCTAGCGCACCGAGCACACCAACCCTCTACGAGAGCCGCTGCCACACACCGTTCACACGCCCCACATAGGCACCGCCTGTGTGCCAAGTACCAAACCCCTGTGGCACCCGGCAGATCCTCGCAGAGCGCTCACACGCCTCGCAGCAGCTGCAACCCCTGCGAGGCGTACCAAACCTCTGCGAGGACTCTCGGCCAGTACGCCTCCCACACAGCGTTCGCACGCGCCACATAGGCACCGCCTGTGTGCGGAGTACCGACCCTGTGTGGGACGGCCGAAAGGGAGGCGTACGAATCCTCTTCGAGGACTTCTCAATCGGTACGCCTCTCACACAGCGTTCGTACGCGTCACGTAGGCAGAGCCTTGCCGAGTGCCAAACCCCTGTGGCACCCGACGGATCCTCGCAGGGCCTCCACACGCCTCGCAGCAGCTGCACCCCTGCGAGGAGTACCAAACCTCTGCGAGGACTCCCCAACCAGTACACGTCCCGCACGGCGTCCGTACGCGTCACGTAGGCAGCGCCTGTGTGCGGAGTATGGGGCTTGTGTGGGACGCCTAGGTGTGCGGTCGGGGCGGAGGATTTCAGCGGCCGAGGACGGCGAGCATGCCGGCGACGGCGCGGGGCCAGGTGAATTGTTCGGCGCGGGTGCGGGCGGCGCGGCGGCGGCCGACGGCGGGCATCGCGAGGACGTCGGTGACCGCTTCGGCGAAAGCGGTGGGGTGGTCGGCGGCGACGGCGCCGCAGTCGGCGGTGACGATGTCGGCGAGCGCCGAGGAGCGGCTTGCGACCACGGGGGTGCCCGCGGCCAGTGCTTCCAGCGCGGCGAGGCCGAAGGTCTCGTGCGGGCCAGGCGCCAGCGAGACGTCCGCGGTGGCAAGCAGTTTGGCGACCATCGCGCGGTCGGTGATGAAGCCGGTGAAGTGCACCGCGGGCTGGCCGTCCGGCAGCGGCGGCAGCGCGCGGGCGCGCCGTTCCAGCGCGTC
>NZ_BDBP01000126.1 GCF_001613045.1 Nocardia lijiangensis NBRC 108240 | reverse complement strand
GCGCCGAAGCCCGCGCGCACTTCGGGCTGCCCGCCGAGGGACCGGTGCTGCTGGTGTTCGGCGGCTCGCAGGGCGCGCGCAGTCTGAACGAGGCGGTCTCGGCCGCCGCGCCGCAGCTGGCTGCGGCAGGTATCTCGGTGCTGCACGCGCACGGCCCGAAGAACACTGTCGAGGTCGCCGAGGGCGAGGGACCGGCACGCTACGTGGCGGTGCCGTATGTGTCCAGGATGGATCTGGCCTACGCCGCGGCCGACGCAGTGGTGTGCCGGTCCGGCGCGATGACGGTCGCCGAGGTGTCCGCTGTCGGCCTGCCCGCCTTCTACGTGCCGCTGCCGCACGGCAACGGCGAACAAGAATTCAATGCACGCCCCGTGGTCGCGCAGGGCGGTGGCAGAATTGTCCCCGATGCCGAACTGTCCGCGAAGTACGTGATCGACGAGGTGATACCGCTGCTCATGGACCCCGCACGGCTGACCGAGATGGGCCGCGCCGCGGCAGGCGCGGGGCACCGCGACGCCGCCGACGAAGTGGCGCGGATCGTGGTGGAATTGGGGCGGGGCCGATGACCGACGAGCGTTCGGCGCTCCCGCCCGAACTGGAGCGGGTGCACATGGTGGGCATCGGCGGGGCCGGAATGTCCGGCATCGCCCGCATTCTGCTGTCCCGCGGCGGCGCGGTGTCGGGTTCGGACGCCAAGGAGAGCCGCGGCGTGCTCGCGCTGCGGGCGCGCGGCGCGCAGGTCAACATCGGCCACGACGCTGGCGCGCTCGACCTGCTGCCCGGCGGCCCGACCGCGGTGGTGACCACCTACGCCGCCATCCCGAAGACCAATCCCGAACTGGTGGAAGCGAATCGGCGCGACATCCCGGTGCTGCTCCGCCCCACGGTGCTGGCCTCGCTGATGCGGGGGCACCGCACGCTGCTCGTCTCGGGTACCCACGGCAAGACCTCGACGACCTCGATGCTGATCGTCTCGCTGCAGCACTGCGGCCTCGACCCGTCCTTCGCGGTCGGCGGTGAACTCAACGAGGCGGGGACCAACGCCCACCACGGCACCGGCGAGGTCTTCGTGGCCGAGGCGGACGAGAGCGACGGCTCGCTGCTGCAGTACGACCCCGACGTCGCCGTGGTCACCAACATCGAGTCCGACCACCTCGACTTCTTCGGCTCCGACGCCGCCTACGTGCAGGTCTTCGACGACTTCGCGGACCGGCTCACCGCGGGCGGGCTGCTGGTGGTGTGCCTGGACGATCCCGGCTCGCGCGCGCTGGCCGAGCGGGTCGGTGACCGCTTGGCGGACAAGGGCGTCCGGGTCCTCGGCTACGGCTCCGGCGAACTCGCCGACGCGCCGGTCCCTGTCGGCGTGCGCCTGCACAGCTGGGAGCCGCGTGATGTGGGCGGGCTCGTGCAGTTCCAGCTGGCCGACGAGTCCGCGCCGCGCACCCTGCGGCTCTCGGTGCCCGGACGGCACATGGCGCTCAACGCGCTGGCCGCGCTGCTGGCCGCGCGGGCCGCGGGCGCCGACGTCGATGAAATCGTCCAGGGCCTGGAGGGTTTCGGCGGCGTGCACCGGCGGTTCCAGTTCGTCGGCAGGGAGAACGGCGTGCGGGTCTTCGACGACTACGCGCACCATCCCACCGAGGTGCGCGCGGTGCTCGGCGCCGCGGCGGAGCTGGTGCAGCAGGAGGCGCGGGACGGCGCGCGCTCGCGGCAGGGCCGGGTGATCGTGGTCTTCCAGCCGCATCTGTACAGCCGCACCGCGACCTTCGCCGAGGACTTCGGCGTGGCGCTGAGCCTGGCCGACGAGGTCGTCGTGCTGGACGTGTACGGCGCGCGGGAGAAGCCGCTGCCCGGCGTGAACGGCGCGCTGGTGGCCCAGGCCGTCACCGGACCCGTGCACTACCAACCGGATATGTCCCGGGTCGGCCGCCAGGTGGCCGGGCTCGCGAAGCCCGGCGACGTGGTGATCACCATGGGGGCGGGCGACGTCACCATGCTCGGCAGCCAGATTCTCGACGGGCTACGGGCGCGTCCCCAGTACGGGCGGTGAGCCGCGATGCGGCCGGGGGGTGAGCGGCGCGCCGCAGGCTGGCTCGATCGGTTCGATCTGCTGCGGCGACCCGGCGGCCCGGCTCGGCTGCGCCGGGTGCGGCTGTGGGGATTGCTGGGCGTCTGCGTGCTTACCGTCGTGCTGTTGGTCGCGTGGTTCACGCCCGCCCTTTCGGTGCGCACCGTCGATATCGTCGGTCTCTCCGCGGTGCCGGAAGCACAGGTACGCGAGCGACTCGAAATTCCCTCGGGCCGCTCGATGCTGCGCATCGATACCGACGCCATGGCGCGGCGGGTAGTGAATATTCCGAAAGTGCACTCCGCGCGCGTGCAGCGGGTGTACCCGTCCACCGTTCGGGTGACCGTCGTGGAGCGGACGCCGGTGTTGTTCTTCGAGAGCACCGAAGGCGCGCATCTGCTGGATGCCGAAAGCGTCGAATTCGCCATCGAAGCCGCGCCCATCGGGGTGCCGAAGTTGATCACCGAACTTCCCGGCGGCGCCGATCCGGTGACCCGCGCGGCGGTCGCGGTGCTGACGGTATTGCCGCCCGCCCTGTATATCCAGGTGGACGAGGTTGTCGCACGGTCGATTTCGGATATCTCCCTGAATCTGCACGACGGACGCACGGTACTCTGGGGCAGTGCGAACGATGCCGAACGCAAGGCGGCCGTGGTGTTGCCGCTGTTGACGCGGGAGGGAACGGTGTTCGACGTTTCGAGTCCGAATCTGGTCACGGTAAAGTGATCGACACCCATTGTGCCCAGGGAATTTTCGGGGGCGCTCTGCCACAAGGCGCAGGGCCGCCGCCGGGATGGGGCTCGGGGGGCAACCGTCCAACCCTACGGTGTGCGGAGTGGCGAACGAGAAGGATCACACAAGATTCTGTCACTCGTGTCGGCGCGCCTGCGCCCGTATCGCGGCGGCTGCGAATAGCGTTCCGCACCAGTCGGATACTTGACATAACGCTAACCCTGTGGTTGAGGTTTAGGGTTTGCCCGGGCCAGCGGATCGTGGAGTGAAACGGCCCTGGGCAAAACAACCGAGGGTGCATAGCGAAATGTCCTGAATCCGAAAATGACAGGCTTTAGATCGAAGGAAGGCGAGAGCCCATGACGCCCCCGCACAACTACCTTGCGGTGATCAAGGTCGTCGGTATCGGCGGCGGCGGCGTGAATGCCGTCAACCGGATGATCGAACAGGGACTCAAGGGAGTCGAGTTCATCGCCGTCAACACCGACGCGCAGGCGCTGCTGATGAGCGACGCCGACGTCAAGCTCGACGTCGGCCGCGAACTCACCCGCGGTCTCGGCGCCGGCGCGGATCCCGAGGTCGGCCGCAAGGCCGCCGAGGACCACAAGGACGAGATCGAAGAGGTGCTCAAGGGCGCCGACATGGTCTTCGTGACCGCGGGCGAGGGCGGCGGCACCGGTACCGGCGGCGCGCCGGTCGTCGCGAGCATCGCGCGCAAGCTCGGCGCGCTGACCATCGGTGTGGTCACCCGGCCGTTCTCGTTCGAGGGCAAGCGCCGCGGCAACCAGGCCGAGGTGGGCATCAACTTGCTGCGCGAGTCCTGCGACACCCTCATCGTCATCCCGAACGACCGGCTGCTGCAGCTCGGCGACGCCGCGGTGAGCCTGATGGACGCCTTCCGCTCCGCCGACGAGGTGCTGCTCAACGGTGTCCAGGGCATCACGGACCTGATCACCACCCCCGGCCTGATCAACGTCGACTTCGCCGACGTCAAGAGCGTCATGTCCGGCGCGGGCAGCGCGCTCATGGGCATCGGCTCCGCGCGCGGCGAGGGCCGATCGGTGAAGGCGGCCGAGGCCGCGATCAACTCGCCGCTGCTCGAGGCGTCGATGGACGGCGCGCACGGCGTGCTGCTGTCGATCGCGGGCGGGTCGGACCTCGGTCTGTTCGAGATCAACGAGGCGGCATCGCTGGTGCAGGAGGCCGCGCACATCGAGGCCAACATCATCTTCGGTACCGTCATCGACGATTCGCTCGGCGACGAGGTGCGCGTCACCGTCATCGCGGCCGGGTTCGACGGCGGCGGCCCCGCCCGGCGCACCTTCGACCCCGCGACCACGCGCGGCGCGATCGGCTCGGGCCGGGCAGGCGAGATCGGCCAGACCAGCCGACCGAGCGAGATCGCCTCCTCCACACGCAGCACCGAGCCCACCACGAGCGGCACCTCCAGCAGCGTGACCCGTGGCGCGGTGCCGAGCTACCGACACAACGAGCGCGCCCCGCTCGCCGAGCCGACGGTCTCGCACAACAGCCGGTCCCACATCCAGCCGCCGGACGGTGGCGGCGACGACGATGACGACGTCGACGTGCCGTCCTTCATGCGCCGCTGATCCGATCGTCCCGGATCCCGCCCGGGACGACGGTCGAGGGTCGTCGCCCGAGGTGAGGTTCGCCGCACCGCGCGCCGCGCCGTGCGGCCTCTCGGACGCGAATCAGCAGACCGATCAGGAGGATTCACCGAGCGCGGGGTCCGGCGCCCGCGTTCCGAGCCGCGGCGCTCGCCTCGGGAGCCACTAGGCTCGGAGGCATGACTGCTGCCCACACGCTCACCGTCCGACGGGTCACGACGACCAGGGCGGGCGGTTTCTCCGCGCCGCCCTACGACTCGTTCAACCTCGGCGACCACGTGGGCGACGATCCGGCGGCCGTGCGACGCAACCGCGACCGCCTCGCCGCGGGGATCGGCCTCACCCCGGACCGGCTGGTGTGGATGGAGCAGATCCACGGCCGCGGCGTCGAAATCGTCGACGGACCGCGCCCCGAGCCGGTGCCCGCCACCGATGCCCTGGTCACCACCGTGCCGAACCTGGCGCTGGTCGTGCTGACCGCGGACTGCGTCCCGATTCTGCTCTCCGACGACGAGGCCGGCGTCATCGCCGCCGTGCACGCGGGCCGGATCGGCGCGCGCATCGGCATCGTCCCGCGCGTGCTCGACGCGATGGTGTCGGCCGGCGCCCGGCTCGACCGCGTCGGCGCGTTTCTCGGCCCGGCCGCTTCGGGCAGGCAATACGAGGTTCCCGCCGCCATGCGCGACGACGTCGAAAAGCACCTACCGGGCAGCGCGACCATCACCGTGCGCGGCACCCCGGCGCTGGACCTGCGCGCCGGAATCCGGAGGCAGCTCACCGAGGCCGGGATCGCGGCGATCGCGGAAGATCCGCGCTGCACCATCGAGGACAAGACGCTGTTCAGCCACCGCCGCGGCGCGCCGACCGGGCGCATCGCGGGTGTGATCTGGATCGAGGGCCCGAAATGACACGGCACGGTTCGGAGTGCGGCCGATGACCGACTCGGAAACCGTTGTGGCACAAGTCGATGCGCGCACCGCCGAGCTGGCGGGCAATCTGGATGTGCTGCTCGGGCGCATCGACGCCGCCTGCCGGGCGGTGGGACGGGAGCCGGGCTCGGTGCGTCTGCTGCCGGTGACGAAGTTCTTCCCCGCCGCGGATGTGGCGATCCTGTACGGCCTCGGCTGCCGCGAATTCGGCGAGTCGCGGGAGCAGGAGGCCACCGCGAAGGTCGCGGAACTGGGCGAACGCCCTGATATCCGGTGGCACATGATCGGTCGCCTGCAGCGCAACAAGGCGAGAGTGGTCGCACGCTGGGCACATACCGTGCACTCGGTGGACAGCGAACGTTTGGCAACGGCTCTTGACAAGGGCGCGCTCGCCGCGCTGGAGGCGGGCGAGCGTATCGAACCCCTGCGCGTGCTGCTCCAGGTGAGCCTGGACGAGGACCCCGAGCGCGGCGGGGCCACCACAAATGATCTCGATCGGCTCGCGGACCAGGTCGCGGCCGCCAAAGGACTGCAGCTCGGGGGCCTGATGGCGATTCCGCCACTCGACGCCGAGCCTCATAGCGCATTTGCACGGCTTGCGACTTTGCACACGCGGCTACTCGCCGGACACCCCTCGGCAACCGAGCTTTCTGCAGGAATGTCGGGGGATCTGGAATCAGCGATCGAACACGGTTCGACGGTTGTGCGTGTCGGTACCGCCTTGATGGGCGCTCGACCGATAACCTCGGGCTAGCAAAGAAACCTCATCAGTCACATTTGACACATAAGATTGGGACAGACGAGGGCTGAGCAAGACTTCAACACCCGGCCGCCACCGGGGCCGAAGGAAGGTCGACCAGAATGAGCGAGCGCAGCGAGCGAGGACTCGACGCAGCCACCATCGTGGTCATGACGGAGCCGCGCGATAGTGAGGTGGTGTCATGAGCGAGGGGTCAATCGATGCAGCCATCCGTGTGGTCATGACGGGGGCGAGCGGCAGCGAGGTGCGGGCATGAGCACCCTGCACAAGTTCAAGGCGTACTTCGGCATGGTTCCGCTCGAGGACTACGAAGACGATTACGTCGACGATCGCACCTCGCGCGCGAACGAGCGCGGTGGCGCGCGGGGGCGCTCCTACACCGAGCGGGCCGGCTACGGCACCGACCGGTATGCCGAAGATCGTTACGGCGCAGACCGTTTCGACGAGGACGCCGACTACCCGGAGCCCGCGTACAAGTCGCCTTACCAGGCAGGCTATCCGGCGGCGCGCCGTGACGAGTACGCCGACGAGCCCTACGGCGACGAGCGTTACGAGTCGTCGCGGCGGCCCACCCGTATCGATGCGGCCCCGTCGTCGGGCCGTTTTCGTGCGGGCGGCGGCGCAGGCATGATGCGGGGAGCCACCAGGGGTGCGCTCGCCGTCGATCCCGACGCCGAGGAGCGGCGGCTGGAGGAGCGCGTGCGCCCCGAGCCCGCGTCCGCTCGCCGGCCAGGGATCTTCGAGGACGGAGGCCCCTTGTCCAAGATCACGACGCTGCGCCCGCGCGATTACAGCGAGGCCCGCATCATCGGCGAGCGCTTCCGCGAGGGCAACCCGGTGATCATGGACCTGGTCGATCTGAGCAATGCCGACGCCAAGCGGCTGGTCGATTTCGCGGCCGGACTCGCGTTCGCACTACGTGGCTCGTTCGACAAGGTCGCGACCAAAGTGTTCCTGCTCTCACCGGCGGATGTCGACGTATCGGCCGAGGAACGCCGCAGGATCGCCGAAACCGGCTTCTACAACCAGAAATAGCGGTCTGATCCGGGGGGTTCGTCGGTCTTGTCGCGCGCGGGGCGGTGTGGTCATTTTGCGCAACGCCGATTTTCGGGCAGAGTGAAGTCGTGGCCTTGTTCGCGGTGCTGTACTTCGTACTGTTCATCTTCTGGCTGTTGCTGATCAGCCGGGTGATCGTCGAGTTCGTTCGTAGCTTCGCCCGTGACTGGCGACCGACCGGTGTCGTTGTCGTCATCCTGGAGGTGATCTTCACGATCACCGACCCTCCGGTGAAACTGCTGAGACGGCTGATACCACCGGTGTCTCTGGGGGGAATTCGCCTGGACCTCTCGATTATGGTCCTGCTATTCATCGTCTTCATCCTGATGTCGATCGTGAGCAGGCTCGGCCAACCCGTAGCTCCGGTGTGACAGAATGGGCCAAGATACCTTGCTAGATCTGCTAGATCTCCAAAAGACGCGTGAAGGGATCCTTCCATGCCGCTGACCCCAGCCGATGTGCACAACGTCGCGTTCAGCAAACCGCCGATCGGGAAGCGCGGCTACAACGAGGATGAAGTCGATGCCTTCTTGGATCTCGTGGAGCAGGAGCTCTCGCGTCTGATCGAGGAGAACGCAGACCTGCGCCAGCGGGTTGCCGAACTCGATGCGGAACTGGCAGACGCCAAGAAGAATCGGCAAGCGGCCCCCGCCACCGTCAAGGCCCCGGTACAGCAGGCTCCGCCGCCGGAACCGATCAAACCCCCGGTGCCCGCACCCCCGCCCGCGCCGATGCCGGTGGCCGCGCCCGTGCCGAAGGACGCCCCCGGCGCCGACGCGAACCTGCAGGCGGCCAAGGTGCTCAGCCTCGCCCAGGAGATGGCGGACCGGCTGACCAGCGACGCGAAGACCGAGGCGGAGAACCTGCTCTCCAACGCGCGGGCGAACTCCGAGCGTCTGGTCGGCGATGCCAGGACCCGCTCCGAGTCGATGGTCGCGGACGCTCGCCAGAAGTCCGAAGCGATGCTGTCGGACGCGCAGACCCGCTCGGACAGCCAGCTGCGCCAGGCCAAGGAGAAGGCCGACGCACTGCAGGCCGACGCCGAGCGCAAGCACACCGAGATCATGGCGACCATCACCCAGCAGCGCAGCGTGCTGGAGAGCCGGATCGAGCAGCTCAAGACCTTCGAGCGCGAGTACCGCGTGCGGCTGAAGTCGTACCTGGAGTCGCAGCTCGAGGAGCTCGAGAACCGTGGCTCGGCGGTTCCGGTCGACGGCGGCGAGGCCTTCGCCGACGCGAACACCGCGAACAACCTGGCACCCGCGTCGTTTGCCAAGGGCGGCAAGTAGTTCCGCCCTTCGCGGCCTCCGGCACGGTTGGTCGCCGAAGTCGTTGGCCGTAGTGAAGGCGGAGGCACGCCGAGGGGGCCATCATGCTCGTCCTGACACTCGTCCTGGCGGCGATCGGCTTTGCCCTGCTGGTCACAGCGCTGACCACCGGGTCGGTGCTGTGGGCATGGGGGTGCATCGTCGTGTGCGTCATCGGCGCGGTGCTGTTGCTGGTGAGTGCCCTTGCGATGCGCAGGCCGGACAACGACGCACCGCCGCCGCCGGGGCGGCACGCCAAACGCTGAGGCCGGGCGTGGGAATACCGTTTGCCACGACTGGTTAGAATCGAGAGAGAACGGCGTCGATCCGGCCATCACCGGGGAGCCTTCGGAAGAACGGCGCCGCCGTATCCCGCGCGGCGCTCAGTAGAACCGAACGGGTGAGCCCGTCACAGCTCACAACGAGTGGTCCGGCGGCCCCGAGGGGGCAGGCCAGGACAAACGGGGTGGTACCGCGGTTTCGGCGCACCGAGCGCCGAGGTCGTCCCCGTGCCAACCACTGATACGCGCCTGCGGCGCGGTGGCACGAGGAGACGCATCCGCGATGGCGGACGACAGCAAGAGCGCATACCCCCGCGTGGATCTGGGCGCAGGCTCCGGTGCGAGCTTCCCTGAGCTGGAAGAACGCGTGCTCGACGCATGGGCGGCCGACGACACCTTCCGCGCCAGCATCGAGAACCGTTCCGGTGCAGCCGAGTTCGTCTTCTACGACGGCCCGCCCTTTGCCAACGGTCTGCCGCATTATGGACATTTGCTCACCGGCTATGTGAAGGATTTGATCCCACGTTTTCAGACGATGCGCGGCAAGCGCGTCGAACGGCGTTTCGGATGGGACTGTCACGGCTTGCCCGCGGAAATCGAAGCGGAAAAGCAGCTCGGTATCACGGACAAATCACAGATCGACGCGATGGGGCTCGCGGAATTCAACGCCGCCTGCAAATCCTCGGTGCTGCGCTACACCGGGGAATGGCGCGACTACGTGACCCGTCAAGCCCGCTGGGTCGACTTCGACAACGACTACAAGACCCTCGATCTCGACTTCATGGAGTCGGTGATGTGGGCGTTCAAGTCGCTCTACGACAAGGGGCTGATCTACCAGGGCTTCCGCGTGCTGCCCTACAGCTGGTACGAGCAGACGCCGCTGTCGAATCAGGAAACCCGCCTGGACGACGCCTACAAGATGCGCCAGGACCCGGCCGTCACCGTCGACATGGCGCTGCGCGTGCCCGCCGACCATCCGCTGCGCGAGCTCGACGGCGCCAACGCCCTCATCTGGACCACCACGCCGTGGACCCTGCCGTCCAACCTGGCCGTCGCGGTGCACCCGAACGTGCGCTACGTGCACCTGCGCGGCACTGACGGCAAGCGCTATCTGCTGGCCGCCGAGCGGGTCTCGCACTACGCCCGTGAGTTCGGCGAGGAGCCGCAGGTACTCGGCGAGTTCGACGGCGCCGCGCTGGTAGGCCTGTCCTACGCCCCGCCGTTCGACTTCTTCGTCGGCCACCCGAACGCGCACCGGGTGCTCTCCGCCGACTACGTGACCACCGATTCCGGCACCGGCATCGTGCACCTGGCCCCCGCCTTCGGTGAGGAGGACATGGAGGTCGCCGCGGCCAACGGCATCGAGATCGTGCAGCCGCTGGATCCGGGCGGCAAGTTCACCTCGATGGTTCCGCCGTACGAGGGCCTGATGGTGTTCGACGCCAACCCGGTGATCATCAAGGACCTCAAGGCCGCAGGAAAGCTGTTGCGGCACGAGACGATCGAGCACTCCTACCCGCACAGCTGGCGCTCCGGGCAGCCGCTGATCTACATGGCGGTGCCGTCCTGGTTCGTCGCGGTGACCAAGTTCCGCGACCGGATGGTGGAGCTGAACAAGCAGATCACCTGGGTGCCCGAGCACATCCGCGACGGCCAGTTCGGCAAGTGGCTGGAGGGCGCGCGCGACTGGAACATCAGCCGCAACCGCTACTGGGGAAGCCCGATCCCGGTGTGGGTGTCCGACGATCCGGCCTACCCGCGCGTCGACGTGTACGGCTCGCTGGACGAGCTGGAGCGCGACTTCGGCGTGCGCCCTGCCGACCTGCACCGGCCCATGATCGACGAGCTGACCAGGCCCAACCCCGACGATCCGACGGGGCGCTCGACCATGCGGCGGGTGCCGGAGGTGCTGGACTGCTGGTTCGAGTCCGGTTCGATGCCCTATGCGCAGGTGCACTACCCGTTCGAGAACAAAGACTGGTTCGACGGGCACTTCCCGGGCGACTTCATCGTCGAGTACAACGGGCAGACCCGCGGCTGGTTCTATACCCTGCACGTCCTGTCGACCGCGCTGTTCGACAGCCCGGCCTTCAAAACCGTTGCCGCGCACGGCATCGTGCTCGGTGACGACGGGCTGAAGATGAGCAAGTCGAAGGGCAACTACCCGGACGTGAACGAGGTGTTCCACCGGGACGGCTCCGACGCGATGCGCTGGTTCCTGATGAGCTCGCCGATCCTGCGCGGCGGCAACCTCATCGTCACCGAGCGCGGCATCCGCGAGGGCGTCAGCCACGCGCTGCGCCCGCTGTGGAACGCGTGGACCTTCCTGCAGCTGTACGCCTCGAAGCCCGGTGTGTGGCGCACCGATTCGCCGAACGTGCTGGACCGCTACATCCTGGCGAAGCTGGCGCAAACTCGCGATGTGATGACCGACGCGCTGGAGGTCCACGACATCGCGGGCGCCTGCGAGGAGCTGCGCTCGTTTGCCGACGCGCTCACGAATTGGTATGTGCGCCGGTCGCGTTCGCGTTTCTGGTCGGAGGACCGCGACGCCGTGGACACCCTGCACACCGTGCTCGAGGTGGTGAGCAGGCTGGCGGCGCCGCTGCTGCCGCTGATCGCCGAGGTGATCTGGCGCGGGCTCACCGGCGACCGCTCGGTGCACCTGGCCGATTGGCCGAAGGAGGGCGAGCTGCCGGAGGATCCGGAACTGGTCGCCGCCATGGACGAGGTGCGCACGGTCTGCTCGACGGTGCTGAGCCTGCGCAAGGCGCAGAACCTGCGGGTGCGGCTGCCGCTGGCCGAGGTGACCATCGCGGCGGGCGATGCCGAGCGGCTGCGCCCCTACGCCGACATCATCGCCGACGAGGTCAACGTCAAGAAGGTCGATCTGACCACCGACGTCGCCGTGCACGGGCGCTTCGAGCTGGCCGTGAACGCCCGCGCGGCGGGCCCGCGCCTGGGCAAGGACGTGCAGACGGTGATCAAGGCGGTCAAGGCGGGGGAGTGGTCCGAGGACGCCGCCGGTGTCGTCAGCGCCGCCGGAATCGTCTTGCTCCCCGAGGAATACACCCAGCGCCTGGTCGCCGCCGAGCCCGAGTCCACCGCGGCGCTGCCCGGTAACGCGGGCCTGGTGGTGCTGAACTCGGTGGTCACCGAGGAGCTGGAGGCCGAGGGCTGGGCCCGCGACCTGATCCGCGACCTCCAGGAGACCCGCAAGTCGCTGGGCTTGGACGTCTCCGACCGGATCACCGTGATCCTCGAGGTGCCCGCCGAGCGGCTGGCCTGGGCGCAGACCCACCGCGATCTGATCGCGGGCGAGATCCTCGCCACCGCACTCGATTTCGGCTCCGTGGGCGTCGAGGCCGCCGAGCTGTCCGGCGGAGTGAAGGCCGCGGTGACGAAGGCCTGAGCGCGTCGTCGGGGTGGGCACCACCGCCCACCCCGACGGACTCCTCCTCTCGCTGCAAACCTGGAGAGCGCAGCGATCCTCCAGCGCCGCTTCGGGCGCCCACTCGCGGCTGCGCTTTCGCATACGCGCTGTTCGTCCGCGGGTGATTTCTCACGATCAGGCCGATATCTGACAACTCGCGCTCGATGTCCGCGACACGCGCAGGCCCCGCCCTGAAGTGACGTAGATCACATGCTAGGAATTTGCTGGAAACCTGTCCTGCGTCCGGATCGGCGAGGCAGAATCGGGCTGTTGCTGTTGGTGCCGGAGAGGGTGCTGGTGTCGCAGTGATGTCCCGTGAGGCATGTTCTACCTGATGCGCGCTGTTCGGCCCCCGTGTGGCCGGATATGCGCGGTGGTCTGCGGCTCCACCCCCCGATGACGAGGCCGGCGCCGCGCGTTAGCAGAGCCGCTCGCTGCGGCAAGTTTGCTGGACCGACAGGAGGGGTGCGTTCATGACCAGAAAACCGTTGCGCCGGATGCTCGTCGGATTCGTTGTCGCCACTTTCGCGACCTTGCTGCTCGCCGGACCCGCCTGGTCCGACACCGGCAGCTTCTCGGGTTTGTCGTCCGGCTCGGGAACGGGCAGCGCCAGCGGCTCGGGGCTGCTCCCGGTCTCCAGCCCGCGCGGCCTCGCCGCGCTCGCCATCGCCATGACCCAGACCGGCAAGCCCTACGAATGGGGCGGCACCGGCCCGAACAGCTGGGACTGCTCCGGGCTCGTCCAGTGGGCGTTCCGGCAGGTCGGCGTCAACATGCCGAGGACGACCTGGCAGCAGGCGAAAGCGGGCGTTCCGGTGGCGCCCGGCGCGATGGCGCCGGGCGATGTCGTCGTGCTGAACAGCGACGGCTCGCACGTCGGCATCTACGCGGGCTTCGGGCAGATCTTCAACGCCTACGGCCGCGGGGTGCCGGTCGGTCTCGCGTCGCTCAAGAAGTTCACGATCTACGCCGTCCGCCGGTTCTGACGGCGCGAAAACCGTTGCGGGTCAGGCGAGGTGGTCGGTGGCCAGCTCGCGAAGCAGTGGCCCGTAGTCCGGATGGGCCAGCGCCGAGGCGAACTGGGCGACCAGGTAGTCGCCCGGATTGCCGGTGTCGTACCAGCGGCCCCGGATCACCTGACCGAACACCGGATTCTCCGAGGCGTGCACGTTGATGGCGTCGGTCAGGTAGACCTCGCCGGTGCGGTGCTCGTACCAGGCCGCGGTCTGGCGGCGCAGTTCGTCGACGATCCCCGGGGTCACCACATAGCCGCCGATGGCGGCATAGGCCGACGGGGCGTCCTCGGGCTTGGGTTTCTCCATGAGCCCGTTGATGCGCAGCAGGCCGTTGCCCTGGTCGTCGGCGACGACCGGAACGCCGTAGCGCTGGGATTCGGCCGGGTTCATCGGCATCAACGCGAGGACCGGCGCGGCGGTGGCCTCGTAGGCGTCGATGAGCTGCTGGGCGCGCGGCACCTCGGCCACGAACACGTCGTCGGGCCAGAGCACGAGCATCGGCTCGTCACCCGCGTTGCGGGCGGCGTTGAGCACCGGGGTGCCGTTGCCGTAGGGGCCGTGCTGGTCGAGATAGGTGATGTGGCCGAGGCGGGACAGTTCCCCGACCTCCTCGACGGCGTCGGCGTATGCGGTTTTTCCGTCCGCGCGCAACTGCGCGACCAGGGCCGGGTTGGGCCGGAAGTGGTCCTGGATCAACGACTTTCCGCCGCTGACGACGATGGTGATGTCGGTGATACCCGAGGCGACCAGCTCACGGACCGTGTGCTCGATGACCGGCTTGTCGCCGACCGGCAGCATCTCCTTCGGGATGGCCTTGGTCAGCGGGAGCAACCGGGAGCCGATACCGGCCGCCGGGATGACTGCCTTGCGGATCTTCATGTGTCCGATCATCACATACGAACCTGTGGGCGAGGCGCGATCCCCGCCCTTCGGCGTCGTGTCGGAAATAGCTGGCGCGTGATGTATCCGCCCTGGTCAAGGCCGCTGAACCGAGTCGTTCGCGCGGTGCAAGGAGGGGGCTGAACGCACAGCAGATCGACAGCAATCCAGCAGTCATCGCCTGGTTGCCGCCGCGGCGAACCTGTCGGAGGCGTCGCGTAGATTCCCCGTCGTGCGGACCGATCGGGCGATGGAGCAGGCGGCGGCCGGCCGCATATCCAGGCGCTGGGTGCTGCACATCGATATGGACGCCTTCTTCGCCTCGGTCGAGCAGCTCACCCGTCCGACCCTGCGCGGCCGTCCGGTGCTCGTCGGCGGCACCGGCGGACGCGGCGTCGTCGCGGGCGCGAGTTACGAGGCCAGGGTCTTCGGCGCGCGCTCGGCGATGCCGATGCACCAGGCCAAACGCCTGGTCGGGGTGACGGCGGTGGTGGTGCCGCCGCGCGGCGCGGTCTACGGGGTGGTCAGCGGACGGGTGTTCGAGGCACTGCGCAGCCGCATCCCGGTGCTGGAGACGCTCTCCTTCGACGAGGCGTTCGGCGAACCCGAGGACTTGGCGGGGGCCGACGCGGATCGGGTGTACGAATTCTGCGCCGAACTGCGCGCGCTGGTCCGCGAACGCACCGGCTTGGTCGCCTCGGTCGGCGCGGGCAGCGGCAAACAGCTCGCCAAGATCGCCTCCGGCCTGGCCAAACCCGACGGTATCCGGGTCGTAGCGCCCGGCGAACAACAGAGCCTGCTCGCCGGTCTCCCGGTCCGCAAGCTGTGGGGGATCGGTCCGGTGGCCGAGGGCAGGCTGCGTTCGGTCGGCATCGAGACCGTCGGCGCCTTCGCCGCGCTGCCCGAATCGGAGGCCGTCTCGCTGCTCGGCGGCAGCGTCGGCGCCGCGCTGCACCGGCTGGCCCGCGGCATCGACGACCGCCCGGTCGCCGAGCGCGCCGAGGCCAAACAGATCAGCGCCGAGAACACCTACGAGACCGACATCGTCACCCTGGCCCAGCTGCGGCCCGCGATCGAGACCATGGCAGCGGCCGCGCACGCCAGACTCGGCAAGGACGGCAGGGCCGCGCGCACGGTGGTGCTCAAACTCAGGAAATCGGATATGAGCGTGGTGACGCGCTCGTTCACCCTGCCCTACGCCACCACCGACCTGGCCACGCTCACCACGGCCGCGCAGCGGTCCGCGATCGATCCGGCCGAACTCGGCCCGATCCGCTTGGTCGGCGTCGGCTTCGGCGGGCTGTCGACGGTGCGGCAGGAGTCGCTGTTCCCGGAACTGGATCGGAGTCCGGTCGACGACGCGCTCGATCCCCAGTGGGAATCGAGCGAGCTCGCCGAGCCCGCGGCGCCCGCCGTCGAACCGAGCCCGTCCGCGCGCCTCTGGTATCCGGGAATGGATGTGTCGCACCCGGATTACGGGCACGGATGGGTCCAAGGAGCGGGGCACGGCGTGGTCACCGTGCGGTTCGAGACCAGTTCGACAGGGCCGGGCCCGGCGCGTACCTTCAGCGCCGACGACATCAGTCTGTCCCGGGCGGACCCGCTCGGCAGTCTGCACTGACCGGTAGCCTGGTGCCTCGGGCAGCGCCGCCGGTTCTTGGTGGACGCCGCCGCGGTTACGACACGGACCCTCCTCGAACGCAAAGGACGAGCAGTTGAAGCTTCGTACGACTGGACGCATCGCGATCGCCGGTCTCGCCATCGTCGCCACCCTTGGCATGACCGCCTGCGGTGGTGACGACTCGAGCGACACACCCAAGCCGGCCAAGACGACGACCAGCGCCAAGGCGACCGCCGCGGCGAACCTGCCCGCGGTCCCGACCGTGGCGGAGCTGAACGCGCAGCTGCAGAAGGCGCTCGACCCGGCGGTGCCGACCTCGGAGAAGCTGGACATGGTGCAGGGCGCCGAGGCCGACCCCGAGCTGCCGGGCCGGCTGGCCGAGGCGTACAAGGCCACCGGCGCCAGCGTCACGGTGACCGAGGTGACCGCCTTCGGCGACACCATCAACGCCAAGGCCACGATCGTGCTGAACGGCCAGGAGAACATCGCCGACGTGCCGTTCGTCGCCGAGGACGGCAAGTGGAAGGTCCAGAAGGCGTGGACCTGCCAGATGCTCACCGCGCTGGGCCAGCAGTCGACCGCCTGCGCCTGATTCGCGCCGTCGCGGCCCGGGCCGGATCCGGGCCGCGACCCCGGGGTGCGTCCCCGTCCTCATTCGAACCGATTCGCCGGCGAGAAATCCCAGGCCAGCGGTGTTTTCCGGGGTGATCCCGATACCGCGCCGCGGGCAATGGGTTTCGTTCTCAGATTCGATCGTTACTATCTGGCGTCGTGGCTGACACGATGGTGTGGGCGGGGCAGCCGTCCGTCGAGGATTCCAGACCCGGGACGGCACAACGAAATACGAGCGGGGGATGGGCGCGACCAGTCGCTTTGGTCGCGGCCTTGATCAGCGCGCTGTGCGCGATCGCGGTGCCGCTGCTCCCGGTTCGGGTGGACGCGGCGACGCTGTCCTGGCCGCAGGCGGGCTCGGCGCGCAGCGTGGAGGCGCCGCTGGTGGCCTACGCGCCGCTGACCTTCGACGCGACCCTGCCGTGCGCGGCCATCGAGCAGCTCGCCGTCCACGGCGGCACCCTCGCCGCCACCGCCCCCAACGGCGCGCCGGACCGCGAGCGGTACGGCTTCCTCGCGCGGGTGACCACACCCACCGCCGACGCGCCCGCCCGGCTCGACGTCGTCCTGCGCAATCAGGCGCTGCTCAGCACGCCCGTCGACCAGCTGCCGCCGGGCTGCGAGCTCACCGTGCACGCCGACACCGCCGGGGCCACCGCGACCATGGCCGGGTTCGAGGCGCCCGGCTTCCCCGCGACGCTGCACGGCGACTACCGGCCCCAGCTGGTCGGCATCTACAGCGACCTGGCCGCCGCCGACGGCGCGACCGTCACGGCGGAACTGGACACCCGCTTCTCCTCCAGCCCGACCCCCGTCAAGCGGGCCGCCATCTGGCTCGCGGTGCTGGCGACCCTCGTCGGCCTCGTCGCCCTCTACCGGATCGACAGGGAGGACGGCAGGCGCACCCGCCGCCTGCTGCCGCAGCGCTGGTGGACGTTCTCGGTGCTGGACGGCGTGGTGCTCGGCGTGCTGGTGCTCTGGCACTTCATCGGCGCCACCACCTCCGACGACGGCTACCAGTTCGGCATGGCCCGCGCGTCCGGCGCCGCCGGCTACATGTCCAATTACTTCGCCTACTTCGGCGTGCCCGAGAACCCCATCGGCACACCGTATTACGACCTCATCCGGATCCTGACCGAGGTGACGACCGCCAGCCCGTGGGTGCGGCTGCCCGCGCTGGCGGCCGGTGTGCTGCTGTGGCTGCTGCTGAGCCGCGAGGTGGTGCCGCGCCTCGGTGTCGCGGTGCGGCACAACAAGATCGCGTTGTGGACCGGCGCGCTCGGCTTCCTCGCGGTGTGGCTCCCGTACGACAACGGCCTGCGCCCTGAGCCGCCCGTCGCGCTGGGACTGCTGCTCACCTGGTGCTCGGTGGAACGGGCGATCGCCACCCGGCGGCTGCTGCCCGCCGCGCTGGCCATTCTGATCGCGGCGTTCACCGTGACCGCGGGCCCGTCCGGCCTCATCTGCCTCGCGGCGCTGCTGTCCGGCCTGCGTCCGGTGGCCCGCATCGTGATGGACAAGGTGGGCGCGGCGGGGACCCCGCGGCAGCGTCTGCCCGGCTACGCGACCCTGCTCGCCCCGCTCGGCGCGGCCGGTGTGGTGGTGCTGGCGATCGCGTTCGCCGACCAGCCGCTGACCGCCGCCCTCGAGATGCAGCGGGTGCACCACGCCATCGGCCCCGACGTGCCGTGGTTCCAGGAGTATCTGCGCTACCAGTACCTGTTCCAGGGTGAGGTCGACGGTTCGGTCGGCCGCCGGATCGGCATTCTCGCGATGCTGATCGGCATTCTGGTGTGCGTGGCCGTGCTGCTGCGTAAGGGCGGCCGCATCCCGGCGACCGCCGCGGGCCCGTCCCGGCGCATCCTCGGTACCACGGTCGGCGCGCTACTGCTGATCATGGTCACGCCGACCAAGTGGACCCACCACTTCGGCGTGTTCGCCGGTGTCGCGGGGTGCGTCGCGGTGCTGACCGCGATGGCGGTGGGCCCGGCGGTACTGCGCTCGCCGCGCAACCGCGCGCTGTTCGCCGCGGTGGTCGCGTTCCTGCTGGCGCTGGTGTTCTCCGGACCCAACGGGTGGTGGTACGTCTCCGCCTACGGCATGCCCTGGTGGGACAAGTCGCCGTCGGTGGCGGGAGTGATGCTGAACCAGTTGTTCCGGGTCGTCGCCTTCGCGCTGCTGGCGGTCGCCGCCTGGTGGCACGTGCGATCTCCGGAACCCGGTACCCCGCACCGTGTTTCGCGCTTCGGGTGGCGGATGTCGCTGCTGCCTCCGTTGACCATCGCGCTGGCGCTGCTGGTGGTGTGGGACATCGGGTCCTTCGCCAAGGCGGCGGTGGCGCAAGGGCAGTCGTTCTCGCTGGCCCGCTCGAACATCGAGGCGGTGACGGGCAAGCCGTACGGGTTGGCCGGTCACGTCCTGGTCGAAACCGATCCGAACGAGGGCATGCTGGCGCCGCTCACCGGTGACGCGCACAGCGCGTTCGCGGGCAGCGCAACGGGTTTCACCCCGGGTGGCGTGGCCGAGGACTTGCGGCCCGACGACGAGGGCAGCAGCTCGACCGGCAGTATCGCCGAGGCGCTGAGCACCAAGTCCGCCTCGGAGGACGAGGCCGGAACCGCCACCGCCGCACTGCCGTTCGGTCTCGACCCGGCCAGGGTGCCGGTGCTCGGCAGTTACCGCTCCGGCGACGCGGGCCCTGCCGAGCTGACCACCGGCTGGTACCGGCTGCCCGATCCCCGCGACCGAGCCGGGATCATCGCGCTCAGCGCCGCGGGCCGTATCTGGTCGGTGGACGCCGACGGTGTCGTGACGCCGGGCCAGTCGGTGCAGATCGAGTACGGCGCAACGGATTCCACGTCCACCGCGCAGCCGATGGGCCGGGTCGTCCCGATCGACATCGGTCCGGCGCCGTCGTGGCGCAACCTGCGGGTGCCGTTCGCCGATATTCCGGCGCAGGCCGACGTGATCCGGATCGTTGCCGTCGACCGCGACCGCAACCCGAAGCAGTGGCTGGCCGTGACGCCGCCGCGGGTGCCGCAGACCAAGACGCTGAACGAGGTGGTCGGCGCCACGCCCGCGCTGGTGGACTGGATGGTCGGTCTGCAATTCCCGAACCAGCGCCCGTTCGATCACCGTGACGGCATCGCGGAGATCCCGGGCTACCGCATCCTGCCGGATCGGCCCGGCGCCGACGTCACCAACCTGTGGCAGAGCCACGACAGCGGCGGGCCGCTCGGCTGGACCGGGATGCTGCTGCGCGCACGCACACTGGCGACCTACCTGAACGAGGACTGGGACCGCGACTGGGGTGAACTCCAGGTGTTCACGCGGCTCGACGACAGCGCCGTTCCCGCCGAGCCCGCGATTACCCA
>NZ_BDBP01000125.1 GCF_001613045.1 Nocardia lijiangensis NBRC 108240 | reverse complement strand
CGCGGCGTTCGGCGCCTGGCGCACGGTCCCCGCGCCCGCCAGGGCCGCCGTGGTGCGCAGGCTCGCCGAATTGCTTACCGCGCACAAGTCCGAGCTGGCCCAGCTGGTCACCCTGGAGGCGGGCAAGATCGGCCCCGAGGCGGTCGGCGAGGTGCAGGAGATGATCGACATCTGCGAGTTCGCCATCGGACTCTCCCGCCAGCTGTACGGGCGCACCATGCCCTCCGAGCGGCCCGGCCACCGGCTGATGGAGACCTGGCATCCGCTCGGCGTCGTCGGCGTGATCTCGGCCTTCAACTTCCCCGTCGCGGTCTGGGCGTGGAACACCGCGATCGCGCTGGTGTGCGGCGACACGGTGGTGTGGAAGCCCTCCGAGACCACCCCGCTCACCGCGCTGGCCTGTCACACGCTGCTCCGCCGCGCCGCCGCCGACGTGGGCGCGGATCCGCAAGTGCACCAACTGATTCAGGGCGGCTCCGAGGTCGGCGCCCGGCTGGTGGACGACGAGCGGGTCACGCTGCTCAGCGCGACTGGCTCGGTGCGGATGGGCCGCATCGTCGCGCCGCGGGTGGCCGCGCGCTTCGGCCGCTGCCTGCTGGAACTCGGCGGGAACAACGGCGCCATCGTCACGCCCTCGGCCGATCTGGAGCTGGCCGCGCGCGCCATCGTGTTCGCGGCAGCGGGTACCGCGGGGCAGCGGTGCACGAGCCTGCGGCGGCTGATCGTGCACGCCGATGTGGCCGGGCCGCTGCTCGATCGGGTGTCGAACGCGTATCGCCAACTGCGCGTTGGCAATCCGCTCGACGACGGGGTGCTGGTCGGCCCGCTGATCAACGAATCCGCCCACGCGGGCATGCGAGCGGCGATCGAGCGCGCCCTCACCGACGGCGGCGAACTGATCTGCGGCGGCGAGCCGGTACCCGGCTTCGGCGAGCACGCCCACTACGTGCGCCCGGCCATCGTGCGGATGCCCGCGCAGACCGCCGTGGTGCGCGAGGAGACCTTCGCACCGATCCTCTACGTGCTGACCTACCACGACTTCGACCACGCCGTCGCGCTGCACAACGCGGTGCCGCAAGGACTTTCGTCCGCGATCTTCACCGGCGACCAGCGCGAGGCCGAACGCTTCCTCGCCGCCGACGGCTCCGACTGCGGCATCGCCAACGTCAACATCGGCACCTCCGGCGCCGAGATCGGCGGCGCGTTCGGCGGCGAGAAGAACACCGGCGGCGGCCGCGAATCCGGCTCGGACTCGTGGAAGGCCTACATGCGCCGCGCCACCAACACCGTCAACTACTCCGCCGAACTGCCCCTCGCCCAAGGCATCCAATTCGGCTGAAAACGCCTCCGACCAGCCGATTAGGCGCCACGCCCGCAGCATGTGTAATGTTGAGATTACCGACGCGGGGTGGAGCAGCTCGGTAGCTCGCTGGGCTCATAACCCAGAGGTCGCAGGTTCAAATCCTGTCCCCGCTACTAGAAAGCGGCTCGGAACCATCAGGTTCCGGGCCGTTTTCGCATTGGTTTGGCATCACGTTAGGTCAGGCACTCCTGTGGTCGGCGATGACCGCGACACCCATTCGGCCGCCGTCGACATCGATGACGGTGCCGTGGATGAAGGCGGCGTCGTCCGAGCCGAGGTAGACGGCGGCGGCCGCGATGGCGTCGGGTCGACCGGAGCGGCCGGCGGGAGTTCCGTGCATCATCGTTTCGCCCGGGTGCTCGACGGCTGGGTCCCAGGTCGCAGTCTCTGGGACATGGATCCTTCCTCGTCGAGTTGTCGAATGGTGGGTCAGCGGGTGGTGTGCTTCCAGGCCAGTAGTGCGGCCTGCGCGATGAAGAAGATGCCGCCGCCGGTGGCGTAGATGGCCAGGACGTCCAGGGATGGGGAGTCGCCGGTTGCCTGGGCGACGTAGGTCGCGCCGACCAGGAAGGACAGGCCGCCGGAGATCAGGGTCGGCCATTGCTTACCCAGTGTGGGGCCACGCCGGCGTAGACCGACGACCAGTTGGGCCGCGCCCGACAGGACGGCCCAGACACCGAATACGCCCAGTACCGCGGCCGCGCCGCCGGTGGTTCCGGCAACACCGAGGGCGATGGCGATGACAGTGCTGAGGGCGCCGTTGAGGGCTGTCACACGACGTTCCGCGCCTCGCGGAACCGCGAGGAAGTCGATCAGCGACGAGACGGCGTCGATCAGCGGGTAGGCGACCAGCAGTGTCACCGCGATGGCATCCAGGGTGTCGTGGGCGGCGGAGAAGGCGATCGCCCACGCGATCGCCAGCACGCCGCGGCTCAGGTACAGGCGGATCAGAGACGAACGCTCGGAATTCGAAACGGATGGTGCGGCAGTGGTGTTCATGAGCACCACACTCGCGCCGGGTCGGCCACCCGCGCATCCGTCAGCTGACGCTGACCGCGACGTAGGTCATCGGGCCGCGGTGGGGAGGTACGTCGGCACCAGCGTCAACTGACGGATGTGCCACCCGGACCCCGACGGCGACAGTGAATCGTACAACTCGCATCCACCTGCTCGAAGGACGAAATCTCATGGTCGACAACGGATATAACCGCAATCGGCGACGCCCGACCCGACTCCTCGGGGCACTCGTGGCCGGTATCGCGGGCGGCAGCCTCGCCGTCGCCTGCACCGCGAACACCGTCACCCACGCCGGCCCCAACGACGATGCGCCGCGACCGACCATCGTTCTGGAGCACGGCGCCTTCGCCGACGGATCCAGCTGGAACGATGTGATCGAGAAGCTCCGCGAGGACCGGTATCCCGTGGTAGCGGCGGCCAACCCGCTGCGCGGTCCCGCCAATGACGCCGCCGCGCTGCGCAGCCTGATCAGCCACATCGACGGGCCCGTCATCCTGGTCGGGCATTCCTACGGTGGGTCCGTCATCAGCGCGGCGGCAGCCGGAAACGACAAGGTCAAGGGCCTCGTCTATGTGGCGGCGTTCCTGCCCGCACCGGGCGAGACCGCTCTCGAACTGACCAATAGATACCCCGGCACGACGCTGCCCGGCACGTTGAATCCGGTGCCGTTCACCGCTGTCGACGGCAGCGTGGGGACCGATCTCTACATCCACCAGGACAAGTTCCGCGCCCAGTTCGCCGCCGATGTCCCCGAGGATCGCGCGGCGCTGATGGCAGCCACGCAGCGTCCGATCGCCCAATCCGCGCTCGAGGAAAAGGCCACGGTCGCGGCCTGGAACGAGAAGCCCAGCTGGGTCATCGCCACCACGAAGGACCTGAACATCCCGGTCGAGGCGCAGCGATTCATGGCCGACCGCGCCCACGCGAAGGTCACCGAGGTCGACGCCTCGCATTCGGTGGCCGTCTCGCATCCGGATGTGGTCGCCGATGTCATCGAACAGGCCGCCGCGGCAACGCACTGACCCGAAAAACCGACAACCACAGGAGAACAGGACCATGGATATGAAACTCGAAGTCGTCGTGCTGCCCGTCTCGAATGTCGATCGCGCCAAGGCGTTCTATGCCGGGCAACTCGGATTCCGGCTCGACGCGGACTTCACGGTGGACGACGGCTACCGCGTGATCCAGGTGACCCCGCCCGGCTCCGAGTGCTCGATCATCTTCGGAGCCGGAGTCACCGCCGCGACACCCGGAACACTGCACGGCCTGCACCTCATCGTCACCGATATCGATAAGGCCGTGGCCGAACTCACCGAACGCGGCGTCGCCGTCGACGGACCGTTCCGGGACGCGACCGGCGTCTTCCATCACGCCGGAACCGCCGATCGCATTGCGGGCGCGCATCCGGAGCGCCGCAGCTACGGCTCGTTCGCCGCCTTCCACGATCCGGATGGCAACGGCTGGTTCCTGCAGGAAGTCACTCAGCGCGCGCCCGGCCGCTGACCACACGCCCCCGAAAGCACATCATGTCTGACGAGAACATCCAGACCTACGACGTCATCGTCCTCGGGGCCGGACCGGTCGGCGAGAATGTCGCCGACCGCACCAGCGCCGCCGGACTCAGCACCGTCATCGTCGAATCCGAGCTGGTCGGCGGCGAATGCTCGTACTGGGCTTGCGAACCCAGCAAGGCGCTGCTGCGTCCCGCTCTGCTGCACGCCGAGGCCGCACGGTTCCCCGGCGTCGCGAACGCGGTCACCGGACCGCTCGATGCCCGCGCGGTCCTGAAACACCGCGACCGTATGGTCGCTGACTGGAACGACCAGGGACAGGTCGAATGGCTCGAATCCGCAGGCATCGCACTCATTCGCGGCCACGGTCGTCTCGACGGGGTCCGGCAGGTGACAGTCGAGACCCCGGACGGCGGCATCGTGCGATTGCGCGCCCGGCACGCGGTCGCGGTCTGCACCGGCACTCGGGCGGCCCTGCCGCCGCTGCCGGGACTGGATACGGTGCGGCCGTGGACCAGCCGCGAGGCCACCAGCGCCCCGGAGGTGCCGCGTCGGCTCGCCATCCTGGGCGCCGGGGTCGTCGCGGTCGAAATGGCCACGGCCTGGCGGGCACTCGGCGCCGAGGTCGTTCTCATCGCCCGGGAGCCGCGGCTGCTCACCCGCGTCGAACCGTTCGCCGCGGAGCTGGTGGCCGACCGGCTCCGGGCCGCGGGCGTCGAGCTGCGCTTCGGCTCCGGCATCGTGACTGCCGAGCGGGCGGGCGGCCCCGATGACGGCGTCCATCTGAGCCTGCACGACGGCGTCCGGATCGTCGTCGACGAACTGCTGCTCGCGACCGGCCGCGCACCCCGCACCGACGATATCGGCTTGGAGACAGTCGGTTTGGCCTCGGGCGACTGGTTCACCACCGATGACACCTTCACGGTGACCGCGGTCGAGGGCGAATGGCTGTATGCCGTCGGCGATGTCAATCGCCGTGCGTTGCTCACCCATCAGGGCAAGTACCAGGCGCGGATCGCGGGCACGGTCATCGCCGATCGGGCATCCGGCCGGGCGCTCGACACGTCCCTGTGGGGACGGCACGCCGGGACCGCCGATCTCGTTGCCGTCCCGCAGGTGGTGTTCACCGATCCGGAGATCGCCGCCGTCGGCCTCACCACCGAGGACGCGGCGCGGGCAGGCCGCACGGTCGATGTCGTCGACTACGACATCGGCCGGGTCGCGGGTGCGCTCCAGCAGGATCCGGACTATCGCGGGCAGGCGCGTATCCTCATCGATCCCGAACGTCGGGTGATCGTCGGCGCCACCTTCGCGGGCGCGGGCGTGGCCGAACTCTTGCATTCGGCCACCATCGCCATCACCGGAGAGATCACGCTGGACCGGCTCTGGCACGCGGTGCCCGCATTCCCGACCGTCAGCGAGGTGTGGTTGCGGCTGCTCGAGACCTATCGGGATCGCAGTGCGAAATCCCTGATCGTCGGAGATGCAGCGTCGTGTGAGCGTCGGAGATTACGTCATTCGACGCTCGCGGTCCGCGCTCGGCGGCCCCTAGCGTCGGAGCCATGACGACCACATTTCAGCTCGGAGGCGAACTCACAGTCAGCCGAATCGGTTATGGCACAATGCGATTGGCCCCACAGGAATCCGGGTTCGACACGTCGGTCTTCCACGTCTGGCGTGCGCCCGCCGACCGGCAGGCCGCCGTCGCGATCCTGCGCCGTGCGGTCGAGTCGGGGGTGAACCTCATCGACACCGCGGATGCCTACGCGCTCGGCGAAACCGAGGAACTGATCGCCGACGCCCTGGCCCCGTACCGCGACGACGTCGTCATTGCGACCAAGGTCGGTGCCGTGCACCCGACTCCGACCGAATGGCTACCGCTGGGGCACCCGGCCTATCTGCGTCAGCAGGCCGAACTCTGTTTGCGTCGATTGCGACTGGACCACATCGACCTGCTCCAACTGCACCGCATCGACCCGGCCTATCCGCTCGAGGATCAGGTCGGTGCACTCAGGCAGCTCGTCGACGCGGGCAAGGCACGCCACATCGGTCTGTCCGAGGTCAGCGTCGACCAGATCCGCGCGGCCGCGGATATCGTCCCCATCGCCAGCGTGCAGAACCTCTACAACCTCACCCACCGTGCGGCCGAGGACGTCGTGGAATACACCGCCTCGCGGGCCATTGCGTTTCTGCCGTGGTTCCCCGTGGCGGCCGGCGCGCACGCCGCGGCCACGGGCGCGCTGGCGGAAATCGCCGCCGAACTCGGCGCGACGCCGGTGCAGGTATCGCTGGCGTGGCTGCTGCACCGGTCACCGACGATGCTGCCGATTCCGGGCACCGCCTCCCTGTCTCACCTCGACGAGAATATTGCGGCAGCACGGATACAACTGTCCGACAACCAATTCGAACGGCTCTCGGCCATCACGGCGGGAGTGAGCGCATGATCACCTACGACCGGCTCTACATCGGCGGTTCGTGGACCGAACCCAGCGAACCGGCACTGCTGGAGATCCTCTCCCCGCACGATCGATCGCTCATCGGCGCGGCGGCACAGGCGCAACCCGCCGATGTGGACCGCGCGGTAGCGGCGGCGCACGCGGCCTTCGAAGACCGCGTGTGGCGCGACACCCCGCCCGCTGAGCGAATCGCGGTGCTGCGACGGTTCGACAAGCTGCGCGAGGCGGAGGCCGACCGGATCGCCGAGCTCATCACCGCCGAAAACGGCTCCGCCGCATGGTTCACCAAGGCCGGCCAGGCCGCTCTGACCCGCCAGGCGAATGCCTACCTCACCGCCGCCGAGAATTTCGACTGGGAGCGCACGCTCACCCCTTCGGAGCCGAATGCACACGTGCGCAGCGTGGTACGGCGCGAACCGGTCGGGGTTGTGGCGGCGGTGATCCCGTGGAATTCGCCCTTCTCCTCGGCGACATCGAAGCTGCTGCCCGCCTTGCTCACCGGAAATTCGGTGGTGCTGAAGGTATCTCCTGAGAACTCACTGAGCATGGGCCTGCTGGCCGAGCTGGTGGATCGCATCGGCCTTCCGGACGGGGTGATCAGTGTGCTACCCGCAGAACGAGATACGAGCGAATACCTGATCTCCCATCCGCGAGTGGACAAGATCGCGTTCACCGGCTCGACCGGGGCCGGTCGCCGGATCGCGAGCATCGCGGGCGAGCAGCTCAAACGGGTCAGTCTCGAACTGGGCGGCAAATCGGCGGCGGTGATCCTGCCCGACGCCGATCTGACCGCGGTGATGAACGGCCTGAAGTTCGGTTCGCTACTGAACAACGGCGAGTCCTGCATTGCCCAGACGAGGATCCTCGCCCCGAACTCCCGCTACGAGGAGGTGGTCGCGGCGCTGACGGCGCTGGTCGAGTCCTTGCCGGTCGGTGATCCGCGCGACCCGGAAACCTTCATCGGGCCGATGGTTCGCGGCGATCAGCAACAGCGGGTCCGCGATTACATCGAGATCGGTCTCGGCGAAGGCGCGCGCCTGGTCTGCGGTGGCCCGCAGCTTCCGCCCGGCCTTCGAGACGGCTTCTATGTCACGCCAACGGTTTTCGCCGACGTGATGCCAGCCATGCGCATCGCGCGGGAGGAGATCTTCGGCCCGGTCCTGGTCGTCATCGCCTACGACGACATCGACGACGCGATACGCATCGCCAACGACTCCGACTACGGGCTCTCCGGCGGCGTGTGGTCGGCGGACGAGGCCGCGGCGGTGGCCGTGGCCCGCCGGATCCGGACCGGTACGGTCACCATCAACGGTGCACCGGTGGGATTCGACGGGCCCTTCGGGGGCTTCAAGGCCAGTGGGATCGGCCGCGAATACGGCGCGGTGGGCCTGGGTCAATACACCGAATACCAGACGATCACCGTCTGACAGCGCTGGTAGACCTCGCAGAATCTGTCCTTCGAATGGCCCGCTGGGCCCGGCTGCGCTGCCGGGCCAGCGGTCTGTGCTTCGTCAGAGGTGGTCGGCGTCGATGATCGCCTGGGCGAACGGGCGTGGGGCCTCCTGCGGGACGTTGTGCCCGATGCCGTCGAGGACGCGGTGCTCATGTTTGCCGGTGTACTTGGCGGCGTAGGGCTTTCCGTCCTTGGCCGCGCCGTCGAAGTCGCTGCCGATGGTGATGGCGGGCACGGTGATGGCCGGTCCGGTGGCGAGTTGCTGTTCGTAGGCGTCATATTGCGGCTCGCCCGGGGCCAGACTCAAGCGCCACCGGTAGTTGGAGATGACGATGTCCACGTGGTCGGGATTGTCGAAGGCGGCGGCACTGCGGTCGTAGGTGGCGTCATCGAAATTCCATGCCGGAGAGGCACGTTGCCAGATCAGCTTGTTGAAGTCGTGCCGATTCCGGTCGTAACCCAGGCGGCCGCGCTCGGTGGCGAAGTAGTACTGGTACCACCAGCCGAGTTCGGCTTCGGGTGCCAGCGGCTGCTGCTGGGCCGCCTGCTGGGTGACGATGTATCCGCTCACCGCGACCATGGCCTTCACGCGCTGCGGCCACAGTGCGCCGATGATATCGACCGTGCGTGCGCCCCAGTCGAATCCGCCGAAGACGGCCTTATCGATGTGCAGGGCGTCCATGAAGTCGACGATGTCGCGTGCGATGGCCGACTGCTGTCCGTTGCGCACGGTCTGCGCGGACAGGAAGGTGGTCTCACCGTAGCCGCGCAGGAACGGGACCAGCACGCGGTAGCCGGACGCGGCCAGCAGTGGGCCGACATCGGCGTAGCTGTAGGCGTCGTACGGCCAGCCGTGCAGCAGGATCACGGGTTGCCCCGTGGCGGGCCCGAATTCGGCGTACGCGACATTGAGGACACCGGCGTCGACCTTCTTGATGGGGCCCAGGCTGGTGTTGGCTCCCGATCCCGCCCGCAGGGCCGCGCCCGGAGTGGTGGTCGTGGGCGTGGGGGCGGAGTCCGTGGAGCAGGCGCTGAGGGAAGCCGCGGCCAGGCCCGCAGCCAGCACTCCAGCGAAAAGTCGTCGTCGGTTGATGTTCATGTCATCGACGCTAGGCAGCGCACCGGCGCCGCCGCGTGCGTCGGATGACGTAATCGGTGTCGATCGGCCGCGCCTGCGGCCGGTTGATCAGCCTGCCGTTTCGTCCGAGGTGGGCAACAGCGCCGCGAGGTCACCGCGCGAACTGATGCCGAGCTTCGGGAAGATGCGGTGCAGGTGGGTGCTGACGGTCCGGTGCGACAGGTAGAGCCGTTGCCCGATCTCCCGGTTGGTCAGCCCCTGTGCCGCCAGTTGCGCGATGCTCAGCTCGTGCGGGGTGAGCTGGTCACGGGCGTCCGGGTCGCGATTCGGGCTCGATTCACCGGCGCTGCGCAGCTCCAGGCGGGCCCTTTCACTCCACGCGACGAAGCCGAGAGCGTCGAAAATCTCTCGGGCCGTGCGCAAATGGGTGCGGGATTCCACGACCCGGCGCTGCCGCCGCAGCCACTCGCCATAAGCCAGATGCAGGCGGCCGCGTTCGGCGGGCCAGCCGGTGAGATCCGCCTCCAGCGCGGCGGTGAACAGCTCCGCTGCCGCATCACCCGCGAGAACCGCTCGGGCGTAACGCATTCCGATGTGCAGGGCGGGCGACGGCGTGGATGCCGCCACTGGTTCGAGTTCGCGCAGCAGTTCCGCCATGGCGTCGCTTCGCCCGCAGCGCACCGCGGCCTCGGCGAGTTCGGTGAGGAAACTCGCGCGCCGCGTCAGCGAATACGCCGGGTCGCGCGGATTGTGAATACGGGCCAGATCGGTGAACGCATCATCGAATCGGCCCTCACCGAGTGCGATGAGCGCCCGGGTGAGCTGCACGGTGGCCAGCACGGGCCGCGCACCTGCGGCCAGTCCGACCCGTTCGGCCTCCGCTGTGAGCGCGGTGGCCTGCGTGTAGTCCCCTCGCAGGGCCGCGATTTCGGCCTGCACCGTGATGACGGTCGCATGCATGAACGGCTGCCCGGTCTCCAGGGCGAACGTCGCTGCCTCGGCCGCGACGGGCGCGGCGGCGGCGAGGTCACCGACCCGGGCCAGGCTCCAGGCCTGGATCGCGAGTGCCCGGGTCAGCAGCCCCAGTTGCCCGGCGGCACGGAATCCGGGTGCGGCCGCGCCCGCGAAGTGCGCTGCCAGGTCGAAAGCGCCGACCTGGTATGCCGCGCTACTGAGAAAGTGATCGGCTTCCGTATCGCGCCCCGTGCTCGTGGCCAGCACGCGCAGGTGGCCGAGGACCTGTTCGCCGCGTTCGAACGGGGCGATGATCGAGTCGATCGCGAGCTTGCGCGGGTCACCGTCGGGAATGCCGACAGTGTCGGCGACAGCGAGCACCGCGCGACGGATATCGGGTCCAGGTTCGGACCAGAAGCACCGCGCTGCCGCGGCCCACAGGATCCGCAGCGCGGCATCGGGAAATCCGTCGGCGGCGACGGAGGCCGCGAGCGCGGCCAGTTCACCGATGTGCGAAGGACTGTCGCGCATTCCGTCCTCGAACCCGCTGAGCACCCACTTCGCGGTCGCCTCCTGCTCGGCCGTGAGGGGGAGCATGCGCGCGGCGTCGACCAGCCTTTCGACCGTGTCGCGGTGACCGGAGTCGACGGCCAGTTCGGCCGCGCGCAGCAGACGATCCGCGCGTCGGCCGGGGGTGACGCTGAGGGCCGCGGCCCGCTCCAGCGCCGCGACCGCGCCGCCGCGGTGCCGGGACCGTTCGGCGGCGTTCTCGAGTGCCGCGGCGACGTCTTCGTCGGCGCCCGACGTACCCGCCGCCCGATGCCACACCTGGCGATCCGGCAACTCGGCGAGTGTTTCGGCGAGCGCCTGGTGCGCGCGGCGGCGTTCCTCGGCGGTCGCCGCAGCCACGAGGGCGGACCGAACCAGCGGATGGCGGAAAGTCACCGTGCCGGTACCGACGCCGATCAGCCGGGCCGCCACGGCGGGCGCGAGCACCTCGGATGTCACCGCATCTTCCAGGAGAATCCCTGTGGCATCGAGTGTTTCTGTGGCCGAGTCGCCGTCGTTGAGGGCCGCGACGAGCAACGCCGACCGGGTCGGCCCGGGCAGTGCGGCGCCGCGCGCCGAGAACGCCTGTTCGAGACGCTCGGTCAAGGGCAGTGCCGGGGCGGTGTCGGTGAGATCCGCTACGGCTGTCGGCAGTTCGGTCAGCGCCAGGGGGTTACCGTGGGCCTCGGTGAGTACTCGGTGGCGGAGCTTGGCGGGCAGGCCCGGTGCGATGTTGTCGAGCAGCGCGTTCGCGTCGTCATCGGGCAGCGGACCGAGCCGCATGACGGTCAGTCCGGCGTCGCGCAGCGGTGACGTCGTGGCGTCACGCAAAGTGGCCAGCATCGCGACGGGTTCGGAGTCGATGCGGCGCGCGACGAAGGCAAGCACCTCGGCGCTGGCGAGATCGAGCCAATGCACGTCCTCGGCGACAATCAGCACCGCCCGGTCGGCCGCCGTGTCGGCGAGCAGGGTCAGGGCGGCTAGTCCGACCAGGTGGACGCTCGGCTCGTCGGTGCTGTCCGACATGCCCAAAGCGGTCGTCAACCCCTCGAACTGACGCGCGGGCAGGGCATCGAACTCGCGACGCAGCGGGTACAGGAGCCGATGCAGTCCGGCGAAGACGAGATTGCTTTCGGCTTCCACCCCGGCGGTCCGCAGCACCCGTAGTCCAGCGGCGGCCGCGGCGGCGGCGGTCTGCTCGACCAGCGTCGACTTCCCGATGCCCGGTTCCCCCTCGATCAGGATGCCGCCCCGGTCGCCGGGGCCGTCCACGAGGGCGGACAGGTCTTTCAGTTCGGTGTCGCGTCCGAGCAACGACATGGCGCGGGATCCTCCTCCGGGCCCCGAGAGGATATGCGGGTCCCGCGGCGACCCTACCGAAACTGGATTACGTCAAGACAGCGTCATCTGACAGATTCGGCGCCCTGCCACCGGCGGCGAAGGTATTTTCCATGGCTACCGTTCGATTTCACCTGATGTCCACCCTGTCTCCCGCCGAAGTCGTGCACGTGCTCACCGACTTCGGACCCACCCGTCCCGAGGTGTGGCCGACCATCGACGCCGAACACTTCGTCGTCCACGAACGCGGCGAAACCTGGGCCGAGGTCACCGAGGGCACCGCCGCCGCATGGGAGCGCGCCCGCTACGAATGGGATCCAGCCGGCGACACCGTCATCATCACCACGCTGGATTCCAAGCTCTTCGGCGCGGGCGGCGGCTGGGTCTTCCGCATCACGCCCGACCTGCCCGGCTGCCGTGTCGATGTCGAACTGACCAGGACCCCGCAAGCGTTCAAGGGCAAGGTGCTGGCGGCACTGCTGCCGCTGGTCGGGCCGTCCTCGCTGCGCAAGTCCTTCGCCGCACCGCTGCGGGCCGCGTGATGTCGATATCCGTCGAGACCTCCGGCGCGCTCGCGCCCGGCACGCACGCCTTCGACTCCGACGGCGTCACCCAGCGGTACCACGTGTTCGGCAGTGGACCCGTCTGCCTGGCACATCCCGGCGGGCCGGGCATCCACTACGAGTACCTGCGTGTGCCCGAGCTGGAAGAGCACCTGACCATGGTGTACGTCGAGGCGCTCGGCACCGGCGAATCCGGTCGCCTGCCGATGCATCCGAACGGCTACACCCGGGAGCGCTACAGCATTGCGCTGCAACGGATCATCGATCATCTCGGCGTACCGAAGGTGTACCTGCTCGGCCACTCGCACGGCGCGTTCGTCGCCGCCTACCACGCGATCCACCGGCCGTCCGGACTCGCGGGGGTCATCCTGTACGAGGGTGCACCGGTGACCGGACCCGAACACGGCGCGGAAGCCGCGCGGCGGCTCCAGGAATTCGCCGCCGCGCACGCCGATCGGCCGGGGTTGAACGATGTGCTCGCGGCATTCGGCGCGATGCAAGATATTTCGAGCGATGCGCAGACCCTTGCCGTCGCCCGCGGCGTCTTGCCCTCATACCTCGCCGACTACTGGAGCGACGAACAGCGCTGGGCCTCGGTGCGAGATGCGTTGCGCGCCAGTTATATCTCGGGACTGGATGCGATCGGTGCTCCCGATCCGATCGATGACCGCGCCGATCTGCCCACGGTCACCGTCCCGGCGCTGGTTGTGGTGGGCCGCTTCGATGTCATCTGCGGACCGCGCTGGGGGCGGGAGTTGCACGACCTCATCCCCGGTTCGCGGCTGGTGATCCTGGAACGCAGTGGTCACCTGGGGCATCTGGAGGAACCCGAGCCTTTCGCCGACGCGGTCCGGAACTTCGCATTCTCCACACAATCCATGCCGTCGCCGAGTGACGGCGATCCCGAAAGGCTGACGAAATGAACCGGACGAAGTCCGAACAGCGCCCTATCGCAGAGCTTTTCGTCTGCGGCCCGGTTGCGATGCTGATCTGGTCGGAGATCGCCGTGCTGCACGGTCGTGGACCGTCTGCGCGGGAGCTCATGGGTTAGTGCGGCAGCGCGCCGTCTGCGGCATCGACGGCCGCATCTCCCGCTACCGCAGCGAACCCGACCGCTGCGGGACCCGCCCCGCTCCTGATCCGGCGGCGGCCCCAAGACGGTCAACGGTGACACCGTCACCTCGACGTGGACCCCGAATTCCACCGGGACCCACGTCCTCACGGCCAAGCTGGTCGTCGGCGACTACGAGGAGACCAGCGTCATCATCCAGGTGCGCAACGGCATCAATCTGGGAAGCGCCTGCCTGGTGCAGTGATATCGGTGCGACCGGGCATCGCGCCTCGGATCCTCAGCGGACAGAGCTGGTCGACCGCCAGTGTTTGTCGTGGGCCATCGTCGGGATCCGTGCCCGGCGGGTCCGAGACCGGGCACGGATTCCATGGTCGTCGCAGCCTCAGATCCGGGGCGGCTCGATGCCGAGTTCGCGCAACTGCTCCGCGTAGGTCGCGACATTGGCGAGCTTGATGTCCTCGTAGCCGCGCACCACGTCGGTGAGGGCCGCCGCGCGGACGGCTCGGTCGTAGCCCGCGGCGTCCAGCGTGTTGGCCAGATCGGTCACCATGCCGACGTAGTGCGCACGCAGTTCGCGCTCGACGCGGCGCAGGTGCACGTAGCCGAAGGGGTCGAACTTGGTGCCGCGCAGGCGCTTTCCCTTGGCGAGCAGGCGCAGCGCGAGGTGGCTGCGCGGGCCCATGCCGATCTTCTTCTCCCGGCCGAGCGCACGCAGGATGGGTGGGTGCAGGCGGTAGGTGAGGTTCGCGCCGTCGGGCACCTGGGCGGCGACTTCGGCGAGGAATGCCGGGTCGGTCAGCTGCCGCGCCACCTCGTACTCGTCCTTGTACGCGGTGAACTTGTACAGCCCGCGCGCTACCTGCTCGCTGAACTCGGTGCGGTCGGTGACCCGCCGTTCGGTGTCCCAGATGTGCCGCACGGTGCGTACGTAGTCGCGGGCCACCGTGACGCTCTGGAATCCGATCAGCTCGGCCGCACGCAGTTCCACCAGCCGCCGCGTCTCACCGGTCGCGGTCAGCCCGTCGAACAGATCCGCGGGCACCGCCACTCGCGCGGGCTCGGGCGCGGTGCGCACGGTGGCGGCGGCGAACTCCGCGGGCCGCGCGATCGCGAGCCTGCCCCAGCGGAAGGCCGCGATATTGGCGGCGACGGCGACTCCGTTGATCTCGATGGCCTCCTCGATCGACGCCGCGGGCAGCCGCAGTCCCCCGCTCTGGTGCGCCGCGCCGACCAGCAGGAAGTTGGCGGCCGCGGTGTTGCCGAAGAGCGTCTCGGCGGCGGCGAGCGCGTCGAAGGAACCCGCCACCCTGGCCGCCCGCGCCAGGCGGGCCAGCAGCGTCGCCTCGTCCGGGTAGGCGACGGACTTGTCGTAGACCATGTCTCCGGTCGGGGTCTTGCTGGTCGAGGCCACCGCGACGGTCGCGGTCGGCGAACCGTAGGCGAGGTTCTTGTTGTCGGTCGCGGCGAGCAGATCGAAGGCGATGATGCAGTCCGCGGAACCGGGGGCGAGCCGGTTGGCGGGCTCCAGCGCGTCCGCCGCGAACCGCAGGTGCGACACGACCGGTCCGGCCTTCTGGCTCAGGCCGATCTGATCGAGACTGGCGACGTCGTATCCGGCGCGCAGCGCGGCGGTGGCCAGCACCTGGTTCACGGTCACGATGCCGGTGCCGCCGATTCCGGCGAGGAAGACGTTCTGCGTGCCGGTCAGCTCCTCGAACGCGAGCTCGGGCAGCCGCGGCGGCTCCGGGCGGCGAACCTCCTTGCGCCGCTTCCGATTCGCCGGGTCGGGCAGCTCCACGGTGACGAAGGAGGGGCAGTCGCCGTCCAGGCAGCTGTAGTCGGTGTTGCACGAGGTCTGATCGATGCGCGTCTTGCGGCCGAACTCGGTGTCGACCGGCTGCACCGAAAGGCAGTTGCTCTTGACGCCGCAATCACCGCAGCCCTCGCAGACCGCCTCGTTGATGATCACCCTGGTCCGCCGCACCGGCAGCGCGCCGCGCTTGCGCTTGCGACGCGCGTCGGCCGCGCAGTGCTGGTCGTAGATGAGCACGGTCACGCCGGGAATCTCGCGCAGCATGCGCTGGGCCTCGTCGAGCCGGTCGCGGTGCCACAGCAGGGTGCCAGGCGCGAGATCGCGCTTGCGGTAGCGCTTGGGCTCGTCGGCGCAGACGATGATGCGCCGCACGCCCTCGACGCTGAGCTTGTGGGTGAGCTTCGGTACGCCGAGCGAGCCTTCCGCGTCTTGCGCGCCGGTCATCGCGACGACGTCGTTGTGCAGCAGCTTGAAGGTGATGTTCACCCCGGCGGCGACGCAGGCCTGGACCGCCAATTGGCCGGAGTGGAAATAGGTTCCGTCGCCGATGTTCTGGAACAGGTGGCCCACGTCGGTGAACGGCGCCTGCCCGATCCACTGCGAGCCTTCACCGCCCATCTGGGTCAGGCCGGTGACCGCGCTGTCGGTGCGGCCGGACATGGTCACCATGGTGTGGCAGCCGATGCCGCCGCCGGCGAGCGAGCCCTCCGGCACCGCGGTGGAGCGGTTGTGCGGGCAGCCGCTACAGAAGTACGCGGCACGCTTGGCGGGCAGCACCGAAAGCGACAGCGGCTGCGGCAGCGGACTTTTCATCTCCAGATACCCGGCGAGCGCCCGGCGCAGCGGACCGGCGATCCGGCCGGAGGTGAGCTCGCCGTTCGGGCTGAACAGCGTGCGCCCCTCGGCGTCGGCCTTGCCGAGGATCTCCGGCGCACCCGCGCGGCCGTAGAGGATCTCGCGGATCTGCGTCTCGACGAACGCGGTCTTGTCCTCCACCACCACGATCCGCTCCAGCCCGTCGGCGAACTGCCGGACGCGTTCGGGTGCGATCGGATACGGCATGCCGATGCGCAGCAGGCGGACACCGGCCCGCGACAGCGCGGCGTCGTCCACGCCGAGATCGAGCAGGGCCTGGCGCACCGCGTCGAAGGTGGTTCCGGTGGCGGCGATGCCGATCCTGGCGTGCGCCGGATTCACCTCGATCACGTCCAGCTCGTTGACCGTGCTGTAGGCCTTCACCAGTTCCCAGCGCGGCCCGTACAGGTCCGCCTCGGCGATGACGCTGTCGGTCGGCGCCGCCATGGGACGCTGCAGATAGGTGAAGGGCCTGCCGTCCCAGTCGATCTCGGGCACGGTGATGGCGATGTCGCCGACCGAGCCGTCCACCGTCCAGGCGCCGTCGGCCACGTCGGCGACGATCTTCAGCGCCACCAGGCACCCGGAGGCTCGCGACAGCGCGACGCCGTGCAGCCCCATGGTGATGATCTCGCGCGCATTGCGGGGAAAGAGGACGGGGATATTCATTGCGGCCAGCGATCGTTCGCTCACCGCGGGCACGGTCGAGGATTTCGAGGCCGGATCGTCGCCGACCAGCAACAGCACCCCACCGCGTGCATTCGCGCCGTACATATTCGCGTGGCGCAACGCGTCGGTCGCGCGATCGAGCCCGGGACCCTTTCCGTACCAGACTCCGACCACGCCGTCGTGCGTCGCGTTGCCCGCGGGCAATTCCGCCTGACTCCCCCAGACCGAGGTGGCGGCGAGTTCCTCGTTCAGCCCGGGCACGAAGGAAATGTCGTGTTCGGCGAGCACGGTGGGCATTCCATTGAGCAGCTTGTCCACGCCGCCGAGCGGGCTGCCCTGATAGCCGGAGACGAAGGTGCCGACCCGCAGGCCCGCCCGCAGATCGCGCACGTGTTGTTCCACCAGCTGGCGCGCGATCGCCTGCACTCCGGTGAGCACGACGGCGCCGGAGCCGACTCGGTAGCGGTCGGCGAGGTCGTATGGCGCGGTGATCAGATCGCGGTCGGCGAGCTCGGTCATCGGTCCACCCATCCGCTCGGCGCCCGGTCAGGCGCTTCGCATCGTTGAGCACTTGGTGCCGACATACTGACCTGAAAGCGCTGAATGAACAATAGATGTTCTTTAAACTGAGCATTCTGCTCAATCATGGACATCCATTCTGGGCACACCCTATGCACGATGCGAGATCAATGTGACCGCGACCACGATTGACGGCAAACCGCCGATCGCGCGCCCGGTGCGCACCGGGGACAGGAAGATCCGCCATGCGGATGTCCGCAACCCCCTGTGACCCCACCGGAATCAGCGCAGGTGACCATCTCGATCACCGACAAGGCCTCGGACCCGGCGACCCGCCGCCATCGCCGCTTCGGGCGAGCACCGAACCCGCAGACGAAGCGCCGGATTCACCCGGCCATCTCGAACGTCACGGCGAACACACGACCCCGCGAACAGCATGAAATTTTCGCGAAATGCCCCGCGAAATGCATTGTGACCACGGCATTTCGATTGGTAGCGCTTGCGAATATGTCGTCTTATTACACGAACAACGCCACTTCCGATTACCCTGCTCAATGCTCGACGAAAGTTATTGCGTCGCCGTTCTTTCAGTGACCAGGGTAACTCGGGATACTCGGCGCCATGCCGGTTCTCGGCCTGGCACGGGCCGGTTCCGCACGGCGGCAGCGATGCCCAGAGGTAGGCAAGAACATCGGTGATAAGCAGCAGAATCCACCGCGTATTACCGACCGGAACGTGGTCCCGTCCCCTCGGCGTCCGAGCCAGGTTGCTGGCGATCGTCCTCATTCCGAGCGTGGCCCTGCTCGCGCTCGGCATCGGCGCCGCCGGGTACCTGGTGAAAACCGGTCGCACTGCGAAGAATTGGGCCGAGCTGGCGAGTGCCACCACCACCCCGGCGATCCTCATGATCGAGGCGTTCCAGGAGGAGCGCCGCGCCTCGCTGCTGCACCTGGCGGGTGACGCCGACGCGTCCAACATCCTGCCCGCCACACGCAAACATTCCGACGAGGCGCTGGACGCGCTGGGACTGCAGGGCGACGCCGTCTCCGAACTGCGTCCCGACCTGGCGGACAACATCGACGGCTACAACGTGCTCTACGAGCAGCTGCCCACGCTGCGCGGCGGCATCGACGCGCACGCCGTACCGTCTGCCCAGGTGTTCCTGGCCTTCAGCCGGATCATCGACACCATCGTGCTGGCATCGCTGCTGGCCGCCGAGGTGGCGCCGGACGCCGAGATCGCCGTCGACCTGTACAAAGCGGTGCACGCGCTGCGCGCGGCCGAAGCGGTATCGCGGGCCAGCACGCTCGGCTCGGCGGCGCTGATCTCCGAGCAGCTCACCCCCGAGCAGCTCAGCGAGTTCAGCCGCTACGTCGGCGACGGCCGCGGTGAGGTCGAGTACGCGACCACGGTGCTGTCCGGCAAGCGCCAGGCACAGCTACAGGAGATCACCGCGAGTCCCACCTGGCGGCAGCTGACCGCGATGGAGGACGCGATCATCCAGCGGGGCATCCGTACCGACGATTCCGAAAGCTCCAGCAGCTCCAGCAGCTCCAGCAACGACGGATCCGGCAGGCAGTCGACCTCCCGCACCACCCGCACGGCCGACACCCCGCCGCCGCTGCCGCTCGGCATCGGCGAATGGCAGCAGGTCGCCACCGCCGTGCGCTCGCAGCTGCTGAAGCTGTGGGAGGACCAGAGTCGCGACGCGCACCGCACCGCGGAGACCACCGGCATCCAGATCGCGCGCAACTCCCTCTACGGCGGCCTCGCCGTGCTGGTGCTGACGCTGCTCGCCTTCCTCGCCGCGCTGCTGCTGGCCAATCGCTTCATCGGCCGCATGAAGCGGTTGCGCCGCGACACACTGGAGCTGGCCGACGAACGCCTGCCCGAGACCATCCGCAGGCTCGGCGAGGGCAGCCAGATCGACCCGCAGGAGGTCGCGCGCCTGGACTACGGCGCCGACGAGCTCGGCCAGGTGGCCGACGCGTTCAACCGAGCCCACGTGGCGGCCGTGTCGGCCGCGGTCGCCGAGACGAAGACGCGGGCGGGCGTCGCCGCGGTCTTCCTCAACATCGCCCACCGCAGCCAGGTGATGGTGCATCGTCAGCTGGCGCTGCTGGACAAGGCCGAACGCGAGGAGGAGAACCCCGCCCGCCTCGACCTGCTCTTCCAGCTCGACCACCTGGCCACCAGGGCGCGGCGCAACGCCGAGAACCTCGTCATCCTCGGCGGCGAGCAACCGGGCCGCCGCTGGCGCAATCCGGTGCCGCTGATCGAGGTGGTGCGCAGCGCCGTCGCGGAAAGCCTGGACTACACCAGGATTCAGGCGGGCAAGCTGCCCGACGTGCGTATCACGGGCACCGCGGTGGCCGACCTGATCCACCTGATCGCGGAGCTGACCGACAACGCGACGGCCTTCTCCCCGCCGGAATCGCGGGTCGAGGTGACGGGCACGCTGGTCGGCAAGGGCGTGGCCGTCGAGATCATCGATCAGGGGCTCGGCATGCCGGAATCCGAACTGGCCGAACGCAATGCCGTGCTGGCGTCGCCGCCGGACTTCAGCGTCGCCACGCTCTCCAGCGATGCCAGGCTCGGCCTGTTCGTGGTCGGGAAACTGGCCGCGCGACACGGTATTTCGGTGCGGCTGACCGAATCCGACTACGGCGGGGTGCGGGCCATCGTGCTGGTACCGACCACGCTGATCGCCACCGGCCAGGAGCCCCTGCGCGGCAACCAGGCCGCCAAAGAACCGCACGCGTTGGCGAACAACGGGACGTTCAACGGCTTCGCCCCCGTCCCGGCCCTCGCCGCGCCGAGCCCCGTCGAGAGC
>NZ_BDBP01000124.1 GCF_001613045.1 Nocardia lijiangensis NBRC 108240 | reverse complement strand
CCCGCCGCATCGGCGCGCTCGGCTACGCGGCCGCCGTCACCGGCCGCCTCGTGGCCCGCTCCCTCGAAACCGGCGGCCTCCTCCGCCGCGCCGACGTACTCGCGGCGGCGGCGCACCCCTTCTCGATCGCCGCGTACCAGCGCCTCGTCTTGCGATCGCATCGCGCTCGACGCGCAGGCGCGCTGCGCTGGAAGGGCCGCCCGCTGATCGAAACCCGCTGAACAGCCGACACCGGCTCGGTCCGAGGACCGAGCCGGTGTCCGGCGAACGGGTGTGCCGCTCGGCCTTACGGCACCGAAGTGATGCCGACCGTCGGCAGGAAGAAGCAGGAGCGACCTCCGTTGTCGACGGTGCCGAAGACGGCGGCGAGGACGGTGCCTTTGCCCGTGTCGACGGGGACGGCGCGGACGCCGCCGACGGGAAGGGCGGCGAAGAAGAAGTCCCCGATGGCGCGTTCGGCCTGCGGGCGCAGATCGGCGGGGACCGCGGCGGGAACCATGGCGCGGACGACGTCGGCGAGCGGGCCCATCTGGGCGACACCGCTGCGTCCGTTGCTCACGTTCAGCCAGGCCACCTGCATGCCCGCGGTAGTACGGCTCGCCGGGTCGAGGCCGTAGGGCACGAAAGTGAACATGGTCTGACCGGACTTCACGGCCGTCAGATCGAGGCCGGGAATGGAGAGGGCGGTCTTGGGCCACGGTCCCGGCATCGCGCCGGCAACCGCGGGCACCAGACCGAGAGTGCTGCCGTTGCCGCAGAACGCCGCGGCGGTCGGAAGCAGGAACGGGTCCATCCCGAAGCCGCGCAGCGCCTCGACGGTGGACTGGTAGGCGCCGAGCAGGTCGCCGGGCGCGGCGGCCTGCTGCATGCCCGGCAGTTCGGTCGAGGCCGCGGGAGCGGCGGGGACGGGGGCGGGCGCCGCCACGGCGGGGGCGCAGACGCCGAAGGCCAGCGCGACCGAACCGGTCGCGGCGGCGGTGAAAGTGGTGAAACGGCGCAACAGGGTCACAGCGGTGCTCCTCATCGTCGGCACGGTGAGGACACCGTACTCCGGCAAACCCGCCCAACAGCCGTTTCGCCGATCGGCAAGCTTTCGGCGCGTCGACTTGCGCCCGCAGGTCGCGACGAAACACCCCTCCGCGGACGGGTCGCCCGATACGGGGAACCGACCGCCGACCGCGCAAATGATCGCTCCCCGCGACGCCCGGCGCCAGTGCTGCGCTCACCCTGATTTCTACCCTTGTCCGGCACCTGCCTTGATCCGCATGATGATTCGGCTCGACCCCCGCTGCACCCCCGGAGCGGACCGGGGTCCGCAACACCATCCAGAGCGACCGAGAGACCTGGCTCGCCGACGTCGCAGCAACCCCCCGGACCACCGGGTGCGGGTGCTTCCGCCAGGACCGATGGAGGACCGAATGATCTGCCCCCGCAGTGGCGCCCGCCGGACCCGGCACCCCGACGAGACCTGCCACCCCACCCCAGCCAGCTGTCCGCGCTGACGCAGCGCCAGACCACGCACCCGTCGCTGGCCGGGTGATGCGACCAGCGCCAGGCGTGGTCGCTGCAGTTCCTCCCGGAAGGGCCCGAAAAATGAGTGCTTCCCTCGCACCCGATGCCGCCACGGCGTCCGCCGATCCCCCCAGCGGCGCCGAGAAACCCGGCGACGCCGCGGTAAAGCTTCACGCCGCAACACAACTGGACACCGCCGAGCCCGACGTCACAGGGGGCAATGCACTGCCCGACGTCACCGCGGACGCCTCCACAGCACCACCCGCCGCCGCGGCAACCAGCGACGCCGCCGAACAGCTCCACGCCGCAACACAACTCGACGCCACCAAGCCCGACGTCGCCGCGGGCGATGCACTGCCCGATGTCACCGCGGCCGCAGCCACAACACCACTCGACACCACGGGACCACCTACCGCCGCCGCGCGACCCGACACCGCGACGGCGACCCGCGACGCCGTCGAACAGCTCGACAATGCAACACAACTCGACGCCACCAAACTCGACGTCGCCGGGGGCGATGCACTGCCCGACCTCCATACGGCCGCCGCCACGGCACCACCCGATACCGCGACGGCAACCGGCGACGTCGCCGAGCAACTCGACGCCGACCGCGCGCACGTCGCTCCCCAGGTGGCGCGTACCCGCCATCCATGGCGCTGGGTGGTCAGCGCGGCGGCGTTGGTGCTGCTAGCCCAGTTCGTGCACGGCCTGGTTGCTAATCCGGGCTGGGACTGGCCGACGTTCGCGAAATACTTCACCGCGCAGTCGGTGCTGACCGCGCTCCGGGTGACACTGGAACTGACCCTGTGGGGCACCGCGCTCGGTTTCATGATCGGCACCCTGCTCGCCGTGGCGCGGCTGTCGGACAATCCGGTGCTGCGGGTGATCGCGTGGGCCTACATCTGGGCGTTCCGCTCGATCCCGATGATCGTGCAGCTGCTGTTCTGGTTCAACATCGCCTACCTGTATCAGACCCTCTCACTCGGCATCCCGTTCGGACCGGCGTTCCTCACCTTCGAAGTCAACGGCGTGATCAGCGGATTCACCGCCGCCGTGATCGGTCTCGCGCTGCACCAGGCCGCGTACTCGGCGGAGATCATCCGCGCCGGGCTCATCTCGGTCGATCCCGGGCAGCTGGAAGCGGCGGCGGCGCTGGGCATTCCGCGCTGGCGGCAGTTCCGCACGATCGTGGTGCCGCAGGCCATGCGCTCGATCCTGCCGAACGCGACCAACGAGGTGATCAGCCTGTTCAAGGGCACCTCGATCGTCTCGGTGATGGCGATCGCGGAGCTGTTCTACCAGGTCCAGGTGATCTACGGCCGCAACGGCCGGGTGGTGCCGCTGCTCATGGTCGCCACGGTCTGGTACATCGTGCTGACCACGATTCTCACGGTGGCGCAGTACTACATCGAGCGCCACTACGCCAAGGGCGCGCAGCGCACCCCGCCGCCGACGCCGCTGCAGAAACTGCGCCACCGGGTTCGCGAGATCGCCGAGTCCGGTTCCGCCGCGCCGCGGGGAGCGACCCGATGACCGCGCTCGAGACGTCCGCCGTGCTGGTCAGCGGCGTGCGGAAGTCCTTCGGGCGCACCGAGATCCTGCACGGCATCGATCTGACGGTGCGCGCGGGCGAAGTGGTGGCCGTGATCGGCCCGTCCGGCTCCGGCAAGTCGACCCTGCTGCGGGTGCTCAACCACCTGGAGCCGGTGGATGCGGGCACCGTGCACGTCGACGGCGAGCTGATCGGTTACCGGCTGCGGCGCAACGTCTTACATCCGCTCTCGGATCGCGAGGTCCGTAGGCAGCGCTCCCGCATCGGGTTCGTCTTCCAGCAGTTCAACCTCTTTCCGCATCTGACGGTCCTCGAGAACGTCACCCTCGCGCCGCTCACGGCCCAGCACAGGGACCGCGCCGAGGTCGAGCGCGAGGCGAAGGCGCTGCTGGAGCGGGTCGGCATCGGCGAACTCGCCGACGCCTATCCGCGCAGGCTGTCCGGCGGGCAGCAACAGCGGGTGGCGATCGCCAGGGCGCTTGCGGTGCGGCCCAGGGTGATCCTGTTCGACGAGCCGACCTCGGCGCTGGACCCCGAGCTGGTCGGCGAGGTGCTGGACGTGATCCGCGATCTGGCCGACGACGGCACCGCACTGGTGATCGTCACGCACGAAATCGGCTTCGCCCGCGAGGTCGCCGACACGGTGGTCTTCCTGGACGCGGGCGTGATCGTCGAAAAGGGCCCGCCCGCCGAGGTCCTCGACAACCCCCGGCATCCGCGCACCCGCGCCTTTCTGTCCCGAGTCCGTTGAGCACCGCAGCGCGCTCAGTCGATCCAGCGCCCCAGCGCTCTGCCCATTCAGCGCCCCCAGCGCTCCGTCGATCCAGCGCCCCAGCGCTCTGTCCATCCAGCGCACCAGCGCTCTGCCCACCCAGCGCACCAGCGCTCTGCCCACCCAGCGCCCCAGCGCTCCCAGCCACGAACAGGAACCCGATGAAGCTCTCCACCCTGGTCGGCGCCCTCGCCGCGGCCGCACTGCTGGTCACCGCGTGCGGCACCAACCCCGACGAAGATCTCCAGGTCTCCTCCGACGGCGCGGTCGCCTTCGACCTGTCGCCCGAGCAGTCCGGGCGCATCCGCGCGGACAAGGTCGACGCCCTCGCCGCCGAGGTCCCGCAGGCCATCCGTGACCGCGGCACCCTGGTCGTGACCGGCGCGTCGGGCACCGCGCCGCCGCTGCGCTTCTACGCCACCGACGACAAGACGGTGGTCGGCTCCGAGATCGACTTCGCCTCGCTGGTCGCCGACATCCTCGGGTTGAAACTCGTGGCGAGCGTGGCCGATTGGTCACAGAACTTCGTGCGTGTCGACTCGGGCGAGGTGGACGCGTTCATCTCGAACGTGACCGTCACCGAGGAGCGCAAGGAGAAGTACGACTTCGCGACCTACCGCCACGACAACGTCGCGCTGGAGGTGCCCGTGCAGAGCGATCTGCGCTACCAGGACCGCAAGAGCCTGGCGGGCAAGCGAATCGGCGTCGGCACCGGAACCAATCAGGAACAGCTGCTGGTGAAGTGGAACGAGCAGAACCGCGCCGAGGGACTGCCCGCGATCGAGATCGCCTACTACGACAAGACCAGCGACTACTACCTGGCGCTCGCCTCACAGCGGCTCGACGGCTACCTCGGCCCGAATCCGACGGCGATCTACCACGCGAGCACGGCGAACCAGACCAAGATCGTGGCGACCTTCTCCGGCGCGGGTGAGGCGCTGCAGGGCGAGATCGGCGTGCTGACCAAGAAGAGCAACGGCTTGATCGGCCCGGTGCAGAAGGCGCTGCGGCACGCCATCGAGTCCGGGCTCTATCAGCGGGTCATCGACCGCTGGGGCCTCCAGACCGAGGCCGTCACCGAATCGCGGATCAACCCGCCCGGCCTGCCGAAGCAGCGGTGATCCGATGACCTACGGAGTGTCGACGATCCGCAGGGCGCACTGGATCGCCCAGGACGACCCGCTGGCCGCGCCGCTGCTTGCCGAGCTGGCGCTCGAGTACAGCAGCCGCTACGGCCGCACCCCCGGCGAGGTGCACACCGATCTGCGCGGATATCCGGCCGCGCACTTCGCGCCGCCCGAGGGCGGGCTGCTGGTGGTGACCCAGGACGGAGAACCGGTGGCGGGCGGTGCTTTCCAGCAGTTCGACGCGACCACCGCCGAACTCAAACGGATCTGGACCGCCCGCGAGCACCGCAGGCGCGGCCTCGGCCGGTTCGTGCTGGAGTGGTTGGAGGCCGAGGTCGCCGATCGCGGCTACCGGCGCATCTACCTGACCACCGGCCCGCGCCAGCCCGAGGCGGTCGGCCTGTACCTGGCGGCCGGGTACACCGCGCTCTACGACTCCGCGCTGCCCGCCGAAGAGGTCGGGCCGCACCCCTTCGAGAAGTTCCTCGATCTCGGCGCATGGGAGGCGACGGCATGAAGTTCCTGTTGTTCACGCTGGTGACGCGGGTGCCCGATCCGCGAACGGGTGTGGTGCCCGAGACCAGGACGCGGCTGCGGTCCGTGGTCGAACAGGCCAGGCTCGCCGAGGATCTCGGGTACGACGGCTTCGCCGTCGGTGAGCGGCACGAGGATCCGTTCCTGTCCGCGGCGCCGCCGGTGATCCTGTCCCACATCGCGGCCGTCACCTCGCGCGTCACGCTGTTCACCGCGGTGACGACGCTGAGCCTGCTGGATCCGGTGCGCGCTTTCGAGGACTACTCGACGCTGGACAACCTCGCGGGCGGACGCCTCGAGCTGATCATCGGCAAGGGCAACGGCGCGGCGCAGGCACAGCTGTACCACGTCACCGCCGACGATCAGTGGGAGCGCAATCGCGAAGGCTACGAACTGTTCCGGCAGCTGTGGGCCAGCGACAGCGTCACCTGGTCGGGGCAGTTCCGTCCGCCGCTGGAGCGGGCCAAGGCGCTGCCGCGCCCGTTCCAGCCGCGGATCCGGATCTGGCACGGCAGTGCGACCAGCCGCGAGTCGGTGGAACTCGCCGCGCGCCACGGCGACCCGCTGTTCTCGGCCAACGTCACCAACCCGATCGAGCCCTACGCCGAACTGGTGCGCCACTACCGGGAGCGGTGGGAGCACTACGGACACGACCCGGCAGACGCCCTCGTCGGCGCGGGCACCGCGGGCTTCCACGTGGCGCGCACCTCGCAGCAGGCGCTGGACACCTACCGGCCGATCTTCGAGGCGCGGCTGGCACTGAGCCGAAAGCTGGGTCTGCCCATCGTGTTCGAAACCCTCGATGATTTCGCCGACCGGAGTTCCGCGCTGATCGGCAGCCCGGAACAGATCGTCGACAAGGTCGGCCGCCAGCACGAGCGGTTCGGTCACGAGGTGATCCACCTGTCCGCCGAGCGTGAGGGGCGCTCCGTGGAGGAGCACCGCGACAGCCTCGAACTCTTCCAAGCCGAGGTGGCGCCCGAACTGCGCCGCCGAATTCCCAGCAGGCCGTTGGCCGCCGACACCACCGAACTCATTGGAGTGACACCGTGATCCGAACCCGTCATCGAATTCTCGCGCTGGCAGGCGCGCTCGCCGCGGCGAGCACCTTGGCCGCCTGCGGCGGCGATTCGAGCGCGCCGGGGGGTGACGCGGGTCCGCCGCGACCGGGCGGCACGCTGCGCTACGGGCTGTCCCAGGCGCCGACCTGCTCGGATCCGGCGCAGGCAGGCACCAACCAGACCATCTATGTCGCGCGGCAGATCGTCGATTCGCTCACCGACCAGGATCCGCAGACCGGTGAGATCAGGCCTTGGCTGGCGCGCAGCTGGGAGATCAGCCCGGACGCGAAGGTGTTCACCTTCCACCTCGCCGACGGCGTCACCTTCAGCGACGGCACCCCGCTCACCGCGGAATCGGTGCGCAACACCTTCGATTCGGTGGTGCGACTGGGCGGGGCGAAGGCGCCGCTCGGCGCCAGCTATCTCACCAACTACGTGAGCACCACCGCCGTGGAGCGGCTCACCGCGCGCGTCGAGTTCAGCCAGCCCAATGCCCAGTTCCTGCAAGCTTCGTCGACCGTGCAGCTCGGCATCCTCGCCGACGCGACGACGGCCAAGCCCGCCGAGCAGCGCTGCCTGGGCGACAACATCGGCAGCGGGCCGTTCACCTACGCGGGCTGGCGGCAGGATCAGTCGGCGACGCTGGCCAAGCGGGCCGGATACGGCTGGGGCTCCGCGGTGTTCGCGCACCAGGGCGAGGCCTACCTGGACCGCATCGAGTTCACGGTGGTGCCCGAATCCGGCGTGCGCACCGGCAGTCTCGTCTCCGGTCAGCTCGACGCGATCAGCGACGCACTGCCGCAGGACGTGCCGCAGCTGGAGGCCGCGGGCGCCCGCGTGCTCAGCACGGCCAATCCCGGTGTGCCGTTCGGCTTCCAGCCCAACGTGACCCGCGGTCCGCTGCGCGACCCCGCGGTGCGCCAGGCGCTGCTGCCCGCCATCGACCGCAAGCAACTGGTGGACACCGTGCTCGGCCCGCAGTTCAAGCCCGCCAGCGGCCCGCTGGCCAGCGCCACGCCGGGCTACCAGGACTTCTCGGCGCGGGTGAGCTACGACCCGGCCAAGGCGAAGAGCATCCTGGACCAGGCCGGCTGGACGCCGGGCGGCGACGGCATCCGCGCGAAGAACGGTGAGCGCCTGTCCTTCTCGGTGCTGTTCAGCCAGGCGTTCGCGGGCAACCAGGCCATCCTCGAACTGGTGCAGCAGCAGCTGCGGCAGGTCGGCGTGGAACTGAAGCTGGACCTGGTGTCCGGACCGGAGAACACCGCGCGGCAGAATGCCAAGGATTTCGACGCCACCTACTACAACTCCACCCGCGCCGACGGCGACATCCTGCGCACGACGTTCAGTGTGGACGGCCGCAACTTCAATGCCCGCGAACGCATTCCCGCCCTGGACGACGTACTCCGTAGCCAGCTCAGCACGGCCGATGCCGCCGCGCGCGCCGCGCTCATCCGCACCGCGCAGGAGCAGGTGCTCGAGGCGGGGCTGTGGATCCCGACCATCGAGCTCTCCCAGGCGATCGGCGCCGCCGCGAACACCAGGGACCTGAAGTTCGAGGCCTCGGCGCGCCTGCAGTTCTTCGACACCTGGCTGAGCGGGCGCTGACATGGCCCGCTATCTGGCGCTGCGCGTCCTGCAGGCGGCCTGGGTGCTGTGGGCGGCGTTCAGCATCTCGTTCGTGGTGCTCTACCTGCTGCCCGCCGACCCGGTCTCGATCGCGGCCGACGGCGGCGGTGCGGGGACGCCGGTCGACAAAGCCGCGATCGCGGAGCTGCAGGCCCGCTACGGGCTGGATCGTCCACTGTGGGACCAGTATTGGACCGCGCTCGGCAACGCGGTCCGCGGTGATCTCGGGCTGTCCATCGCGACCGGCCGGCCGGTGACCGAGGCGATCGGGGACGCCGTGCCCTCGACCCTCGAACTGGCCTCGCTCGCCCTGCTTTTCGCGACCGTCGGCGGGGTGGCGCTGGCCTTCGCCGCCACCTACACGCGCAGGCCCTGGCTGCGCAACCTGCTCACCGCGCTTCCGCCGCTCGGCGTCTCGGTGCCGACCTTCTGGACGGGACTCGTTCTGTTGCAGTTGTTCTCGTTCCGCTGGCACCTGGCGCCCGCGTTCGGCGGAGAGGGACTGCGCGGCACCGTGCTGCCCGCGCTCACGCTGGCCATCCCGATCGGCGCGGTGATCGCGCAGGTGCTCGCGGCCGGGCTGGAGACCACATGGCGGCAGCCGTTCACCGAGGTGGCGCTGGCCAAGGGCGCTTCGCGCTGGTGGGTGCAGCGCAGGCACGTGGCCCGGTTGGCCAGCGTGCCCGCCTTCACCATCGCCGGGGTGCTGGTGGGCAACCTGCTGGCCGGTTCGGTCGTGGTGGAAACGGTGTTCGCGCGCAACGGCGTCGGCAGACTGACGCAGATTTCCGTACTGGCCCAGGACATTCCGGTGGTGCAGGGCATCGTGCTGCTGACCTCGCTGGTGTTCGTGGCCGTGAATCTGGCGGTGGACCTGCTGTATCCGCTGCTCGACCCGCGGATCGCGGTACGCGGCGGGCGCGGCGCCGACGAGGCGGCCGTGGCCGAGGACATCGCGGAGGAGGTGCTCGTCCGTGCCTGACGAGAACGCGGAAGATCGAGAAGGGAGTGCGCGTGGTTGACGTCGTCGACAAGCCCCGGCGGATCGCGCTGCCCGGCCTGGGCAGGCCCGCGCCGAGCCTGCGCGCGCTGCGGCGCAACGCCGCGGTGATCCTCTCGGCGGCGGTGGCGCTGCTGGTGCTCGGGTGGGCGCTGGCCCCGTCGCTGTTCGCGAGCGGTGACCCGCTGACCGGGGTCCCCGCCGAGAAGTTCCAGCCGCCCAGCGCCCAGCACTGGTTCGGCACCGACAATCTCGGGCGCGACCTGTACACGCGGATGGTGCACGGGGCGGGGCTCTCGCTCACCGCCACGCTCTCCGCGGTCGCGCTGGCCGTGGTGGCCGGGGCGCTGCTCGGGCTGCTGGCCGGGGCCGTCGGCGGGGTGGTCGACGCGGCCGCCATGCGCGTGGTGGACGTGCTGCTCTCCATTCCGGCGCTGCTGCTGTCGCTGGCGCTGGTCACCGCGCTCGGCTTCGGAACACGCAATGTCGCCATCGCCGTGGGTGTTTCGCTGATCGCCAACTTCGCGCGGGTGATGCGCTCGGAGGTGCTGCGGGTGCGGCGTGCGGTGTACGTCGAGGCGGCGCACGCCTCCGGGGTGCGCTGGTACGCGGTGCTGGCCCGCCACGTCCTGCCCAACTCCTACCAGCCCGTGCTCGCGCTGGCCGCCGTCGAATTCGGCATGGCGGTGCTCGCGGTCTCGGCACTCAGCTTCCTCGGATACGGCGCCAAACCGCCGACCCCCGAATGGGGCTCGCTCATCTCCGAAGGCCGCAACTACCTGGCCACCGCCTGGTGGCTCACCGCCCTTCCCGGGCTGGTGATCATCGCCGTCGTGCTCGCCGCCCAGCGCCTCGGCCGCGCCGCAGGAAGGACCGATCGCCCGTGAGCAACCCGACCACTGCCCGCACCGAATACGGCGGCATCGACCCGACCGATCCCGGTTTCCCGGGCGGCAACGATGACCCGACGGCCATCCGACAGAGCGCCGCTACATCGGCCGGAAATCAGGAAACACCTGTAGCACAGCCTGCTTCGGAGACCGACCTCGGATCGCAGTCAGCGCGCCCGGAACTCGGTGCCGCCCAAGCGGAGAACGCCGAAACCCGGCTGTCGGGCGACGAATCACGACCCGGCGACCAAGGAATCGACAGAAAGGCGGTCGCGGGGCCGAGTCGCGCCGCGGAATCCTCGCGGCCCGGATCGCCCCGGCGGACGGCTGACGGCTCGACCACCGCACAGACCGACGACACCGCGCGTCCGGATCGGCGCGAGGACGGGGAACCCACGGAAAGCACTCTGCTGCACGTGGATCGGCTGCGCGTCGACTATCGCTCCTCCGCGGGGCCCATCACGGCGCTGGCCGGTGCCTCGCTGCGCGTCGCTCGCGGCGAGGTGGTGGCGCTGGTCGGCGAGTCGGGTTCCGGGAAGTCGACGCTGGCGCACGCCGTGATCGGGTTGCTCGGAGCGACCGCGGAGATCGGCTCGGGGACCATCACTTTCGACGGTGAGCGGGTCGACACCGGCTCGGAACGCGCGCTGCAGCGATTGCGCGGGGCGCGGATCGGGTTCGTACCGCAGGACCCTGGGCTGTCGCTGAATCCCGTGCGCCGGGTGGGCGATCAGGTGGCGGAGGCGCTGCTCGTGCATCGGTTCGCCGATCGCCGCGGCGCGCGGGGGCGGGTGCTCGAGCTGCTCACCGAGGTCGGATTGGACCGGCCGGAGCTGCGGGCGGAGCAGTATCCGCACGAACTGTCGGGTGGGCAGCGTCAGCGGGTGCTGATCGCGATCGCCTTGGCGTGCGGGCCGGAGCTGATCATCGCCGACGAGCCGACCAGCGCGCTGGACGCCACCGTGGCGCGGCGGGTGCTGGACCGGCTCGCCGAGCGCACCGCGGCGCGCGGCACGGCGGTGCTGCTCATCACCCACGACCTGGCGATGGCCGCCGAACGCGCCGACCGGCTGGTGGTGCTCAACGGCGGCGAGGTCGTCGAGTCCGGGCCCACGGCGGGGATCCTCGCCGCGCCGCGGCATCCCTACACCAAACGGCTGCTGAGCTCCGCGCCGAGCCTCGCCCCCGGCCCGCCGCGCCAGGAACGGCCGCGCACCGGGGAACCGCTGCTCGTGCTGCGCGAGGTGCGCAAGCGCTTCCGCGCCCGCTCCGGCGAGGCCATCACGGCCGTCGACGGCGTCGGCTTCCAGCTCGGCCGTGGCGAAACCCTGGCTCTGGTGGGCGAATCCGGCTCCGGCAAGTCGACCACCGCGCGGATCGCGCTGCGGCTCACCGACGCCGACCACGGCACCGTCGTCTTCGACGGCGAAGATCTCACCGCCGCCCGCCGAGGCAGGCTGCGGGCGCTACGGCGCCGGTTCCAGGTGGTGTACCAGAATCCGTACTCCTCGCTGGATCCGCGCTGGCGCGTCGGCGCGATCGTCGAGGAACCGTTGCGCGCGTATGGGATCGGCGATCGCGCGGCCCGCCGCGACCGGGTGCGCGAATTGCTGGGGCAGGTCGCGCTGCCGGAGCGATTCGCCGAACGCCGCCCCGCGGAACTGTCCGGCGGTCAGCGCCAGCGGGTGGCCATCGCGCGGGCGCTCGCCCTGCATCCCGATCTGCTCGTGCTCGACGAGCCGGTCTCCGCGCTGGACGCCTCGGTGCAGGCGCAGATCCTCGAACTGCTGGACCGCCTGCAGTCCGAGCTCGACCTGAGCTACCTGTTCATCTCGCACGACCTGGCCGTGGTGCGGCGGATCAGCGACCACGTCGCCGTCATGCGCCGCGGCCGCATCGTCGAAACCGGCCGCACCGCACAGATCTTCGAGGATCCGCGCCACCACTACACCAGGGAATTGCTTTCCGCGATCCCCGATCCCGCACGAGGAGCCGCCTGATGGATTTCGCAACGGAAAGGACCGCATGATGCCGGATTCGGATTTCTTCCTCGCGGTGGAACTCGCCGGGACCGGCGTGCATCCCGCGTCGTGGCGACGCCGGGACTCGCGCGCCGAGGACCTGTTCACCGCCGGTTACTGGGTAGACGCGATCACCGCCGCCGAGAACGCCGGGGCGGACGCCGTCTTCCTGCCCGATTCCTTCGGGTTGCAGCCCGGCGGCACAGAGACCGCCAAGGGCAGGCTCGACGCGGTCGCGATCGCGGCCCGTGCCGCGGCCGTCACGCGGCGCATCGGGCTGCTGCCGCAGGCGCCGGTCACCCACACCGAGCCGTTCCACCTGTCCAAGGCCATCGCCAGCCTCGATTTCGCCACCCTCGGCCGCGCGGGCTGGGAGGTCACCGTGTCCGAAGGCGCCGAGCAAGCGAAGGCGTTCGGCCGCAAGGGCGCTCAGGATCCGGCCGCGCTGTGGCACGAGGCGGACGAGGCCGTCGAGGTGGTGGCGCGGCTGTGGGATTCCTGGGAGGACGACGCGGAGATCCGCGACCTGGCGACCGGCCGTTTCATCGACCGCGACAAGCTGCACTACATCGAGTACGAAGGCGACAACTTCTCGGTGAAGGGCCCCTCGATCACGCCGCGCTCGCCGCAGGGCCTGCCGATCGTCGCGGTCCGCGCCGACGAGGGCCCGAGCATCCCTGTCGCGGTGCGCCGCGCCGACCTGATCCGCATCGCCCCACCGGATCTCGACGCCGCGCACGCCAGGCGCGCCGCGCTGCGCAGCGCCCTGCTCGGCGCCGACCGCGACCCGGACGCCGTCCGCGTGCTCGTCGACCTCGATATCCACCTCGCCGAGACCGCCGAGCGAGCGCACGAGGAACTGGCCGAGCTGGACCGCTGGTCGGCACCGGTGTCCGGCGCGCCCCAGGTCGGCAGCAGGGCCACCGGCACCGCACTGCGGCATATCGGCACCGCCGACTCGCTGACCGAACTGCTTGCCGCCGTGGTCGATTCGGGCGCCGCCGACGGCGTGGTCCTGCGCCCGCTCGCGCTGCACGCCACCCTGAGCAGGCTGCCGTCCACGCCACCCGCGCCCGCCGCCACCCTGCGCGAGCGACTGCATCTGCCGCGCCCGGCGAGCCGCTATGCCACGATTCAGGAAGGGACACCGTCATGAGCCCCGGCAAGCCGCGCAAGACCGTCCATCTGGCCGCGCACTTCCCCGGCGTGAACAACACCACCGTCTGGAGCGATCCGGATTCCAAGAGCCAGATCGACTTCGAGTCCTTCGTCCACCTGGCCCGCACGGCCGAGCGCGGCCTGTTCGACTTCTTCTTCCTCGCCGAGGGCCTGCGTTTGCGCGAACACCTCGGGCGCATCCACGATCTGGACGTGGTCGGCAGGCCGGACACCTTCACCGTGCTCAACGCGCTGGCCGGGGTCACCGAGAAGCTCGGACTGGCGGGCACCATCAACTCCACCTACAACGAACCGTTCGAGCTGGCCAAGCAGTTCGCGTCGCTGGATCACCTGTCCGGCGGGCGCGCGGCGTGGAACGTCGTCACCTCCTCCGACGCGTTCACCGGCGAGAACTTCCGCCGCGGTGGATATCTGGAGCACGCCGACCGCTACCGCCGCGCCGCCGAGACGGTCGAGGTGGCCCGCGCCCTGTGGGACAGCTGGCCCGCCGACACGCTGGTGGTCGATCGCGCGACAGGCGTCTTCGCCAGGGAGATACTCGAAACGCGCCACCGCGGCGCGCAATTCGACATCGGCGCGCGCTTCGTGCTGCCGCCGAGCCCGCAGGGGCACCCGGTGTTGTTGCAGGCGGGCGATTCCGACGACGGCCGCGAATTCGGCGCCGCCACCGCCGACGCCATCTTCACCGGGCACGGCACGCTCGAGGCAGGGCGCGCGTTCTACGCCGACATGAAAGCCCGCCTCGCCAAATACGGTCGCGGACACGACGAGCTGAAGATCCTGCCCGCCGCCACCTTCGTGCTCGGCGACACCGCGGCCGAGGCCGAGGACAGGGCCAGGCACATCCGGTGGCAGCAGGTGGGCCCGCAGACCGCCCTCGCGTTCCTCGAACAGGTCTGGGGCCGCGACCTCTCCGGCTACGACCCGGACGGCCCGCTGCCCGAGGTCGAACCCTCCGGCGACGTGAACATCACCAGGGGGCGAGTGCGTCACGCGAAGGATCCGCGCGCGGTCGCCGAGGCGTGGCGCGCCAAGGCCGAGGCCGAGAACCTGAGCATCCGCGAGCTGATCATCGAGGTCACCGCCCGCCAGCAGTTCGTCGGCACGCCCGCCGAGGTGGCCGCGCGCATCGACGAATACGTCCAGACCGACGCCGCCGACGGCTTCATCCTCGTCCCCCACCTCACGCCGGGCGGGCTCGACGAGTTCGTCGACCGCGTCGTCCCGGAACTCCAGGAACGCGGCAGCTTCCGCACCGCCTACACCGGCGACACCCTGCGCGACCATCTCGGCCTGCGCCACCCGCAGCACCGCACATCCGTCCACCAAGGAGCCAGAGCATCATGACCGCAACCACCGCAATCAGTTTCGGCACCGAGTGGGCCGCCTGGCACGACGCCAGGGAGGACCAGCTGCGCGACCGGCTCGGCTTTCTCAGCCTGACCGGCCTGCACTGGCTCACCGACCAGCCCGAGCGGCTGCCCGACGTGCCGGGCACCTGGTGGGTCACCGACCACAAGGTGTTCATCACCGCACAACCGGCCGACCGTCTGACGTTCGACGGCACCGGCATCGCGGGCGTGCAGATCCTCACCCCCGCCGAAGGCGCGCCGGGCCTGGAGGTCCGCCACGAGCAGCGCGTGCTCGAAGTGATCCGGCGCACCGGGCGCTACGCCGTGCGGATCCACGACCCCGCCGCCCCGGCGCTGGCCGCCTTCCCCGGCATCCCCGCCTACGAACCCGATCGGCGCTGGGTCGTGCCCGGCCGCTTCGAAGCGTTCGCCGAGCCGCGGACCGTCGTCACCGCGGCGGTGGTCGACGGGCTCGAACATCACCACACCGCAACGGGCACCATCGAATTCACCCTCGGCGCGGTCACCGAACGCGTCGTCGCGTTCCAGGCCGGTGATGCGCTGCGCATCCTGTTCACCGACGCCACCAGCGGCGTCACCACGTACCCGGCGGCCAGGTCGCTGGGCATCGCCGCGCCGGACGCCGATGGCACGGTGCTGCTCGATTTCAACCGGGCGGCCAATCTGCCCTGCGCCTTCACCGATTTCGCCACCTGCCCGGTGGCTCCGGCGCAGAACCGGCTGCGGGTGGCCATCGAAGCGGGCGAGCAGCATCCCCGGCTCGCGAGGGGGCAGGCGTGACGGTCCCGCTCTCCATCCTCGACCTGTCACCGGTCAGCGCCGGGTCCACCGCGCAGCAGGCGCTGCGCAACACCGTCGACCTGGCCCGGCGCGCCGAACAGTGGGGCTACCACCGGTATTGGCTGGCCGAACACCATTTCGTCGCGGTGGCCAGTTCCAGCTCGATCACCCTGATCGGACTGATCGCGGCCAACACCTCCAGGATTCGGGTGGGCTCGGCGGCGGTGCAGGTGGGACACCACACCTCGGCGTCGATCGTGGAGGCGTTCGGCACCATCGACGCGCTGTACCCCGGCAGGCTGGATCTCGGGCTCGGGCGTTCCGGGCATCGGCGGGCCCAGTTCGGTTCGGAGCCCGAGCATCCCAAGGGCGGGCACCCGGTGGTCGACACCGCCACGGGACGCACCGAGATCCGCGACGGCGTGGTGGTCCCGCCGCCCTTCGATCCGGGCCGCATCGTCGACCGGTCCCGTTTCGTGGCCGCGCTGCGCGCATTGCAACAGCCGGGCGCGCAGGCACCGGATTTCGCCGACCAGGTCGAGGAGGTGCGTGCCCTGCTCGCGGGCTCCTACACCAGCGAGGACGGCATCGCGCTGCACGCGGTCCCCGGGGAGAACGCGCAGGTGCAGCTGTGGCTGTTCGGCAGTTCCGGCGGCGAGAGCGCCGAACTGGCAGGCCGGCTCGGACTGCCGTTCGCGGCGGCCTACCACGTGGCGCCGGGCACCGCGCTGGACGCCGTCGCCGCCTACCGCGCCGCATTCCGTCCGTCGGAGTATCTGGCCGAGCCGTACGTGGTGGTCTCGGCCGACGTGGTGGTCGCCGCCGACGACGCGAAGGCCAAGCACCTGGCCGCGGGCTACGGGCACTGGGTGTACAGCATTCGCAGCGGCGCGGGCGCGGCCGAGTTCCTCGCGCCGGACGCCGCGGGCCCGCTCACCCCCGACCAGCGGCGGCTGGTCGACGACCGGCTGGCCACCCAGTTCGTCGGGTCGCCCGCCACGGTGGTGGAACGGCTCGCCGCCCTGCAGCGGGTCACGGGTGCGAACGAGTTGCTGGTCACCAGCGTCACCCACGACCACGCCGACCGGCTCGAATCCCATCGGCTGCTCGCCGAGGCGTGGGGGCTGCGGGCGGCCCGCGCCGCTTGACGCGCCGATGCCCCGCTGGTCGTCGACCGGCGGGGCATCAGCTCAGTGCCGTCACGCGCTCATCGGGGCGGCGGTGACGCCGTAGCCGAGGTTGGTCAGCACCTCGCTGGTCGCCTTGGCGAAATTCAGGGTGATGAAGTGCAGGCAGGGCGCGCCCTCGTCGATCAGCCGCTGCGCCATCTCCGTGGCGATCTCGATGCCGACCTCGCGCACCGCGGCGCGGTTCTCCTCCGGACCGTCGCCCGCGGCCTTGTTCAGCCGCGCCATCACCGCGTCGGGCAGCGCGCGACCGCACAACTCCTCGGCCCGCGCCACGGTGCGCAACGACGTGACCGGCATCAGCTCCGGGATGATCGGCTTGGCGGCCTCGACCGGATCCAACGCGGCGATCCGGTCGCGCAGGCGCAGGTAGTGCTCGACCTCGAAGAACATCTGGGTGATCGAATACTCCGCTCCGGCACGCAGTTTCGCGGCCAGGTAGGCGGTGTCGGAGTCCAGGTCCGGTGAGCGGTGGTGGCCCTGCGGGAAGGAGGCGACGCCGACGTGGAAATCGCCGAGATCGCGGACGATGCGGACCAGTTCCTCGGCGTACTCCACACCCGCCGGGTGCTTGTGCCATTCGCCGAGCGGGTCGCCGGGCGGGTCGCCGCGCAGCACCAGAATGTTGCGGATGCCGGAATCGGCGTACGCGCCGACCAGCGAGCGCAGCTCGGCCACGCTGTGCCCGACGGCGGTCAGGTGCGCCACCGGCAGCAGGGTGGTCTCCTGCGCCAGTTCACCGGTCACCCGCACGGTGCGATCCTTGGTGGAACCGCCCGCGCCGTAGGTCATCGACACGAACGCCGGATGCATGCGCTCGAACTCGCGCACCGCGCGCCAGAGCCTGGCCTCGCCCGCGGCGTCCCGCGGCGGGTTGAACTCGACGGAGAAGGGCACCGCCCGGCCGGAATGGACCTGCAGGCTCTGCACAACCGAAGGCGTTCCCGAGACGATCGGTGGCGTCGGGGACGGACGGCCTGGGGTCGAACGTCCCCGCGCGGAATCGAAAGTCACCGGTTCAGTGTAGTGGGACGTCCGTGCGAGCATGCGCGCTCGCTCTGGAGACGTCCTGCGCCCGGCCGCGCGATCAGGGGTTTTCGCCGGGCGGAGGTTGGTCGACGGCAGGGTGGGATGGCCGCGTATTCTCTGATACGGCACCACCATCGATGCGGCCGGACCGGACGTGCGCCGCGATCGCGCCGAACCGGGCGGCAGTGACGCGCGCTCGCCCACAGACCACTTGTCGCGCTCGACCGGCGCGACCACACCCGTGACCCTGGAGGTTCCTCTGTCCGCCGGACCTGGTACTCCGACACGAACCCAGGCAACGCCCGCCGACGCGCCGCGGACGCCGATCCCCGGCACGCCCGATTTCGTCGCGGCCGTGGAGGGCCGCCTCACCGAATTCTTCGCCACCCGGCGGCCCATTGTGGAGCCGCTCGGCCCGATCTTCGTGGACGCCGCCGAGGCGTTGGAGCAATTCGTGCTCCGCGGCGGCAAGCGCACCCGGCCCGCGTTCGCCTGGACCGGCTGGCTCGGCGCGGGCGGCGATGCGGACGCCCCCGAAGCGGGCGCAGTGCTCGCCGCCTGCTCGGCACTCGAACTGGTGCAGGCGTGCGCGCTCATTCACGACGACATCATCGATTCCTCCCGCACCCGTCGCGGTTTCGCCACCGTGCACGTCGATTTCGAGCAGCGCCACCGCGAGCGCGGTGTGTCGGGCGACGCCGCGCACTTCGGTGCGAGCGTCGCGATCCTGATCGGCGATCTTGCCCTGGCCTGGGCCGACGACCTGGTGCACGCCGCCGGGCTCGACCCGGCCGCCCTCGCGCGCTTCGCTCCGGTCTGGGCGATGATGCGCACCGAGGTGCTCGGCGGTCAGCTGCTCGACATCAACGGCGAGGCGCTCGGTGACGAGTCGGTGGAGGCCGCGCTGCAGATCAACCGCTACAAGACGGCCGCCTACACCGTGGAGCGCCCGCTGCACCTCGGCGCCGCCATCGCCGACGCCGACCGCGACCTGATCGCGGCCTACCGCACCTTCGGCACCGATATCGGGATCGCCTTCCAGCTGCGCGACGACCTGCTCGGCGTGTTCGGCGATCCGGAGGTCACCGGCAAACCCTCCGGCGACGACCTGCGCGAAGGCAAGCGCACCGTGTTGCTCGCCGAGGCGCTGCGTCGCGCCGACGCCACCGATCCGTCCGCCGCGCACCTGTTGCGCACCAGCATCGGCACCGATCTCGGCGCCGAGGATGTCACGCGCCTGCGCGCCGCGCTCACCGAGCTCGGCGCCGTCGACGAAGTGGAACGCCGCATCGCCGACCTCACCGACCGCGGCCTTGCCGCCATAGATTCCAGCTCGGCCACCCCCGCCGCCAAAGAGCAACTGCGCGGTATGGCACTGGCCGCAACCAGGAGGACCGCATGAAAGCCGTTGTGGGACCAGCCGATCGCGTGATCGCCGTCGGCGCAGGACCCGCCCCGCGCAATATCGGCAAGCGCCGGGGCAAGTCCACGGCCGCGCTCACCGAGCGTCGGCTGATCCTTGGCGCCGCCCTGCCCACCCGGCGCGGCGTCCGCGTCCCACGGGCGTGTTCGGCGCCGAGGGACACCGAGTCCGCCGAGGACTGAGTCCCCGTCTTTCGAGCGCCGGACATTCGAGGCGACCGGCGCCACGCACCGCGTAGCGATCCACCTACCGACCGGCAGGCACGGAATCGCCGCGGTACGACACCGAACACCGTGCCGCAGGGATCGGCCCCCTGCGATGCGGGAACGGCCGCGTGCTCCGCAAGACGGACGCGGCGCAGGCCGACGCACAGTTTCGTGGGTAGCCCCGCCGTGCCCGGCGGTCGAGGAGAAGTCGAATGAAAACCGTTGCGGGACCGACCGATCGGGTGGTCGTCGTGGGCGCAGGCCTGTCCGGGCTTGCGGCCGCGCTGTATCTCACCGGCGCGGGGCGTTCGGTCACGGTGCTCGAGCGGGCCGATCATCCCGGCGGCAGGGTCGGCCGGTATCGCGGGCCGGACTACGAGATCGACAACGGCGCGACGGTGCTCACGCTGCCGGAACTGATCACCGACGCCCTGGCCGCCGTCGGCCGGACGCCCGAGTCGGGCCCGGCCCCGCTGCGCATCCACCGGCTCGCGCCGAGCTACCACGCGCGCTTCGCCGACGACTCCACCATCCGGGTGTTCGCCGATCCGGACGCCATGGCCGACGAGGTCGCCCGCACCTGCGGCCCCGGCGAGGCGACCCGCTACCGACGGCTCCGTGACTGGCTGGCGCGCGTCTACCGGGCCGAATTCACCGAGTTCATGGACACCAACTTCGACTCGCCGCTGGACATGGTGCGGTCCCCGCGCAAACGCGCCGCGCTGCTCGACCTGGTGCGGCTCGGCGGGTTCGGCAGGCTCGGACCGCGCGTCGGCCGGATACTGACCGACACGCGGCTGGCCAGGCTGTTCACCTTCCAAGCGCTGTACGCGGGCATGGCGCCCGCCGACGCGCTTGCCGTCTACGGCGCGATCCCGCACATGGACACGTCGCTGGGCGTCTACTTCCCCGAGGGCGGAATGCGCGCCATCGCCGCCACCATGGCCGAGGCGTTCACCGCGGCGGGCGGGGTGCTGCAGCTGAACACCGAGGTCGCCGGGATCGAGTACGAAGGACGGCGCGCCCGGCGCGTGCGCACCGCCGACGGGCGCGCGCTGGACTGCGACGCGGTGGTGCTCACCG
>NZ_BDBP01000123.1 GCF_001613045.1 Nocardia lijiangensis NBRC 108240 | reverse complement strand
GTCGGCGGTCCCGGGCAGCGCCGACGAGCTGGCCGCGACCCGCGCGGGCATCGCGACCACCGAGGTCTTCCCGCTCACGCTGCTCGCGGTCGGCGGGCTGATGCTCTTCCCGGCCTCGAACGATCTGCTGACCATGTTCGTCGCGCTGGAGGTGCTGTCACTCCCGCTGTACCTGCTGTGCGGGCTCGCGCGGCACAAGCGGCTGCTCTCTCAGGAGGCGGCGCTGAAATACTTCCTGCTCGGGGCGTTTTCGTCGGCGTTCTTCCTCTATGGCGTCGCGCTGCTGTACGGCCAGGCGGGGACGGTCCGGCTCGCAGGCATCGCCGACGCGATAGCCGCGCACCCGTCCGAGGCGATGCTCGCGCTGCTCGGCGTGGCGATGCTGGCGGTGGGGTTGCTGTTCAAGATCGGCGCTGTCCCGTTCCAGTCCTGGGTGCCCGACGTCTATCAGGGTGCGCCGACCCCGGTCACCGCGTTCATGGCCGCCGCGACCAAGATCGCGGCGGTCGGCGCCATGCTGCGCATCCTGCAGATCGCGGTGCCGGGGCTGCGGGACGATTGGCGCCCGGTGCTCGCGGCGGTCGCGATCGCGACGATGCTCGCAGGCGCGGTGCTCGCGGTGACCCAGACCGATGTGAAGCGAATGCTGGCGTATTCGTCGGTGGCGCACGCGGGATTCATCATCATCGCTCTGGTCGCCGCCAACGATGCGGGCATCGCGGCGGTGCTGTTCTATCTGGTCGCCTACGGTCTCGGCACCCTCGGCGCGTTCGCGGTGGTGAGCCTGGTCCGCGAACCCGACGGCGACGAGGCGACCGGGATGGCGCAGTGGGCCGGGCTCGGACGCCGATCCCCGTGGCTGGGCGCGGTGTTCGCGCTACTGCTGCTCTCTTTCGCCGGTCTGCCGCTCACCAGCGGGTTCGTCGGCAAGTTCGTCGTATTCGAGGCGGCCGCGTCCGGCGACGCGGTCACGCTGGTCATCGTCGGCGTCATCTCGAGCGCCATCGCGGCGTTCTTCTATGTTCGCGTGATCGTGATGATGTTCTTCACCGATCCCCCGGCCGACGCCCCGGTGGTCGTCATTCCCGTCCTCACCCGGGCGCTGATCGTGCTGACAGCGGCGGCGACCGTGGCGCTCGGCGTGTTCCCGCAGCCGCTGCTGGATCTGGCCGACCAAGCGTCGACTCTCGTGCGCTGATCTCGTCCACGCCGAAGGGCCCCGGCCGGGCAATCGGCCGGGGCCCCTTGCGTTGTGCGCTACTTGTCGAGTTTCGCCCGGAACGGACCGCCGATGCTGTTGAACAGCAGGTCGCCGTTCGGGAACGCCTCGATGATCGCGTAGGCGCCGTTGCCGTAGTTGGACGGCCCGAAGATGGTGCGGTGCACGGTCTCTCCAGTCTTCCAGTCCAGGCCGGTGACCTCCCAGCCGTCGGCCTTGCTGTAGCCGTTGACGAACACGATTCCGGCCTCCGTCGACACCGCGGGCACCATCGAGGTGGACACGACGTCGCCGCGCTCCCACGCCGAGGTCCACTTGTCCGCGGCCGGATCCCACTCGAAGCGCTGCATGCCGTGCGGCGGCTCGTCCACCGGGCCGTTGGCCATGACGTCGACGAGCCGGTCGGGTTCACCGCCCGCGCCGATGTTCTGCACGACGAACGCACCGTAGTCGTGCACCACCACGGACTGCTCGCTCTGGATGAACTCGGGCTTCGGATCGGGCAGACCCGCGGTCACCTCCATCTGGTCGGCGATGCGGTTCGATTTGGTGTTCGCCTTGGGCTGGAAACCCTCGGGGATCTCGTTGCGCCAGAACGCGACCAGCTTCATGTGGTCGGCGCCGTCGGTGATCACCACCAGTTCGTCGGAGCCCTCGCCGAATCCCATGAGCGTGGGCGTGGAGCCGCTGCCGATGCCGAACTTCACCGCGGGCGGCTGGCGGCCGAAGTCGTAGGGCGCGGACCAGGCGCCGTCGGCCTCGTCGGTCGACAGCTTGGAGCCGGTCCACACGACCTTGCGCATCACCTTGTCGGAGGCGACGTAGATGCCGCCCTTCTCGTCGACGGCGATCGAGTTGGAGACGGTCTCGTCGTCACCGAAGCGGATCTGCTGCGGTTGCCCCGACAGTTCGCGGTCGATCGCGAGCACACCGCGCGAGGACACGACGATGAGGTGGCCGTCGTAGGTCATGTTGACACCGACGATGCTCTCGGGGATGCCGAGCGTGGTGGTGCCCGCCCCGAGCAGTGGTTTGAAGTCGAAACTCTCGACGATCTCGATGCCTTCTTCGGGCTTGTCGTTGTTCTTCAGACCGAAGACGACCAGCTCGGAGTTCTGGGTGGTGTAGTAGACGCGATTGTCCTTGTCCACCAAGCCGTAGACGCCGTTGGCGATGCGCTGCCAGGTCGCGCCGCCCCAGTCGTCGCGGATGGCGTCCTGGATCTGGTCGGTGTCGGTGAACGTCTGGCCGAGGACCTCGTCCAGCGCCTGCGTCGGGATGGGCTGCACGCCGGGCGCGTCCATGGCGGCCACTTCGCGGAAGCCGCGGTCCGAGACGTCCACGTACCGCACGCCGGAACTCGACGAGACCCACATGTACTTCTCCGACGGCGAGGCCAGGGTGATGATGTTGACCGGGCCGGTGGGCACGCGCGGCATCTGGAGTGGGTCTACCCGGAACGTGCCCCTCGGCACGGGATCGGCGAAGCTGTCGGATTGGCCGGAGTCCAGGTGGGTGACCGCGTATTTCTCCGCGGCCAGATACGGGTTCTTCGCCGGACCGTGCGTAGTGGTGTTCGCGGCCGGACTCGGGTCCGACGCTTCCGGCGAATCGTTGCCACACCCGGGTACCGCGCAGGCGATGGCCATCGCCAGGACCGCGATACCGGTGGAAGATCGATACTTGCTCACAGCAGTGCTCCTGTTCTCGCGACGGGTACTGCGTTCGAAGTCGAGCTGACGAACGAGCCGTCGACCGGAAACACCGCCGACGGCGACCAGCGGAACCACACGAACTGAGACAAGAAGCCTTCGGGCTTTCGCGACGCTAACACGATGCGCGCCGCAGCAAGATCACTTCGGCGGAGTGCACACGTCTCCGCACAGGCCTACTCGCCCTGCCGACCGGATCGGATTTCCGGTCGGCGGCGCGTGGTGTCCGAGGTGAACAGCCGGACCTGACAGCCGGGGCCGGATCACGCGGCGACGCGCTGGAAGAGCCGTCCCGCGAGGTCGATGCCGACGATCGTGCCGCTCGCGTCGCGGGAGAAGTAGCCGAGTTGTCCGCGCAGACCGCCGCCGGTGACGATGTATTCGTCGCCGTCGCCCGGCAGCAGGCCGATGGCGGCGGCCGGGTAGTCCGGCGGCATCGCCCCGTCCATGGCGGCGCGGACCTCCGGTTTGACGGCAACCGCGAGGTTCAGTCCCGTCTCGTCCGCGTCGATGGTGAGGGTCATGGCGTCGATGTCATACGTGCCGGTCAGTTCCGCGGCGCGCGACGCGTCGTAGGGCAGCGGTTCGGGGTCGCGGTCGTGGATGCCCAGGTAGTGCTCGAGCGCCCAGCGCACGATCGCCTGGTTGCAGGCGATGCCCTCGGGGCCCGCGTTCGACATCACGACGACCGCGAAATTGCGTTCGGGGACGATGAGCAGCTCGGCGAATTGCCCGTTGCCGGATCCGCCGTGACCGATGGTCCGCACGCCGTCGATGTCGCGCAGGAGCCACCCGAGGCCGATGGCGTCACCGAGCGAGCTCGCCCGCAGCTCGACCGTCGGGCGGTGCATGGCGAGCAGGCTGCCGGTGGGTAGCACTGCGCCGCCGTCACCGAGATGGAAACGGGCCCAGCGCAATTGGTCGGCCGCCGAGGAAGCCAGACCGCCGCCGGGGTTGTTCGCCCGCGAGGGCCGCCACAGGCACGCGACCGTCAGCGAACCGTCTTCCTCGGCATTGTGTCCCTCGGCGAACCGGCGGGCGGTGATCTCGCGCCGCGTGAAGGAGCTGTGCGTGAGGCCGAGCGGGGCGAGAACCAAGTCGGCGACGGCCTGTTCGAACGGCTGCCCGGTGACCTTCTCCACGATGCGTCCGGCCAGGTTGTATCCGGCCTGGCTGTAGGAGGCCCGCGCGCCCGGCTCCGCGATCAGGTCGAGCTCCGGCAGCCGTGCGACGAATTCGGCCAGCGCGTCCTCGCCGTCACCGGTGTCGACGACGAGGTTCCAGTCCAGTCCGGCGGTGTGGTTCAGCAGGTTCGCCACGGTGATCTGGTCGGCGGCGTCTTCGTCGGCGAGCGCGAACTCAGGAAGGTACGTGCGCACCGTGGCGTCCAGATCGACCCGGCCTTCCGCGGCCAAGCGCATCAGCGCGGTCGCGGTGTAGGTCTTGGTGATCGAGCTGAGCTGGAACAGCGTGTCGCTGTCGATCGGTTGCGGGTTGTCCAGGCTGGTGACGCCGTGGCAGGCGAAGACCTCCCGTCCGTCGATCAGCAACCCGACCGCCACACCGGGAATCCCGAACTGAGTGGCGGTCGCTTCGACGAACTCGGACAGCGTGACATCGGACATCGGGCGTTTCCTTTCCGCGTTTGTGGAACACCCTTGACGATGCCGACCGGCGCTGACAGCGCACTGACAGTGGACCGACGGCCTGTCAGTCCCCGCGCAGCACGCCGCGCAAGTATGCGGCGAATGCCGAAGGGTCCCCGACGAATCCGATGTGGTCGCCGGGGAACATCGTGGGTGCGAGGCCGAGGGCGGCGGCGAGCGCGCGGCTGCTGCGGTCGCACAGCTGGTCCGCGGAGTCGACGCCGATACCGATGACGATGCGGGCGGGGGTCGCGCGCAGCGTATCCAGGTCCGGCAACCAGGAGACGGTGCCGAGGAGCTCGTGGTCGAACCAGTAGCGCTCGGAGGCGAGCTGGGCGGGATCGCGGTCGCCGCCGAACATCTGCTCGAGCACCGGTTCCGGCAGCGGGATGTTCGCCTGCACGAAGAACTTTCGGAACGCGCCGAGCACATCGCCCGCACGGAAGGAGGCGATCATGTCGTGGGTGCCCGCCCGCAGCTCGGCGCGGTCGTCGAGCAGCTCGATCAGCGGCGGCTCGTGCGCGACCACGGTGGTGACCAGATCGGGATGGGCCTCGAGCAGCGCCAGCGCGCTCACCGCGCCGCCGCTGGACCCGAGGACGACGGCCGGTCCGATACCGAGGTGGTCGATCAGCCGGGCGAGATCCTCGCCGCGCAGCGCGGGCGTGGAGTCCCGGTGCGGATCCGTGAGCACGCTGGCGCGGTGTCCGCGTGGGTCGACGGTGAGAACGGTGTGGTCGGTGGCGAGCAGGTCGGCCAGCGGCGCGAAGTCCGAGGCGGACATGGGCGCGCCCGCCAGGACGATGAGCGGCCCGTCGCCGCGGACCTCGTAGTAGAGGCTGACGTCGGGGAACTCGACGGTGCGGGCGACGGTGGTGGGACTGGCCATGGGGTCTCCTCGGTGCGAATGTGTCCTTCGACTGTGTGGACGGTCGCGGCGCGTGGAATTCATCGCGTCTCCGGGACCCATTCGTTCGCCGACCGCGCTCTCCGGGTCCGCCGTTGCCGCCGCGGTGTCACAAAACGGTGGGGGCCGGTGTCTCGTGGGTGACATAGTCGAGTCGGCACGTTGCCGAAGATTGCCGTGAGCTGCCGAGTCCGAAGGAGGAGTCGAATGCCAACAGCCCAGGAAACGAACAAAGCGACCCTCGAGCGTTTGCACGACGCCCTGAACTCCCGCGACTCGGACCTCATCGCGAAGACGATCGACGAGGTCGTCGCGCCCGACGCCGTGATCCGCACACCCGCGGCGGTGGATGCGACGGGGCCGCGCGCGCTCGAAGAAGTGTTCGGCAGGCTCCATCGGGCTTTCCCCGACCTGCACATCGCGGTCGAAGATTCGATCGCCGAGGGAGACAAGGTCGTCAGCAGGAACACCGTGACCGGCACCCACACGGGCGAGTACCTGGGTCTGCCGCCAACCGGTAAACCCATCTCCTACCGCGAGATCTTCATTTTCCGCTTCGTCGACGGCCGGATCGTCGAGAGCTGGGGAGTCGTCGACACCCTCGCGCTGATGCGTCAGCTCGGCGGTCTGCCCGGAGGGTTGTCGTAGTCGGGGTCGCCGTTCCATTTATTCGACAGACACGCGTGGGACTGGCCTGCTCATCAGGCGGATCGCCAACAGAGCAATCCAAATGCCGCCGGCAATGATCCCAATCCGTTCGATGAGCCCTGCTGGTCCCCCGTCTACCAATTTGGCGGTGAGGACGAAGGCGACATAAGAGGTGACGACCAGCAGGCCAGTGGCAACCGAATACCGGGACCAGCCCCGGCTTTCGAGCGCCTCATCGCGCCGTGCCAACACGAAGCAAGCCGCAGTCAGCGATGTGAACTGAACCAGACCTAAGAGAATATGAATGGCGCCGTGAATGGTCAGCGCTTCCGACGCTCCCGGTGGGTAACCTAGCGACGGGTCGGGAAGGATAGGCCCGATGGCGACGAAGGTGAAGCCATAGATGCCGAGCAGGATGGGCCCCCAGGTGGAACCAGGTCCTGTACGCAGAAGCAGCCTCATCCCGATGGCAAAAGCGAGCAGGAGCGCTCCGGTGACGATGTAGTTGGTTATTTGCATCCACCCACCAGGCCCCAGTTCGAGGTTGCTGTCGGGGACTACCCAGGCGTTGTAGTCAGGGCGTATAGCCCCAAGGACGAGAATGACAACAATGTTGAGCAGCGGAGCAATGACACCGCAAGCCAGCAGCAGTCTCATCGCCGCTGACTGCTCTCCAGTGCTTTGCGCTGAGGCTTCCATATGATTTCTCGTGTCGGTCACGACACGTGTCCTCTCGTCGTCGATCGGGGTGAGGGTTCGAGTTGCGTTCGGCTCGCCGACCGCACCCGAGGTGAACACCACTATCGACCGATCAGTCACCCCGGAGATTGGAAGAATGTTCCCCAGGCCCGGTACCGATCCAGAGCGATGACCCTCAGATTGCCCGCGTGCAGCGCCCCCGGTGTGCGGTCCGCGAAGATCGCCACATCCCGGCACAGATGAGCCTGATCGGTGTACCCACACACCGCAGCGACGTCGGCAGCGGGCCGGCGAGTTGCTCCCGCAGTCGCCGCACGGCATTCACCCGCCCGGGATGACGAAGCCCGATTCGTAGGCGGCGATGACGGCTTGGGTGCGGTCTCGAACACCCAGTTTCCCCAGCACGTTCCGCACGTGCGTCCGCACGGTCTCGACACTCAGGTACAGATCGGCGCCGATCTCGGCATTGGACTTGCCCGCCGCGATCTCGCGCAACACTTGCGCCTCGCGTTCCGTGAGTCCGGCCCTCCGCAGCCAGTCACCGGCGGGCCGGGCGTGCGCGGCGGCCAGGGAACGGATCGCCTCGGGAAACAGCAGCGAGTCCCCCGCAGCAATGGTGCGCACCGCACGCACCAATTCGTCCGCGGGACAACGTTTCAGCAGGAATCCGCTGGCACCGGCGCGCAACGCGTCGTAGACGTAGTCGTCATTGCCGAAAGTGGTCACCACCAACACCCGTGGTGCCGCGGGCACGGTCGCCAAGAGGTGCCGGGTGGCCGAGATGCCGTCCACCCGTGGCATGCGCACATCCATGATGACGACGTCGGGGGTCACCCTCAGCACCAGATCGCGGACCTCGGCGCCGTCCCCGGATTCGCCGGCCACCGAGATATCGGGCTCGGTCTCGAGTATGGCGCGCCACCCGGTCCGCACCAAAGGATCGTCGTCGACGATCAGCACGGTGATCGGCCTCGGCTGAGGGCGCTCATGCGTATCCGGCTGTCTCACTGCCCCTCCCAAGGGATTTCGGCGACGACGACCCATCGGTCACCTGACGGACCCGCAGTTACGGTCCCGCTGTGCAAGGCGATCCGTTCGCGGATACCGAGCAGCCCGCGCCCGGTGCCGGGGCGCGACGCCGACCCGCGCGGATTGTCGACTTCGAGACGGATGTGCTTGTCGGACACCGTAATCGACACCATGATCGGGCCGTCCGCACCGTGCCGCACAGCATTGGTCACTGCCTCTTGCGCGACGCGGTAGGCCTCTCTGGACACCGCGGCCGGCACCCGCACCGGATCCCCGGCGAGGGTGACCTCGACGCGATCGGCCGGATACGCGGTGAACAGGGCGGGCAGATCGGCCAGGCTTCGGCCCGCGGGCGCTGCCGCGGGCAGCGCCGTGCCGGGACCGTTCCCACCGGAGTCGTTCGCCCGCAGAATGCCGAGCACGTGATCGAGATCCTCCAGCGCCGCCCGCGCGGTGTTCTCGATGTGGTGGAATGCGCGGGTCGCGAAGGCGGGATCGCGTTCCAGTACGCGGGCGCCCGCGCTCGCCTGCACGGTCATCGCGGTCAGCGCGTGACCGATCGAATCGTGGAGTTCACGGGCCAGTTCGTTGCGGGCCGCCGCGGCGCGCTCGCGCCTGCGCAGCGCCGCGATCTCGTCCGCCTCGGTCGGCCCGAGCAGGGCGGGCGCGAGACGAGCCAGCCCCGCGCCCGCACCCGCGACCGAATAGACGGTGCCGAGCACCATCGCCAGTCCCGCCGCGATGGTGGCCAGGCTGGGTCCGATGCCGTCGGCGGAGGCCGGGGTCCGGCGTATCAGCTCCTGCGCGGTCGCGCTGTCGGTGAACGGCACCGCGCACAGCCCGAGGCCGGTCGGCACGGCGAACAACACCAGCATCAGCATCGCGCCGCCGGTCAGCACCGACGCGACATACCACAGCGCAACCCGGCGACGGACATCCCAGCGCGTCGCCGAATCCGGTTCGGGCTCCGGCAGTTCCACACCGAGCAGGGTGCGGGTGGCGGTGATCGCCAACGCGCGCGACGCAGGCAGGACCGCGACACCAGCTCCCACCACGATGGTCAGGCCCGCAAGCAGCACGAACATGGCGATATCCGCACCGCCGTTGCCGCGGATGGCCTGCACGAACACCGCTGCCAGCGCGACATACGGCACCCCGACGACGCCGCCGAGCAGCAGGTACACCCCGCGCGAGTAGGTTTCGGGCGCCAACAGCGGCCGCAGTGCCCAGATTCGTCGCACCACCGCATCTTCGCAGGCGCCGCGCACCGGGCGAATCACCCGTGCGGGGGAGCCGTACCCTCCGTGCGGAGGAGGATTCGGCCAGGTCTTCGCGCAACAGTCGGATCATGACATCACCGTCCGAAGCCCTGTCCGATCGCCCTGCTCCGCTGCCCCGCATCCGATTGGTCGCCAGCGTGGCCACCGTGGCCGCCACCCTTCCGTATCTGACGCTCAAGACCAACTGGATCGTGGGCGGCACGCTCGGCGTGCGCGACCCGGAATTCCTGGACAGCTCGGCGATGACCGGGCTCAACCTGGTCACCTTGGCAATGGACGCAATCGCGGTGGCGTTCGCGATCATCCTGGTGGCGCCGTGGGGCCGGCGCGCGCCCGGCTGGATCGTGTTGTTGCCCGCCTGGATCGCCGGTGGCCTGCTGATCCCGATCGTGCTCGCCGCACCCCTGGGTCTGGCATTGGACTCCGGCGCGATCGACGATGAGCCCGACTTCCCGCTGGCGACTTGGGTTTTCCCGGTGGTGTACGGCGGGTTCACGGTGCAGGGGATCGGACTGGCCGTGGGTTTCTTCTGCTACGGCGTGGACCGGTGGGGCGGTCTGATCGGCGGACGAGTCGGCGACGACCCGCGCCCCGCGCGGCAGTGGCGGGAACTCGTGTTGCTCGCCGCGGCGCCTGCCCTGGTCACTGGCCTCTGCACGATTCTGTGGGGCTGGGGTGTGCCCGGCGGTCTGTCCGACGAGATGTACGACAACCGCAACGCCGCCTTCACGATCATGGAAACGGTGCGCGGAGTGTTCGCGGCACTGGCGGTGGTGGGCACGCTGACGCTGGTACGCCGCAGACCCGCTCGGATGCCTGCCTGGTGCGCGGTCGCTCTGGCCGGATTGGGTTCGGGCGCGATGTTCGGCTGGGGGCTGTGGGCGATGGTGGTTACGCTGACCGAGGGACCGCTGGCGGAGGACGCCCGCCCCGCCGCGGCCAATCTGGTCCAGCTGTTCCAGACTCTCACGGGGCTCACTCTCGGCCTGGCCGCTCTAGCCATCGTCGCGAGCCGTCGACACGCTACGGGTCGTGGTGCACGCCGGTGACCAGCCCCAAGCCCGCTGGAAAAGGCGGAAGCCCCGCATCCGAAGGATGCGGGGCTCACTCTACTGCGTCACTCAGATCGCGCGGACGTCCTGCGCCTGCGGACCCTTCTGACCCTGACCGACCTCGAACTCCACGCGCTGTCCTTCTTCCAGGGACTTGAATCCCGAGCCGGACACGGCGGAGAAATGAACGAAGACGTCGGGGCCGCCACCGTCTTGCGCGATGAAGCCGAAGCCCTTTTCGCTGTTAAACCACTTCACACTGCCTTGAGCCATTTGTTTACTTCATCTTTTCTGTAGGTGAGCAAGCGAATCACACCGATAAGCCTGATCTCACCCGTCTACCCTCTCATGGATCGGCGGTTTCCTCACCATGAATACCGCAGCCTGTGAGCTAACCGACAGTGACGGTCCGGGCCGATCGCCGCCTGCCTGGCATCGGAGCGCGCCGGTGAGTCGCTGAAACCTGCTGCGCCTCTCGACCATTGGGCCAGTAGCGGCGAAGGTCACAGCCGGGCCCAGCGAACACTGGGAGCGGGACATCCCGGCCGCGACCGGGGCGGATGCTGTGAACGTGGCCGAAGTGAAGTGATTGTGCATCGTTTTCGGTACGCACCGCCCGCCGGCTGCTTAGGCTCACGGAGCTTGTTGTTCGATCACCTGGAGTATCTCCGACGATGATGTCCTCGTCCTCAGCGCACGGCAGAACCGCGCTCGATTCGCCCATCGATACCGACGGCCCACGGGTGCCGCTGTATTCGCCGGAGTTCGCGGCGGACCCGCACCGGGTCTATCGCGAGATGCGCGGCCGCTATGGGTCTTTGGTGCCGGTGGACTTGGCGCCGGGTGTGCCCGCGACCCTGGTGATCGGCTACTACACCGCGGTGCGGATCTTCAATGACCCGGACCATTTTCCGGCCGACCCGCGAACGTGGCAGCAGAACATCCCCGCGGACTGTCCAGTGCTGCCGATGATGCAGTGGCGGCCGAACGCTTTGCGCAACGCGGGCGCCGACCATGCGAGGTATCGGAAGACGAATACGGCGGGTCTGGACAAGGTCGATCAGTACGGCTTGCACGACACGGTCGCGGCGCTTGCGGTGCCGCTGATCAATTCCTTCTGTACCGAGGGGTCCGCGGATCTGGTGCGCCAGTATGCGTTTCCGCTCGCCTTCGGGGTGCTCAACGCCCTGCTCGGCTCACCGGCCGAGATCGCGGCCCGCGCCGCGAAGGGGATGGCCGCCATTTTCGAGGGCGCCGAGGCCGAACAGGGCAACCAGATGCTCATCGGCGCACTTCTGGAACTGACCCAACTGAAGCGCGCCGAGCCCGGCGACGACGTCACGACGCGGATGGTGCAACATCCGGCGGGGTTGAGCGACACCGAAATGGTGCACCAATTGGCCACGCTGTACGGAGCGGGCATCGAGCCCCAACAGAACTTGATCATCAACACCCTGCTGTTGATCCTCACCGAGGAACGGTTCGGCGGAAGCGTACTCGGCGGGAGCCTGTCCACCCGGGACGCGCTCGACGAGGTGCTGTTCGACGATCCGCCGATGGCGAACTTCTGCATCAGCTTTCCGCGCCAGCCGATTCTGATCGACGGTGTGTGGTTGCCCGCGCATCAACCCGTCGTCATCAGCATGGCCGGCTGCAACAACGACCCCGAGATCAAAACGGATCAATACGCGGGCAATCGATCTCACCTGGCGTGGGGCGCCGGACCGCACGTCTGCCCGGCGAGTTCGATGGCATACCTGATCGCCCAGGAGGCCATCGATCAACTTCTCGACGCCCTGCCCGAACTACAACTTGCCGTACCGCCCGATGAACTGACCTGGCGCCCAGGCCCGTTCCACCGCGCCTTGACCGCCCTGCCCGTCACCTTCCCGGAATCGCCACCGCTGCCGGAGATTCAGCGGTAAGCCCCGAACGCGGCTTCGGGCAGTTCAGCTGACGGCTCAGTCGAACGGCCACCGCGTCAGGCGGTCCTCGGCGCGCAACTCATAGGGCCGCGCGCCGAGTACGCGCGCCCGGTGCCGCGCGGCGACCACCTCGTCGCGCGCGCCGGGGAGTCCGAGAATTCCGCGCGCGGTGCCGCGATAGAGCCCGGACGGCCCGAGACACACCAATCCCGGCCATTGCACGATCAACGTCTCGCCCCACCCTTGGGTGAACGGTTCGAGTTCGGCGGTGAGCTCGACCACCCGGTCGCGCTGCCGCGGCGCGCGCTGACCGACCGCGAGCAGTGCCTCGACCAGCAGTGGCACACGCACGACCAAGCGCGGGCCGTACAACCTCCCCGGCAGGGCGATGATCGACTCGATCGTCGACAGCGCGCGCTCGTGGTCACCGATCTCCGCCGCGGCCATCGCGACCACGAGCGCGAAGTCCTCGTCGAAGTCCTGAGCCATCCGGTCCACTTCGGCGAGTAGCTCGCCGAGACGTCCGCGATGCCACAGCTCGATCGAATTGCTCGTCAGCGCCGAGACTTCGGCGAGTAGCCGGGCGTGATCGTCGACCGCGCCGAGATCGTCGGCGAAGCGGGTCATCAGCGCCTGCGACTGCCGGTAGTCGCCGCGCAGCACGGCGAGCATCACCTGCCACCACAGCTGGGTGGCCGCGAGGTCGACGTCCCCGGCGGAGGCGAGCCGGGCGAACTCGGCCGACAGCCGGCGGACCAGCCGCATATCTCCCGCCTCGAGGGCACAGACGCGGCGCAGATGGACCGCTGTCGCCCGCGCCGTGCGGTCGTGGCCCGCGAGTTCCTCGAGTTCCTCGGCGATCTTGCGCCGGTCGGCGACGGTTGTCGGACCCCAGGTACACAGGAACTCGGCCAGCAGGACCTGGGGCCACGATCGGCTACCGGGTGCGCTGCGCGCCCGCGCCTCGGCCAGAGCATCGAAATGCCCTGGTAGACCGTGGATTGCGCGGTCCACAGCCTCGATCGCTTCCGCCTCGGCGACCAGCTCGGCGTCGAGATCGAGGCGATGCGCCAGTGCCTGCGCTCGCAGCGCCGACGAACCCGTGTGCACCACACCGTATCCGGAGAAGTACCCGGCTACGCCACGTGGTGCGGAGAGCAGCGCGGTCCGCGCCAGACCAGACCAGTCGCGGCGTTCAGCGCACCGCCGACCGGCCCGATCGAAACACGCTGCGGCCGCGTCGTAGTGGCCGAGGCGGTGATGCGCCTGTCCCGCAAGCCAATCCAACTCGATCAGCAACTCCGCGTCACCGGGATCCGCGTGCCGAAGCCCGAGCGCGGCGAGTTCGGCACACTCGGTATGAGCGTCCCGCCGTAGCGCGTCCCGCGCCGCGACCGAACACGCGTGCGCGGCAGCGGAATCCAGCGAATCCAGTGCTGCGGCGCTGCGATGCCGTGCCTGTGCCGCGAGTGCGCCCGGCCGCAGGTCGGCCAGCGCCTCCGCGATCCGCTTGTGCAACACCGCCGTCCGCACTTCACCGATCGTGGCGAGTACGGCGTCGCGCACGAGTTCGTGTTCGAAAGCGACGGCGCCGTCTTCGAGCGAGACAACCCGTGCGGTGACGAGTTCACCGATCCGATCGTCGAACCGCGGCGCACCGTCGGCGGCGGCGACCAGACCGATCGACGCGCGCGCGCCGATCACGGCCAGCACCTCGGCGAGCGCTCGCGCCGCGGGCGAAACAGCGGCCAGCTTCGCCGTCGTGATCTCGGGGGCGGATCCCCTGACGTCCAAGGGGCGGCCCGCCCGAACGAGATCGCACAGTTGTGCCGCGACGAACGGGCTACCGGCGCTCAGCTCGATGATCTGGGCGCGCATCTCGGGACCGGCCGAGCCGAGATCGGCGCGCACCAGCTCGTCCACGGCCGCATCGGGCAGCGGCAACAGGTCCACCACAACATGGGTGCCTGCGGACTGGAGCAACCGCACCGCGGCGCCCACCTCGGCCGGGAGGGGTTCGGGGCGGACGGTGAGAAACAGCAGGACCGGATGGGCACGGAGCACCCGCATGGCCGCCGCGATCATCCGCACCGAATCGGGATCGGCCCATTGCACGTCATCGATGACAGCGACCAAGTGTCCGGTCTCCCGCGCCACGTCGGCGAACAGCGCCGCGAGCGCACGCGGTGTCGGAATGTCGGGCACGGCACGCCCGGCCAGCGCGGCCTGATCCAGCCACGGCATCAGCGTCGCCAACGCCGATGCGCTCGCCCCGCTGATCCCCGCGGTGAAGAAGGCCGTGTCGCCGTGGCGTCGTACGACGTCCTCGACGACAACCGTCTTGCCGATGCCGGATGCGCCGCGCACCGTCACGACGGTCAGTCCGTGCCGCGACCGATTCCGGGCACGGTCCAGGACAGCGGCGACGTCGTCACGTCCGACGAGGGCCGACCGTTCCGCCGCGGGGGCTGCCGCGGGCGTTGCCGGATTGCGGATCTCGTTCTCGACCCGGACCGTGTCGGGCGCGGGATCGAGCCCGAAATCCTCCCGCAGCGAACGCCGCAATCGAACGAGGACGTCGAGGGCCTCCGAGATCCGTCCGCAGTCGCGTAGCGCCAGCGCCAGCAGCCGTGCCGTGCCTTCCCGCTGCGGATGCCGCTCGCATTCGTCGGTGAGCAACGTGACCGCGTGCCGGGCGCGGCCGAGCACGATCAATCCCTCGGCGCACATCTCGACGAGTTCCGATCGCAGCTCGGTCAGACGCGCCCGTTCGGGAGCGAGTTCGGCGACGTCGTCGACCTCGGAGAGCGCATCGCCGCGCCACAGGCGCAAGGCGCGTTCGAGCAGATCGACGGTCCGTCCGACGTCACCGTCGGCGTGTGCCGCGCGGGCGTCCCTGGACAGCACGTCGAGCAGGTCGAGGTCGGTGCCGGATCCGCCGCACCGCAGCACGTAGCCGTTCGGGCTGGTCTCGATCCGGAATTCGGGAAGCGGCCGCAGCGTCCGGCGCAACCGTGACACGTAGCCCTGCAGCGTGACCAGGGCACTCTCCGGCGGGCTTCCCCGCCAGAGCAATTCGCACAGATACGGCGCGCTGCGGGCGGTGCGCTCGGCCGCGAGGATGACCAAGAGCTCGGCGTGTTTGCGCGCCGGGATGGTGAGGCGAGCGCCGTCCTGGCCGCGCACTTCCAGCGGCCCGAGTACCGCGATGGCCGGTCGGTCGTCGTCGGACCCGCCGCGCACCAGCGTCACACCAGCGCCCTCGCCGACCCTTGGCTCATGACACACACGCAAGCACTCCTACCAACCCCGGCCACCGGTGAAGATCGGACCATCGGTCCCTCTCGCGAGACTGTACTGCGGATGTGCGGTGCCGCACTGAGCATCGCGGGCCCCCTGTGCATCGCGGGCGGCACACTGCATCCGATCGTCGCGGGCAAGAGCCATTCGGTCGAGGCGCTCACCAGCCCCGGAGCACCGATCGCGCAGATCTTGCTCGGCATCGGAACCATCCTGCTTGTCCTCGGCCTGCCCGGGATGTACGCGTGGATGCGGCCGAGACTCGGCACGGCCGGATTCGTCGGCCTCGTCTGCTACCTGATCGCCAATATCGTCACCGCAACCGGTCATCTCACCGTCGAACTGTTCGTCGCCTACCCGTTCGCGTCCGACTCCGGCACCGCGCATGTGATCGCCGACAACGACAACATGATCGACACGACCGCGTTCGCGTTGTTCAACATCGTCGGCGCTCTCGTCCTGCTCGCCGGGATGGGGCTGCTGGGTGCGAGCATGTTGCGCAACAACACGGTGCCCCGCTGGATCGCGGTGCTCACCCTGCTCGCCGGTGTCGGCTTCTTCCTCCCGATTCCCGCCACCCAAGGTCTCACCGGATTTATCTACGAGGCGCCGCGCGGCATCGTCGTCGCCGCCATCGGTGTCCTGATGCTGCGTCGGCCGGGCGGATTGCGGAGGTGGGTGGAGCACACGGGTAGGTAGCGGAGTACGGGCGGTCCCCGGCCGCCGCTCCCCTATGCGCCCCGAAGCGTTCGCCCTCCACCCACGGGCGGTCGCCGGATCCACCCGCAGACGGTGGTTCGGTAGCCGCCCGGCGAACTATCGTGACCATATGCCTGTTACCGACGGTATCGCTGTTTCCGAACCGCCAGTCATCCCCGGTGTGCGCCGGTCGTTCACCACCGCCCGTGGGGTCCGATTCCATGTCACCGAAGCCGGGCCGGTCGACGGTCGTCCGGTCGTTCTGCTGCACGGCTGGCCGCAGCACCATCACGCCTACCGGGATCTACTGGCCGACCCGCCCGAAGGACTCCGGATCATCGCGCCCGATCTGCCGGGCTACGGCTGGTCGGGCCCGCCGCCGCATCGATGGGCGAAGGAGGACATCGCCTCCGATGTGCTCGCGCTGCTCGATGCTCTGGGCCTCGAGCGGGTGCTGCTCGTCGGGCACGACTGGGGCGGTTATGTCGGATACCTGATGGTGCTGCGCCGGCCCGAACGTTTCGACGGCTATCTCGCACTGAACATGGCACATCCCTGGGTACCGACGGCGACAGTGTTGCGACATTTCTGGCGCTTCCTCGTCTATCAACCGGCGCTCGCCATCGCGGGTATGCCGCTACAACAGCGCACCCGCCTCCTCGAACGGCTCATCCCCGCCGCGATCACCAACCGCAGCGCGGTCGACCCCGAGGTGGTGCGAATCTTCGCCGACCGCTTCCGCGATCCGGTCTGCGCCCGCGCCGCCACCGACACCTACCGAACGTTCTGGCTGCGCGAAATCCCGAACAGCGCCCGCAATCCCGAGCGCCGTCGCGCCACCATCCCCATCCGCGCACTGTTCGGCGTGGACGACGCCGCTCTCCATCCTTCCCTCGCCGCCGCCGAAACCGCCCGCGCCGACGACTACACCTTCGAACCCGTCACCGGCTGTGGACATTTCATCGCCGACGAACGACCCGACCTGGTCCGCGCCCGCCTGATCGAGCTGGCTGCGGCCACGATATAGCGACGGGCGGCCGCCGGAATCCGAGACGTATGCGGCCGACGTGACGGAATCCGGCCGCTGTCAGGCCTGCCACCGAACAATCGCAATACCGCCTCACCGTGCCGCCGCCCTTACGAAGTCGGCGACTTCACCGGGCTCGGACACCAGTGACGCGTGCGACGCATCGATCTCCCGTGTCCGGGCGTTCATCCGGTTGGCCATGAATCGCTGCGCGGCCGGCGGAATGGCGCGGTCTCGGGTGGAGACCAGATACCAGCTGGGCGTCGACGCCCACGCGGGAGCGCCGGAAGGTTCCAGATTTGCCGACACGGCAAGCGAGCGCTGGTGCGTCAGCATCTCCGCTGCCGTGGCATCGCTGACGTCCTGGGCGAAGACCTCGTGAAAACCGTTGGGCGCGATGTAGGCATCGACATTCTTCCCGGCGGTCCCAGCCGCGTCGTCGACCACCTTCACCTGAAGCACCGGAGGAACCAACTGGCTCCCGGGGAACCGGATCGGATCGAGGGCCACCTGGTTGAGCTCGCCCTGCGCGGGCGCGAAGGCGGCGACGAACACCAGCGCACGCACCTTCGGGTCGTGCACCTGGGTGATGACCGACCCGCCATAGGAGTGGCCGACCAGGACCACCGGACCGGGGACGCTGTCCACAGCCCGCTGCACGGCGGCGGCGTCGTTGCCCGGTCCGCGCAGCGGATTGTCCGGCACCACAACGCGATAGCCGTCGGCGCGCAGGAGCTCCGCCACCCCATCCCAGCTGGTCGTGTCGGCGAAGGCGCCGTGCACGAGCACGATGGTGGGCGAGGGTGGCGTGGCCGCAGCGGTCGCCGCGGGAAAAGCGGTCAGGGTCACCGTGATCGCGAGGGCACGCAGACCGTGCGTCTGTTTCATTGGTCGTCCATTCGGGAGTATTCGAGACCGATCAGGCGAACCGCTGGACGAAAGTCAGTGCGGTGTCGCAGACTTCGCGCCATCCGGAGTCGATCGTCAGTGAGTGACCGCGGCCGGGTATCTCGACGATCTCGGTGACGGCGTGCTCGTTGCGCGTTTGCTTCTTGTACGAGGCCTTGGCGATCGCCCACGGCACGGTGTTGTCCTTCTCCCCCGAGACGATCAGCAGCGGACCGCGCTGTGCACCGGTGCTGTCGACCTTGGTCTGGCTCCACGGGTTCAGATTGGCCGTGGCCGCCTGGAACAGCGGAGCGCCGGGTGCGGGCACCGCGAACGTCTCGTACAGCTGCTCGGCCTCCGCCGCGTCGACCGCGTTGGCGAAGGCGAACCGGAACTGCTCGAAGGTGAGCGGCACGGCCCGGTGCCGATTGGCGGGGTTGGTCAGCACCGGCGCCGAGGCGCGCAGCGAGGAGATCGGCAGCGGCAACACGCCTTGGAACGGCGCGGGATCGATGGCCACCGTCGCTGCCGACAGTCCACGGCCCGCGAGGATCTGGGCGAGCAGGCCGCCGAAGGAGTGACCGATCACGACCGGCTTGCGGCGCAGCTCACCGATCAGCCCGCCGACATAGTCGGCGACCTGGCCGACGGTCTTGCCCGCGAACACCTCCGGATGGGCATGCGCCTCGGCGACCGTGTCGGGGTCGTCCGGCCAGCCGGGCAGCACCGGCACGTACCCGGCGGCGGCGAAGACCTCCGCCCACCGCTCCCAGCTCGACGGCAGCAGCCACAGCCCGTGCACGAACACCGCGGGCGTGCGGCCGGAGGCATTGGCCTGTTCGATCTGCTCGATATCGTATTCAGCGGACATCGTCGGATGTCCCTTCGGCGAACACCCCGCGCAGGAAACCGGTGGCTTGGTCGATGGCGGCCGCGGCGGCGTGGGTACCGCGCAGGGCGTTGAGCATGACGAAATCGTGGATGATGCCCTGATAGCGGACCGCGACCACCGGCACCCCCGCCTCGCGAAGCTTGTCGGCGTACGCTTCCCCTTCGTCGCGCAGCACGTCGGCCTCGGCGGTGATCACCAAGGCAGGCGGCAGCCCGGCGAGTTGCTCGCTGGTGGCCCGTAGGGGTGAGGCGGTGATCTCGGCGCGCTCGGCCGGGTCGGTGGTGTACTGGTCCCAGAACCACTCCATGGCATCGCGGCGCAGGAAGTAGCCGGTGGCGAACTGCCGGTAGGAGGCGGTGTCGAACGACGCGTCGGTGACCGGGTAGAACAACACCTGCCCGGCGAGTCCGGGTCCGCCGCGCTGCTTGACCAGCAGGGTGAGCGCGGCGCTCATGTTGCCGCCGACCGAGTCGCCCGCAACGGCGATACGTGCGGGATCGAGTCCGCGGTCGGCGCCTTCCGCGATGATCCACTGCAACGCGGCGGCGGCCTGCTCGAGCGCGACCGGGTAGCGCGCCTCGGGAGAGAGGCTGTAGTCGACGAACACCACCGCCGCGCCCGCGCCTTTGGCCAGCTCACGCGCGAGCCGATCATGGGTGTGATCGTTACCGAAGACCCAACCCGCGCCGTGGATGTAGAGAATCACCGGCAGCGGTCCGGCCACCCCGGCCGGGCGGAAGATGGTCAGGGCGGGATCGGACACGACTTCGCGTTCGGTGCCCGCCACCTCGATCTCGGGCGACTGCACCTCGTCGACCGCCTTGCGACCCTCGATCGGGCCGAGGTCGAACAGATACGGAGGATTGGCGGTCGCCTCCACGAAGGCCTGCGCCGCAGGTTCGAGTACGGGTTTGCTCATTGCCGTCCTTCTTCGGGAGCTGATATCGGCCCCATGACGATGCCGGTCTCGACCGTTGTTCGAATCCTTGACAGTCCCTAGTCCCGAGCGCGAACCCGTAGCCATAAGGTTGCTCTCATGTACCTCCATGGCCGCAAATCCGAGTCGGCTGAGCTCGAAGGCTTGGTGCGCAACGCTGAGTCCGGGCTCAGCGCCGTGCGAATCGTCAAAGGCCCGGCCGGAATCGGCAAGACGGCACTGCTGGAGGACGTGAGCGCGGCCGCCTCCGGGCTGCGGGTGATGCGGGTGGCCGGGGTCGAGGTCGAACAGGAGCTGGGGTTCGCGGGCCTGCATCGGCTGCTGCTACCGCTGCTCGGGGAACGTGGCCGGCTACCCACGCCGCAACGCGCCGCGCTCGAGACGGCATTCGGCATCCAGGCGGTCACCGCGCCGCCGGACCGATTCCTCGTGGGTCTGGCCACATTGACTCTGCTCGCGAACGCCGCGGCCGACCGGCCCCTGCTGGTGGTCTGCGATGACGCACACTGGCTCGACCGCGAGTCGCTGCAAGTGCTGACCTTCGTCGCGCGCCGGTTGGACGCCGAGGCGATCGTGCTGTTGTTCGCCGCTCGCGACGACGACGCCGAGGACGACCTGCACGGCCTGCCGGAATTGCGGCTGGAGGGGTTGTCCGAACCCGACGCGACCGAACTCCTCGAATCCTCCGTCACCGCCGACATCGACCGAGTGATCGCCACGCGGCTGCTCACCGAAACCGGCGGCAATCCCCTGGCCATCCTGGAGCTGGCGCGCAGCCTCGGCGAGGGCGGTCCGGCCGAATCCGCGCTGACCGACCCGCTACCGCTGGACCGCAGACTGGAGGCACGATTCCTGCGCCAGACACGAGGACTCGACGAAGCCACCCAGGATCTGTTGCTGGTGCTGGCCGCCGACGCCGGGAGCGATCCAGAACTCATCCGGCGCGCCGTCGGCAGCCTGACCACGGCCGCTTTCGACGCTGCGCTGGAACAGGCCCAGCGTGCCGAATTGCTGGTTCCCGCATCGGGTTCCGATCCGTTGCGGTTCCGCCATCCGCTGATCAGGTCGGCCATCTACAGCGGGGCGTCCGCGGCGCGACGGCGGCAGGTGCACGCCGCTCTGGCCGAGGCCGTCGACCCGATTCGCGACGCCGACCGGCGCGCCTGGCATCGGGCCGCGGCCGTCGACTGCCCGGACGCCGACGTCGCCGCCGAACTGGAGGCCGCCGCCGCACGTGCCGGTGAACG
>NZ_BDBP01000122.1 GCF_001613045.1 Nocardia lijiangensis NBRC 108240 | reverse complement strand
GGGGTGCTCGGCAGTCCCGAGGAGCCAGGTCCGGGGCCACCGCCGCCGGGGCCGGGACCGCCCGGACGACCCAGTGAACCGAGCAGACCGCTCGGCGAGCCGGGCGTGCCCGCGGTGCCGGTGCTGTTGAGCGAGGACGGAATCGTCGACGTCGACGTGTTGAGACCACTGCTCGGGCTGCTGCTCGCCGCCTGCGTCGCGGCCTCCTCGGCCTGCGACAGCAGCGGCTCGCCGATGTTCTGCGCCGCCGCCTGCGCGACCTCTTGAACCGACGGCAACCCGCTCTGTCCGAGCAACTGCCCGACCACACCGTTCAGCTCGGCGGTCTTGCCCGCCAGATCGCCGCGGGTCAGGTTGACCACCGAGACCGCCTGCCCGAGATGCTCTGTCGCGCTGGCGATCAGCGCGGCCTGTCCCGGCGGGGTGAGGATTACCGGCGCCATCGCGGTCGCCTGGGTGGCGAACGAGCCTGCGATGCCGAGCAATTGGGCGTTGCCCTGCTGCACGACGGCCGCCGCGCGCTGGGTGAGTTCGGAGATGTCGAACCCGCGCTGGCTGGTGTCCTGTCCCTGCTGGTTGGCTTCCTGGCCCGCGGCCTGCGCCTGGCGCGAGGCTTGCCCCTCCCAGACCTGCTCGACGGTGGCGAGGCTGCCCTTGCCGAGCTGCATCGCCGTCTCGATGATCTTCGAGGACTGGCTCAGAATCGCGGTCGGGTCGAGTGCGCCGAGCACGCCGGTACCGAAGCTGCCGAGCAGATCCAGGATCGGCTTGAACAACAGGTCGACGCCGGGCAACGCCGGGATCTGCAACCCGTTCATCAGTGCGCCGATCGGATCGGCGGGCAGCTCCGGCAGCGTCGGCAGCTGCGGGGTCGCCGCCGCGGCGGCCGTCGCGGCGCCGGACGGGTTTCCGCCAAGCGTGCCGCCGAGCAGTCCGCCCGCCTGGCCGACCAGGTTGTTCGCGGCGTCCTGCACCTGCTCGGCAGCGTGGCTGATCGCGGTGTTCGCACCGCCGAGCAGACCGTCCACGTCCGCGGGCAGCCCGCCGAGGATGTCCTGAGCCTCCGGCGCGGGTGCGCCGCCGAGGCCGGGCATTCCGGCGGGCACGGTACCGAGCCCGGGCCCGTCCTCACTCACCTTGCGCGACAGCACGAATTCCGGCGCCTCGATGGCCGGGATGTCCTCGGGCAGCTGCGGCAGTGGCAGATCGAGGATGGCTTGGTCGGTCGGGATCGCCGCGGCGGCAGCCTGATTCGCATCGGCCGCTGCGTGGTCGAGCGAGTCTGCCGCGGGCTCGGACGGGGCGATGAGACCCGTGGGCGAGGAGTCGAGCGGCTTCACGCCATGCCTCCGATCTCGCCCGTCTGGACGTTCATCGCGGCCGCGTTGCCGGTATCGGTGCCCTCGAAGAGCGAAGCGGCGTTGAACGCCTTGAACGACAGGTCGGCGTACTTGGCCGACAGATCGTTGATGTCTTTGGCCTGCAGAACCTGCGCGGCCGCGAAGCTCAGCAGGTAGTCGGCGCCGATCAGCCCGAATACCGGCGTGAGCGCGGCCACCTGAGCCGGCCCGTCGAAACCGGCCGAGGAAATCTGTGCGGCGATCCCGGCGTTCTCCGTGGCGAAAGCCCGGACCGCTTCGGTCTCCACCGAGAGATCACTCATCGAGTTGCCCCCCAATTCGTCGTGAACATCTGTGTCGTGCACATAGCGTTGTCGATCGTCTCCCTGCCCGAAACGACTGTGCCCCCGGACAGCTCGGGCCGCCCGAACCGCGAAGCCGCTGCGGTTGGGCTCAATATAGCGGACGCTACCGGCAAGTTTCGAGACCGCGGCCGCCCGAAGCTGAACCGATCGCGCCACGCCGGGAAGGAACTGCAACGTGTTGCAAATTAGAACAAGTTCTATATTCTAGCGACCATGAAGGTCGCAGTGACCGGCGCCGCCGGCTACCTTGGCACGAATCTGCTCCGCCTGCTCGCCGATCGGGGACACGAGGTCACCGCCATCGACCGGGTGGCCCCCGAGCAATCGGCGCACCCGAACGTCACCTGGGTCGCGGGCAACGTACTCGACCCCGCGTCGATGCGCGAGGCGCTGGCGGGCGCGGAGCACGTGTACCACCTGGTCGCCGTGATCACCCTGGCCGAGAAGAACGATCTCGCCTGGAAGGTCAACACCGAGGGCGTGCGCGTCGTGGCCGAGGCCGCGCTGGAGGTCGGCGCACGCCGGATGGTGCACGCCAGCTCCATCCACGCGTTCAACCAGTACAGCTGCGGCGGCCGCATCGATGAGGGCACGGTGCGGTCCACCGACCCCGCGCTTCCGGTCTACGACCGCTCCAAATGGGCGGGCGAGGTCGAGTTGCGCAAGGTCATCGACAAGGGCCTGGACGCCGTGCTCTGCAACCCCACGGGCGTGTTCGGACCCGTCGACCACAGCACTCCCCTCTCCCGCATCAACCGCACCCTGCGCGACGCCGCTCAGGGACGAGTGCCCGCGATGATCGGCGGCGGCTTCGACCTGGTCGATGTGCGCGATGTGGCGCAGGGCCTGATCCTGGCCGGCGAGAAGGGCCGGACCGGCGAGAACTACCTGCTCGGCGGGTCGATGATCTCGATGCTCGACCTGTGCCGGATGGCGGCGGCGCACGGCGGCAAGAAGGGACCGAAGTTCGCCATCCCGCCCAAGCTGGTCGGCGGGCTGATTCCGGTGCTGGAGCCGATCGGCAAGATGCTCGGCACCGACATCCTGTCCAGGGCCGCGCTCGGCGCGCTGCTCTCGGCGCCGGTGGTGGACCACGGCAAGGCCGAACGCGAACTCGGCTACCGGCCGCGCCCGATCGATGACACCGTGCGCGATCTGGTGGCCTTCTTCGCGGATTCGTCCGCGTTCGATGCGACGGAGACCCGCCGCATCGCTTGACACGCCCTAGAACACATGTTCGACTGAATGGGTGCGGTGGCAGAACCAGACCCTGGACGCCGACGACGGCGCACTGCCCGGCCTGAGCCGGGCGGGGTTCGTTCGCACCGTGGAAACACCGGAATTCGAGGGCATCACGTTCCACGAAGTGCTCTGCAAGAGCGCGCTGAACAAGATGCCCGAGAATTCGACCCTGCCCTTCCAGTGGACGATCAATCCGATGCGCGGGTGCTCGCACGCCTGCCGCTATTGCTTCGCCCGCCCCACTCACGAGTATCTGGACCTGGACGCGGGCCGCGATTTCGACGCGCAGATCGTGGTGAAGACCAATATCGCCGCGGTGCTGCGCAGAGAACTCGGCCGCAAGTCCTGGCAGCGGGACCCGGTGGCGCTGGGCACCAACACCGACCCGTATCAGCGTGCCGAGGGCCGATACCGGTTGATGCCGGGCATCATTCGCGCGCTGACCGATTCGGGCACGCCGTTCTCCATCCTCACCAAGGGCACCTTGCTGCGCCGCGACCTGCCGCTGCTGACGCTGGCCGCCCGCGAGGTGCCGGTGAGCGTGGCCGTCTCCATCGCCATCCTGGACCCGGAACTGCACCGCGGCCTGGAATCCGGGACGCCCGCGCCGCGCGCCCGGCTCGACATGGTCCGCGCGCTGACCGACGCGGGCTTCGCGGTGCACGTCATGGTGGCGCCGGTCCTGCCCTACCTGACCGACAGCCGCGCGCACCTCGACGAGCTGTTCGGTGCGATCGCGGCGGCGGGCGCTGCCTCGGCCGTCGCCTTCCCGATGCATCTGCGCGGCAGCACCCGCGGCTGGTTCCTCGGCTGGCTGGCCGAAGCGCATCCCGCCCTGCTGCGCCGATACCGCCAGCTGTACGGCCGCGGCGCGTACGTCACGCCGGAGTACGCGGCGTGGCTGCGCGAGCGGGTCACGCCGCTGCTGGAGCGGCACGACCTGACCAGGAACGGCGAGTCCGCCGCCGCACCCGCGCGTGGGCCGGAGCCGCACGAGCGCGCGGACACCCAGCTCGCGCTGTTCGCCTGACCGGCAGCCACCCGACCTCGGAAAACCAATCCGGCCGGACTGCGCGCTTCAGCGGCGATACCCGCCGTCGGCGGAGTAGGTTGGCGACTGGCACCTCTCACTCGACGAGGAAGTGAAGCAGGCATATGGGTTCGCACCAAAACGATGTCGGCACAGCCAAATTGGAAAAGGTCGTCATTCGGTTCGCCGGGGACTCCGGCGACGGAATGCAGCTGACCGGTGACCGCTTCACCCACGAAGCGGCCGCGTTCGGCAACGACCTGGCCACCCAGCCCAATTTTCCCGCCGAGATCCGCGCGCCGCAGGGCACCCTGCCGGGCGTCTCGTCCTTCCAGATCCAGATCGCCGACTACGACATCCTCACCGCGGGCGACCAGCCCGACGTGCTGGTCGCGATGAATCCGGCGGCGCTCAAGGCGAATCTCGAGGATCTCCCGCGCGGTGCCACCCTCATCGTCAACACCGATGAGTTCACCAAGCGCACCTTGGCCAAGGTCGGCTACGCCGCTGATCCGCTGGAGGACGGGTCGCTCACCGACTTCGTGGTGCACCGGGTGCCGATGACCTCGCTGACGCTCGCCGCCACCGAACCCGCCGAGGTCGGCAAGAAGGACGGCCAGCGCGCGAAGAACATGTTCGCGCTCGGACTGCTCTCCTGGATGTACGGCAGGCCGATCGGCGGCACCGAACGCTTCCTGCGCGAGAAGTTCGCGGGCAAACCGGACATCGCCGAGGCCAACGTGCTCGCCTTCCGCGCGGGCTGGAACTACGGCGAGACCACCGAGGCCTTCGCCACCACCTACGAGATCGCACCCGCCACGCTGGCGCCGGGCACCTACCGCCAGATCACCGGCAACACCGCGCTGGCCTACGGGCTGGTCACCGCCGGGCAGCTGGCCGGGCTGCCGGTCTTCCTCGGCACCTATCCGATCACCCCGGCCTCCGACATCCTGCACGAGCTCAGCAAGCACAAGCACTTCGGCGTCACCACCTTCCAGGCCGAGGACGAGATCGCGGGCATCGGCGCGGCGCTCGGCGCCTCGCTGGGCGGTGCGCTCGGCGTCACCAGCACGTCCGGGCCGGGTCTGGCGCTGAAGAGCGAGACGATCGGGTTGGCGGTGATGACCGAACTGCCGCTGGTGATCGTCGACGTGCAGCGCGGCGGGCCCTCCACCGGGCTGCCGACCAAGACCGAGCAGGCGGATCTGTTGCAGGCGCTGTACGGCCGCAACGGCGAGTCACCGGTGGCGGTGCTCGCGCCACGCTCCCCCGCCGACTGCTTCGCCACCGCCGTGGAGGCGGTCAGGATCGCGTTCACCTATCGCACGCCCGTGCTGCTGCTCTCCGACGGCGCCATCGCCAACGGCTCGGAGCCGTGGTCGATTCCGGATGTCGCCGACCTGGCGCCCATCGACCCCGCTTTCGAGCCGGACGCCGACGACGAGGCCGGATTCCAGCCCTACGCTCGCGACCCGGAAACCCTGGCCCGCCCGTTGGCCGTGCCGGGCACCAGGGGCCGCGCGCACCGCATCGGCGGACTGGAGAAGGCCGACGGCAGCGGCAACATCTCCTACGAGCCCGCCAATCACGAGCTGATGGTCCGGCTGCGGCAGGCCAAGATCGACGGCATCGCCGTCCCCCGGCTCGAGGTGGACGACCCCGACGAGCGGGCCGAACTGCTGCTGATCGGCTGGGGCAGTTCCTTCGGTCCGATCGGCGAGGCGTGCCGCCGCGCACGCCGCCGCGGCGTTCCCGTCGCGCAGGTGCACCTGCGGCACCTGAATCCGTTGCCGCCCAACCTCGGTGCCGTGTTGCGCCGCTATCGGACGGTGGTCGCGCCGGAGATGAACGGCGGTCAGCTGGCCATGCTGCTGCGCGCGAAATACCTGGTGGACGTGCAGCCGTGGACGAAGGTCGCGGGCACCGCCTTCTCGGCGCAGGAACTCGTCGGCGTCATCGACGCCGCGCTCGACGGCTCCATCGAGGAAATGGAACAGGACAAGGCGTTCGCCGCCCGCGCGCGGGCCACCTACCGAACGCGGGACGCACGGCGCTCGGCCACCACCGAGCCGATCGGGGGCAACTGATGACCATCGTCGAAACCTCGCTCGCCGGAACTGATCTCGGCCTCACCGGTGTGTCCGGTGTGCCCGCCGCGGACGGACCGCAGAAGGTCAAGGACTTCACCTCCGATCAGGAGGTGCGCTGGTGCCCCGGCTGCGGCGACTACGTCATCCTGGCGACCGTGCGCGGGTTCCTCGCCGAACTCGGACTGCGCAGGGAGAACCTGATGTTCGTGTCCGGGATCGGCTGCTCCAGCCGGTTCCCGTACTACCTGGAGGCCTACGGCATCCACTCCATTCACGGCCGCGCACCCGCCATCGCGACCGGCTTGGCCGTGACACGCCCCGATCTGTCGGTCTGGGTGGTCACCGGCGACGGTGACGCGCTCTCCATCGGCGGCAACCACCTGATCCACGCGTTGCGTCGCAACGTGAACATGACCATCCTGCTGTTCAACAACCGCATCTACGGGCTGACCAAGGGCCAGTACTCGCCCACCTCGGAGCAGGGCAAGATCACCAAGTCCACCCCCATGGGCTCGGTCGACCACCCGTTCAACACGCTCTCACTGGCCCTGGGCGCCGAGGCCACCTTCGCCGCCCGCGCCATCGACTCCGACCGCGCCGGGCTCACCGAGGTGCTGCGTGCCGCCGCCGAACATCGGGGGACGTCCTTCGTCGAGATCCTGCAGGACTGCCCGATCTTCAACGACGGCTCCTTCGACGTGCTGCGCCGCGGCGACGCCGAATCGCGCCTCGTCCCGCTGCGCCACGGCCAGCCGCTGCGCTTCGGCGCCGATGGCGAATACGCCGTCGTGCAAAGCGGTTTCGGCCTGCGCGTGGCCCGCACCACCGAGGTCGCGGAGGCCGACATTGTCGTCCACGACGCCTACTCCGACAACCCGGAATACGCCTACGCCCTCTCCCGCCTGTCCGACCAGGACCTTGGCCACGTGGTCACCGGCATCTTCCGCAGCGTCACCCGCCCCACCTACGACGACGCCGTCCGCGCCCAAACCACCACAGCCTCGGACCGCAACCCCCTCACCCCCGACTCCCTCCAAACCCTCCTCACCGGTCCCGAAACCTGGACCGTCGGCTGACCTCGCAGCGTCTCCGCACGCCTCGCAGCGCCTGAGTCCCCTGCGAGGGTGCGAATGGTCTGCGAGGTGTCGTGCGATCTGCCGCGCCCTACGATGGATGTGTGCGGATCGCCGTTGGACTCTCCACCGCCTCTGACGCGCGGGACGCGGGCGCGGAAGCGGCGCTGCGGGCGCGCGACCAGCTCGCGGGTGCGTCGCCCTCGATCGCGGTGCTCCTCGCGTCGCGAGCACACGCGGATGCGGCTCCGGCCGTGCTCGAGGGTGTCCATCGGTCGGTCCGGGTGCCCGCGCTCGTCGGATGCGTGGCGCACGCGGTCGTGGCCGGGCGGCGCGAACTCGAGGACGAACCCGCGGCGGCGGTGTGGCTGGCCACCGGTTCACCCGCCGAGACGTTCCACTTGGACTTCGTCCGTACGGCCTCCGGCGGGCTGCTCGCCGGCCACCGCTTCGACCGGGCCCAGCACGACTTCCATCTGTTGATGTCCGACCCCTTCACATTCCCGACCGAAGCGCTGCTCGAGCACCTGAACACCGACCTACCAGGCACCATCGTGATGGGCGGGCTGGCGAGCGGCGGCCCGGACCCCGGCGAGAGCAGACTGTTCCGCGACCACGAGGTGGTGACATCGGGCGCGGTCGGCGTGCGGCTTCCCGGAATGCGCAGTGTGCCGGTCGTGTCGCAAGGCTGCTGCCCGATTGGACAGCCGTACATTGTCACCGCTGCGCGTGGCGCGTTGATCACCGAGCTCGGCGGCCGGTCGCCGATCGAGCGGTTGCGCGAGATCGTCGACGCGCTGCCGCCCGATCAGCAGGAGTTGGTGGCGCACGGCGTGCAGATCGGCATCGTCGTCGACGAGCACCTGGCCACCCCTGGGCAGGGTGATTTCCTGATCCGCGGGCTGATCGGCGCCGATCCGGCGAGCGGCGCGATCGAAATCGGCGAAGAAGTCGAGATCGGCACGACCGTGCAGTTCCAGGTCCGCGATGCGATCGGGGCCGACAAGGATCTGCGCGCCGCACTCGCACGGGCGCGCGCGGCGCTTCCCGGCAGCCCCGCAGGAGCGCTGCTGTTCACCTGCAACGGACGCGGTAGGCGGATGTTCAAGATCGCGGATCACGACACCGCCACCATCAGGGACGTGCTCGGCGACATCCCGCTCGCGGGCTTCTTCGCCGCGGGCGAGATCGGCCCCATCGCGGGCCGCAACGCGCTGCACGGATTCACCGCATCACTGGCGCTGTTCGGTGAATGAGCGTCGACGTCCCGGCCTCCTCACCGGCCACGAAATCTGGACCGTCGGCTGACCGAACGCACCACTCCGACGCCCTCCCCCGATTCTTCGCAGACACTTCACATATCGGACTAGCGCGCCCTGGAAATATTCAATACAGGCATCGTTGATTTCAAAGAAATTACCGCCGGAGGATCAGCGTGCAATATTGAGGCCGACGATGCGTAATTCGACTTCCGAATACGCACGACGAGGTCTTCATCGAAGGCGCACGCGAGCAGCGCACACGGCGTAGCAGCGCGTAATCAACGAACCGCCGTACTCATTCCCAGGTGCAAGGCAAGGTCGTCCGCGATCGGATAGCACTGCTCTCGCGGCACCGATTCCTGCGCTCGCTCTACGTCGCCAGCGGCAACCAAACGGCCGATTTCGTGCACCGATTCGGTGATGTCCTCGATACCGACTATCCATTCGTCGCAATAGCGACGCACACCTTCACCAGATATCCCGACCTGCAAAGATCGGTACGGCAGTGGACGAAATCCCATGTCCCGCTCGGGGTCCCATTGGATGCGAACCGGTGCGGACAGGCTTGCCTTCCACTGCGCATGGTCGACGTGTAACGCGGCGTCGAAGTGCGCGAAGGCAGAATTCTGCAGCGCCCATTCGAACCCATCTCTCGTGATCGAGACAGCAAGAACATGCTCTTGACCAGGTTTACCGGCCCAGCCGGAGCGGTACATCATCCACAGGAAAGAAGGCTTGATCCATGTCATGCGATCTCGTTTGAATCCGCTGGGGAACCGCCCCGTTCTCGCGGCAGCTATCGCAATATCGGGCCGATATGCTTGATAGACCGTAATGGTGCGTTCGTCGAAGCACGCCCGAATCTGACGAAATGGAAACCCCACGCGATCATGATGCCACAGCCGTAACACGGCGTGCCACATCTTAAACCTGGACCGTCGGCTGACTTCGCAGAGGTTTCACACGCCTCGCAGAGGTTGCAACCTGTGCGAAGCGTATGAAAGACCTGCGAGGTCCCGCGATCACGGCGTGGGTCAGGCGTTGGATCCGGCGATCGCCGGGTCAGCCGCGTTTGGCGAAGCCGAGGTCGATGACGGCGTCGCGTTCCCGTTCGAGTTCGGTGAGCGTGGCGGTCACGCGGGCGCGGGCGAAGTCGTCCAGGGAGAGGTCGGGGACGATGGTGTAGGCGCCGTTGGCGCAGGTGACCGGGAAGGAGCTGATGAGGCCCTCCTGGACACCGTAGGAGCCGTCGGAGGGGACGGCCATGGAGGTCCAGTCGCCCGCGGGGGTGCCGAGTACCCAGTCGTGGATGTGGTCGATGGCGGCGCTGGCCGCGCTGGCGGCCGAGGACGCGCCGCGGGCCTGGATGATCGCGGTGCCGCGCTGCTGCACGGTGGGGATGAAGTCCTCGCGCAGCCAGGCGTCGTCGACGAGGTCGGCGGCGGGGCGGCCCGCGATGGTGGCGTGCGCGATGTCGGGGTACTGGGTGGCGGAGTGGTTGCCCCAGATCGTGACGCGGGCGATGTCGGCGGCGGGCGCGCCGGTCTTCTTCGCCAGCTGCGCGATGGCGCGATTGTGGTCGAGGCGGGTCATCGCGGTGAAGCGCTCGGCGGGCACGTCGGGGGCGTTGCTCATGGCGATGAAGGCGTTGGTGTTGGCCGGGTTGCCCACCACGAGCACCTTCACGTCATCGGCGGCGCTGGCATTGATGGCCTGGCCCTGGTCGGTGAAGATCGGGCCGTTGGCGGCGAGCAGATCGGACCGCTCCATGCCCGCCGTGCGCGGGCGCGCGCCGACCAGCAGTGCGACGTTGGCGCCGTCGAAACCGACCCACGGGTCGTCGCTGATGTCGATGGACTCCAGCAGCGGGAACGCGCCGTCCTCGAGTTCCATCGCCACACCCTCCAGGGAGGCGACCGCGGCGGGAATCTCGAGCAGTCGCAGCCGCACCGGCGTCTCCGGTCCGATCATCGCGCCGGAGGCGATGCGGAACAGCAGGCCGTAGGCGATCTGCCCGGCTCCGCCGGTCACGGTAACGGTCACGGGCGCGTTCCGAGCGGCGGTGCTCACACGAACTCCTTGCGTTGGACGGACACTCAGGCCCAACCCTACTCAGCCTCACCGCGGCCAGAACCGCCTCGTGAGCAACGCCTCACGTCCCTGCGCAGGGTCTGTACGCCTCACAAACCGCGTGCCTGTGTGAGGCGTGTGCGGGAGGTGTGGGGTCAGCCGAGTTCGGAGACTTCGCGGTCGGTGAGGACGACGGGAGACACGTAGTCCTTGGCGCGGGCCAGTTGGACGGCGCGGTAGAGGGGGCGTTCCTCCAGCCCCGCGTCGCGCGCCTCCGCCCGCAACTGGTGCACCAACAGCGCCGACACCGCGACCGCCGCGGCCAGATGGCTCGCCGCGAGCGCGTCGGCGAGCTTGCGCAGCCCCAGCAGATGCAGCTCCCGTCCGCTGCCCGCGTCGGTGTACATGGCGAGCGGGATCAGCTGCACATCCGGGCCCGCGGTGATGCGCAACACGATGCGGCTCAGCCGTGCCGGGAAGACGAGGATCTCCACGCCGGTGGCCGCCGCGACCTCCACCCGGCGCTCGCCGAACACCCGGCGGGCATGGATCGTGGTGCCTGTCACCCACATCCTGCGGCGCCGCAACGCCAAGGCGTAGCCGATGGTGGGCAGCCCGACGACGAGACCGATGGCGATCGCGATCGGCCAGTCGACGACGGTCGCCGCCAGCAGCGCCGCGCCGATCCCGACACCGGCCGCCGCCAATGCCAGCCTGCGCAGCATCGGCGCGTACATCTCGGGGGCGACGAGATCGAGTCCGACCGGCGGAACCGGTTCCGGCTGACCAGGATTCGCGTCCACTCTCCACCTCTCCGCAGGGTCACCGCAGCGGCGGTGCGCAGTCACGGTACCGCGCGCTTATCCGAGAGGCGCGCTGTCGGGTGGGGCACGGAACCAGGTCCCGGCGCCCCACCCCACCTGGTGGGTCAGTGCCCGGCGATCAGCGCCTCGCGCAGCACACCGACGATCTCGCTGAGCGGCACGTGCCGCTGGTCGCCGGTCGCCATGTTCTTCACGGCGATGCTGTTCTCGGCCAGGTCGCGGTCACCGAGCACCACGGTGAACTTCGCGCCGGAACGGTCGGCCGCCTTCATCGCGCCCTTCACACCGCGCCCGCCGTAGGCGAGGTCGACGCGGATGCCCGCACCGCGCAGCTGCGCCGCGAGCACCACGATCCGCTGCTTGGCCGCGTCGCCCAGCGGCACACCGAATACCTCACAGCGGGAGGGAACGGCCGCCGACTTGCCCTCGGCCTGCAGCGCGAGCACGGTGCGGTCGACACCGAGACCGAAGCCGATACCGGACAGCGGCTGGCCGCCGAGCTCGGCCATCAGGCCGTCGTAGCGGCCGCCGCCGCCGATGCCGGACTGTGCGCCCAGCTTGTCGTGCACGAACTCGAAGGTGGTCTTGGTGTAGTAGTCAAGACCGCGCACCATCCGCGGGTTCAGCACGTACGGCACGCCGAGTGCGTCGAGGTGGCCGAGCACCTGCTCGAAGTTCGTCTTGGCGGATTCGGAGAGGTGGTCGATCATCAACGGCGCGTCGGCGGTCAGCTCACGCACCTCGGGACGCTTGTCGTCGAGTACGCGCAGCGGATTGATCTGCGCCCTGCGCTTGGTCTCCTCGTCCAGCGGCAGGCCGAACAGGAAGTCCTGCAACAGCTCCCGGTACTGCGGACGGCAGGTCTCGTCGCCCAGCGAGGTGATCTCCAGCCGGAAACCGTCCAGGCCGAGGCTGCGGTAGCCCGCGTCGGCGATCGCGATGACCTCGGCGTCCAGCGCCGGATCGTCCACGCCGATCGCCTCGACGCCGACCTGCTGCAACTGCCGGTAGCGGCCGGCCTGGGGGCGCTCGTAGCGGAAGAACGGCCCCGCGTAGCACAGCTTCAGCGGCAGCTGACCGCTCTTGTCCAGGCCGTGCTGGATGACGGCGCGCATCACGCCCGCCGTGCCCTCCGGACGCAGGGTGAAGCTCTCGCCGTTGCGGTCGGCGAAGGTCCACATCTCCTTGCTGACCACGTCGGTGGACTCGCCGACGCCGCGCGCGAACAGCGCGGTCTGCTCGAACACCGGCAGCTCTATATGCCCGTACCCGGCCAGTCGGGCCGCGTGCACGAGGCCGTCGCGCACGGCGACGAACTCGGCGGAGCCGGGTGGCACGTAGTCCGGTACCCCCCTCGGGGCGGAGAAGCTGCTGGTCTTGGTCACGATGGTCCAGTTTCCACCACTACTGCCCGCCAAGTCCAACCGGTTTCCCTTCGACCCGTCCGAGGAACTGCCGGGCGGTCTCAGGAAGAGATGGCACACTCTTACCTCGGAAGCAAGCCGACACGGGAGGAACGTGGTAGTGCCGAGCAACGAACAGCGACGAGCAGCGGCCAAACGCAAGCTCGAGCGCCAATTGGCCAACCGGGCCGAACGCGCGCGCCGACGCAAGCAACTGACCATCGCGGGATCCGTGCTCGGTGTAGTCGTGGTGGTCGCGGCCGTGACCGGCGTCTACTTCCTGACCAAGGGCGAGGACAACCAGAACACGGCCTCCGAGACGAAGGACGCGTCGCTGTCGGCGACCGCGCCCGCCGCGAAGGCCAAGCCCGAGCTGGTCAACTGCACCTACCGGGACGGCGCCAAGCCCGCGGACAAGCCGGTGCAGAAGCCGTCCAAGACCGAGGGCATCCCGACCACCGGCGGCGACGCCAAGGTCAGCGTGAGCGTCGAGACCACTCAGGGTCCGATCGGCTTGACACTGAACAACGCCGAATCGCCTTGCACCGTCAACAGCTTCGTGAGCCTGGCCAGCCAGGGCTACTTCGACAGCACCGACTGCCACCGCATGACCGCGGACGAGTCGCTGAAGGTGCTCCAGTGCGGCGACCCCACCGGCACCGGAATGGGCGGTCCCGGTTACGAATTCGACAACGAGTATCCGACCGATCAGTACGCCGAGGGCGACCCGAGCACGCAGCTGCCGATCGACTACAAGCGCGGCACGCTGGCCATGGCCAACGCGGGCCCCGGCACCAACGGCAGCCAGTTCTTCGTCGTCTACGGCGACTCGCAGCTGCCGCCGCAGTACACCATTTTCGGCACGGTGGACGAGGGCAGCATGGCCACCCTGGACAAGATCGCGCAGGCCGGACAGGACAACTCCAACGGCCCCGGCGACGGCAAGCCCACTACGCCGGTGACCATCCAGTCGGTTCGCCTGGACTGAATCCCCGGCAACTTCTTCGGGCCCGGCGCCGCGATCGGCGACCGGGCCCGGAGTCTATGAACTACGGCGACTCAGGGTAGGCGAGCCTAAATCTCCGGCCGCACAGTACTTGTGTCGAAGATCGTCCGGCGCTTCCCGGTGCGTGTCGTAATTGTGCGATATATGCTGTTACCGGCACGTCCGTACGGTTGTGTCACGCGTTTCTCGGGTAATCTCGAAACACGGAGTTCGCGTAGCGTAGCCATCCCTAACGGGCGATCCCCAGCCACGAGGGAGTGCGATCGACACGAGTTCTCCTGGTGTCCACGTTTGCAGGCGGGGCGCCGGCGGCGGACTACAGTTCGCGTGGCGGTGTCCGTGACGAAGCACCACAATCATCCATAGTGATCACTGCAGCATCGGGGAGCAGCCATGTCCGAGGAACTGGACGACATCGGCCGGGAAACCGCGGCCATGATTAAGAGTATGTTGCAGCTTGCGACCCTGGTCGCACTGCGCACCCGCGAGCGTGGTCAAAAGGAAGCCGAGGCGCGCGCCAAGATCACCGAGGCCCGCATGAAAGAGGCTCGCGAGCTCCAGATTCGGGAGGCTCGCGACTCCAAGGCCAAGGATCCACGCAACCTCGAGCTCGCACGGATGGTGGAGAAAGCGGCTCCGGTCCAAGGCATTTCACTGGAGAAGGATCGCTTCTCCGCGCAAGCCGAAGCCACGCGCATGGCGGCCACCGCGTCCGCCGCGAAACAACCGGTCGTTCGGTACGATTCGGCCGAGCGGCGCATGGCGATCGCGGCCCACCTCTCGAGGATCGGCGTCGCACCGGAATTGGCGGCGGTCCGCATGCTCATCGAGGTAGGCCAGGGGCAGCCACCGGAGGAGGCCATTCGCGCCCGCCTCGAGGAGAACCGCACCGTCGCGGCACGCGGCAGGGAGCCCGAGGCACGCGGCCTCGAACGCGCCAGGCAGTGACGGCGCGGAAACCCTGAAACACCAAGAACGCCCGCTGAATTCAGCGGGCGTCTTCGTGTCCGTTACACCCGGAAATCGCCGATCGTCGGATCGCCGAACATCCCCTGCGCGGGGGACTTCAGCGGCAGCGGGTTCAGCATGTCCTTGTGCCCGTTGCGCACACTGCAGTACTTGAACGGCCCGCGCGGGTCGAACAGCTTGGTCATGTGCGGATCGGCATGGTCGAGGAACCAGATGCTCAGCCCCGTGCTCGGTTCCAGGCGGTAGTGCTCCCAGGCGCGCCACAACGCGTCCAATCGCGCCACCGCCTCGGCGTGCTTCCACCATTCGGGGCACCACACCGTTTCGCTGATGTCGGTCACCTGCCGCCGGTAGACCAGGCTCAGGTAGTTCTCGACGAATTCGACGACATTGGTGTAGATCATCTGCTGCTGCTGTTCGGTCACGACTCCACCTCGCTAGCGCTCGGCTCCGTCGTGCCGAGCGGTGCTGTGTTCATGGTTCGCTCGCTGCACTCGCTCACGCCTCCACCTCACTAACGCCCGGCTCCGTCGCGCCGAGCGGTGCTGTGTTCATGGTTCGCTCGCTGCACTCGCTCACGCCTCCACCTCACTAACGCCCGGCTCCGTCGCGCCGAGCGGTGCTGTGTTCACGGTTCGCTCGCTGCACTCGCTCACGCCTCCACCTCACTAACGCCCGGCTCCGTCGCGCCGAGCGGTGCTGTGTTCACGGTTCGCTCGCTCACAGAGGCCGAACCTCCCCGGCTTGCCCATACTCGGGTGGCGGAGTGCCCTTGGTCAGCGAGGGCGAGCCGATCAGGTCGGTGATCTGGGTCTTGCGTTGCGGATCGTGCTGCGCGATCGACTTCTTCACGTCCGCAGCGTACTCGCTCTCCCACCAGGGAACCGTGCGGATGAGCACCGCGGGCTGACCCGAGGTGAACACGATCGCGCGGCCGCGCGGCAGTGTGGTGAGCGCGTTGACGTTGAACGTCTTGGACGAACCCAGCGACCGCGAATAGCTTTTGCTGCCTTTGGATTCCGAGACCGAACCCGAGATCGAGTCGTACTCGCCGATCGCTTCGGAGCGGTCGCGCAGGAAGTTCATGTCGTCCACGCCGCTGCCGAGCACCTTGATGTTGGCCGCCGACCACAGCGCGAGCATGCCCGCGTCGCCCCAGCAGCGCGCACCCTGGGCCCAGGACTGCAGCACCGTCATCACGACGATGCCGCGCGAACCGAAGTGGCTGTACTGCTTGGGCAGATCCTTCCAGCGCACCACGTTGGCGGCCTCGTCGAGGACGGCGAGCAGCGGGATGGCCAAGCGGCCACCGCGCGAGCGGGACGCCTTGCGCATGGCCACGTCGATCACGGCCTCGGTCAGCGCGCTCACCAGCGGCGCCGCCGAACCGCGCCCCTCGAGCGACAGGCAGTACAGCGTGCCGTTGCGCTCGATGAACTCGAGCTCGTCGAACTGCCTGCGGGTCTGACCGGTGCTCGGGTCGGCGCCGGGCAGGATCCAGTCGTGCACGTTCGACAGCTGCAGGCAGCGCACCATCTTCTTGGCGGTGCCGAAAATGCCGCTGCGGGTGCGGGGATCGGCGTTGTACTGCATCGCAAGGCCCGACGCCATGTAGTGGTGGCGCGCGTTGCGCAGCAGCTCGATGGGCTCGGTGTCGACGGGGTTGGTGACCCAGTCCCACACCTGCACGATCGGCCGCTGGCCGACCGCCGCGGCGAGGAACAGCGCGGCGAGCAGATCCTCGGCCTCGGGGTCGAAGAACTCGTCGGACTTGGACTCGGCGCCGTTGTCGGCGTCGGCGAAGTGCCCGGCCAGCCGCTGCGCGCGCATCTCACAGCCCTCGTGCTTGGAGTCGACCCAGTCCAGCGGATTCCAGTACCAGCTCGGGCTCTCGTCGGCCACGCCCTGCGGATCGAACACGAAGGTGGGGCTGCCCTTGGACTCTCGCACGTCACGGGTCGCGTCGACGACGTCGCGCTTGTTCGAGGTGGACAGCACCGGGCCGATCGCGGCCAGGATCGCCGGGATCACGCGGGAGGTCGACTTGCCTTGACGCGGGCCCCAGATGTCCAGGTGCAGGTCCTCGTAGGAGCCGTACAGCATGACGCCGTCGGCCACGCCGACGCCGATCGGCACTCCGGGCGCGTCGTCGTAGCCCAGGTTCATCCCGAGCTGTTCGGCCTTCTCCCGCACGCCGCCTTCGGTGAGCGCGCGGATCGCTCCGCCCGACCCCATGTGCTGGGCCTTCTCGTCCACCGGCAGCGCGCCTTTGGACTTGCGCTTCGTCATCTGCATGCGCACCACCAGGACGGAGACGGCGGACAGCACCACGAGCAGCAAGATGACCGTCGCGCCGGTCGGCCAGGTGTACTTGCCGCGCGCCAGCCCGGCGATGATCTCGATCGGGTTCATCGGCAGGTCCTGCGGCTCGGCCGCCATCTGGTTGCCGAGATGCAGGGCCAGCCAGAGGATTCCGAGCACCACGGAACCGGCGTAGACCGCGAACAGGCCGAGATCGGGTCCGGGTATCGCCGGATCCGTCACCTTCTTCTTCTTTGCCATGTCTGCCTCTCGAATCGCCGTGCGGTGGAAAGCCTGTGGTCAGCGGAACGCGTCGAGCCGCCAGCCGTCGGGCGTGCGCACCACGGTGGCGATCACCGTCGCGGGCGGCAGTGGTTCCTTGCGCCCGTTCGGGTAGACGACGGTCTGTTCGATGCCGATCTTGAACTGCTGAACGTCCGGATCGGGGCCGGGCGGCGGCCGGTCGCCCGAGGCGAAGGTGAACGCCTCGACGGTGGCCTTCGCCGCGGCCCAGTCCGCCCATTGCAGCGACGGCTTGGGCGTCTCGTTGCCCGACGGTGCGCCGTCCAGCATGCGGATCATGCTGGGGCCCAGGTATTTCCGTGCTCGGACGAGCGCATCGCCCGGCGCCTCGCCCGCGGGCCGCCAGGTGTAGATCTCGCGCAGCGCCGTCACCGCGACACCGTCGGGCGTCACCGGGTCCGGCGCGGGAACTCCTTCGAGCAGCCTCGTCGTCGACGTGGCGGGCTGCGGCGCACCGGAACCCGATTCGCCGCTGTCGTCGCGCCCGCAGGCCGCGATCGTCATCGCCACGCTCACCACCAGCATCACCACCAGTTTCGCGCGTGCAGTTGCTCTGTCTTTCAAGGCTAACCGCCCGGACCGGCACCGTGGTGGTCCGATCAGCACTCGGGCCTCGGCGTGTTCGATCACAGTACCCTCCGCAGCCGTGCGTCGCCGGGCACCGCGACCTCGCTCACGCCGCCGCCCGACCGCGCGTCCGATCCGGGCACGGACTGGATCATGCGTCCGTCACCGGCGTAGATTCCCACCTCCGCGGGCCCGCGCGGGCCGAAGGAGCTGAACACCAGGTCCCCCGGCTGCGCCTTGCTCATGCGCACCTCGAAACCTGCCTCCCACTGTTGTTCGGCCGTGCGCGGCAACGTCACCGCGCCCGAGGACGCCGCGAACACCGCGGCCGCGGTCAGGCCGGGGCCGTCCATGCCGCCGCCGCTGGGGCCCTGCGGTCCGCCCCCGCCCCACACGTACGGGGTGCCGAGCCAATCGTGCGCGGCCTCCAGGATCTGCGCGCCGCCGCTGCCCTCCTGCGGGCTGAAGCGGCCGGTCGAGCCGGGCGCGCGGTATTGCGGCTCCATCGCGAGAATGTTCGCCACGTAGGGCCGGGTCTCGGAGTAGTGCGCCGCATACTGATTCGGCATACCGCCCGAGGCCAGCACCGCGCCCTCGCCCGCGTTGTAGGCGGCCAGCGTCAGCGCGGTGACATCCCCCTGGACACGCCCCTCGGCCTGCCACTGGGTGACCTTGCGGGCGATGGCGCACATATAGCGGCCCTGCCCGATGATCGCGTCGCCGTCGTCCCACACGCTCGCCTTGCCGTTGCCGTCGGCATCGATGACATACGGCCTGCCGTCGTCGGGATTGATGGCGGCCGCGGTGCCCGGCAGGAACTGCGCGAGACCCTGCGCGCCCGCGGGCGAGGTGAGGCCCCTGCGGAAACCGGATTCCTGCCTGCCCTGAGCGGCCAGTAGCGACGAGGTGATCTGCGGGCACAACGAACCCGCACGGCGGTACCAGATCTCGAGTTCCTGCGGCACCTTGCCCGCGGCCAGCGCGCCGCCCGCGCTGCCGAAACCGCGCTGGCAGCGCGGATCGGAGGAGTACCACTGCGCGCCACCGAGATCCGGGGTCGGCGCGCCGTCCAGCCACGGCAGCGGGTCGATCTGACGGCCGCCGGTGAAGCGCCCGCCGGGGACGATCTCGAAATGCAGGTGCGGGCCGCTGGATTCGCCCGCCGAGCCGACCGCGCCGATCGGCTGACCCGCGCGCACCGTCTCCCCCACGCGCACCAGCACGCCGTGGTCCCACATGTGGCCGTAGACCGCCGAATACGACCGGCCGTTGGTGTCGACCGAGTCGACCACGATCCAGTTGCCGAAGCCCGAGGCCGGTCCGGCGGCCACCACCCGGCCGTCGGCGACCGAGAAGATCGGGGTGCCGTCGGTCGCCGCCATGTCGACGCCGCGGTGTCCGCCGTTGCGGGAGCCGAAGACGTCCGAAATCGTGAAGGTGCCCGCCGCCATCGGCAGGGTGCGCCGGATCGGGCCGACGCCCGCGGCCAGCGAAGGAGTGCCGGTGATGCTCGGATTCGCCTGCGTGGCAGTGGGTTCGCCGGAGGCCGCGGCCGCGGGCCGGTCGCCGGGCGGGTAGCCGCCGAGCTGCGGCAGCGCGGTCTGCGAGGGACCGAGCACGGTGGCGTCCTCGCACGGATCCTCGACGGCGGGCAGCACCACGACGAGCACCAGGGTGATCAGTCCGATCACCGCGCCGAGGGCCGTCCACAGCAGGCTGCGGGCGGTCACCACGCCCTCGCACGGGGATGCGGCGGAAAGCCTGCGGTCGAATGCGACTCGGGGGAAATGGTCACGTGTGGCGTCGGGCTTCGTTGAGGGTGTCGGCGAGGGTGCGGTTCATTTCGGCGGCGGCCGCCAATTGTTGTTGCAGCAGTGCCACTTTGCGGCGCAGCGCGGTCGCGTCCATGCGTTCCAGGCCGGGGCCTTCCGTGGCGCGCACCCAATTGCGCACCGAATTCGTGTGGACGCCGATCTGTTCGGCGACCACCCGGCACGCCTCGGATTCACTGCGTAGCTTGCCGGTCAGCGCGATGACCTGCTCGACGGCGGCCTTGCGCACTTCCGGCGACACTCTGCGATACGAACGATGCGGCATCATGCGGCACTCCTTCCGCCGAACAACACCGCCCATCCAGGCGCTCGGCCGATCCTTGTTGCTTCGCGTCCTGGACGGTATCTCATGCCGCGCTCCCGTTCGGGGATTCACCACCGCGCGCGGTGGATTCGGTCTCCGGGCCGCCGGTGAATTCACTGAACCGCTGGTTCGTGTCGTGAATCCCGCTTTCCTTCTCCGACAACGTGAATTCCATGTGGAAGGGAATACCGGGACGCCGATCCTCACCGATCTTCAGCAGGAACTTACCCGTGCCCGGCGGGGAGGGGCGCTGCTGGCCCGGTTTCAGCGCCTCGCCGGTAAGTGCTTGCGGCGCCGACCATCCGGTCACCATCTCCTCCTCGGCGGATGTGAACGGAACGGTGCTGTCGAGCCGCTTGACCTCTTCGGCGGGCAGCGCACCGAAGATCTTGGCGCGCGCCCGCTCAAGGAAGCCGAGCGCCTTGGCGATCGCCGCTTCCGATCCGAGTGCTTGCAGGTCCTTGATCGTGTGGCTGATCATGATCAGCGCGGTGGCCAGGCCGCGCTGCAGGCGGGTCAGCTCGTCGACGCGGTCGACCATGAAGTCGCCGAGCCCGAGCACCTGCCACAGCTCGTCCATCACCACCTGGAAGTAGCGCTGCGGGCCGAGGCCCGCGTCGGCCAGCACGTGCGCGGCCTCCACCGAGGCGAAGCCGTCGGCCCAGCAGGCCAGCATCACCGCGGCTTTGAGCTTCTTGTCGCCGGTCGGGATGTGCGAGACATCGATGCAGACGGCGACCGCTTCGGTGTCGATCGGCACCGAGGTCTGACCGTTGAACACCGCGCCGAACGGGCCCTGGGTGAGCGCGCGCAACGAGCGGCGCAGGCCCTTGATCGCGACCTGGTATTCGGCGGGATCGTCGGCGCCCGCGTCGAGCTGGAGCTCCTCGCCGCCCGCCTGGATCACCTCCAGCAGGTTCTCCATGATCGGCGGCTGGTCCGGGGTGTAGCCGCTGCCGGGCTGGAAGAGGATGCGCAGCGCGGTCGAGATGAGCGTCTCCTCGTAATCGCGCACCCGCGCGCCGCGCACCAGCTCGACGAGACCCGCGATCAGCGTGACCTGCCTGGCCCGCATGTCCTGCAGCACTTGGAGTTGCAGCGCGGGGAACTCTTCCAGCAGCGGAACCACCGAGCCGAGCACACCGGCCGCCAACGGGTTCAGCTTGCCGTGGCCGTAGCCGAGGTCGATGACCTGGCCGCCGACCAGCTCCACCAGCTTGCGGTAGTCGGGCTTCACGTCGGCGAGCACCAGCGGCGTGATGCCCTGGGCGATGCCGCCGAGCACGATCCGGCGCACCAGCGAGGACTTGCCGAAACCGTTGAGGCCCAACACGAACAAGCTCGGCGCGGTGATGAAGCTGCCGCGCATGAACCAGTTCATCGGGTCGAAGCAGACCGGCGCGCCGGTGTGCAGGTGCGAGCCGAGCGGCGTGCCGATCAGCGGCGCGCCCGCGCCGACCGACCACGGCCACAGGCCGGCCACCTGGGCCGTCGTGGCGCGGTATTCGACGGGGCGGCCGACCACGTTCATCCGTCCGCCGCCCGCGCCCGCGTAGCCGCGGTCGGTGAGTTGTGCAGTGTTGCGGTCGAATCCGTCCTCGATGGTCTGCTCGGCGCGCGCGGCGTAGTTGCGGCGCCGGATGTCGTCGGTGCGGATGCGGAAGGTCGCCCACGCCGCGCGCAGGCCCGATCCCTCCCGGCTGACCACCTCCAGCCGCGCCCGCGTCGAGTCGTCGAGCAGCGGCGGGCCGGACTGTTTGCGCTTGTCCGCCTTGGCCTTCGCGCGCAGGGCCGCCTTGTCCATGTGCGGGGCGCCCATGGCGCGGTCGGCGGTGTAGTCGACCTTCGCGGGCCGCGGCGGGACCCGACCGCGGCCGTTGTCG
>NZ_BDBP01000121.1 GCF_001613045.1 Nocardia lijiangensis NBRC 108240 | reverse complement strand
GAGGTCGGCGGGGGTGGGCACGCACCCGACGAGTCGATCGTCGCAGGTCCCACCTCGATCCGGTTCGACATCTCCGACCTCACCGGATTGCTCGCCGCGACCGGCCGTCTGACCGACGCCGTGGAACGCGGCCAGACCACCGAACCCGCGGTGGTGGAGACGATTTCGGAGCTGAACCGCGTGGTGTCCCGGCTCTCCGCCCGGTACGCCACCGTCATGCTGGAACGCAACGGCGGACCGGGCCGCCAGCTGCACCCGCTGGTGGAGATGGCGTTCGCCCATCTGCTCGAGGTCCCCGCCGACACCGACGACGAAACCGAACTCGAAGAACGCCGCTATCGACGCTGGCTGGCCGGCCGCACGGAGAACATCGGCGCCGCGACCGAAGCCCAATTCCGGGCCAGATGGCTGGCGGCCAACAGCACGACCGCGCCGCACTGCAACGGCAAGCACTGAGGTGATCGACATGACCGAGGCCACGCATCTACCGCTGAGCCACAAGATCAACAGACTCTTCGCGGTGATGCACCCGCGCTCGGCGCCGGAGCGCAGCACCGAATCCGTCGCCGAACAGGTCAGCGACCAGCTGCGGCGCGCCGTGGCCCCCGGCTACCTCGAACAGCTGCGCGACGGCGGCTTCGACGACGAACGCAACGGCGCCGCAGTCGAATTCGAGGTCCTGGCGGCGATCGCCTCGTGCTTCGGCGTCGCGCCGCGCTATCTGACCACCACCGGGCAGGCCGCCGTGAGCATCGATCGGGAACTCGAACTGCTGGCCACCATGCGCGACGCCAATGTCGCCAGCATCGCGCTGCGCGGCTCCGACGTGGACCGGGCCATGCTCGCCCGGGTGATCCGCGGCACCGACGACGACGACGAATCGGGCAGCCTGCCGCACTGACGCGCACATCGAAAAGCAGGCGCCGCCCACGGGGTCGCCCGCGGCACACCATCCTGGGTACCATCGTCAGCTACACGGGGCGGGACCGCGGAAACTGCTGTAGGAGAACGCATCGCATGGCCGGTATGGACACCCGGTTCCGGGAGCTTTCCCGGGACGTACCGATACCGCACCCGTGGAATCTGAACACCTATCTCGATGCCGTCGCCGAGTTCCGTGACCGCCCGATCACGTTGCAGCCGGTGGACACCGCGGTGCTCGCAGGCGCGGGCTGCGGCACCGGAAGCGGATTGTGGATCGCCAAGCGGGACAGCGACGTCATCGTGTACGGCGCCGACACCACCGAATGGCACGCCGAGCACATCATCGCCCACGAGCTCGGGCACATGCTGCTCGGGCACGGCCCGGAGTCGGAGCCGAGGCCGAGCGACGACACCGCGCACACCCTCGCCGCCGTGGCCGAGCTGTTGCCCTCGATCTCGCCGGAATCCATCGCGCACGTGCTCGGCCGCACCGACTACGGCACCAGCCGCGAACGCGACGCCGAGACCTTCGCCGACATGGTGATGCTGCAGGCGATGCGCCCGCCGCGTCGAGACTCCTTGCTGCACCGGACGTTCTTCCGCGACCGCCGCAGGTGAACTCGCCCGTCCCGGGAGCCATCGCGGCGCCGCTGATCGGGTTCGTCGGCGTGGTGACCCTCGGCCGGTGGGCGCTGCTGCACCGGACCGCTGCCGACCGGCTGCTCAACCGGGCGCTGGCGTGGGCGGGCGCGGGAATGGTGCTGCTGGAGCGCGGGATCGCGCCGCGGTTCGGCAGCCTGATGCACCAACTCGCCATGGGCTGCATGCTCTTCGCGATCATGAGCGCCTACGGCGCGGCCGTGCTGTGGGCGGGCGCCGACCCGGAGAACGCGCGGCGACGGCAGCGCCGCTACCACCTGATCGCCGCCGCGTGCGCCGTCGTCATCCTGATCGTCGGCACGCCCGCCCGGCACAACGGAACACTGCTCGGCCAGACGCCGGACGCGTGGTCGGCGATCTCAGCGCTGGCATTCTGCCTGCCCGCGATCGCCTGCGGCCGCGTGATGGCAGGCGCCCTGTGGCGGGAACTTGCTCGCGTGGACACCACCCGGCGGGAGCGGCTGGTCTACGGCTCGCTGCTCACCGCGTTGGCGATCGGTGCGTGCGGCCTGCCGTTCTCGGCGCTGCTGTTCGGCGACGCCGTGCTGATCGAGGATCCGGACCTGATCCGCTGGGCGTGGCCGATCTTCACGGTCATCGTGCTCAGCGCCGCCGTGCTCGCGGTGCCGCTGCTCGACGTGCTCGTGACGCGCGCGGGCTGGGATCGGTTCCAGCGCCGGTGCCGGCGGCTGTACCCGCTGTGGACGGACGTGACGCGCGCGGTGCCGGAAATCGTGCTCGACCCCGCGGCGACCGGCCGCGACGAGCCCGAGGTGCGGCTGATCCGGATGACCGTGGAGATCCGCGACGCCCTGCTGCACCTGAACAGGTATGCGCCACAAGATCTTTTGATGCCCGCGGCGGCGAGCACGACGGAGCACTACGCGCGACGGATCGCGCACGGGATACGCGCCAAGTCCGAAGGATGCGGTCCCGCCAACGCGGCCCCGAAAACCATGGCGCCCGCGTCCCGCGACTTCGATTCCGAACTGCGTCAGCTGCTGGAGCTGGCGGCCGTATGGCCGCGAGCGCGAGCCGGGGCCGACCCGGAGACGAAGCGGCCGACGCCCGCGGGGGCGTCGGCCGGGCTTTTTCGGCGCTTTGCTATGCGAGCCTGATCAGGCCGTAATCGAAGGCGTGCCGCCGATAAACGACCGACGGTCGGTCGGTCTCCTTGTCCTGGAAGAGGAAGAAGTCGTGGCCGACGAGTTCCATCTGGTACAGGGCGTCATCGACCGTCATAGGTGTCGCGGTGTGCTCTTTGGTGCGCACGATGTGGCCGGGACCCTCGTACTCGAGTTCCCCCTCCTCACCGGGGTGCTCGTGCGCGGAAATACCGTTCGTCAAGGTGAACAGTGAATCATCGACCAAGTCGGCCGTGGCCTCGGCGACCGAGACGGGGGTCTTCTCCCCGTAGTGAACCCGGCGCCGATCCTTGATGCGGCGCATTCGGCTCTCCAGCTTGGCTGTCACCGACTCGAAGGCGGCGTAGAAGCTGTCCGCGCAGGCCTCCGCCCGGACGACCGGGCCCTTGCCGCGCGCGGTGATCTCGACGCGCTGGCAGGCTTTGCGCTGACGACGGTTGCGTTCGTGGAACAGCTCGACATCGAAGAGGAAGATCGACGGATCGAAGCGTTCCAGACGGGAGAGTTTGTCCGCGACATAGATTCGATAATGATCGGGAACCACGACGTTGCGGCCTTTGACCACGATGTCGGCGCGAGTGGCCGGTGGTTGGTCCGCTGCGGGTTGCTCTGTCGCATCCAGGGTGCCTGCATTCAGCACCGAAGGATCTGCGTCTTTCACTGAAGGACGTGAAGAAGTCGTCACGCGTACCTCCCGGATCTGGCCGCACGGACCGATTTCCCGTGCGGCGGGATTGAGCCGCGCCGCGCGAAATCCGGGGGTCGTAGGTGCGCGAGAACCCGTTCGTTGTCAGACAGGCTGACGCCTTCGGGCTTGGCTCACACCGGGGATTCGCACGACACGAAGTTGTCCGAGGCGCCACCTCCAAACTCTCGGTTCGGGTGTGTGATCGCGACGGTAGTACGCCAACGGGCGGTCCGCCAGTGTTCACGCAAATTTCCCGGAGTCAAGCCGAACACGTCACCAGGACGGCACCTGTTTCGACTCCGGCCAAGCCGAGCGCGCGCACCGATTCCCTGGCCGTGGCCCCGGTCGTCAATACGTCGTCGACCACGACAACCTCGGCGTTCCCGGCGTCGCCGAGGCACGCGAGTGGCCCGCGCCGCACCGAGATCCTGTCTCGCAGATTGTGTTGGCGCTCACCGGGTGTCAAGCCCACCGAATCGCGCACACCCCACCACACCCGCAACATGGGCACCACCTGGCAATCCGGTAGCCATCCCGCGGCGGCGCGCGCCGTCCGCAGCACCGGATCCCCGCCGCGACGCCGCGCCGAGCCGCCGCGACTGGGCGCCGGGACCAGCATCAGGGGTCGATCGGGCGCCCGCAACCGCGCCAGCCCGCGCGCCATCGCCAGCCCGATCGGCCCGGTCAGATCGCGGCGGCCGCGTTCCTTGACGGCGAGCACCGCCCGGCGCGCGGGCCCTTCGTACGGCGCGAGCGCCCAGCACGGCACACCGGGATCGGTGCGCGGACGCACCCGCGCCGGACCGTTCGTCAGCGCCGCGGCGCAGTCCGCGCACCATCCGACGCCTGCCGCGCCACAGCCCGCGCAGTCGGCGGGCAGCACCAGATCCAGCAGGGCGGCGAGGTTGGCTCTCATGGCCGAAGTGTGCATCGGCCCACCGACATCCGGCGTGCGGATCAGCCGGGCAGCACCGGCGCGGTGTCCGATCCGAGGCCGGGAATCTCGGTCCAGTAGCGCAATTCGCTCGTCGGGTTCCTGGTCAGCTCGAGCACTCCCCGCGAATCGGCCACGTACTGCGTGGTCGGGGATGCCGACACCACGCGGACCGGTGCCGTGAGGTTCTGCGAGGTCAGCTCGAACTGCTCGGAACCGTCGATGGCCACAGTCAGCACAGGGTTGACGTTGCCCTCGCGCGCGACGATGATCGCGTCGCCACCGAGCCAGTCCAGCGAGAGCGCACGGGTGCTCAGATTGACGGCAAGCGGCAACGGCGAGGTGAGCGCGTACTTGCCGTCCGGCCGCCGCTCCACCACCGCCACGTATACCTTGCCGTCGGCGATGAGGGCGGCCCGCACGCCGGTGCGCGAGACCCGCAGTTCGGTGATCGGACCGCGGAAAGCCGGACCGGACCACGACCCCTCCAGCGCCGAGGTGTCCACTTCCTGCACCGAGACATTGCCGGTGCCGCGGTCGTTGACCGCCCGGATCACCCGTTCGCCGTCGATGACGGCCCACGCGGCGCTGCCGTCGGAGGTCCAGGACGGCCTGCTGATCGAGTTGCCCTCGGCGACCGGGAAGGCGTTGCCGCCGTTGGTGCCGACCATCAGGGTGCGTGGCGGCTCGGGCGCGGGCCGTCCGTTGGCGGCGACCGCGGCGACCAGCTGCCCGTCGGGCGAGAGCCCCACCGACAGTAGGTTGTTCACCGACCCGAAGTAGCCCGGCGTGTTCGCCACGCCGCTGTCGCTGACCTGGGTCAGCGCGCCGTTGCGCAGCGCGTGCAATCCGATCCGGTTCTGGGCGGACAGCGCGGGGCTGAGGTGTTCGACGTCGGCGACCGACCAGCCGTTCGCGGCGAATCGATCGTCCAGCGGTTTGCCGTCGGCGAGCAGCATGTACGGGCCGAGAATGTCGGCGCCCGCCAACGTCAGCACCACCTGCGCGGCCAGCAGTTCGCGGTCGCGCGGGTTGAGCCCGCCGGCGCCGGAGAAGTCGATGCGCACGCCGCCGAGCCCGACGCCGACCTCGTCCGGGTCGCCGTTGGCCTTGGTGATCGGACCGCGCAGCGCGACCGGCGGGGCGAGCTGGTTGCGCACGACCGGGGCGAGCTCGGGCTGGGCGCCCTCGGTGAGCAGCGTGAGCAGCTGCTGGGTGAGCTGGTTTTTGGAGACCGAGATCCAGCGCATGTCCGGCACCGCCGAGGCGCCCCCTGGTTCCACGAAGTAGAGCACGTAGCGGTGGTAGGACTTGGTGAACGCCGTCCGGTCCATCACGACGCCGTCGGGCAACTCGTCGATGCGCCACTCGCCGTCCACCCGGCTCATCTCGATCTTGTTCTCGACGGTCCCCTCGACCGCGCGGTAGCCGCCGTCCGGCGCGAGCTCGCCCACCTTCTGCGCCCGGATCACGTAGGTGGCCTGGTCACCGGAGCGCGATTCGCGCAGGGTGTCCGGCTTCTCGACGATCGTCGTGCTCGCGCCGTCCTCCCACTGCGCCGAGGCCGACGGCGTCAAGTACTGGCGGGCGGCCAGGTGCCGGTTCGCGGGGTCGGCCGTGGCCTGCAGGAAATCCCGCAGCAGCAGATCGGGATCGCGGCCCGAGATCGGCGGCGGCGGACCGTCGGAGGTGGGCTCGCGATTGAGCGTGCCCAGCGCCTGCGGTGCCGAGGATTCCGGCAGGCTCGCACAACCGCTGATCGCCAGCAGCGCCATGACGAGCACAGCGCCGAGCGCGGCTAGTCGAGACGATCTGGCACCCGGCATTCTCATGACTGTACGTCTCCGCGTTCGGTGAGCACCCTTCCTGAGCCGGAGCCGTCCGCACCGGCCGCGCGCGACCCCTCTCCGGCCTCGCTGACGCCGTTGCGCGCCGCGGTGGACTGTTCCGTACCGTCCGCCGCAGCGGCGCTCTCAGCGGCGCTCTCGGCGGCTTCCGCGCTCTGCGCCACGCCGTCGGCCACCGGCCCGTTCACCGAGGTACCGTGCGCCGCGACGCTCGCCGATGCGGCCTCGCTCGTGCTCCCGCCGAGCGTGTCGATCGCCAGGCTCGCATCGGTGTGCGGGAACGGCACCGTCGGCGACTCGTCGGGGGCCGGCGAACGCGGGGTCCTGCGCAGCGCGGGCTCCAGCGGCAGCGGGCTCGGCCCCATCTTACGGCCGCGCACCAGCGGCAGCGTCAGCCGGAAGCTGGCGCCGACGCCGACCTCGCCCCAGGCGTCCAGCCTGCCTTCGTGCAGATTGGCGTCCTCGACGCTGATCGACAGGCCGAGGCCGGTGCCGCCGGAGCGGCGCATACGCGACGGGTCCGAGCGCCAGAACCGGTTGAAGACCAGTTTCTCCTCGCCCGGCCGCAGGCCGACGCCCTGGTCGCGCACCACGACGGCGACTGCGTTGGCCTCGGCGTCGCCGCGCATGCGAATCAGCACCGGCTTGCCCTCGCTGTGGTCGATGGCGTTGGCGAGCAGGTTGCGTAGCACCCGCTCGACCCGGCGCGGGTCGACCTCGGCGACCAGCGGATCCTCCGGCAGATCCATGACGACCTCGATGCCTGCGTCCTTGGCCAGGTGGCGCACGGTCGAGATCGCGGCCCGCGCGCACATCCGCACGTCGAGGGACTCCACCTGGAGTTCGGCGACGCCCGCGTCGTGGCGGCTGATCTCCAGCAGGTCGTTCAGCAGACCCTCGAACCGGTCCAGCTCGGTGACGAGCAGTTCGGCGCTGCGTGCCAGCGCGGGATCCAGGTCCTCGCTGCTGCCGTGGATGAGGTCGGCGGCCATGCGCACCGTGGTGAGCGGCGTGCGCAGCTCGTGGCTCACGTCCGAGGTGAAGCGCCGCTGCAGATTGCCGAACTCTTCGAGCTGGGTGATCTGGTTGGACAGGCTCTCGGCCATCTCGTTGAACGCCTGCGCCAGCCGCGCCATGTCGTCCTCGCCGCGCACCAGCATGCGCTCCTTGAGGCGACCGTCGGCGAAGCGGCTCGCGATCCGCGCCGCGGATCGGATCGGCAGCACCACCTGTCTGGTGACCAGCGCGGTGATCGCGGCAAGCAGGACCAGCAGCACCAGGCCGCCGATCATCATGGTGCCGCGCATCAGCGCCAGGCTGCGCTCCTCGTTGGCCAGCGGGAAGATCAGGTAGATCTCCAGCGTCGGCACCTCGGCGCTCGGGCTGCCGATGATCAGCGCGCGCCCCTGGTACCCGTCCGGGTCCTCGACCGTGGCGAACTGGTAGCTGACCTGATTGCGCTGCACGAACCGGCGCAGTTCCTCCGGCACCTCGCCGATCGGGCCCGCCGGGATCTGCTGCTGCGGCATGCCGCCGACGACGCTCAGCGCCGAGTCGAAACTGCCTGCGGCGCCGGTGGATTGGCCGGTGCCACCGCGGTTGGAGAGGGCGTTGCGTGCGTCGATGAGACGCTGCTCCTGGGTGCCCATGTCCTGCACGCCCGCCAGCTGGCTCTCCACCGTGTTGCGGGCGCGATCCATCTCCTCGACCGCGGCGTTGATCTTCGCGTCCAGCAGCCGGTCGGTGATCTGACTGGTCAGCACCACCCCGAGGATGGTGATCACGATGAGCGAGAGCGTCAGCGTGGAGACGATGACGCGCAGCTGCAGCGACCGGCGCCAGACATGACCGAGCGCGGTGCCTGCCTCCTTGAACCAGGCAACCACCGGGGCGAGCGAACGCTCGAGACGTGGGAGCACCCCGCCGGGCGCGCCCGCGCGGTCACCCGCGGCAGACGCATCCGCCTTCGGGCGCTCCGCATCGCCATCGGTCACGGCGGTCCGGCCTTGTAGCCGACACCTCGGACGGTGAGCACGATCTCGGGATTCTCCGGATCCTTCTCGACCTTGGCGCGCAGCCGCTGCACGTGCACGTTCACCAGGCGGGTGTCGGCCGCGTGCCGGTAGCCCCAGACCTGCTCCAGGAGCACCTCGCGGGTGAACACCTGGCGCGGCTTGCGGGCCAACGCGACCAGCAGGTCGAACTCGAGCGGGGTCAGCGAGATCTGCTGACCGCCCCTGCTCACCTTGTGCGCGGGCACGTCGATCACGATGTCCGCGATCGACAGCAGCTCCGCGGGTTCTTCTTCGGTACGGCGCAGGCGGGCGCGCACCCGGGCGACGAGCTCCTTCGGCTTGAACGGCTTGACGATGTAATCGTCGGCACCGGACTCCAGACCGAGCACGACGTCGACCGTATCGGTCTTCGCCGTCAGCATGACGATCGGGACTCCGGAATCGGCCCGCAGCACACGGCATACATCGATGCCGTTCATGCCGGGCAGCATCAGGTCCAGCAACACCAGATCGGGGCGGATCTCGCGAACCGCCGCCAGTGCCTGCGTACCGTCGCCGACCACATGCGGGTCGAACCCTTCCCCGCGCAGGACGATCGTGAGCATCTCAGCGAGTGCCATATCGTCGTCGACGACCAGAATCTTCGGCTTCATAATTACTATGTTGTCATCTCCCAGGCCAGGATCGGGCCGCCACGCCAACACTGGTGCGAACCCGCCGCACATCCAACCCTATCGGGCAACAATTTCGGCGATGCGCGCGGCCAACGATGCGGGATCGTCATCCGATCGGTACGTCCACCACCGGCCGTGCCAGTTCCGTTCGGCCAGCTCACGGTACACCTCCAGGGTGCGGTGCTGGAGCCCGCCGTCGCGTTCGTAGGCGTCGAGGGCGCGCGAGGTGTCGAGTTCGCCGCGCAGGCGCGCACGTTCGGCGGCCACCTCGGTGGAAACGTCCAGCAACACTTGCACGTCGGGCTCCGGCAGACCGAACCGGCCGAACTCCAAATCGGCTGTCCAGCGGGCGATCTCCCCCTCGGCGGACTGGTGCAGCCGGGCCGCGTTGTAGGCGGCGTTGGAGGCCACGTAGCGGTCCAGGATGAGGATGTCGTTGTCCGCCAAGAGCTTCGCCAGTTCCGCGCGCGCCTCGGCGCGATCCAGCGCGAACAGCAACGCCATCGCGTACACCGAGTCGGCGAGGTCGCCGTGCGCGCCGCGCAGCGCCTCGGCGGCGAGATCGGCGTGCACCGACCGGCCGTAGCGCGGGAACGCCAGCGTGGCCGCCCGCAGCCCGCGTTCGGCGAGCGCGGCGATCACGGCGTCGGTCAGCGTGCGCTTTCCGGCGCCGTCCAGACCTTCGACCACGATCAGGGCACCCATGGCAGGTCACAGTACCGATCGCCGGCTCGGGCACGTCCACCGACACCGGCGGCCTGCGGGCTCGCCGCGCCTAGTCGTTCGCGCCGCCGCCGATCGGCGCATTCCGCCCCGCGGCGGTGCGCTTGCACGGCAAGGGCTTACACCGGCGAGCGGCCCGGCAACCGCACGGGCTGCCGGGCCACTCGGGCGAAAGCGAAGGCTCAGTACCGGTAGTGGTCCGGCTTGTAGGGGCCTTCGACGTCGACGCCGATGTACTCGGCCTGATCCTTGGTGAGCTTGGTCAGCGTGCCGCCGAGCGCCTCGACGTGGATGCGCGCGACCTTCTCGTCCAGGTGCTTGGGCAGGCGGTAGACCTCGTTGTCGTACTCCTCCGGCTTGGTCCACAGCTCGATCTGCGCGATCACCTGGTTGGAGAAGCTGTTCGACATCACGAACGACGGATGTCCGGTCGCGTTACCCAGATTCAGCAGACGACCCTCCGAGAGCACCAGGATCGACTTGCCGCTCTCACCGAAGGTCCACTGATCGACCTGCGGCTTGATGTTCAACCTCGTTGCGCCGGAACGCTCCAGCGCCGCCATGTCGATCTCGTTGTCGAAGTGGCCGATGTTGCCGAGGATGGCCTGGTCCTTCATCGCCTTCATGTGCTCGAGGGTGATGATGTCCTTGTTGCCCGTCGAGGTGATCACGATGTCGGCGTTGCCGATCGCCTGCTCGACGGTCACCACGTCGTAGCCGTCCATCAGCGCCTGCAGCGCGTTGATCGGGTCGATCTCGGTGACCTGCACCCGAGCGCCCTGTCCGGCAAGCGATTCCGCACAGCCCTTGCCGACATCGCCGTAGCCACAGATCAACACCTTCTTGCCGCCGATGAGCACATCGGTGCCGCGGTTGATGCCGTCGATGAGCGAGTGCCTGGTGCCGTACTTGTTGTCGAACTTCGACTTGGTCACCGAGTCGTTGACGTTGATCGCCGGGAACACCAGCTCACCGGCAGCGGCGAACTGGTACAGGCGAAGCACGCCGGTGGTGGTCTCCTCGGTGACGCCCTTGACGCTCTCGGCGATCGCGGTCCACTTGCCCTTGTCGGTCTCGAAGCGCTCGCGCAGCAGGTTCAGGAAGACCGTGTACTCCGCGGAGTGGTCCTCGTCGGCGGGCGGCACCACACCGGCCTTCTCGAACTGCGCGCCGCGCAGCACGAGCATGGTGGCGTCACCGCCGTCGTCGAGGATCATGTTGGCGGGCTCGCCCGGCCAGGTCAGCATCTGCTCGGCCGCCCACCAGTACTCCTCCAGGGTCTCGCCCTTCCAGGCGAAGACCGGGGTGCCCTTGGGCTCCTCGATCGTGCCGTGCGGGCCGACGACGACCGCGGCCGCGGCATGGTCCTGGGTGGAGAAGATGTTGCAGGAGGCCCAGCGCACCTGCGCACCGAGCGCGACGAGCGTCTCGATGAGCACGGCGGTCTGCACCGTCATGTGCAGCGAGCCGGAGATGCGCGCGCCCTTCAGCGGCAGCACGTCGGCGTACTCACGGCGCAAAGCCATCAGACCCGGCATCTCGTGCTCGGCCAGACGGATCTCCTTGCGGCCGAACTCGGCCAGCGACAGGTCCGCCACCTTGTAGTCGATGCCATTACGGACATCTGGGGTCAGGGACGTGCGTGCGGGAAGTTCTGAGGTCGTCATCTGCCTCTCCTGGTCGGCTGTACCGATGCAAGGCTAGTCGCTGAGCGGCTCGCGACGCACCGCGCGCCTGTCCCGGCCTCGCGCCGCCCTGATCGCGCGGCGCTCAGGCGGTCGCGCGGTAGATCGCGAGGATTCGCCTGCGCTTGCGCGGCTGGATGTTCGCGCGGCTGATGTCGCCCTCGTAGTGGGCGAGCACCCGGTGGTCCATGATCGAGCGCCAGAGCGGAGGGATGGCCGCGAAGACGATCATGCTCGCGTAGCCAGCAGGCAGCTGCGGCGCCTGCTCCGAGCTGCGCAAGGTTTGGTACCTGCGTCCCGGATTGGCATGGTGGTCGCTGTGCCGCTGCAGGTGGAACAGGAAGATGTTGGTGACGAGCCGGTCGCTGTTCCAGCTGTCGCGCGGCGAGCAGCGGGCCCAGCTCCCGTTCGGCCTGCGGTCGCGCAGCAGACCGTAGTGCTCGACGTAGTTGACCGTCTCCAGCAGCGCCGCGCCGATCGCGGCCTGCAGCAGCAGCCAGGGCAGCACCGCGATGCCGAAGGCGGCGATCAGCGCGCCGAACAGCGCCAGCGTCATCGCCCATGCCTGCAGGATGTGGTTGTGCACGGTCCACCAGGGGAGGCCCTTGCGCGCCAGCCGCCCCTTCTCCAGCGCCAGCGCGGACCGGAAGCCGCCCGCGACGCTGCGCGGCAGGAATTCCCACAGCGATTCCCCGAGCCGCGCGCTCGCCGGGTCGTCCGGCGTCGCGACGCGCACGTGGTGGCCGCGGTTGTGTTCGACGAAGAAGTGCCCGTACCCGGACTGCGCGAGCGCGATCTTGGCCAGCCAGCGCTCCATGCGCTCGACGCGGTGGCCGAGTTCGTGCGCGGCGTTGATGCCGATGCCGCTGACCAAACCGAGCGTGGTGGCCAGGCCGAGCTTGTCGACGAGGCTCAGTTCGTCGCCCGCCCACATGTAGGCGGCGACGATCAGGCCGATCAGCTGGATCGGCAGGAACAGGTAGGTACACCACCGGTAGTAGCGATCGTTGGACAGCAGCTCGTAGTCCTCGTCGCGTGGATTGCTGCCGTCCTCGCCGACCACCCAGTCCAGTACCGGGATGACCAGCAGCACGACGATCGGTCCGATCCACCAGAACACCGCGGCGCCAGTGTGCAGCACGAGCTGTGAGGGCAGCAACGCGGAGGCTGGTGCGATCAGGCCGAGTACCCACAGATGGCGTTTGGGATCAGCCGATCCCGCCGGTTTGCCAACCGTTTGCACGTTTGCCCCGCTTAGTGAGATTCCTGACTCCGATGCATGAGAATACTTACAGGCTCCACGTCCGTTACACCGGACTTCGCGAACTAAACGTGTCGACCGTTACAAGCGTGGCGGTCGGTATTTCGGCGGATTCCGCTGTGACGCCAGTCACCGCACACCTCCGGCAAATAGGGGATGCGCCCCGAAGCATCCCCTAATGAGCACGGGCGAATCCCCCCGCCCCCGGGCCACGCCCCCTATCCGAGCGAATCCGAGGCAGTCGTTCAGCCCACTTCGCGGGCGGTCAGGATCGCTTCCACGTAGGGACCGAGAAGCTGGGCGAGATCGGCGGGCGCGTTGCGCCCGGGCGCGGGCGCTGTCGGAATGTAGCTGAGCGCGATACGGACCAGCGCGCCCGCCAGCACCACCGACTCCTCCTCCGTCGCGTCCACCCAGCTGTGCTGGAACACCGCGGCGAGCCGCTCGGTGGCGTGTTCGACGAGCGGGGCGGCGTCCAGTGTGATCAGGCGCAGCAGGTCCAGTTTCACTTCGCCCGCGAGCAGCGACCGCACCAGCGGATCGGCGGCCGCGTCGAGGAAGAAGCCGGACAGCGCTTCCCGGAAAGCGGCGCGGACGTCGCCCTCGTTGCCCGCGATGGCGCTGCGGACGTGGTCGACCAGATCGTCGGCCAGGCGCAGGGCGTACGCCTGTGCCAGGCCTGCGCGCGAGCCGAACTCGTTGTAGAGCGTCTGCCTGCTCACCCCGGCCCGGCCGGCGACGTCGCCGAGCGTGATCTTGGACCAGTCCCGCTCGGTCAGCAGTTCGCGCATGGCGTCGAGGACGGAGGTGCGCAGGAGTTCCCGCGCCGCCTCCTGATAGGGAACCCTCGGTCCGGTGCGCGGCATACCCGCGAGGTTGTCACGGGCGTGCGCGGCAGTCAAAACCTCACGACCGCTCGATCTCGACCATGAAGAAGTCGGCCTTGGCCGCGCCGCAGTCCGGGCAGGTCCAGTTGTCGGGAATGTCGTCCCAACGGGTGCCCGGCGCGATGCCGTCCTCCGGCCACCCCTTCTCCTCGTCGTATTCGAAGCCGCACTGGATGCACTGGTACAGCTTGTATTCGGTCAAGAGGTCACTCCTACCGGTTCGAAATCGATCTTTTCACGCACACCGCAGTCCGGGCAGCACCAGTCGTCGGGCACCTCGATCCACGGAGTGCCTGCCGGAAACCCTTCGTGCGGAGCGCCTTTGGCCTCATCGAAGATGTAATCACAAACCGGGCAACGATACGCGCTCACGACCGCGCCTCCACCCCGTATCGCGCGAGCACCCGATCCCGCTTGCCCGGATGGATATTGGCGCGCGTGATGTCGCCGCCGTAGTGCGCGAGCACCCGCTTGTCCATCACCTTGCGCCACAGCGGCGGGAAGTAGGCGAGCATGATCATGCTCGCGTAGCCGCTCGGCAGGTTCGGCGCGCCGTCCCAGCTGCGCAGCGTCTGGTAGCGGCGGGTCGGGTAGGCGTGGTGATCGCTGTGCCGCTGCAGGTGGTACAGGAAGATATTGGTGACGATGTGGTCGCTGTTCCAGCTGTGCACCGGGGCAGGACGCTCGTAGCGCCCGGTGGCGGTGCGCTGCCTGACCAGCCCGTAGTGCTCGAGGTAGTTGACCGCCTCCAGCAGGCTGAAACCGACAACGGCCTGCAGCACCAGGTACGGCAGCACGCCGAGACCGAACACCGCGACCAGCGCCGCGTACAGCGCCACCGACATCAGCCAGGCCGAGAGCACCTCGTTCCGCAGCGACCACGGCTTCTTGCCGAGCCGCTCGAGCCGGACCTTCTCCAGCCGCCACGAGGACTTCAGGCCGCCCCACACGGTGCGCGGCCAGAAGGCCCAGAACGTCTCTCCCACACGGGAGCTCGCCGGGTCCTCCGGAGTCGCGACGCGGACGTGATGGCCGCGGTTGTGCTCGATGTAGAAGTGGCCGTAGCCGGACTGGGCCAGCGCGATGCGGGACAGCCACCGCTCCAGATCGACCTTCTTGTGGCCGAGTTCGTGCGCGGTGTTGATCCCGATGCCGCCGATGATGCCGACCGTGATGGCCAGGCCGATCTCGTCGACGAGGTGCAGCCCGCCGTCGATGCCGAGCCAGCTCAGGTCGCCCGCGCCGATCAGGTAGCAGGCCATGATCAGCGAGGCGTACTGGAACGGCAGGTACAGGTAGGTCAGGTAGCGGTAGTACCTGTCGTTCTCCAGGTACTCCATCACCTCGTCGGGCGGGTTCTCACCGTCCGGGCCGAAGAAGATGTCGGCCAGCGGGATCACCACGTAGATCAGGATCGGGCCGAGCCAGAACGGCACCTGCGCGAGCCGATGCCAGCCGAGTTCGTTGAGAGTCCAGACCAGCGGAAACGCGATCGTGAACAATCCGGTCGGCGCGAACAGCCCCCAGAGCCAGAGATAGCGCTTGCGATCCCGCCAAGCCGGGGCCTCGACCGGGCGCTGCGGCGCGTCGGCATCCGTCGACATCGTTGTCTCCCATCAGTGCGGCGCACACCGAGGTGTGACGCCCAATACTTCTGATGTGGACAGTAGAACGACAACTGTCTCGTGTCTATACAAAATAGATGATTTGTAAAGATGTTATGACATAACGAAAGGCGCCCGCCGGAACCGCGCGGACGCCTTGTCGTCAGGAACCTCGGGACGAGTACCTCAATACAACAAGACCTCGGCATCCTCCGGCAGCGCGTCCACCGGCCACCACCGCAGGTCGGTCGACTCCGCGCTGCGCACCGGGACCGCGCCGGCGGGCGCGGTGATACGGAACAGCAGATCCAGGTGGCGGGTCGGCACGCCGAGCGAACACGTGATCGGATGCGCCTGCGCACCGTAGAGGCCGGGCTCGATCCGCAATCCGGGGATGCCGGACTCCTCGGTCGCCTCCCGCAGCGCGGCATCGGCGACGGTCTCGTCGCCCTCCTCGCAGTGCCCGCCGAGCTGAATCCAGCGACCGACCTTCGGGTGCAGGGTCAGCAGCACCTCGCGGGCGTCGTGCGAGAACACCACGGCGGAGGCCGTGATGTGGCCGGGGGCGTGCTCGCGCAGACACCCGCGCGGCGCGGAACCGAGGAAAGCCAGCATGGCCTCCCGCAGCGACCGATCCCGATCCGCCGTGGGACGCCAGGTTTCCAGCAGCTCGGTCGCGGACACGTGCAGCGACTCGGCGCTCACAGCTCGATCAACCCATCCCCCGGCCCCGCCACCGGTCGCGGGGTCAGCTCCTCGAGCGGATGACCGATCGCGATGGCGCCCAACGGGTTCCAGTCCGTCGCCAGACCGAGCACTTCCCTGGTGATCTCGGGCGCGAAGATGGTCGAGCCGATCCAGCAGCTGCCGATCCTCTCGGTGGCCAGCGCGACGAGCAGGCCCTGCACGGCCGCACCCACCGCCACGGTGAACATGGTCCGCTCGGCGGCGCGGCGGCGCTCGTCCGGATAGTCGTGCGCGCCGTCCGGCACGCAGAACGGGATGATCACTTCGGGAGCGTCGAACAGGATCCGGCCGCGCGCCACCCGCCGTTCGACCCGCTCGGGGTCGCGTCCGTCAGCCGTGAGGTCGGCGCGCCACTTGTCGGCCATCGCCTCCAGCAGACGCTGCCGCAGTTCTCGGTCGCGCACCCAGACGAACCGGACCGGCCGGGTGTGGTGCGGCGCGGGCGCGGTCAGCGCGACGGCGACGGCCGCACGAATGCGCTCCGGATCGACCGGGGTGTCGGCGAACTGCCGCACCGAACGCCGCAGCAGCACGGCCTCGCCGCGCCCGCGCTCGATGGCTTCCGCGGTGCCGAGCCAGAACAGGTCGTCGGTGCCGCGGCGCAGCAGATCCGTTGCGCCCGAACCGTCGTCGACGACCGGCAGCCCGCGCACCACCGCGACCGGGACGCCGCCCAGCTTGCCCTTCACCAGATCCGCGGCGCCTGCCAGCTCGTCGGCGACGGCCACCTGGGTGACGTGCAGTTCGTTGCCCTGCGCGTCCACCGAGCCCGCGTAGTCGTGCAGCACCCGGAGCCCGGCCGCGCCGATCGCGGCGTCGGTCTGCCCGTTGCGCCAGGCCCGGCCCATGGTGTCGGTGATGACCACGGCGACGGTGACGCCGAGCTGTTCGGCCAGCGCGGCCCGCAGCGCTTTGGCGCTGCCGTCGGGATCGGCGGGCAGCAGCACCAATTCGCCCTGCTCGACATTGGAACCGTCCACACCGGAGGCGGCTTGGACGATGCCCAGCTTGTTCTCGGTGATCAACGTGCGGCCCTTGCGGGCGAGCACCCGCACGGCCTCCTGGTCGACCAGCGCCCGGCGCACGGCGTCGCGCTCCTCGGGATCCAGTGGCGCTGGGACGATCCGGCCCTCGACCTTGGCGACGATCTTGCTGGTGACCACGAGGATGTCACCGTCGGCCAGCCAGGGCGCGCGGGCGGCAATGCTCTCGGCGAGGTCGTCGCCGGGACGGAACTCCGGCAGGCCGGTGATGGGCAGAATGCTCAGCTCGCCCGCGGCGTGGTCGATCGAGGTCACGGCTTCACCCCCGCGAGATCCAGTGCCTCGCGCACGATTTCGGCGGTCGTCGGCGGGTCGGTCATGAGCAGCGGCACGCTGCGCACCTCGACGCCGGGAACGTCGGCGGTGTCGGTGGTGTGGATGAGCCAGCCGTCCAGGATGCCGGTGGCCGAGCGGGCGCCGTAGTAGCGGCCGACCGCCTCGGCCGTGGTCTCCACGCCGATCACCGAGAGGCACTCGTCGGCCATGCCGCGCAACGGCTTTCCGTCGATGACACCGGACACGCCGATCACCTTCGCCTCGGTCGTGCGCAGCGCACCGCGGATGCCCGGCACGGCGAGGATCGCGCCGATGCTCACCACCGGGTTGGACGGGGCCAGCAGCACCGCGTCGGCGGACGCTATGATATCGGTCACATTTGGGGCAGGTTTGGCTTCATCCGCACCGATTGTGGCGAATCCATGGGTGTCGATGTTCGCGCGGTATCGAACCCACCACTCTTGAAAATGGATCGCGCGGCGTTCGCCAGGGTTCTCGGGGTCGCTCACAACCACATGTGTTTCACACCGGTCGTCGGTTGCCGGGATCAGTTTCACGCCCGGTTGCCACCTGTTGCAGAGCGCTTCGGTGACCGCCGAGAGTGGATACCCGGCGCGCAACATTTCGGTTCGAATCAAGTGCGTCGCGATATCGCGATCTCCCAAGCCGAACCAGTCCGGCTGCGCGTGATATTTCGCGAGCTCTTCCTTGGCGTGCCAGGTCTCGCCGACCCGGCCCCAGCCGCGGTCCGTGTCGATCCCTCCGCCGAGGGTGTACATGCAGGTATCGAGGTCGGGGCAGATGCGGAGGCCGTGCATCCAGACGTCGTCGCCGACGTTCACGATCGCGGAAACGTCGGCTTCCGGCAGCAGTTCCCGCACGCCCTGCAGGAAGCGCGCGCCGCCGACTCCGCCGACCAGGACGGCGATCTTGGGTCCCTTGCCTGGCGCGATGTCCGCTTGTTGTCCAGTCACATCCGCACAGCCTATGCGCTGCCGAAGCCAGCGGCGTTCGGACCATATTTGCTGCTCATTTGCTATGCCATACACCAAGATCAGCACGGAAAACGGTCGCGGATAGTAACGGAATAATGACAGCGGCTTGACCATCGACACGTCCGGCGTGTCTAATCACAGTCATGTCATTCCGGGTTCGCGCGAGAGTGCAAGGCGCGGACGACTTTTCGAACAGATGTTCGAGCCGGGGTGACGAGCTCGGGGATGTCCGCGGGACAACGTCGCGGGGTACGGCCGTCGGTGTGCGTGTTGGTCCGACGGAAAGAATCATTCTGCGCTAACACACAGTGAGGAGGCGGAGCGATGGCCAACGATATGGTCTCGCAACCCGATTCCACAGCAGGCGCAGCACGTGGCGTCTGCGCAGACATCGGCCGGAGCGAGCAAGACGGCGGTGACGCGGTGTCGACACCCCGGCTCAGCCTGGTCGTGACGGGCTTCGACGAGATGTTCGAATCCATCGAAGAGCAGTGGCAGGAGCGTGCCCTGTGCGCGCAGACCGATCCGGAGGCGTTCTTCCCCGAGAAGGGCGGCTCGACCCGCGAGGCGAAACGGATCTGCATGGGCTGCGAGGTACGCGACGAGTGCCTGGAATACGCACTCGCACACGACGAGCGCTTCGGCATCTGGGGCGGTCTCTCCGAGCGGGAGCGCCGGCGCCTCAAGCGCGGTATTGGTTGACACGCGGGTGTCGCACCGACCTCGATGCGCGAGGTCGGTGCGAGTTCACCTAGATTTTGGGTATGTCCCGTTCACGCCATCGACGCCCGCCCACTGCCCGGTCGGTGATCCGACGCGGTCGTGGGGTACGCGGGCCGATGCTGCCGCCGACGGTGCCCGCGTGGCGCACCCGAGGCCAGCAGTTCGACCGGCTCGTACTGGAGGCGTTCGCCCCGCTCGACAGCCGCTGGCACGAGCGACTCACGAAACTCGACATCGCTGTCGACGATGTCCCGAAAATCCGTCCGCTGCACCCTGATTCGGTCACCTGGCCGGACGAGGTGGTGGCCGACGGACCGGTTCCGCTGTCCCGGCTTATCCCCGCGGGCGTGGACCGGCACGGTCAGGCCACCCGCGCGCGGGTCGTGCTGTTCCGCAAACCGCTCGAGCTGCGCGCGAGCGATCCGGACGATCTGGTCGATCTGCTCCGCGAGGTCTTGGTGCAGCAGATCGCCACCTATCTCGGCGTCGACCCCGACGTCATCGATCCGGAGGAGGAGGAAGAGTAGCCGCGGATCGATCGGTCGGACGAAAAACCACGCACCGCCGGAGCGAGCGCGGGGGTACGTGAGACGCGCGCGGACGGAGTGAGAGATGGAGTACGCACATCGGGCGATCCGGGCATGTGAGCCGTGACTCTTAGCGCGTGTCTATCCACATCCGGAGGCCAGGAGGGTTACTCTCATCGGCGTGATCCCCATGCGTCGTTGCTGCCGACCCGGCTGCAAGAATCCGGCCGTCGCGACGCTCACGTATGTCTACTCCGACTCCACCGCCGTGGTGGGTCCGCTGGCGACGGTGGCCGAACCGCACTCGTGGGATCTATGCGAAACGCACGCGTCCCGGATCACCGCGCCGAAGGGCTGGGAGCTGGTCCGCCACGAAGGCGGCTTCTCCACGACACCGGACGACGACGATCTCACCGCACTAGCCGAAGCCGTCCGTGAGGCGGGTCTGCGGCGGCGTCCCCCGGAACCCGATCAGCGCGGCTACCGCGAGTACGCGCCCGCGCCGCAGCGCACCACCCGCACCGGCAGGCGCGGGCACCTGCGCGTGCTGCCCGATCCGCCGAACTGACCCGGGCGCGCACTCCCCACCGCGGCACGGGCGGAGACGACCACCGCGCGAATCGAGCCCAGCGCCGGATCGAATGCCCGCCTTCTCCACCCGGCTCCGTCCCGACGGTGTCGCACCCGTCCCAGCATCGGCGCCGGAAGGACGCCGACGTCCCATCCGGTCCGGCCGGTACCGATCGCCGGGCGCGGACACGCTTCCTCAGCCGAACGAGTCTCCCGATCCACTGTCCCCCTGTCGCCTGCCTCGCGCACACGACGAAACCGTCTGTCCGCGGCGATGTTCCGATCGCGGCAGCGGGCCGGGGTCACGGCTCGGGGCCACCCCCGCGGGGGTGAATCGGGCCGGAGGGCAGGGAGCGGTCCCGCGGTCTCGCGCGGGCACACTAGGGTAGGGACCATGACAGTCGCCCGCTCTGCCGAATTCGTGAACGCGGTGATCAAGGCCTACGACGTTCGCGGTGTGGTCGGTGAACAGATCGACGCGCAATTCGTCAGGGACGTGGGCGCTTCCTTCGCGCGGCTGATGCGCGACGAGGGCGCAGGCCGCGTGGTCATCGGTCACGACATGCGCGAGTCCTCCCCCGCGCTGGCCGCGGCCTTCGCCGACGGCGTACAGGCGCAGGGCCTCGACGTGACGCACATCGGCCTGGCCTCCACCGACCAGCTGTACTTCGCCTCCGGCCATCTCGGCTGCCCCGGCGCCATGTTCACCGCGAGCCACAACCCCGCCCGCTACAACGGCATCAAGCTGTGCCGCGCCAACGCGCTGCCGGTCGGCCAGGACACCGGCCTCTCCGCCATCAAGGACGAACTCGTCACCGGCGTGCCGGAATTCGACGGGCCGCGCGGCAGCGCCACCGAGGTGGACCTGCTCGCCGACTACGCGAAGTTCCTGCGCGGGCTGGTCGACCTGGAGAGCATCCGGCCGCTCACCATCGCGGTGGACGCGGGCAACGGCATGGGCGGGCACACGGTGCCCGAGGTGCTCGGCACGCTGTCGCCGGTGACCATCGTCCCGCTCTACTTCGAGCTGGACGGTTCGTTCCCCAACCACGAGGCCAACCCGCTGGACCCGAAGAACCTGGTCGATCTGCAGCAGCTGGTGCGCACCTCCGGCGCCGACCTCGGCCTCGCCTTCGACGGCGACGCCGACCGCTGCTTCGTGGTGGACGAGCACGGCGAGCCGGTCTCCCCCTCGGCCATCACCGCGCTGGTCGCCGAGCGCGAACTCGCCAAGGAGCCGGGCGCGACCATCATCCACAACCTGATCACCTCGCGTGCGGTGCCCGAGCTGGTGCACGAACTCGGCGGCACCCCGGTGCGTACCAGGGTCGGGCACTCGTTCATCAAGCAGCAGATGGCCGTCACCGGCGCGGTGTTCGGCGGCGAACATTCCGCGCACTACTACTTCCGCGATTTCTGGGGCGCCGACTCCGGCATGCTCGCGGCGCTGCACGTGCTGGCCGCCCTCGGCGAGAAGGACCGGCCGATCTCCGAGCTGATGTCGTCGTACGAGACCTACGCCGCCTCGGGCGAGATCAATTCGACGGTGGCCGACGCCAAGGAGCGGACGCTGGCCGTTGTCGAGGCGTTCGAGGATCGCGCCAAGTCGGTGGACCGGCTCGACGGGGTGACCGTGCAGCTGGCCGACGACGCCTGGTTCAACCTGCGCGCCTCGAACACCGAGCCGTTGCTGCGGCTGAACGTCGAGGCCCGATCGCCGGAGGAAGTAGACGCACTCGTGACCGAGATTCTGAGCATCGTCCGGTCCTGACTGGGATAGTGGAGATACGACGGAGTGGAATCACACGCTCAGGATTCGACCGGGGACGCAGGCGGCGCTGCTCGATGCGAGATCCCGAGCATCGTCCGCTTCCGACTGGAATAGTGGAATCACAGTGGACGATCCGGACGCAGCGCGATGAGGGGAGGTGGGACGCCCGATGATCGCTGGAACACCGGTGCTCGACCTCGACGATGCCGCTTCACTCGAAGCGGCAGATAGCGGCGGCGCCCTGCGCTCCGCCGCTTCGGGTGGCGCTCAGGTGCGCGCCACCGCGGCGGCCATTGCCGAACACGCGCTGGCCCGTCTCGCCGGCCTGCGCCC
>NZ_BDBP01000120.1 GCF_001613045.1 Nocardia lijiangensis NBRC 108240 | reverse complement strand
GCAGGCCGCGGCATCGGCCGGATCGCCCGCGGTGAACCGCACGCGGGGGTCGACGAAGCGGTGCCACCGGCGGTCCAGGCCTGCCACGTCGTGCCCGGCGGCCAACAGCATGCGCGCCACCGCCCGACCGCTCGGCTCGGTGATTCCGGTGATCAGGACCCGCATCGATATCCTCTCCTTCACTGCGCCATCACAAACGTGACGCCGTTCACACACCTTTGCCAGTGCCCGACCGCACCAACCGGTTCAGTCCCACTGAGCGGGAGGGGGCATTCGGCCACCGAGATGACCGGTATCGGGTCGCCCGGCGAGCGGCGACTGTCGCACTCATGAGCGAACGCAGTGAGCGAGTCGTGTGCCAGTGCGCATCGCGCATGCCGGAGCCGGGCGTCAGCGAGGACCAGGCATGAGCGAAACTCTGGGCGGGAGCCGGTCCGTCGCGCCGCGGCCCGCGACAGAGGTCGGCGCCTACGACATCGACACCGACGTTCTGATCGTCGGCTACGGATGTGCCGGGGCGGCAGCGGCTTTCGAGGCGGCGGAGGCGGGCGCGCGGGTGCTGGTGCTGGAACGCTCGGGCGGGCCCGGCGGCGCTTCGGCCATGTCGGGCGGCGAGATCTACCTCGGCGGCGGCACACCCATCCAGCGGGCCTGCGGTTTCACCGACACCCCCGAGCAGATGGCGGCATTCCTGCGCGCCGCGCTCGGTCCCGGCGCGGACGAGGCGAAGATCGAGCGGTACTGCGCCGACAGCGTCGCGCACTTCCACTGGCTGGTGGCGCGGGGCGTGCCGTTCCAGCCGAGCCTGTGGGACGCGCCCGCCTGGGTGCCGCCGACCGACGACGGACTCATGTGGCTCGGTGAGAACAGCTGGCCGTTCACCGAACTCGCGACGCCCGCTCCGCGCGGACACCGGCCCGCCGCCAACGATTTCGGCGGCAAGCTGCTCATGGACGTGCTCGCCGCGGCGGCCGGGAACGCCGGTGTGGCAGCGCGATTCGACAGCTACGCGACGAACCTGATCCGCGGTGAGGACGGGACCATCACCGGCGTGGCGGCGCGCCGCTACGGCCGCGAGTTCACCGTGCGCGCCCGGCGCGGCGTCGTCCTCACCACGGGCGGGTTCGTCGACGACGATCGGATGCTCGCCGCGCACGCGCCCCGCCTGCTGGCTCACACGAAGGTCAGCGCGGGCACCGACGACGGCGGCGGCATCCGGATGGCGCAGGCGGCGGGCGCGGCGGTGCGTCACATGTCCGCGGGCCAGGTCGGTATCTCGCTGATCCCCGGGTTCGCGGCGCGCGGCATGGTCGTCAACGGCCGCGGCGCCCGTTTCGTGAACGAGGACACCTATCCCGGCCGCATCGGTCAGGCCGCCCTGTTCCGGCAGGACATGGACGTCTGGGTGGTGCTGGACGAAAAGGCCTACGAGGAGGTGCCCGAACCGCAGCGCTGGGGCGTGCGCCCCACCCACGTCGCCGAGACCGCCGAGGAACTCGAACAGCTGATCGGCGCGCCGCCCGGTGCGCTCGCCGCGACCATCGCCAGATACAACGAATTCGCCGCGCGCGGTATGGATCCCGACTTCCACAAGGCGCCGCGCTGGCTGCGTCCGCTGACCCCGCCGCTGGCCGCCATCGACGTGCGCGCGGGGGTGCGCCCGCCCGCCGAGACCGGGGACCGCCGCGGCACCGGCGCCTCGGTGTTCACCCTCGGCGGCCTGCACACCACCGTGGACGGCGCGGTGCTCGATCTCGCAGGCACGCCGATCCCCGGGCTGTTCGCCGCGGGCCGCGCCAGCTCCGGCCTGCACGGCGAGGGCTACATCAGCGGCACGTCCCTCGGTGACGGCACGTACTTCGGTCGCCTGGCGGGCCGCGCCGCCGCCCGTGCCCGCTCAACGCGGGGAATCCCAGCTCACAGCGTTCCGATCACCGGGACTGATCCACCGGACGAGGGGCAGACCGCCCTAGCGTCACCACCATGGCGGGGGCCGCGCAGGCGGTTCCCAGCCCGACGAAACACAGGAGGACACCCGTCATGACCAACAAGGTGCTCGATCGGGTCCGGGACCTGCTTCCGGCGATCCGCGAACGCGCCGCGGACACCGACGCGCAGCGGCGGGTCCCGGTGCAGAGCGTCCGGGAGCTGACCGAGGCAGGCGTGTTCCGGATGCTGCAGCCCGCCCGTTTCGGTGGTGACGAGTCCTCCCCCGTGGCCTTCTACGAGGTGATCCGCGCGATCGCCTCGGCGTGTCCGTCGACCGGATGGGTGTCCTCGGTACTCGGCGTGCACCCGTGGCAGCTCGCGCTGTTCCCGCTCGAGGCGCAGGACGAGGTGTGGGGCGCCGACTCCGACACCCTGATCTCCTCGTCGTACGCGCCGACGGGCCTGCTCACCCCGGTCGAGGGCGGCTACGAGGTGAGCGGGCGGTGGAGCTTCTCCTCCGGCTGCGACCACGCCCAGTGGGCATTCCTCGGCGCGCTCGCGCCCGACGAGAACGGCAGGCCCAGCGACTATCTGACGATTCTGGTGCCGCGCGCGGACTATGTCATCGACGATGTCTGGCACGTGGTCGGCCTGTCCGGCACCGGCAGCAACGACATCGTCATCGAGAAGGCGTTCGTGCCGCACCACCGCGCCTACAGCGCCACCGAGCAGTCGCAGCTGCGCGGGCCGGGCCAGGAGGCGAATCCCGCGGCGCTGTACAAGATTCCGTTCGCGGGCGTCTTCTCCAACACCATCACCGCGCCGATCATCGGCGCCGCTCAGGGCGCCTACGAGGCGCACATCGAGCGGATGCGGGAACGGGTGCGGCTGTCCTACGGTGGCCAGAAGGTGGCCGAGGACGGCTTCGCCCACGTCCGGGTCGCCCGCGCCGCCTCCGAGATCGACGCCGCGATTCTGCAAATGGAGCGCAACATTTCCGAGCAGCTGCGCTATGCCGAAGCGGGCGAGCCGATTCCGGACGAGGTGCGCCTGCGCACCCGCCGCGACCAGGTGCGCGGCACCGAGCGGGCGATCCAGGCGATCGAGTTGCTCTTCGACAACTCCGGCGGCCATTCGATCCGCAAACCGAATGCGATCGAACGGCATTGGCGCGACGCGCACGCGGGCAGCGTGCACGTGATCAACGACGTGGAGCGCGCGCTGGCCATGTTCGGCCGCGGCGAATTCGGCCTGCCCGTCGAAGATCGGATGGTGTGACGGTGGCGCCGACCGCGGAGGACACCACCCGCTGGGTGGAGGTCGACGGGCTGAAACTCCGCTACCACGAGGCGGGTTCGGGTCCGCCGCTGGTGCTGCTGCACGGCTCCGGTCCCGGCGTGTCCGGCTGGGCCAACTTCGGCGGCAATCTCGCGGCGCTGTCCGAGCACTTCCGCTGCCTGGTGCTCGACCAGCCGGGTTTCGGCGCCAGCGCGCGCCCGGAGGTCTACGACCGCAATTACCTTCGCATCTCCGCCGACGCGGTGATCGGCCTGCTCGACAGCCTGGAGCTGCCGCGTGCGCACGTGCTGGGCAATTCGATGGGCGGCGCCGTGGCCACGCTCGTCGCCCTCGACCACCCCGCCCGGGTCGACCGGCTGGTGCTGATGGCTCCGGGCGGCGTCGGGGTGAACGTGCTGGGTCCCGAACCGTCCGAAGGCATTCGGCGACTGCTCGACTTCACCGCCGACCCGACCCGCGAGCGGGTGCTGTCCTGGCTGCGCACCATGGTCTTCGACGAGCGGATCCTCACCGACGAGCTCGTGGACGCGCGCCTGGCCGCGGCGGCGGAACCGGCGGCCATCGCGGCGATCCGGGACGCGTACGCCACGTTCGCCGATCCCGCACTGGCCGAACGGGTTCCGCTGTGGGCGCGGCTGCGTGGCCTGCGCAACGAGGTGCTGATGCTGTGGGGCCGCGACGACCGGGTGACCCCGGCCGAGGGCGCGCTGCTGCCCTCGCGGCAGCTGCCGAACGTCGACCTACGGCTGTTCGGGCGCTGCGGGCACTGGGTGCAGATCGAACGCAAGGCGGCCTTCGAACGCGCCGTCACCGATTTCCTCCGGCACGGCCTGTAGACCGGCGGTGCGGGCGTGCTCACCGGCCGCCCGCACCGGAAATCGACGGGCGCTTTTCCGGGCCGGCCGATAGCCTCGGCCCATGACGTGGACCGCCCCGGATGTCGAACGGACGCCCAGCCTGCTCGTCGCCGATGAGCGCCCCATGCTCCAGGCCTGGCTCGATCGGCACCGCCAGACACTGCTGTGGAAGTGCGCCGGATTGAACGCCGAGCAGCTGCGCTCGCGCCCGCTGGCGCCGTCCGGGCTCTCGCTGCTCGGCCTGATCCGGCACATGAGCGAGGTCGAGCGCGGCTGGTTCCGCATCGCCGCGGCGGGTGCGCCGCTGGATTACCTCTACTGCGCCGAGGACAACCCCGACGGCGATTTCGACGACATCGCCGACGCCGATCCCGAGGACGCCTTCGCCGTCTACCACCGCGAGGTGCGCGCCGCCGATGCCGCGGTCGCCGCCCTTCCGCTGGAGCACACTTTCACGCGCCCGGTCCGCACCGCCGCCTTCAGCCTGCGCTGGGTTTATGTGCACATGATCGAGGAGTACGCCCGCCACAACGGCCACGCCGATCTGCTGCGCGAGCGCATCGACGGCCGCACCGGCGACTGACTCACATCGATAGCCGACTACACGGATAGTCGATTGCTCAGTGCAGATGCTCGGCGACCCAGCCTGCGATCTGGGTCCGGGAATCGAAGCCGAGTTTGGTCATGATGTGGTCGACGTGGCTTTCCGCCGTGCGCACCGAGATCACCAGTTCGGCCGCGACGCGTTTGTTGCTGTATCCGTCGGCGACCAGTCTGGCCACGTCCTTCTCCCTGCGCGTGAGCATATCGGCCGCAGCGGGTTTCGGGGCCCGCTCGACGACGATCGGTGCGGCGCCCAGCGCGTAGCGCACCGCCTCGTCGGTGCCCAGCGCGGCGCCGCTGTCGAAGGCGGCGCGAAATTCCTTGTCGCCCATAGCCCGGTGTACTTGGTCGCGCACCTTGTCGCCGACCACCTCGGTCATCGCGTGCGCCAGCCGCTGCGTGCTGCCGCGCCGTACCGTGGCCGCCGCGCCCATCAGTTGCGCCGCACGCACCCGGTCCCCCTGCGCGGCCGATACCCAGGCCAGGCCGTCGAAACCCGAAGCGGTCCAGACACATCGGTCGAACAGCCGGAACTGCTCGACCGCGCGGCGCAGGTCGCCCTCGGCGCTCTCCTGTTCGCCGCGGCGCCAATGATTGGTGCCCACCGCCCAATACGCCAGCCCGCCGAGCAGGTGCGAACCGTGCTCGGCGGTCCTGGCCAGGAAACGTTCGGCGATGGCGTCGGCGCGCTCGTCCTCGAGCACCAGCGCGCACACGTAGGCGAAGGCGAGGCTCTCCATCTCCGTGCCGTGATGGGCGACCTCTCCCGCGCGCTCGGTCGCCGTGAGCGCGATCTCCAGCGCGCGGTGCGGATCGTTGCCGCTGAATGCCAGCAGCGCCGAGAGCAGCGTCGCCTCCACCAAGACCTCGGCGGCATCGAGTTCGGTGGCCAGCTCGACGCATTCGCGGGCATAGCGGGTGGCCTCCGCGTTGTCCGACAGCATCGCCGCGATCACCGAGGCGGCCGCGAGCGCCCTGGCCCGATCGACGGTGTGCGCCTTGTCCTTTCCGATCGCCTCCACCAGCCACCGGTAGCCCTCCAGCAGGAACCGGTAGTGCTCCCAGAACGGGCGCAGTTCGGTCGCGATCTCCAGCGCGCGGTGCGCGCCGTCCGGATCGGCCAGCGAGAATTGCAGCGCCGCACGCATATTGGCGTGCTCCCTGGTGACGTCGCGGAACCAGGTGACGTCCTCGCCGCCCCAGTAGGCGGTGCGGCCGCGGCGGGCGATGCGATGGTAGTGATCGCGATGGCGGATGCGCACGGCCCGTTCGTCACCGGCGGCGGACAGCCGGGACAGCGCGAACTGCCGCAGCGGCTCCAGCATGGTGTAGCGGCCGCTGCCGTCGCTGTCGTGCCGGTGCCCGAGCACCGACTTCTCGACGAGCCCGGTCAGCGCGTCCACCAGCGCGTCGGGCGGATCCACCACGCACACCGCCTCGGCGGCGTCCAGATCGAACCCGCCAGCGAACACCGCGAGCTGCTCCCAGAGCCGCTGCTCGTCGGGCGTGCACAGGTCGTAGCTCCAGCGGATCGCGGCTTCCAGCGTCTGCTGGCGGCGCGGCGCGGTGCGCAGCCCCGTGGTGAGCAGCCGCATGGCGTCGTCGAGGCGGGCGAGCACCTGGTCCGGGGTGAACATCCGCAGCCGCAGCGCGGCCAGCTCCAGCGCCAGCGGAATGCCTTCGAGCCGACGGCAGATCGCCGCCAGCACACCGAGATTGGCGTCGGTGACCCGGAATTCGGGATTGGCCGCCGCCGCGCGGTCGATGAGCAGGCGCAGCGCCTCGCTCTCGCCCGCGGCCACCTCCCCCGTCAGTTCGTCGGCCGCCGGGAGCGGCAGCGGGGCGACCGGCATGACCTGCTCGCCGTCCACCCCGAGCGGCTCCCGGCTGGTCGCCAGGATCCGCACGCCGGTGGTGGCCGGGATCAGCCTGCTCACCAGCGCCGCACAGGCGTCGATCAGGTGCTCGCAGTTGTCCAGGATCAGCAGCAGGTTCTTGTCGGCCAGGAACTCGGTGAGCCCGGCCAGCGGTGCGCTGGTGTCGTCGCGCAGGCCGAGCGCCTGCGCGACGCTCAACGCCACCAGATCCCCTTCTTGGACGTGGGCCACCTCGACCAGCCACACGCCGTCGGGAAACGCCCGCCGCACCGACTCCCCCACCCGGCGTGACAGCCGGGTCTTGCCCACGCCGCCGGGTCCGGTCAGGGTGAGCAGCCGCGTGGTGGCCAGCAATCGCTTCGCCGCGGCGAGTTCATCACCGCGTCCGACGAAGCTCGTCACCTCCGCGGGGAGGTTTCCTGTCACGTGCCGCACCACGCCGATTACCTTCGCACGTACGGCCGACACGGCGGGCGTTTTGCCGCTATTCGGACGACGATGCCGCCAGGTTCGCGGCGCGGATCACCGCCGCCAGCGAGGCACCGAGGACCGAGTCACCGCGGCCGCAACTCCAACCGGTTCGCTCGCCTACCCGGTATTCCAGATAGGTGATGGCGCTGCTGTCGCTGCCCGCGCCGAGCGAATGCTGAGTCAGGCCGAGCACCCGCACCGGCAGCCCCGCCGCGGCCAGCGCCTCGGTGAGCGCCTCGACCGGCCCGACCTCGTGGTGCTCGGTGGTCGATGCCGCGCCGTCGACGGTGAGCGTGATGTCCGTGCCGGTGGCGCCGGCGTGCCACTCCTTCAGCGCCACCGGCGCGGGTTCCGGGTCCTCCAGGTACGCGGCGGTGAACAGCTCGTGCAGCTCGGCCGCGGTGATCTCCAGTCCGGTGTCGTCGGCGTGCGCTTGGACGCGGTGGGCGAAGTCGATCTGCAACCGCCGCGGCAGATCCATGCCGTATTCGGTGTGCAGCAGGTAGGCGATGCCGCCCTTGCCGGACTGGGAGTTGACGCGGACGACGGCGTCGTAGGACCGACCGAGGTCGGCCGGGTCGATCGGCAGATACGGTACGCGCCACTCGATCTCGCGCTCCGGACGCCCGGCCGCCGCGGCACGGGCGCGGTGTTCGGCCATGCCCTTCTTGATGGCGTCCTGGTGGGTGCCGGAGAACGCGGTGTGCACGAGCGCGCCGACGTACGGGTGGCGTTCGTGGATGGGCATGCGGGTGCAGTACTCGACCGTGCGCGCGATCTCGTCCACGTCGGAGAAATCGATCATCGGATCGACGCCCTGAGCGTGCAGGTTCAGCGCCAGCGTCGCGAGGTCGACATTGCCGGTGCGCTCACCGTTGCCGAAGACGCAGCCCTCCACCCGCTGCGCGCCGGCGAGCACCGCCAATTCCGCGCAAGCGACGCCGGTGCCGCGGTCGTTGTGCGGGTGCACCGAGAGGATCACGCTGTCGCGGCGGGCGAGGTTGCGGTGCATGTACTCGATCTGGTCGGCGTACACGTTGGGGGTGGCGACCTCCACGGTGGCGGGCAGATTCAGCACCACCGGTCGTTCCGGGGTGGCGTCCCACAAAGTGGTCATGCGGTCGCACAGGTCGAGCACGAAATCGGGCTCGGTCAGGTTGAACACCTCGGGCGAGAACTCGAAACGCACCGCGGGAAGGTCACCGGCGAACTCGAGCACATCGCGGCCGCCCGCCAGGATCAGCTCGCGCAGCGCGGCGCTGTCCTTGCCGAGCACGACGTCCCGCCAGGTCGGGGCTGTGGCCGTGTACATGTGCACGACCACCTCGTTGCGCAGGCCGCGCACCGACTCCACCGTGCGTTCGATGAGATCGCGGCGGGCCGGGGTGAAGACGACGATGGTCACGTCCTCGGGCGCGAGATCGGTGTCGGCGAGCAGCCGGACGAAATCGAAATCGGTCTGCGAGGCCGACGGGTAACCGACCTCGATCTCCTTGTAGCCCATGGCGACCAGCAGCTCGAAGAAGCGCCGCTTGCGGTCGGGATCCATCGGCTCGGCGAGTGCCTGATTGCCGTCGCGCAGGTCCACCGGGACCCAGAGGGGCGCCGCGGTGATCCGTGCGTTCGGCCAATCACGTTGTGTCAGTGGGACATCCACTCGGTCGTAGACGCTGCGATACCGGTGCGACGGCATCCGCGAAGGCCGCTGCCTGTTCCATTCCGGCGTAGCGCCGCCGAGTGCGCGCGTGGTCATGAAGGTTCTGCTTTCCGGCCGATCCAGCCTGCACATACAAAGTGGTGACCGGCCACGACGAAGCCCCACGGCGGGCGGCCGGTCGAATCAGGCCCCGCCGTGGCGGCTAAGCAGAAGCATGCGCGTGATGATGGCTAGACTCTACACAACTCCTCAGACAAGTAGAGAGGTTGGGATGGTCCCGCAGGTTCGCCGCCACCCGCTCGCCGCGCAGGCGGCCGAATTGCTGCTCGCCCGCATCCGCGCGGGTGAATGGCCGCTCGGGCACCGCCTGCCCGGCGAGACGACCCTGGCCGCGCAGCTCGGCGTCGGCCGCTCCACGCTGCGCGAGGCCATCCGCGAACTGGCGGGCAAGGGTGTGCTCGACAGCCGCCAGGGCGCGGGGGTGTTCGTCACCGCGCTGGACGTGACCGAGGAATGGGACGCGGTACTGCGCCGCGCCGCCATCGCGTCGGTGATCGAGGCCAGGATCGCCATCGAGGCCGAGGCCGCCGCGCTCGCCGCCGCTCGGCGCACGCCTGCGGACCTGCGCGTGATGCGTCGCGCCCTGGCCGCACGCGAGGCTCGGGGCGAGCCGGTGGACGAGCACGTCGACGCCGATATGGCGTTCCACCGCGCGGTCATCGTCGCCGCGCACAACGACGTGCTCACCCAGCTCTTCGACACCTTCCTACCCCGCCTGCGCCAGGCCATGATCGACATGCTGAAGATTCGCCCGGTGCCCTCCGAATCCGGGGACCACGAGGCGCACATCCGGTTGGTCGATGCCATCGCCCACCGAAACCCCGCGGCGGCAGCCGAATTCAGCCGCGCTCACCTCACCGCTCTGAAGGCGGCGTTCCAGTGACGGCGCCGAGGAAGGACACCCCGTGACCACACCCGCGCTCCAGCTGACCGACGTGACCTTCCGCCGCGACGGCAAGCAGATCATCGACGGCATCTCGCTCACCGTGCACCTGCTGGAGACCATCGACGGCCTCGACCGCACCCACCCCGAGGTCGCCTCGGTCCTGGTCACCCACCACCTCGAGGAACTGCCGACCGGCACGACCCACGCCCTGCTCATCGCCGGCGGCCGCACCGTCGCCGCGGGCCCGGCCCGCGACACCCTCACCACCGACGCCGTGTCCGCGGCCTTCGACCACCCCGTCGAGGTCGCCTACGACCGCGGGCGCTGGACCGCGCGCGCGAAAGCCAATCCGCTGCACACGTTCACGCCCTGACATCGGCGCGCGGCCGTGGAGTGCTCAGACCTCGTCGCTTCGCGCGGTGTCGAGCCGCGCTTCGGCCTCGGCCAGTTCGCGCAGCGTGAGCAGTTGCTTGCGGGTCATGAAGACGTCGCCGAAAGCGAGCGGCCAGGAGACGATCGGCGTCATCCCGAAACGCGCCCGGACCACGAGCCGAGTGCCCGCTCCGTCCGGGCGCACGGCGTAGGTCACGGCGACCCGCCCGGAGACCAGTGTGATGTGGCGGCCGAGCACGAACGACTGCAGCTGGAAGACCCCCATGAATTCCTGGCCGACCTCGAGTTCGGTGAGGTGCGGGTCGCGTTCGCGCGGGCTGCGGCGGCCCCAGTTGTCCAGCAGGTCGTAACTGTATGGCGCGACCCGCAATTGACACAGCCAGTTGTAGACCAAGCCCGGCGAGGCGGCGATGCTGATGGCCCGGTCCGCTTGCAGCCCACGGGGTTCCAGCTCGTCGCACGGCAGCGTGTCGTCGCGCTCGGCTTCGGTGGCGCCCCAGACCTTCGCGATAATCATGCCGCGGCCGCGATCCGGCCGAGCATGCGCCGCACGATGAACGCGTGGCCGCCGCTGCCGACCACCAGCGCGCGATAGATCTTGCCGTGCAGACCGGGAAAATCTCCCCTGCTCACGGCCCGCACCCTGGTCCGGCTCGGTCCCTCGTCGTCGAGTTCGAAGATCAGCTCGTAGCGGGAGAACCAGTGCTCCCCGTGCATCGCGAGCCTGGCCGGTTCGTCGGCGGCGTCCAGGACGAATCCGGAGGGCACGGTCGCGGGATCGTACGGGTCCTTGCAGACAACACGCAGCAACGCTTTCCAGGTCCGGTCGCGATTCGCGTCGACTTCTCTGGCATGCTCGTCGATATAAGACAATCGCTCCATATAGAAGGAACGTACTAGTACATGGCTCCACCCCGCAAGCACGACACCGATGTGATCCTCGACGCAGCACGCGCCCTCGTGCTCGCCGACGGACCGCGCGCGGCCAGCGTGGCGGCCATCGCCAAAGCCAGTGGCGCGCCGGTCGGCACGCTGTACCACCGCTTCGGGAATCGCAACGGCGTGCTCACCGCCGCCTGGATTCGCTCGCTGGACCGCTTCCAGCAGCGGACGCTGGCGGCGGCGGCGCACACCGACCCCGTCGAGGCGGGGGTCGCCATGGCGCGCGCGGCCGTCGGCTTCGGCCGTGAGCTGCCCGAAGACGCCCGCCTCCTGCTCGAGCTGCGACCGCGTGACCTGCTCGACGGCGGACCCGACGAGGAGTTCCGCGCCCGGCTGGACAAGATGAACGCCCCGCTGATCGAGCACCTGCGCCGCGTCGCCCGCGACCTGTTGGGGGCCGACGGACACCGGGAGATCGACGCGGTCAGCCGCGCGGTGGTCGACCTGCCCTATGCCGCGCTGCGCAGGCACGCGCACGCCACCGTGCTGCCGGACTGGCTGGACGCCGACCTGGCCGCTGCCGCCCGGACGCTGCTGGAGTCGTACCGCCGCTGAGCCGTGTTCCGGGTGCGTGCGGACCCGATGCCGTGGCTTGCACCCCGGCTGTTCAGGCGGGAACGGGCTCCACGTCATCGAAGGGTGGATAGCTGTCGCCGCTCGTTTGCTCGGCCGCGGCGATGTAGTCGGCAAGGGCGTCGCGGGATCGAGCGAGCCTGTCCATCTGATCGTCCAATCGCCGCAGCCGCGACCGCATCGCGGTCAGCAACTCGGGACACCCGGGCAGTTCCGGGGCCTCGCCGACCGCACAGGGCAGCAGGTACGCGATGTCCTCGGAGGACAACCCGGCGCCGAGCAGGTGCCGAATCTGCTTGACCCGCAACACCGCGCTCTCGTCGTACTCGCGATAACCGTTCGCGCCGCGGTCCGCCTCCAGCAGACCCTGGGCCTCGTAGTAGCGCAACTGATGGGCGTTGACGCCTGTCCGGCGACACAGTTCCCCGATCCTCATCGAATCCTCGCTTGACCTTCACACCGGTATCAACGTTGACGATGCTGCCATGAACGAAAACACCGAAACACCCGTGACAGTCATCGGACTCGGGCTGATGGGCCGCGCACTCGCCGGCGCGTTCCTGAAAGCCGGGCACCCCACCACCGTGTGGAACCGGACGCCCGCCAAGGCCGACCAGCTGGTGGCCGAGGGCGCACGACTGGCGCCGACGGTGGGCGACGCGCTCGCGGCGGGCGCCCTGACGATCGTCTGCGTCACCGACTACCGGGCCATGTACGAACTGCTCGGCGCGAGCGATGTCGATCTGGACGGCACCCAGTTGATCAACCTGACCTCGGGCGACTCGGCCCAGGCACGGGAAGCCGCCCGATGGGCCGAGCAGCGCGGCGCTCGCTACCTGGACGGCGCCATCATGGCCATCCCACCGGCGATCGGGACCGCCGAGGCGGTGATCCTGCACAGCGGGCCGCAGCCGGACTTCGAGGCGCTCGAGCCGGCACTCGGCGCGCTCGGCACCGTCACCTACCTCGGCGCGGACCACGGGCTGGCGTCCCTGTACGACGTGGCGGGCCTGGCCATGATGTGGAGCGTGCTCAACGCCTGGCTCCAGGGCACCGCCCTGCTCCGGACGGCCGGTGTCGACGCCGCGACCTACGCGCCGTTCGCGCGGCAGATCGCCGCCGGTGTGGCCGAATGGCTGCCCGGGTACGCCGAGCAGATCGACAGCGGCTCCTTCCCCGCCGAGGTGTCGGCCCTGGAGACCGACGCGCGGGCAATGGCACACCTGATCGAGGAGAGCGAGGCGGTGGGCGTCAACGCCGAACTGCCGAAATTGATCAAGGCGATGGCCGACCGATCGATCGCCGCCGGACACGGTGGGGAGCAGTATCCCGTGCTGATCGAAGAGTTCGGCAAACCCCGCGACTGACCGACGCGGGGATTCGAACCTGTGTTTCGGCCGTGGGTGCGGGTGGGCCCGTCCCACCCGCACCGCAGCCGCTCGGTGGCCGTTCGAAAGCCCGGCTACTCGCCTGCGACCAGCGCCGGGGTGAGTTCGTCGAGTCCGTCGATGACCTGATCGGCCAGCGCTCTGGCGTCGGGATCCAGGGGATACTCCGGCCGCGGCGCGGCGATCACGCGCATGCCCGCGGCGTGCGCGGCGCGCAGTCCGTTGCTCGAATCCTCGACGGCCGCGCAGTCGGTGGACTTCTTGCGCAGGAAGCCCGCGACCGCCACGTACACGTCCGGCGCCGGCTTGCCGCGATCGACCTCCTCGGTGGAGAACGTGACGTCGAAGAATTCGATCAGCCCGGTACGCCCGAGGACCGTGTCGATCAGCGTTCTCGGCGACGAACTGGCCACCCCGAGCGGCCAGTTCTCGCTCATCCGCTGCACCGCGGACACCGCGCCGGGCAGCAGCGGCACGGCGCGATCGTAGTGCGCGGCCATCCGTTCGATGACGTCGTCGGCCACCCGCTCCGGCGGCTCACCGACCCCGAGTTCGCCGCTGAGATACTCCGACCATTCCCCCGTGCTCATGCCCATCAGCCGTTTCTGCGTGTCCGGTAGCCAGCGTCCGCCCTTCTCGGCGACGTACTCCCGCCGCACCTGCTCCCAGACCGGCTCGGAGTCGATCAGCACGCCGTCCATGTCGAACACGACTGCCGTAATACGCATCGGTGCAACGCCTTTCGCCTTTCGCGAGGACACGCCCGCCGGGCGGTCACGGACCGGCCGTGCCGAGCTCGCGTGGTGTATTCGGTAGACCTGATGGGTGAACGGGTACCCAGCGTAGGGGTATCGGATTCCCGTCGCGGCCGGGGGCCGCCGGAGCCGGACCGCCCTCGCACCTCCCCCGGCGCGCGAGCATCCGACGGGCAACCGATAACTTGTTCTCATGAACGAACAGCAGGCCGGCGCTGCCCTGCCGAATGCGGAGCACCACGAGGGCGGATTCCGGCCGATGACCGAGTTGATCGACGCCGCGGCCAACGACGTCGACATCTCCCGCGGCGGGCCGCACTACGGCTCGTTCGTCGAGCAGGTGCGCAGCCTGATGGATCGCGCGCGGCTCGCGTCGCCGTCCGACGAGCTGGCGCTGGAGACCATCGCCGTCCTCAAGGAGCTCAACGACAAGCTCGACGCCGCGATCGTCGACGAGTGGTCGGCGCCCGCCTGGACCCGGGTCGACCTGCCCGCCCGCGGCAACATCACGCTGCCGCCCTTCGTGGTGGACCGGGCGGGCCCCGACGGCGTCGAGGCCCGCATCACGTTCCGCACGTACCACCTCGGCGGCAACAAGGCGGCGCACGGCGGTCAGATCGCGGTCGGCTTCGACGACCTGCTCGGCATGGCCGCCGCCCTGAACGCGGGCGGGGTCACCCGCACCGCCTCGCTCACCATCGACTATCGCTCGATCACCCCGCTGGACACCGCGCTGCGGCTGCACGCGTGGGCTGAGCGCAAGGAGGGGCGCAAGGTCTACGTCCGTGCCACCCTGCACGACGGCGACCGGCTGTGCGCCGAGGCCAACGGCCTGTTCATCGTGCTGAAGCCCGGCCAGCAGTAGCGGCGGTCAGCCGCGCGCGCCGGCGAATCGATAGTTGGCCGGGTCCGGCGTGCGCCGCATGAGCGCGGTGTGCCGGGCGGGGGTCCACGGCCACAGCTCCGGCTTGCCGTCCTTGCCGAGATACCAGCTCTGGCAGCCGGTCGCCCACACCGTGTTCGGCAGCGCGGCGCGCAGCTGCGCGTAGTAGCGCTCGGTGGCGGCCTCGGTCGGTTCGACGGTGTCGAATTCGCCCGCGCACCACCGGCGGATCCAGCCGAGGATGTGCTCGGCCTGGGTCTCGGCGATGAGGGTGAGCGGATAGTTTCCCACCGGGCTGTGCGGCCCGATGAGCAGGAACATGTTCGGAAATCCGGGCAGCGCAACGGTTTCGAAGGCCTGCGGGCCGTCCGCCCAGGTCTGCTCCAGGGTGCGGCCACCTGCGCCGACGATGCCCATCGGCCGCATGAAGGCGTGGGCGTCGAAACCGGTCGCCAGCACCAGCACGTCCAGGTCGTGCACGCGACCGTCGGCCGTGACCACGCCGCGCGGCACGATGTGGTCGACGGCGCTGGTCACCACCGTCACATCGGGGCGCTGGACCGCGCGGTAGAAGCCGCCGGAGATCACCAGCCGCTTGCACATCGGCTCGTACTCCGGCGTCAGCGCGGCGCGCAGGGCCGGGTCGCGGACCCTGCGCAGGTTGGCCCGGCACAATCCGCCGACCAGCTCCCGCTTCGGGCCCGGCGCGATGAGCGCGCCCATGAGGAACTCGAAGATCCGGCGGGTGACCGTGTAGCCGAGTTCGTCGAGTACCGGTAAGCGCCGGTGTGCGGCGCGGGTGAGCCGGGAGTAGCGGCCGTTCGGCAGCGGCGCGATCCACTGCGGCGTGCGCTGAAACATGCTCAGCTGCCCCGCTTTTCCGGCCAGGTCGGTGACGATCTGCACGCCGGTCGAGCCGGTGCCGAGCACGCCGACGCGCTTGCCCGCCAGCTCGACGCCGTGATCCCAGCGCGCCGAATGAAAAGCCGCGCCCGCGAAGTCGTCCAGGCCTGGGAGGTCCGGCGTGCGGGGATGGTGCAGGATGCCGGTCGCGCACAGCACGAAGTCGTACCGTTCGCGCACGCCCTCGGTGGTCGTCACCGTCCACCGCCCGTTCTCGAACTCCGCGCCGCACACCTCGGCGCCGAACCGGGTTCTGCCCGGCAGCCCGTACTCGTGCGCCACCCGCGTGAAGTACTCCTCGATCTCCGCACCCGGTGCGAAGAACTGAGACCAGTCGGGATTCTTCGCGAAGCGGAACTGGTAGAAGCGCGACGGCACGTCACAGGTCAAGCCGGGATAGGTGTTCTCACGCCAGGTACCGCCGAAGCGGTCGGACTTCTCGTAGATCGTCACCTCGCGAAAACCCGCGCGCAGCAACGTGATCGCCATGCAGATGCCCGACATGCCCGCGCCGATCACCGCAATCACCGGCTCGCGCCGCCCGCTCATCGCCCGGCCCTCCGCGCACCGGGGCGGACGCCGCCACGGATCCGATCACGCACCGGTCCCCACGCCGCCTCCCAGTCGGCGGCCATCATCGGGCTCCGCTGCGGCGGCCCAGCCCAGTCCGCCGCCCGCACCGACCAAAGCCGGGCGATTGCGGCGACAGGAGCACAGCGCCGTGGCATTGCCTTCATATCTCAACGCTATGGCGATCGGGCGTTCGGCGAAAGACCTCGGGACGACAGACAGCTGTTTCTTTCGGACAGTGGCAGCACTTGCCACGTTCATGGCGTCGATTCCGCGTATTCGATCAGTCCCGCAGGGTGTGCCGGTCGTGTCGACGGCTCCCGTGCGCACAAGGTATCAACGACGACCTGCGACACCGCTTGCACCGCCGCCGACTCGACACCTGGGTCGCCGCACGCTGGTACCAGTCCGACGATCGCAACCCTCCGCGGGGCTGAGCGCCGATCCGCCGGGAACCGGAGTCGTGCGCGACACGAGCTACATCCGCACCCGCTATCGGTGGCTGGTCGGCCTCTGGGACGGTACGGTCGTGGGAGCAGGTGACCGCGGACGCCCGCACCACGCCAGAGTTGCACTCGATGCAACTTTACGCCGGACCTCTTACCCAGGATGGAATCCGGAGCCTCGGCGCGAAAGTGGCAGGCCCGCAAGACAATTCGATGCCACGTCGCCCGACAATAGCCGAAATTGCATGCAGTGCATGTTTGCACGGCATGCCAGGTTCGCCGGACGACCGCGCGGGCCGACCGGCGAGACCCGCTCAGCGATTCGGGAAGTGCACCGCCCGGTACTCGCCGAACCGTTCGTCGACCTGATCCGCCGTCAGACCGAAATCGTCCAGCGTGTACCGATGCGACGGACGCGCCGCGCCCGAGGTGCTCTCCGCGTGCAACGCCTGCATCGCCGCCTCCGCTTCCGTGCTCAGCGGAAGGTCGAAGTGCCGGTAGACCGAGCCCACCGTGCCGATCGGGTCGGCGACGAAGTCGTCGTAGTACACGTCGACGAACTGGGCGGCGTTGTGCCGCTTGCGATCTTCCAGGAAGCGCTGCGCGCCGCGCGCCCACAGATCCAGCTGCGTCCGGCCGACCACCGGGCCACGGAACTTCTCCGACCACCCCGCCGACGCCTGCTCGTTGAGGCTGCACACCGACGCGATGATCGTGCGCGGGTCGCGGTGCATCTGGATGATCAGCGCGTCCGGATACACCTCGAAGATGGCGTCCAAGGCGAACAGGTGACTCGGATTCTTCAGCACCCATCGGCGATTCGCGTCCGGCAGACCGATCAGCTGCAGGTTGCGCCGATGCCTGCGGTAGGCATCGGTCCAGTCGCGGCCCGCCAGCCATTCCGAATACCCGGGCAGGTAGGCCAGGCATTCGTAGGACACCGACATGGCCGACTGCCGCAGCAGTTGCCAGCACTCCTCCACCTGATCCGCCGAGATGTGATGCACGCCCATGAATTCGGGATGCTCCACGTGGTGCTTCTCGAACGCCGCCTCGATGCGCTGATAGACCGGATTGTCCGCCCAGGTCTCGCGCGGCGGGCGGGGCTGGGGCATCTCGGTCAGCCACATCTCCAGACCCTGGTGCGCGGGATCGGCATTGAGCAGCCGGTGCACGGCCGTGGTGCCGGAGCGCGGCAGGCCGGTGACGAAGACGGGTCGTTCGATCGCCACGTCGGCGTGCTCGGGGTAACGCTGCCAAGCGTTCTCGCTGAGCAGCCTGGCGATCAGCGCGCCGCGCAGGAACGCGCGATTGACCTTGTTGCCGAACGGCGTCAGCTCGGCGTCCTCGGCGTAGGAGTCCAGCAGCACCTGGAGCCCTTCGCGATAGCCGTTGTCGCCGAAATCGTCGAGTCCGACGACCTTGGTCGCCGAGGCGTGCAGATCCTCGACGGTGCCGACATCGTCCCTTCCGATCATGCTGTGCTCTCTCCTCCTCGGTGGTGCTCGATCAGTGGTGGTACTCGCCGCCGTTGACGTCCAGACACGCGCCGGTGATCGCGCGCGCCAGCGGCGAGGCGAAGAAGACGACGGCGTCGGCGATCTCGTCGGGTTCGGGCAGCTTGCGCAGGTCGATGGTCGACGCGGTCTCGGCGTAGACCTCTTCCGGCGTGATCCCCCGCTGCTGGGCGAGGTAATTGAAGTACCACTTCAGGTTGTCGGCCCAGATGTAGCCCGGCGCCACCGAATTCACCCGGATACCCTTCGGGCCGAGTTCGGTCGCCAGGCTCTGCGCCAGCGCGAGCAGGCTGGCCTTGGCCATCTTGTACGGACCGAAGGTGCGCCGGGAATGCCGCAGCACGGCCGAATTGATCATCACCACCGAGCCTTTGGTCTCGGTCAGCGCGGGCACGAACAACCGGGTCAGGCGCAACGCGGCCAGCACGTTCGTCTCGAATCCGGCCCGCACCTGATCCAGGTCGACCACCGCCAGATCCGCCAGCGGCGGAATGGCGAAGGCGTTGTTCACCAGTGTGTCGACCCGGCCGAAGGCGCCGGTGGCGGTCTCGACCAGATTCGCCACCGCCGCTTCGTCGTTGATGTCGGTGGGCACCACCACCGCGCGCCTGCCGATCTCGGCGATCTCCTTGGCGACCTCCGTCAGCCTCGATTCGGTGCGCGAGGCGAGCACCACGTCCGCGCCCGCCTTGGCCGCCTGTACCGCGATGGCCCTGCCGAGCCCCGGCCCGACGCCGGAGACCACAACCACCTTGTCCTGCAACAACATCAGCCGAGCATCCTCTCCGCGACGGCCACCTGACGGGCCGCGATCCGTGCTTTCCATTCCTCGGGTGTCATCCGCGCCTGCTCGTAATAGGGCAGCCGCGTGGGCAATTCGTCGACCGTCACGATCTCCACCGCTGGCCCGTCCTCGGGTTTGAGGTCACGGGACAGCCGCTGCCAGCGGAACTGGAGGTAGCCCCTGGCGTGCCCGGTGCGCTCGATCCAGTTCGCCAGGCCGGGGTCACGCTCGCTGACCACCAGCCGGATCATCCCGTCCGGATCGACGTGTGCCTGGTCGGCGGTGAGGCTGGTCTGGTGGTTGATGTAGTCCAGCGACAGGTACCACATGCTGCCCAGCTGGAAGCCTTGATAGGGCGCGTCCGACTTCGGGACCGTGATGATCATGGCCTGGTCGTCGGCGAGCTCGTAGTGGCCCGCCGAGGAGAACTGGGTGGTGAGCCCGCCGGGAGTGGATCGGGGCTCGGTCATCGTGTTCACCGGCAGGTTCAGGTAGAACCACTCCGGGAAGGCCAGGAAGGTCTTCAACCGGGACAGCAGCATCTTGCCCGCGATCCCGTAGCGCTTGGCCAGCAGATCCTTGGTGAGCGGGGGCGGCGCGGCGCCGATCGTGTCGACGCGCTGGATGCGCAGGGTGCCCGGCTTCTCGGCGGACCAGTCGCTGAAGACCTCGCGCACCACCAGCATCGCCGAGTCGGGAGCGAGGTGCACGTAACCGGGGCGGGCCTCGCCCGGTCCGAGCCGCAGCTGATAGGTGCCGTCGGCCGCGACGTCCAGTGCCCGGTCGTCGAAGGCGGTCTCGCTGTCGGGCACGTCGACCGGCGAATAGTTGCCGTTGAGCACCTGGAAGCTGAGGTCCCTCGTGGTGCCGCGGGTGCCGGTCACCAGGTATTCCGCGTCCGGCCGCAGGTAGGCGTGGAAGTAGAGGGTGTCGGGGTTGTCCAGGCCCATCTTGGTGTACGGGCCGGTCGACTGGACGAAGAACGGGAAGTCCCGCTCGTAGGCCCACGCCATCTGCAGGGCCGCGCGAATGCTGCCCGCCAGGTAGTCGTAGCCCTCCACGAGGTCCTGTTCGGTCCGTATGTGCGGCGCTTCGGTGATGATCTGCTCGGCGGCGGCGATCGCGTCCGCGAACGGTTGGGTCAGCAAGTGGCTCTCCCGGGTGGTCCAAATATGTACCGCTCTGGTACATTTCGATACGAGCAAGATTAGAACGTGTTCTAGGAGTTGTCCATGGTCGCGCGCCGATCCGCCCCCACCGAACGAGTGGTCCAGCTGCTGGATTTCCTCGTCGAGCAGCGCGGCAAGCGCTTCGGGCTCTCCGAACTGGCCCGCGAGCTGGACATGGCCAAGCCCACCTGCCTGGGCATTCTCACCGAACTGACCGCGGGCGGGTACCTGGTGCGCGATCCGCACACCCACGTCTACGGCCTCGGACCAGCGCTCATCGCGGCGGGACGGGTCGCTCAGGACAGCTTCGCCATCTCGGCCATCGCCCGCGCCGAGCTGGCCGAACTCAGCGCGCGCTACCGCACCACCTGCACCGCATCGGCGGTGGTCGGCGACCGGATCTCGGTACTGGAGAGCACGGGCCCCGGGATGGTGAAGGTGGGCGCGTCCTACCACTTCGCGCCGCCCGTCGGCCTGATGTACGTGCTGTGGGACACCGACGCCGCGTTCGACACGTGGCTGGCCACCCCGCCCACGGTCCCGCTGCAGCAGGACGAGACGCGGTTGCGCCAGGTGGTCGCCGAGTGCCGCGAGCGCGGCTACCTGGTCGAGAGCTTGACCGCCGCGGGGCGGCGGCTGTACTCACTGCTGGCCGGTGTCGCGGCCCGCGATCTGCCCGGCGAGCTGCGCGAACTGGTCGCCGAACTGGTCACGAGCCTGGGCGAACGGGTCTACCTCGGCGCCGATCTCCGGCCGCGCAAGGAGCACCCGGTGAGCCTGCTCGCCGCGCCCACCTACGGCGGCGACGGCAGGCAGAACATGGTGCTCACGATGTACATCGGCGCGTCCATCACCGGGGCCGAAATCGCCCGCCGCGGAGCGGCATTGGTCGCCGCGGCGGATGCGGTAACCAGCGCGTCCGGCGGGCGCAAACCCCTCGAAGCGCGCACCGCGGGCTGACCCGCCCGGCGCGCAAACAGGCCACGCCGCCGCAACACGACACGGCCGACCCGTTGACCATTGACCGAAACGTGTTCTAGTTTTGGGGCGTGAGCCAGTACGCAAAGTCGACGGCGAGCACCTACGAGCTGCCTCATCTTGACGCGCTCGAGGCCGAGTCGGCGCACATATTCCGTGAAGTGGCAGCCACCTTCGAACGTCCGGTGCTGCTCTTCTCCGGCGGCAAGGATTCGGTGGTGATGCTGCACCTGGCGGCCAAGGCCTTCTGGCCCGCGCCGCCGCCGTTCCCGGTGTTGCACATCGACACCGGACACAACTTCGACGAGGTCATCGAGTACCGCGACCGCACCGTGCAGCGCCTCGGCCTGCGGCTGATCGTCGGCCGGGTGCAGGACGACATCGACGCGGGCCGGGTCGTGGAGGACACCGGTCCGCGCGCCTCGCGCAACCGGTTGCAGACCAGCACGCTGCTGCGCAGCATCCGGGAGGGCGGCTTCGACGCGGTCTTCGGCGGCGCCCGCCGCGACGAGGAGAAGGCCCGCGCCAAGGAGCGGGTCTTCAGCTTCCGCGACGAATACGGGCAGTGGGAACCGCGCGCCCAGCGCCCGGAACTGTGGAATCTGTACAACGGCAGGCACCGGCCCGGCGAGCACATCCGGGTGTTCCCGCTCTCGAACTGGACAGAACTGGACATCTGGAGCTACATCGCGGCCGAGGGCATCGAGCTGCCTTCGTTGTACTACGCGCACCGCCGCCCCGTCGTGCAGCGGGACGGAATGCTGTTGGCGCACACCAGATTCCTGCGGCTGCTCGACGGCGAGCAGCCCTACGAGGCGACCGTGCGCTTCCGCACCGTCGGCGACGCGACCTGCACCGGATGCGTGGAATCCACCGCCGCCACCCCCGCCGAGGTGGTCGCCGAGGTGGCCGCCGCCCGTGTCACCGAACGCGGCGCCACCCGGGCCGACGACCGCATCTCCGAGGCGGGCATGGAAGATCGCAAACGAGAAGGGTACTTCTGATGGCCACCACCCTGCTGCGCCTCGCCACCGCGGGCAGCGTCGACGACGGCAAGTCGACCCTGATCGGCCGTCTGCTCTACGACTCCAAGACGATCTTCACCGATCAGCTCGCCGCCGTGGAACGCACCAGCCGCGACCGCGGCGACGACTACCCGGATCTCGCCCTGCTCACCGACGGACTGCGCGCGGAACGCGAACAGGGCATCACCATCGACGTGGCGCACCGGTACTTCGCCACACCGCGGCGCAAGTTCATCATCGCCGACACCCCGGGGCACATCCAGTACACGCGCAACATGGTCACCGGCGCCTCCACCGCCGATGTCGCGCTCATCCTGGTCGACGCGCGCAAGGGCGTGCTGGAGCAGACCCGCCGCCACGCCTTCCTCGCCAGCCTGCTCGGCATTCCGCACCTGGTGCTGTGCGTCAACAAGATGGATCTGGCCGGCTGGTCCCAGCAGCGCTTCACCGAGATCCGCGAGGAATTCGCTGGTTTCGCCACCAAGCTCGAGGTCGCCGACCTGTCCTTCATCCCGGTCTCGGCACTCCAGGGCGACAACATCGTGCACCGCGGCGCCAGCATGCCGTGGTACGAGGGCACTCCCCTGCTGCACCACTTGGAGGAACTGCACATCGCCTCCGACCGCAACCTCATCGACGCGCGCTTTCCCGTGCAGTACGTGACCCGAAACCACGGCAAGGATTTCCGCGGCTACGCGGGCACCGTGGCGGGCGGGGTGTTCAAGCCGGGCGACGAAGTGGCCGTGCTGCCTTCGGGTTTCACCACCACCGTCGCGGCGATCTGGGGTCCCGGCGGCGTCCCCGTTGCCGAAGCCTTTCCACCGCAGGCGGTCACGATGCAGCTCGCCGACGAGATCGACATCTCGCGCGGCGACCTGATCTGCCGTCCGGCCAACCGCCCGCAGATGGGCCGCGACATCGACGCCATGGTGTGCTGGTTCGCCGAGGACTCCGCGCTGACACCGGGCGCCACGTACACGGTGCGCCACACCACGCGCGCGGCGACCGCCGAGATCCGCAGCCTGGACTACCGGCTCGACGTGAACACCCTGCATCGCGACGAGCACGCGGAATCGTTGTCGCTCAACGAGATCGGCCGCATCCAGCTGCGCACACGCCAACCGCTGCTTTTCGACCCCTATCGACGCAATCGCGCCACCGGCAGCTTCATCCTCGTCGACGAGGCGACGAACAACACGGTCGCCGCGGGCATGATCACCGGTCCGACGCTGCCCTCGGCCCGGGTGGTCTGGCACTCGACCGCGGTCGGTCGCGAGGAGCGCGCCACCCGCGGCGCGACGGTCTGGCTGACGGGCCTGTCCGGATCCGGAAAGTCCACGGTCGCCGTCGAAGTGGAGCGGCGGCTGGTGGCCTCGGGGCGGCCCGCGTTCCTGCTGGACGGCGACAATCTGCGCCACGGCTTGAATGCCGATCTCGGCTTCTCCGCCGAGGACCGGGCCGAGAACATCCGCCGCGTCGGCGAGGTGGCCCGGTTGTTCGCCGAAGCCGGTGTGGTGGCGGTCGTTTCGCTGATCAGCCCGTACCGCGCCGACCGCGAGCGGGTGCGTGCCGCGCACGAGGCGGCCGGGCTCCCGTTCGTCGAGGTGTTCGTGGACACGCCGCTGGAGATCTGTGAGGCGCGCGATCCGAAGGGCATGTACGCCAAGGCGAGGGCGGGCGAGATCCGCGGCTTCACCGGCATCGATGATCCGTACGAGGCGCCCACCGCACCGGCACTGGCGCTGCACCCCGCCGACGGCGACCCGGCCGCCATGGCCGCGGCCATCCTGAACCTGCTGGACACCCTGGACTGACGATGCTGACCGATGCCCGCCTCGCCGCCGATCTCGCCGACCGCGCGGGAACCCTGCTGCTCGCCCTGCGCGACGACACGACACCCCACGATCCAGCGCCACCCGACCTGGGGAAGCGCGGCGACACGCTGTCCAACGATTTCCTGCTCGCCGAGCTCGCCGCGGCTCGGCCGCTGGACGCGGTGCTCTCCGAGGAATCCGCGGACGACCCCCGCCGGCTCACCGCCGACCGGGTCTGGATCATCGATCCGCTCGACGGCACCCGCGAATACGCCATGCCCGGCCGCTCGGACTGGGCCGTGCACGTCGCGCTGTGGGAGCGCGGCCGCGGCATCACCG
>NZ_BDBP01000119.1 GCF_001613045.1 Nocardia lijiangensis NBRC 108240 | reverse complement strand
CCTGGTCGCCTGCGTGGCGGATCGGACTACCGTGGTGCCATGTCCAGCACCAGGATCGGCAAACACATTCGCGCGGGGCGGGCGACCGTTTACGGCCTGCTGCTGGATGCCGAAGCGGTGGCGAAATGGCGGGTGCCCACCGGGATGACCAGTCACGTCCACGCATTCGAGCCGCGTGAGGGCGGTCATTTCCGCATCACCCTCACTTACGACGATCCGGCCGACACCGGTAAGACCACCGAGCAGTCCGATACCTATCAGGGTCGCTTTGTCACCTTGATCCCGGACGAACAGGTTGTGGAAATTGTCGAATTCGAGACCGACGACCCGGATGCCCGCGGCGAGATGACGATTGCGATCACCCTCTCCGACGCGGCCGACGGCGGGACCGACCTAGTGGCGATCCACGAAGGTGTGCCCAGTGCGGTGAAACCGGAGGACAACGAACTGGGTTGGCGTCTCGCGCTGGCCAAACTGGCCACGCTGGCCGAAACCGGCTCGCTCGACTGAGCTGCCGGTGTGCCGGATCAGCGCACCGCGTCGTGCTCGCGGGCGTCGATCCCGCAGGGCGGCAGCATGTTCCACCCGCTCCAGTTGTCTGTGATCGGGCGGCGCCGACCGCCGCGGGCTCGAGCCGGTGTCGAAGATGAAGGTCCTGCCGCGTCGATGAGATGCGCGCGGACCCGTTCGGCGGCGAGTATCGCACAGCCCTGGGCGGCGAACGGCGAGCTCGTCGACATACATGAATAGCGTCCGGATCGGCTGCTCCTAGGAGACCCTGGGCCGAGTGCCCTCGACGTCGGGGTCGAAGATCTCGCGGCCCCCAACGCGTCGAGGATCCTATGTGGCGCAGCGAATTTGCCGCCGGCGCTGTCGAACGAGAACACGGTCGGAATGCGGTCGGTCTCCGGTGCGGAAGCGCGCGCGGCGACAGCGGCATCCAGATCCGCGGCGCGATGACGTGGCAGCCGTTCGCATCCGTCGATACCGTGAAGAGATGTCGCCGTTGGACGATCGGCACCCGTCCACCGTCACAGACTGGGATGATGCGCGACGGAAGGTTCGGCTCCGGGAGACCCGCCTCGGGCACCGGTGGACGACGTTGCGCCGCACCAGGTTGGCGTTCCTGCGGGTAGCCGCGCTGCTGATACTCGTACTCATCGTGTTCACCCAGTACTGGGTGCACGATGTCGCCCCCGAGCGCGCCAGGCTCGCGCTGACCGAGCCCGCGCTGCTGCCGGTCGCGACGCCCGCGCAGGAGGAGAACTGGGACACCGCGGTCGTCGACCTGGTCGGCCTCGGCGGCCTGAACGCCTCCGACACGGCGTCGGCGCTGCCCGCGTTGCGGCGGATGGGCGTGGTCTGGGCCATCAAATACGACAATCAGGGCATCGACAGCAAGGTGATCGCCGATCTCGTCGTCCGCGCCGCGCAGATGTCGGGTGTGCGGAACATCGTGCTCGTCGGGCACAGCATGGGCGGGGTCATCGCGCTGGAGGTCGGCCAGCACATCCACCTGGACAGCGATCGGCGGCTGGCCGGCGTGCTGCTGGACTGTACTCCCGTCGACCTGAACGCGGTGCGCCCGGAAAGCCGCGGGCGCGGTGAAGACATGCTGCGCTGGATGGGCTGGCTGCCGGGAGCGCGCGAGAGCCGCGCGCTGCGCCTGGCCGTGGAGACCTACGCGCGGCGGGACCGGTTCGTCGATCACACCGCAGATCCCGTGCCCTCGATCCGGTTCGCCGAACTGGGAGACGTGCTCGCCGAGGTCGCGACCGACAAGGTGATGTCACGCAACGCCGCGAGCAACGGGTTGATCGAATCCCAGTTCCTCGCCATCGTCGGCGGCGGCGCGATCGACAATCTGCGCGCGCTCTCCCGCCCGGTGAACGGCAAACCGCGCCCGGCCATCGTCTACATCCGGCCGCGCGACGCCGAACGGGACCGCGTCGTCGACGTCGAATATTCGCACCAGGTGCTGATCGAACGGGTGGGCGGAGTGGACGGCAGCCTGCTGGTCGTGCTGCCGCGCAACACCGGCCACGCCAATCCGAGACAGGCGCCCGCGGAATACAACAAGGTCGTCGACCAGCAGGTACTGCCGTTCGTCGAGCGGTATCTCGACCAAATGCGCGGGGTGCGCAGTGCCGCGGCGCCGCGCTGACACCGGTTCGAATCAGCCTGCCGTTAACGGTTTTCGGCCCGGTTTCGTCCTGCTTGACTTCCCTTCATGTTTCGACCGCGTACGTTCCTGCCCGGCCTCCGTGGCCGCACCACCGCCGCCCTGCTCGCCGTGGCGACCGCTGCGACCCTCGGACTGACCGGATGCGCGAAGGACGACACGCCGGTCGTCGACACCGCGAACACGCCGCTGGCCACCGAGGTTCCCGCGGGCACCAAGCTGATCATCGCCGACCAACAGGAGCGCCTGCAGAGTGTGCTGCGCGCCTCCGGTGAACTGGACAAGCTGCCGTTCCAGGTGGAGTTCGCCAACTTCGTCGGTGGGCCCGCCATCCTGGAGGCGTTCCGCGCGGGCGCCGCCGACGTGGCGCCGGTCGGCGACGTGCCGCCGATCCACGCGCTGGCCGCGGGTCAGGACGTGCCGATCGTCGGCGCGCAGCAAACCAGCCCCGCCGCACTGAAATTGGCGGTCGCACCCGGCCGGACCGCCACCACGCTGGCGGATCTGAAGGGCAAGAAGATCGCGTATGCCGAGGGCACCGCACAGCAGGCCGCGGTGTTGCGCGCGCTGGACAAGGCCGGGCTGAGCACCGGTGATGTGCAGCTGGTCCGGCTGCAGCTCGCCGAGTTCCTGGACGCGGTGCGCACCGGCCAGGTCGACATCGCCCCGCTGATCGAGCCGAACGTCACCCGGTTGCTGCGCACGCCGGGCACCTCGCTGATCCCGGACTCCGAGACCGCGGGCATCTACGGCGGCCTGGCCTACCTATACGCGCGGCGCGCGGTGACGCAGGATCCGGCCAAGTCGGCGGCGGTCGGCGCGCTGGTCGGGGCCTACGTCCGGGCCTACCAGTGGGTGAACGAGCACCGCGAGGAGTGGGCGCAGAAGTACTACGTGGACAACCAGAAGGTCAGCCCCGAGGACGCAAGGCGCATCGTGGAATCGCTGGGCACCTACACCTTTCCGCATCTGGATCAGAAGCTCGTCGACCGGCAGCAGTCCACCATCGACGCCATCGCCGCGGCGGGCGAACTGCCCAAGAAAGTCAGCGCCGCCAACGGTTTCGACCTGCGCTACGACGCGATCGTGACGCGCGCGGTCACCGAATCCGGCGCCTCGTTCGAACCGAAGGAGCGGTGATGGCGACCCTGGACGCGGGAGTTCTCGGGCGATTCGGCAGGGCGGGCGCCGCGCCCGTCGAACTGCAGGCCCGGGGCAAGGTGTCGCGGCGCAGGCTCGGACCGGGCAAGCCGATTCCGTTCGGCATCGCCCTCGGCCCGACGCTGCTGGTGGCGGCGTGGGTGCTCGGATCCGCCACCGGCGCACTCGATCCGGAGACGCTGCCCGCCCCGTGGACGGTCGCGCAGACCGCGGGCGACCTGATCGCCGACGGACGCTTGCAGTCCAACTTGCTGACCTCGGTGCAGCGCGCGGGTATCGGGCTGGGCCTCGGTGTGGTGATCGGCGTGCTGCTCGCGCTGGCCGCCGGGTTGAGTCGCTTCGGAGAAGCCGTGCTGGACGGGCCGATTCAGATCAAGCGCGCGATTCCGACGCTGGCGCTGATCCCGCTGTTCATCGTCTGGTTCGGCATCGGCGAGGAGATGAAGCTCATCGTCATCACCACCAGCGTGCTGGTTCCGGTGTACATCAACACGCACGCCCACCTGCGCAGCGTGGACGCCCGCTACGTGGAACTCGCCGAGACGGTGCAGCTTTCGCGTTCGGGCTTCATCCGCCGGATCGCGCTGCCCGGCTCGCTGCCCGGGTTCTTCATCGGCCTACGTCTCGCCGTGACGATCTCGTGGCTGGCGCTGGTCGTGGTGGAACAGGTCAACGCCACCAGCGGCATCGGCTACCTGATGACGCAGGCGCGCACCTACGGCCAGATCGACGTCATCGTGGTCGGGCTGGTGATCTACGGCCTGCTCGGATTGTTCGGCGACATCGCCGTGCGCGCCTTGGAAAGGAGGACGCTGGCATGGCGTCAGACACTCGCGGACTGAACGTGGTCCGCGCCCGGGCTCTGAGCCGCGGATTCGGTGACCGGGTGGTGTTGCGCGGCATCGACCTCGACATCGCCCGCGGCGAATTCGTCGCGCTGCTCGGCCGCAGCGGCTCGGGCAAGAGCACCCTGCTGCGTGCGCTGGCCGAATTGGACGACGACGTACCGGGTTCCGGCGATCTCACCGTGCCCTCGGAACGCGCCGTGGTGTTCCAGGATTCGCGCCTGCTGCCGTGGGTGCGGGTGCTCGACAATGTGACGCTGGGCCTGAGCGGTCCTGGATCGGCCGAGCGTGGTCGTGCCGCGCTCGCCGAGGTCGGTCTCGCCGGTCGGGAAAAGGCCTGGCCCAAGGAACTTTCCGGCGGCGAGCAACAGCGCGTGGCGCTGGCCCGCTCGCTGGTGCGCGAGCCCGAGCTGCTGCTCGCCGACGAGCCGTTCGGTGCGTTGGACGCGCTGACCCGGATTCGGATGCACGCGCTGCTGCAGGAGCTGTGCGCCAAGCACAAGCCCGCGGTGCTGCTGGTCACCCACGATGTCGACGAGGCCGTGCTGCTCGCCGACCGCGTGCTGGTCCTCGACGAGGGCCGCATCGCCATCGACCTGCGCATCGACCTGGAACGTCCGCGCCGCCACAGCGATCCGGAGTTCATCGCGGCGCGCGAGCGGCTGCTGGCAGGCCTCGGCGTCGATCCCCTTGTCAACGCGGCCGGTGACGCGGCCGCCCTCCATCATCGCGAGGAAGAGAAGCGAGCCTCATGACCGAGCGACCGAGGCAGCTGAGCCTCAACGCGTTCATCTACCCGTCCGGCCACCACGAGGCGGCCTGGCGGCACCCGCAGAGCCGTCCCGACCGCATCTACGACGTCGCCTACTACCAGGAGATCGGCCGCACCGCCGAAGCCGCGAAACTCGACGCGGTGTTCTTCGCAGACGGCCCCGCGCTGCGCACCAACGTCAAGCACAATGCGGCGCCCGGGCTGGAGCCGATCACGCTGCTCACCGCGATCGCCGCGGCCACCACGCATCTCGGCCTGATCGCGACCGCGTCCACCACGTACTACGAGCCGTACAACCTGGCCAGGCTGTTCTCCAGCCTGGACCATATCTCGGGCGGGCGCGCGGGCTGGAACATCGTCACCACCGGAACCGACGTGGCGGCGGCCAACTTCGGCCTCGACCGGCACCCCGGCCACGCCGAACGCTACGCCCGCGCACGGGAATTCGTCGACGCCGTGGTCGCGCTGTGGGACAGCTGGGAAGACGACGCGATCCTGCTCGACCAGGCCGCGGGCGTCTACGCCGATCCGGACAAGATCCACCGCATCGACTTCGAGGGCGAATACCTCAGGGTGCGTGGGCCGTTCAACTCGGCGCGCACGCCGCAGGGATACCCGGTGCTGGTGCAGGCGGGCGCGTCCAACGAGGGCCGGTCCTTCGCGGGACGCTACGCCGAGGCCATCTTCACCGCGCACCAGCGGCTGACCGACGCCCAGGCCTTCTACGCCGACATCAAGGCCAAGGCGCAGGAATTCGGCCGCGATCCCGGGCAGGTGAAGATCCTGCCCGGCATCAGCCCGTTCATCGGCGACACCGAGGCGGAGGCGCAGCGGCTGGAACGTGAGTTCAACGAGCTCACCGTGCCGGAATACGGTCTGGCGCAACTGGAAAGCATCGTGGGCAAGAGCCTGCGGCATCTCGCGCTGGACGAACGCGTTCCCGTCGAGGAGTTCGACGGCGCGGGCGATGTCACCGACAACGGGCGCTCGCGGCTGCAGGTGGTGGCGGGCATCGTGCAGCGCGACGGTCCGACGCTGCGCGGGCTGCTGCACCGGCTGGCGGGCGCGCGCGGGCACCGGGTCTTCGCGGGCACGCCCGAACAGGTCGCCGACACCATCGAGGAATGGTTCCGCAACGGCGCCGCCGACGGATTCAACGTGATGCCGCCGTACTACCCGGGCGGGCTCGAGGTCTTCACCTCGACCGTGGTGCCGATTCTGCAGGAGCGCGGTCTGTTCCGCACCGAGTACACCGGGACCACGCTGCGCGACCACTTCGGGCTGGCCCGGCCGGAGAGCCAGTTCGCCCGGCGCCCGGCGCTGGCCCGGTGAGCGGCGCGGACGGTCACTGTTCCCGGTTCCTTCCGTTGCGAGCACGCCGGACGGTTCGGGTCCGCCGGGTGACCGGGAACCGTTGCGCCGCTGTGCCGCTCGGCCGGCGGTCGAGGCGGTGAGCGGGAATGCCGTCGCGAAGGCCCCGCTAGCCCATGCTCCGGTGCGCCTGCGCAGCCTCACGTGGTCGGTGTTCGTGCCGATGGCGTTGTACGGCACCGGGGCCGGTGCGGCCGCGCCCATGTACGCGCTGCGCGCGCTGGACCTCGGGGCGTCGATCGGGTCGGCCGGTGTGATCGTCGCGCTCGGCGGGTTGGGCATGGTGCTCACCGATCTGCCCGCGGGCCGCATCGTGGCGCGGATCGGTGAGCGCGGCGCGATCGGTCTCGGTTCGCTGCTCGGACTGATTGGCATCCTCGCCGCCATCGTCGCGCCGAATCTCGGTGTGCTGGCGGCGGGGATGCTGCTCAACGGCGCCGCGGGTGCGGTGTGGGGGCTGGCGCGGCAGACCTACATCGTCGCGGTGGTGCCGCCCGCCGACCGGGGCCGGGCGCTGTCGACCTTGGCGGGTGCACACCGGCTCGGGTTCTTCTGCGGTCCGTTCCTCGGGGCGGGCCTGGTGCACGGGATGGGGCCGAACGGCGCGCTGTGGTTGCAGTGCGTGACGACGGTGCTCTCCGGGTGCGCGCTGGTCGCCATCCGCGGTGTGGACGACGACGCCCGCTCCGGCGGGCACACCCTGCGCTCGGTGGTCGTCGAAAACCGCAGGCTGCTCGGCACTTTGGGGTCGGCGGCGTTGCTCACGGGCGCGGCGCGGGCCGCGCGGCAGGCGCTGTTGCCGCTGTGGGCGGCGCACATCGGCCTGAGTCCCGCCGCCACCAGCCTCATCTTCGGTGTGTCGGGCGCGGTGGACGTGCTCATGTCGTATCCGGCGGGCGTCTGGCTGGACCGGCGCGGCCGCCGCGCCACCGGCGTGCCCTCGATGATCTGCTTCGCCGCCGGATACGCGGTGCTGCCCTGGACGGGCACGGCGCTCACCATGGGTCTCGCGGCGGTGCTGCTCGGGCTGGCCAACGGGATCAGCAACGGATTGATCATGACTGTCGGAGCGGATGTCGCGCCGGAGCACCGGCGCGCCGAATTCCTCGGCGCGTGGCGGCTCACCCATGATGTCGGCATGTTCGCCGGGCCCATCGCCGTCGGCGTGATCAGCTCGGTCGCTGTGCTCGGCGCCGCCGCCTTCGCCCTCGCGCTATCCGCCGCGGCGGGCGCGGTCGCGATGTACCGGTGGTTTCCCGGGGTGGTCGGTGCTGATTCCCTCGATCGGGCGATCGCGGTCCGGCCGAGCACCGATTCGATGGTCGCCTGAATCGGGCGACCGCTCGGGACCGCCGTCGCGGCATTCAGCGGATGCGGCTGCCGAGGAGGTGGCGGACGCCCGCGACGAACAGTTGCAGGCCGAAGTCGAAACGGGCTGTCGCGTCCGGTGTTTCGCCGATGGGGGAGGTGTCCTCGGGGAGCGCGCCCGCGGAATCCATTTGCATCCTGGACTGTTCGTCGACGGTCTGGCCGAGCACGTAGTACAGCAGGGTGAACGCGGCCAGCTCGGCCTCGTGGCGCGGCATTCCGGCGCGGATGGCCGCGCTCGCCAGGCGTTCGCGGCCCTTGCTCGTGGTCAGCCGGGAGGCGTAGGTCGACGAGACCAGCTCGGCGCCGTCGCGGTAGGCGAGCAGGCTGTCGCGCAGCCGGTGGGCGAGTTCGGTGATCTGGCCCGACCACTCCTCGGCGGTCACCGGGTCTTCCATCGGCGCGAGGATGCGGTCGGCGACGGCGCCCAGCAACGCCTGCTTGTTGGGGAAGTGCCAGTACAGCGCGCCGGGCTGCACCTGAAGCGAGCTCGCCAGCCTGCGCATGGTCAGGTCGGCGAGGCCGTACTGGTCGAGAATGGCGATGGCGCCGTCGACCACGTCCGCCCTGTGCAGTTGCACCCGAATTCCTTCCCCGTCGTGTTTTGACTCACTCCTACCGCTACCCTAGCCTGAACACCGTTCAAGTTGCACGGCCACCTCGAACGCGGGGTGCCGTCGCCGACAGGCAGACCAGCCGAAGGGATTCGTGCAGTGACCCAGGCACCCGTTGACACCGATGTTTTGGCGATCGCCCGCGAGCAGGTGCTCGAGCGCGGCGAGGGCCTGACCCAGGAGCAGACCCTCGCGGTGCTGCGACTCGGCGACGACCGGCTCGAGGAGCTGCTGGCCCTGGCGCACGACGTGCGCATGAAGTGGTGCGGCCCGGAGGTCGAGGTCGAGGGCATCATCAGCCTCAAGACCGGCGGCTGCCCCGAGGACTGCCACTTCTGCTCGCAGTCCGGCCTGTTCCAGTCGCCCGTGCGCGCCGCGTGGCTGGACATCCCGAGCCTGGTCGAGGCCGCCAAGCAGACCGCCAAGACCGGCGCCACCGAGTTCTGCATCGTCGCCGCGGTGCGCGGACCGGACGCGCGGCTGATGGCCCAGGTCGCCGCGGGCGTCGAGGCGATCCGCAACGAGGTCGACATCCAGGTCGCCTGCTCGCTGGGCATGCTCACCCAGGAGCAGGTCGATCAGCTCGCCGCGATGGGCGTGCACCGCTACAACCACAACCTGGAGACCGCGAAGTCGCACTTCCCGCAGGTCGTCACCACGCACACCTGGGAGGAGCGCTGGGACACCTTGCGCATGGTGCGGGAGGCGGGCATGGAGGTGTGCTGCGGCGGCATCCTCGGCATGGGCGAGACGCTCGAGCAGCGCGCCGAATTCGCCGCGCAGCTGGCCGAATTGGAGCCCGACGAGGTGCCGCTGAACTTCCTCAACCCGCGCCCGGGCACGCCGTTCGGCGACCTCGAGGTGCTGCCCGCGGCCGACGCGCTGCGCGCCGTCGCCGCGTTCCGGCTGGCGTTGCCGCGCACCATCCTTCGCTTCGCGGGCGGTCGTGAGATCACCCTCGGCGACCTCGGTGCCAAGCAGGGCATCCTCGGCGGCATCAACGCCGTCATCGTCGGCAACTACCTGACCACCCTCGGCCGTCCCGCCGAAGCGGACCTCGATCTGCTCGGCGAGCTCAAGATGCCGATCAAGGCGCTCAACGAAACGCTGTAGGAGCCGGGCCATGAGTACTGTCATGGATATGGACGAGCGCTACAACCCGTTCACCGGCAAACGGATCGTGCCCGGTCTCGACGACACGGTGCCCACCGCGGCCGCGCTGGGCCTCGAGCCGCCGCGCTTCTGCGAGGAGTGCGGGCGCCGCATGATCGTCCAGGTGAGTCCCGACGGCTGGTGGGCCAAGTGCTCGCGGCACGGCGTGATCGACTCGAAGAGTCTGGAACACCGGTAGTGGCGACGGCGCGGGCGGACGGTGTCCGGAGCGAAGCGGGAGCGGCGCTGCTGGTCCTGGCGGCCGTTGCGGTGTGCAGCGTGCTCGTCGGCGTGCTGTGGGGCTGGCTGGCGCCGACCGAGCAGCTGCTGGTCACCGAGCCGGGGCGCGGCGCGCCGCTGACCGGGGAGAGCACGCACCAATTCGACGCGGTGGCGCTGTTCGTCTGCGTGGGCGCGGTAACCGGGTTGCTCACCGCCGTGGCGGCCTGGCGGCTGCGCACGGTGCGCGGTCCGCTGCTGCAACTCGGGCTGTTGTCCGGCTCGTTGATCGGCGCGTATCTGATGGCGTGGGTGGGGGAGTCGGTCGCGGAGCTGCGGCACCCGCGCCCGGACGATCCGCCCGTCGGCCAGATCGTCGCGCTGCCAACGGAAGTCGGCACCGCGCTCGCATTGGTCGTGCAGCCGCTGGTGGCCTCGCTGGTGCTGCTGTTCCTCGCGGCGCTCAGTCCGTCGGAGGATCTGGGTACCGGCTACGGCAGCGCATTCGGTCGTTCGCGCCGGACCGCGGAGTCCGAGCCGATCGGGTTCGACGCCGCGGTGCCGCGCGCACCGTACGGAAGCGTCTATGGCGGTTACGATCCGGCGACTGAGGACGGGTCGGGATCGGTGTCGCGTCCGGCTCGCTGACCCGTCGCCCAACCGTTGCCTTCGCAGCGCTGTTTTCGTGCTTCTACCACGTAAAATGGTGGAAAATCGTTGCGTTCGGAGAGGAACGGGGGCGTGGCGTTCATCGGTGGCGGTCCGATCGTCGAGGAGATCGACGCAAAGTTCTGGCGGTTGTCGGAGCCGCTCGTCTATCAGGGTGATGTGCAGGAGTTCACCGTGCCCGCCGGCTTCCGCACCGATTTCGCGTCGGTGCCGCGTGCGCTGGTCTGGCTTATTCCCCGCTACGGCGCATACACCCGCGCCGCCATCCTGCACGACTACCTGCTGCACTCGCGCTTGGTGAGCACCGCGGACGCCGACGGCCTGTTCCGGCGCTGTCTGCGGGAATTCGGCATCTCGGTGCCGCGCCGCTGGATGATGTGGGCGGCGGTGCGGCTGGCGAACCGGTTGGCAGGCGCGAACGCGCGGGAGCTGGCCTTGTTCCTGCTCGTCGCGGTGCCCTCGGTGCTCTTCCTCGCGATACCGGTCGTCGTGGTGACGCTGTCGCTGTGGTTGTTCTGGTTGGTGGAACTGGTGTTCTGGGTCGCGGGCCGTCTCGTCGCCCACACGGTCGCACCGCCTCCGAAACCCCAGATGAAAACGGCCTGAACGGATTTCGGCACCCCGCGTCGGAATGCGGGTCGTGCCGCCCTCGTTGCGCGGAAAATCGGTGGAGCGGGCCGGACCCCGTCGCTACCGTGATCGGGCAAGCAGCGGGCGAGCCAAGGGGAGGAGGTGACGACAATGCACGCCCATCCGCACACCACGCCACAACCCGGCGCATCCCGAACCTCTTCGGAACGCCCGGATCTCACCGCTTGGCGCCGCCGTCACGAACTCCGCCGCTCCAACGCCGCCCAGCCCGTCCCCGGCAAACGCCAGTACCGGCGCACCCCCAAACACCGAAACCGTTCCCACGACGCGTGATTCAACGTCGACCGAACATTATTCGGTTTCGTTCTTACTCAGCTGTATTCGACTCGGTGGGGATCACTCCGCTCGGGGGCGGAGGGCGGCGAATTCGTCGGTGACGCGCAGACCGGAGTCGCTGAAGCGGTAGACGGCGGCGGGGCGGCCGCCCGCGCGGCCGGGGGCGGCGGTGGCGCCGGTGGGGACGATCACCTTGCGGCGCGAGAGGACGCGCTGGAGGTTGGTGGTGTCGACGTCATAACCCAGTGCCGCACAATAGATTTCGCGCAACGTGGACATGGTGAAGATGGACGGGGCGAGCGCGAAGGCGATGTTGGTGTAGGAGAGTTTGGCGGCCAGCCGGGTGCGGGCGTGGTCGACGACCGTACCGTGGTCGAAGGACATGGCTGGCAGCGCCGAGACCGGGTGCCACGCGGTGTCGTCGGGCAGTTCCGGTTCGGCGGTCAGCGGAACCAGGCCGAGATAGGCCGAGGCGATGCGGCGGGGGCCGGGCACGCGGGCGGGGTCGCTGAAGACCGAGAGCTGTTCGAGATGGGTCAGCTCGCGCACGTCGACCTTCTCGGCGAGCTGCCTGCGCGCGGAGGCGTCCAGATCCTCCTCGTCGCCCAGCCGTCCGCCGGGGAGCGACCAGGTGCCCTTCTGCGGGTCGAGCGCGCGCTCCCACAGCAACACGGCCAGTTCGGTGCGCTGATCGGGCGGGCACGGGCCCATCAGGCCGCTCGCGACGCCCTGACCAGTGGTTTTTCCGGTGGGGAAGCGGCGAACCTGGAACACCGCGGTGAGCGATTCGTGGATGGTGCTACTATGAGGCACGTTTTCGATTGTAAGACGAAAACCTGGTTTGGTGTGAATCGGCGGTGTTGCCGGGCGCACGAGGAAGGGAGCCATCATGGCGACGACGGGTGCGAAACTGGCGCCTCCGCTGATGGGGCAGGTAGTCGACGGGCCCTCCGGCTACACGGGTGTCGAGGCGACGCCCGAGTGGGCGCAGGAGGTCAAGCGCTTGGCCCGGGAGCGCAACGCGACCATTCTCGCGCACAACTACGAGCTGCCCGAGATCCAGGACGTGGCCGATCACGTCGGCGACTCGCTGGCGCTCTCGCGGATCGCGGCCGAGGCGCCCGAGGACACCATCGTGTTCTGCGGCGTGCACTTCATGGCCGAGACCGCGAAGATCCTCAGCCCGGAGAAGGCCGTGCTGATCCCGGACCAGCGCGCGGGCTGCTCGCTGGCCGACTCGATCAACGCCGCCGAGCTGCGCGCCTGGAAGGCCGAGTACCCGAACGCGGTCGTGGTGTCCTACGTGAACACCACCGCCGAGGTGAAGGCGCTCACCGACATCTGCTGCACGTCGTCCAACGCCGTCGACGTGGTCGCCTCCATCGATCCCGACCGCGAGGTGCTGTTCCTGCCGGACCAGTTCCTCGGCGCGCACGTGAAGCGGGTCACCGGTCGCGAGAACATGCACATCTGGGCGGGCGAATGCCACGTGCACGCGGGCATCAACGGCGACGAGCTCACCGAGCAGGCGCGCAACCACCCCGACGCCGAGCTGTTCGTGCACCCCGAGTGCGGCTGCGCCACCTCGGCGCTGTACCTCGCGGGCGAGGGCGCGTTCCCGGCCGACCGGGTGCACATCCTGTCCACCGGCGGCATGATCGACGCGGCCAAGGCGGCCAAGTCCACTCAGGTCCTGGTCGCCACCGAGGTCGGCATGCTGCACCAGCTGCGCAAGGCCGCCCCCGGCATCGACTTCCAGGCCGTCAACGACCGCGCCTCCTGCAAGTACATGAAGATGATCACCCCCGCCGCGCTGCTGCGCTGCCTGGTCGACGGCGCCGACGAGGTGCACGTGGATCCGGAAACCGCGGCGCTCGGCCGTAATTCGGTGCAGCGGATGATCGCGATCGGCAACCCGGGCGGCGGCGAGTGAGCCGACGCGAGCGACATGCGGCGGGCGCGCAGCGCGGCGTCGCATGACCTCGGCGGGCGCGGCGGCATGCGCGCCCGGGCTCGGAACGAGAGGCTGGCGGAGATGAATGCTCCGGTAATCGAGTGGGAGGCCTCGGCCGACCTGGTGGTGGTCGGCGGCGGCGTCGCCGGATTGACGGCGGCCCGCACCGCGTCACTGCGCGGGCTGCGGGTCCTCGCGCTCAGCAAGGGCGGGCCGATCGACACCTCCACCCAGTACGCGCAGGGCGGTATCGCGGTCGTTGCGCCGCATGGTGATTCGATCGGGTCGCACGTGCGGGACACGGTGGAGGCCGGGGCCGGTCTGTGCGAGACGAGCGCGGTGCGCGCGATCGTCGAGGGCGGGCAGGCCGCCGTCGCGGCGCTCACCGACCTCGGCGCGGTGTTCGATCTCGGCCGCGACGGCCAGATCTCGCGCACCAGGGAGGGCGGGCACAGCACGCGCCGCATCATCCACGCGGGCGGCGACGCGACCGGCGCCGAGGTGCAGCGCGCGCTCAACGCGGCGGGTCTGCCCGTGCTGTTCGGCGCGGCGGCCTGCGAGGTGGTCACCGGGCCGAGCGGCGTGCAGGGCGTGATCGCGGTGTCGGACAAGGGCTTCGGCGTGGTGCACACCCCGGCCGTGCTGCTCGCCACCGGCGGGCTCGGTCAGCTCTACGCGCTGAGCACCAACCCGCCGGGCGCGACCGCCGACGGCGTCGCGCTCGCGCTGTGGGCGGGCGCGGCCGTCGCGGACCTGGAATTCGTGCAGTTCCATCCGACGGTGCTGTACACGCCGGGCGGGCTGGGCCGCCGGCCGCTGATCAGCGAGGCGGTGCGCGGCGAGGGCGCGACTCTCGTGGACGCCGAAGGCAATTCGGTGACCGCGGAGGTCCATCCGCGCGGCGATCTCGCGCCCCGCGACGTCGTGTCCCGCGCCATTGCCGCGCGGATGCGCGACCTCGGCGTCGACCACGTCTTCCTCGACGCCCGCGCGATCGACGGTTTCGACCGGCGCTTTCCGACGATCACCGCGTCCTGCCTCGCCGCGGGCATCGACCCGCGTGCGGACCTGATTCCCGTCGCACCCGCGGCGCACTACCAATGCGGCGGCGTGGTCACCGATCCGCACGGGCGGACCGGCGTGCCCGGGCTGTACGCTGCGGGCGAGGTGGCGCGGACCGGGCTGCACGGCGCGAATCGGCTGGCGTCCAACAGCTTGCTGGAGGGCCTGGTCGTCGGCGAGCGGGTGGGCGCGGCCGCCGTGGAGCGCCTCGGCGCGCCCGCGGAGGTCACCGATGTGCGGCCGCGGACCATGCCGAGGGCGCCGCGCGCGGCGCTGCAGCAGGTCATGACCGCGCACGCCGCGGTGGTGCGCGACAGGGACGGGCTCGCGAGTGCGGCGGCGACATTGGAACGCGCGGTGCTGCGCGGCATGTCGAGCCGGATCGCTGGCTCCGGCGTCGTCGTGCCGCCCGCGCCGGAGGACCTGGCCGCCCGCCGGATCGCGGAACTGGAGGACGGCGCGCTGACGCTGACCGCCCGCGTGCTGCTGCTCGCCGCCGCGGCCCGCACCGAAAGCCGCGGCTGCCATACGCGATCCGATCACCCCGAGCCGGACGAGGCGCTGCGGCACAGCATCCCGATCCGCCTGGATGCCGACGGCCGTCCCGACGTGATCCTGGTGGGCGGCTCGCCCGAGGGGGAGTCGTTGGCCTCCCGCCTGGCCGACGACCCCGAGGCCCCGGCGCTGAGCGTGGCGGTGCCGTGAGGCCCGCCGGGCCCGATTTCGACTTTCGCCCGCGCTCGCCGCGGGCCGACAGAGTAGGAGTGCACTGATGGCGCTGGACGCCGCACTGGACCGCGACGAGGTGCTCGCGCTCATTCGCACCGCGCTGGACGAAGACCTGCGCTACGGACCGGACGTCACCACGATGGCGACCGTGCCCGCCGACGCGGCGGTGAAGGCCTCGGTGGTCTCCCGGCAGCCGGGCACCGTGGCGGGTATCGACGTGGGACTGCTGGTGCTCGACGAGGTGATCGGGGCGGGCGCCTACGAGCTCACCGAGCGGGTGGCCGACGGGACACGGGTGCACGCGGGAGACGTCGTGCTCGGCGTGGTCGCGCCGACCCGCGGGCTGCTCACCGCCGAGCGCACCATGCTGAACCTGCTGTGCCACCTGTCCGGCATCGCCACCGCCACCGCGGCCTGGGTCGACGAGGTCGCGGGCACCGACTGCAAGATCCGCGACAGCCGCAAGACGCTGCCCGGTCTGCGCGGCCTGCAGAAGTACGCGGTCCGGGTCGGCGGCGGCGTGAACCACCGGATGGGCCTCGGCGACGCCGCGCTGATCAAGGACAATCACGTCGTCGCCGCGGGTTCGGTGGTCGACGCGCTGCGCGCGGTGCGCGCGCTGGCCCCGGACCTGCCGTGCGAGGTGGAGGTCGACAGCCTGGAACAGCTCGACGCCGTGCTCGCCGAGAACGTGGAACTGGTGCTGCTGGACAACTTTCCGCTCTGGCAGACCCAGGCGGCCGTGCAGCGGCGCAACGCCGTGGCTCCTGCGACCAAGCTGGAGTCCTCGGGCGGGCTCGGCCTGGAGATGGCGGCGGATTATGCCCGCACCGGCGTGGACTTTCTCGCCGTCGGCGCGCTGACCCATTCGGTGCGAGTGCTGGATCTCGGTCTGGACATGTGAGCGGTGCGGCCCGGCCGATGCCCGCTCGGTAGGCGGTGGCCGGGACGAACGTCGTCACGGCAGGTCGGGACTCTCGGCATTCGCCGTCGAAAGGCGCAGACTATTTCGTAGAACGGTTCGACGCTGTGCATCCGACTGCCCAGCGGCACCGGGACACGGTGGCGCGCCAGCAAACGAGTGGAGGTCCGCAATGTCCATGTCATCGACGGTGGAAGAATGCCTGCGCGAGGCAGGTGTCGAATACGAGGTCGTGCGTCATCCGCACAGCTACACCAGCGCACACACGGCGGCGGTGGCCCATATCCCGGGTGATCGTCTCGCCAAGACGATCATGCTCGAAGACGAGCAGGGCTACGTCGGCGCGGTGCTGCCATCCACCCATCACCTGCGTCTGTCGAGACTCTGGTCGCAAACCGGACGGCACTTGGTGCTGGCCAAAGAGTCCGAGCTCCGCGACGTCTTCAAGGACTGCGAGGTCGGCGCGATCCCGGCCGTGTGCACCGCCTACGGCGTGCGGACCCTGATGGACGAAAGCCTCACCACGGTGCCCGACGTCTACTTCGAGGCGGGCGACCACGAGGCGCTCGTCCATCTGCGGACGGACCAGTTCATGCGGCTGATGGAGCAGGCGGAGAAGGCGCACTTCTCGAAACCCGGGAAGAGCACTTCGGAGTAGCGTCGGCCATCCTCGGCTGGTCGGCGCGGCGGGCGCCAAGAGCTCGCCCAGTGCGGACGTGCGGATCCGTCACCAGGTCGTCGAAGCGTCATCGGGCGGTCGGTCGGCGATGCGAACGGGGTCGGACGGTCGCAGTGCGCGGGGCGATGTCGTGCGCGCGTCTGCCGTTCGTACCGTCGCGGAACCCTGATCAGAGGGAGCGCACCATGGTTCGCTGGTGTACCGGCGAGCCCCGATGACGCAGGCCGGGTACGAGAGGTTCGGGGCCGAGCCGGTCGAAACCCGTCCGCTCGAAAAACCGCACGGCGCGGGTGTTCTCGACCAGGGTCTGGAGGTGGCAGCCGGGTGATCCGGACGCGGCCGCGTGTTCGAGGAATCGCGCCATCAGTGCACCGGCCGCCCCGGTGCCCCTGGCCTCCGCCGCCACATTGATGTGCAGGTGCGAGGGCCAGCGCGGATCGGTGAAATCGCCCGCGGTGGGTTGTCCGCGAAACTTCGCCCGCAGCGTGTCCAGTACGGCGCGCGCGAAGAACGCCGCGGGGCCACGGCGAAACACCAAGCGGTACCGGCGAATCGCCTGATCCATGCGCTGCTCCTCGCTGGGGAATGCCGCGCTGTCCACGCAGCCCGCGAGATATCCGACCAGCGCTCCGTCATGCGCCGCGAGGAACAGCGACCCGGGTTCCAGATCCATGTACGGATCGAGGTACACGGCCGCCTCGGAGTCCGCGTGCCCCCACAGTGATTCCGTCGGCGACCCCGCACCGGCGCGCCGCGCCAGGGCGCGCAGTTCGTCGCGATCGGACTCGGTGAACCCGCGAATCTCCACGGCACCAAACTACCGCCGCGAACGGACCGGCCGCGGGTGGTGTCAGCTCGACAAGCTCGCCGTCAGCCGGCGCAGCAGCGTCTCGAACTGGTCGAGGGTTTCGGGTGGGTAGTCGGCGAGGATGGCGTCCTGGCGTTCGTTGCGGGAGCGGAAGAACTCTTCGCCCCGCTGCTTGACCTGCTCGCTGCTGCGCAGCGTCACCACGCGCCGGTCGGTGTGCTCGCGGGTGCGCGTGATGTATCCGGCGGCTTCCAGCCGGTTGAGCAGCGAACTCATCGCGCCCGAGGTCAAGGCGATGCGCTTGCTCAGCAGCGCCGGTGAGATCGGCGCGCCCAGCGTCTCGGCGGAGGTGATCTCCAGCAGGGCGAACGCGTCGGTGGAATGCACGCCGAGGTCCGCGGCGAAGCGGCGGCCGAGCTCGGCGAAGCTCGCGCCGTAGGACCGCAGCCCGTCGGCGAGCCGTTCGCGTTGCGCCGCATGGTCGTTCGACACCGGCACTCCTTCCTCGATGGGCACGCGCCCGCGCCCGCACGGATTGACAACTTACCCCGCGGCGGAATAGCTTCACCATAAAGTAACTTTATGATGGAGGTAAATTGCCGACCGAAACCGATACACCCTCCGCCCGGCGCTGGTTCGGGCTGATCGCCGTCGCGTTGGGTGTCGCGCTGATCGTCGTGGACCTGACGATCGTCAACGTGATCGTCGCTCCGATCATCGACGACCTCGGCATCACCTCGATCGAGGCGCAGTGGATCCAGGAGTCCTACGCCATTGTCTTCGCGGCGCTGCTGCTGCTCACCGGCCGCCTCGCCGATCTGTACGGTGCGCGAAGGCTTTTCGTGATCGGGCTGGTGATCTTCGGCGCGACCAGCCTGCTGGCCGCGGCGGCCCCGAACGGCGCCGCGCTCATCGCCGCCCGCTTCTTGCAGGGCGTCGGCGGCGCGATGATCCTGCCGACCTCGCTGGCGCTGGTGAACGCGGGCTTCGCGGGTCCGGCGCGCGCCAAGGCCTTCGCGATCTGGGGGTCGACCATCGGCGCCGCGGCAGCCGTCGGGCCGCTGCTCGGCGGCTGGCTGGCGGACTTCTCGTGGCGATGGGCGTTCGGGATCAACATTCCGCTGGTGCTGGTGATCGTGGCCGCGACGCTGGGTTTCCTGCCCGCCTCGTCCCGCGTCCGTGGCGGCGTCGACCTGCTCGGCGCGGCGCTGTCGGTGCTCGGGCTCGGGTTGCTGTCGTTCGTGCTGATCGAAGGCCGCCACTACGGGTGGGTGCACACGATCGAGCCGCTGGTCGTCGGTGGGGTGGCCTGGCGCGGCGGGCCGTCGCCGGTGCTGGTCGCCTTCCTCACGGCGGCGGGCGCGCTGGCGCTGTTCTGGCGCAGGCAGCGGCGCTTGGCGCGGACCGGCGGCGAACCGCTGCTGGATGTGCGGTTGTTCGGGATTCCCTCGTTCCGCAACGGCAATGTCGTCACGATCGTGGTCGGCGTCGGCGAATTCGGGATCATCGCGGTGCTGCCGCTGTGGATGCAGTTCACCCTCGGCTACACCGCCTTTCAGACCGGACTGGCCCTGGCCGCGCTGGCTGTCGGCAGTTTCTGCGCCAGCGGAGCGAGTTTCTCGATGACCGCCTCGGCGATGACGCAGGTGCGCCTCGGCCTGCTGCTCGAGGCCGCGGGTCTGGGCATGCTCGCGCTCGTCGCGGCGACGGACACGCCATGGTGGGCCATCGTCCTCGCGCTGTTCGTCTACGGCATCGGCGTCGGCTTCGCCACCGCGCAGGTGACGAACGTGGTGCTCGCCGAGGTGCCCGCCGAGCGCGCCGGTCAGGGCTCGGGGATTCAAAGCGCCGCACGGGAACTCGGCTCGGCACTCGGCATCGCGATGCTCACCACGCTCTTCTTCGGCGTGCTCGGGACCGGTCTGCGCGACCGGCTCGGCACGACACCCGGCGCCGACGACCTGACCGACGCCGTCACGGCCAGCGCAGGCTCGGCCATCCCGGCCCTGGCGAGCGACCCCGCCACCGCCCCGGTCGCCGACGCCGCCCGCGCCGCCATGACCTCCGGTCTCTCGGTCGCCGCCTACGCGTGCGCGGGCCTGCTCCTGCTGGCACTCGCCACAACCGCGTCCCTCCGCCAGCGGTCCACGGCCGCCCCGAGCGAGGCGGTGAACCAACCAGCCGGATAACCCGCCCTGGCCGCCCACCGGTCGGCTGGCCAAGCTGCCACTCGCCTTCCCTACGCCGCACAGGCGCGACGCCTATGTGCGGCGTAGGAGGAGTGTGTGGCAAGGGATCAGGCGGTGAGCTCGCGTTCCAAAGGGGTGCGGAAGCGGGGGATGGTGCGGATGTTGTCGAACCATGCGGTGGTGCGGGCGGCTTCGGCTTCGAGGCGGGATTCGGCTTCGGAGCCGACGTCTTCCAGGAGGCGCCAGACGATCTCGCCGTCCTTGCGCTGGGCCCAGCCGCCGACGATGCGGCCGTTCCACCAGAGGGTGGGGCCGATATTGCCGTTGCGGTCGAACAGGGCCGCGGCGTGCGGGCCGAGGTACCAGTCGCGGGACTGCCAGCCCATCGGCGTCGGGTCGAGGGCCGGCAGGAAGGCCGCCCAATCCTCCGGTGGCGCAACGGGTTCGAGGTCGTCGGCCAGGACGAGGCCGGTGACGCCGTCCAGGTCGACCTCGGCCAAGTCCAGGCGGGTCAGTGCCTTGCGGATCTCGGCGAGGGTCCAGCCGGTCCACCATTTGAGGTCGGTGAGCGGGGCCGGACCGAAGGCGGCCAGCCACTGGCGCACCAGTTCGGCCCGCGCCTCGTCGGCGGGAAGTTCCGCGATGCCGCCGGGCAGCCAGGATTCCACCGGCGACCACAGGTACTGGCTGCTCGCCCAGCTGCCGTTGGGTCGCCCGCGCACGATGCGGCCCTCGCAACCCAGGGTGACCAGCACCCAGGTGGTGATGTTGGTCGGCTTCGAATACGCCTTGTCCGGTGCGGGATTCACCTGGGTGCGCAGCCGCGGCACGTCCTTGCCGAGCTGCGCGCCGGTGGCCGCGCCGCGGGCAAGCAGCGCGCTATGGGTCTCCTCCTCGACCTCGGCCCACCAGCCCGCGACGTTTCCATCCCCGAATCCGGCCTGCTCGAGGAAGCGACCGTAGGTGCGGCGCTGCTTGTCCGCCAACGCGTTCGAGCACGAGGCCTGCAGCACCGGAACCAGCTCGACGGGGGCGACGAACATGGTCCGGCGCATCGCCAGCATGCGCAGCAGCGTCCGGTCCTCGTACAGTGCGCGCTCCACGTCGGTGGGCGCCGCCCCGCGGCTGCGCGCACCGAGGGAGAGGAAGACCGTCGCCGGATCGGTGGCGTGCAAGACCACCAGTGACCTGGCGATATCCGTGACGGCATCGGTGCGGTGCGCGTCCGCCAGCCGGTGCCGCACCCCCAGTCGCGCGCGCCGCTCGGCGGCATCGATCGAACGCATAGGCGAATACTAGCCGCCGCCTCCGACATTCCGCCGTCGCGCGGCGGCGCTCAGAGCCCGAACCGGCCCGGATCCACCCGCAGCGCCTGGCAGGCTTCGCGCACCGCCGCGACCTCGGCCTGGTCGAAGGTCCCGTCGGCATTGCCGATCATGATGCCGATCTGCACGACGGCCGATCGATGGCGCCATCGGCGGGCGGCGACCAAATCGTGGCGGGCCGGAACAGTTCCCGCCTCGGCCCGGTTGTTCGGAAAAGACACCGACGAGAGAGGCGTGAGATGAGCAAGCCTGCGGACCCGGCCTACCACTGGCACGGCGCGGATCTGGACCTGGACGCGTACCTGGCGCGAATCGGCTTCGACGGCGAACGCGCCCCCACCCTCGCGACTCTGCGTGAGCTCGTCCGCCTGCACACCACCACCATTCCGTTCGAGAACCTGGACCCGGTGCTCGGCCGGCCGATCCCGCTGGACCTGGCCACCCTCCAGGACAAGCTGGTGCGCCGACGCCGCGGCGGCTACTGCTACGAGAACGTCGGGCTCTTCGCCGCCGCGCTGGAACGTCTCGGTTTCGGCGTGACCGGACTCAGCGGCCGGGTGACCATGGGGTCCGGCGGGTTGCGTCCCGCGACGCACGCCCTGCTGCGCGTGACGACCGCGGACGACGAGCGCGTCTGGCTCTGCGACGTCGGGTTCGGCTCCGGTCCGCTCGAGCCCTACGAGCTGGTCGACCGGCCGGACGAATTCTCGCTGGGACAGTGGCGTTTCCGGCTGGAACGCACGGTGGGCGAGCTGGATGACGACGTGTGGGTGCTGCACCAGTTCGGGCGCGACGGCTGGATCGATCGCTACACCTTCACGACCGCGCCGCAGTACCGGATCGATTTCGAGGTGGGCAACCACTTCGTGTCCACCTCGCCGCGCTCGCCGTTCACCGCGCGCCCGTTCGTCCAGCGCTTCCTGCCCGACGTGCACCACGTGCTCGACGGCCTGAAGCTCGTCACCGAACGCCCCGACGGCTCCGGCGAGACCCGCGAGCTGGAGCCCGGCGAGCTGTCCAAGATCCTGGCGGAGGTCTTCGACATCGAGCTCGACCCGGACGACGCCACCGAGCTGAGCACCGCCCCCTGGCTCGACCGCTGAGCGCGACACCGGCCGCGGCTGCACCGCGCCGACGGTCGATTTCGGTACCGTCGGCGGGGTGCGCATTCAACGGAGGCTCCTGGTTCTGTCCGCAGCACCCGTGCTCGCCCTTGCCTCGTGCGGTTCCGGGCCGGAGCAGCCGGACACCGTGGCGAGACAGTTCGCCGATGCGTTGAACCGCGGCGACGTCGCCGCGGCCGCCGCGCTGACCGACGACCCCGGCCGGGCCACCGACACGCTGAACCAGCTGTACGACGGCCTCGGCAAGGGCGTCGCCTTCGAGGTGCGCTCGACCGACGGGAACGGATTCACCCTGGCCGCCACCTGGAAGCTGGGCAAAGACGGCAAGGACGAGTGGAGCTACACCACCGCGGGCGAGGCGGCCGAGGGCAGCGACTGGAAGATCCACTGGGATCCCGCCACCGTGGCGCCCGGCTTGGCCGCGGGCCCGCTGACCTACGGGCCCGCCTTCACCAAACCCGCCCGCGTCCTCGACGCGGCGGGCGGCAACCTCATGGCCGAGCAGATCGTCACCCTGGTGAACCTCGCGCCCGGCGTGGACACGGCGGCCGTCGCTGCCCTCCTCGCCCCGCTCGCGTCCGGCATCACCGCGCAGTCACTGCAGGCGGAACTGGCCGCCGCGCAGGGCAAACCGATCACCGCCATCACGCTGCGCGCCGAGGACATCGCCCCCGTCAACGACGCGCTGGCCGCCCTGCCCGGCGTCACACTCGCCCCGCAGACGCGGCTGCTGACCGCCGACAAGGCCCTGTCCTCGCCGACCCTGTCCGGCCTGGCCGAACTGTGGCAGCAGAACGCCGCCGCGGCGGCGGGCTGGGCCGTGCGGGCCAAGACGCCCACCGGCACCGAACGCGTCGCGGGAGAGGATCCGCGCCCGGCCACCGATATCACCACCACGCTGGACATCGGGTGGCAGCGTGCCGCCGAGGCCGCCCTCGCCCCGATCGGGCAGCCCGCCGCGATCGTCGCGCTGCAGCCGTCCACCGGCAATGTGCTGGCCATGGCGCAGAACGCCGCCGCCGACGCGCAGGGACCGATCGCGCTGACCGGCCTGTACCCGCCGGGTTCGACCTTCAAGACGGTGACCGTCTCGGCCGCGCTGCAGGCGGGCGAGGTGACACCCGACACCGTGCTCCCGTGCCCTGGCAGCGCGAACATCGAGGGCAGGCGCATTCCCAACGACGACAACTTCGACCTCGGCCGGGTGCCGCTGCACACCGCCTTCGCCCGCTCCTGCAACACCACCATGGGCATGCTCGGCGTGCAGCTGCCGCCGGACGGGTTGACGAATGCCGCCGCACAGCTCGGCCTCGGCATCGACTACGTCACACCCGGCTTGACCACGGTCACCGGCAAGGTGCCCGACGCCGATACCCCGGCTCAGCGCGTCGAGTCCAGCATCGGTCAAGGGCAGGTGACAGCGTCGCCGTTCGGGATGGCGCTGGTGGCCGCCTCGATCGCGCGCGGCTCGGTGCCCACGCCGACAGTGGTGCAGGGCAGTCCGGGGGTGGCCGACCGGCAGCCGGAGCCGCTGCCCGGCGCCGTCGACGACCAGCTGAAAGTCATGATGCGCGAGACCGTCACCGGCGGCACCGCCACCCAGTTGCGCGATATCCCCGGGCTGCTCGGCAAGACCGGCACCGCCGAGTACATCGATGACACCCACGCGCACGGCTGGTTCGTCGGCATCGACGGTGACCTCGCGTTCGCCGTATTCATCAGCGACGCGGGCAGTTCGGGTCCCGCGGTGGACGCCGCCGGACGGATGCTGCGCGCGGCGCGGTAACCTTCGGCATTCCCGCACGACGCGTTGGTCCGGCCGGGTGCAGTTCGTCGGCAAACTCGGTGCTTCGGCGCCGTTCTCGGGTTCCGCCGATTTGGGCGGCGGATATATCCCCGGCTGGCGCGGACTGCGCTGCACGCGCCCGCTACACTCGTCGGCGGGCCGCGTCAGCGGTCAATATGCGGGATGTCACGATTTCGAGAAGGTTCGGAGTAGGCGCCATCGATACCGGTCAGTTGATCGCGGAGCATTACCGCCTGGTCGAGCGGATTGGTAGCGGCGGCACAGGTGTCGTCTGGCGTGCCACCGACGAGCGACTCCGGCGTTCCGTGGCGATCAAGCAGATCCACATTAAAGCGAGCCTGCCGGAGGCCGAACGCGACATCACGCGCCAGCGCGCGGTCCGTGAGGCACGCAACGCGGCGCGGTTCCAGCACCCGAACGCGATCGTGGTGTTCGACATCACCGAACACGAGGGCGACCCGTGCCTGGTGATGGAGTACCTGAAGTCGCGCAGTCTGGCCGCGGTGCTCTCCGCGCAGGGCACGCTGCCGCTGACTCAGGTCGCGCGCATCGGGGAGCAGGTCGCCTCGGCGCTGATCGCCGCGCACCACGCGGGCATCGTGCACCGCGACGTGAAACCTGGCAACATCCTGCTCGACGACCACGGCACGGTCAAGATCACCGACTTCGGCATCTCCCGCGCCACCGGCGACGTCACGCTCACCGAGACCGGCCTGATCTGCGGCACCGCCGCGTATCTCGCGCCCGAGGTGGCGCGTGGCGCCGATCCGACTCCGGCCGCCGACGTGTTCTCCCTCGGCGCCACGCTCTTTCACGCGCTGGAGGGCGAACCGCCCTACGGCGCCAGCGCGAATCCGCTCGCGGTGCTCTACGCCGCGGCCAACGGTCAGGTCAGCGAGCCGCGAAACGCGGGGCAGGCCACCGATTTCCTGCTCGCGCTGCTGAACCCGGACCCCGAGGAACGGCCGAGCATGCGCGTCGCGCGCGACACCCTCGCCGGCTTCGCCGACTCCGGCGCGCAGGCGCACGCCGGATTCGTCCCGGCCAGTGAGGCTTTCGCGCGTCAGTCGGCCTCGGACGCGGCGACGCGGGCGTTGCGCGCCC
>NZ_BDBP01000118.1 GCF_001613045.1 Nocardia lijiangensis NBRC 108240 | reverse complement strand
TCGCCACGTCCGCCGCGACCGCGAGCACCGGGAACGCCTCCGACGCCACCGAATTCGTGCCGTCGGCGGCGCTCTCGTCCGCGCCGCCGTCGCCGCCGCCGATCGGACCGTCCGGCGGCGGCACGCTGCCCGGCGCGACCGCAGGGGGCGGGCCGAACAAGCAGACTCTCGCCCTCGTGGCCGCCGCCGCGGTGGTCGTGTTGGTCGTCGTGGTGGCTTTCGTCCTCTCCGGCGGGGACCGGGGCGGAGAGGACGGTTCCACCGCGGCTCCGCCCTCCGGGACCGGTGAGCCGGTGCAGCCTCCGCAGAGTGCCGATGGCGGGCCGGCCGAGGGGCCCCAGGCTCAAGCCCCCACCGCCGCACCGCAGAACGCCGACACCCCGACCGCCGTGCCCGCCACGCCCTCCGGTAGCGCTGCGCCGTCTTCGGCTCCGTCCAGCAGCCCGGGTCATCCGAGCAGTACGACGCGTCCGCCGGCGACCACGATCACCACCACGCCGTTCGGCCCGCCGACGCCCGACCGGATCGCCCAGTTCATCCAGGGCTACTACGGCATGCTGCCGGGCAACGTGTCCGGCGCCTGGTCCCAGCTCGCGCCCGGCTATCAGTCCCAGACCGGCGGCTACAACTCCTACGCCTCGTTCTGGTCGACCATCCGCTCGGTCCAGGTCAACGGGATCACCCCGCGCGGCGACGACGGCGCCACCGTCTCGCTGACCTACGTGAAGACCAACGGCTCGGTCGATCGGGAGAACCGCTGGATTCAGGTCCGCCAGGACGGCGGCAGGTTGGTCATCACCGCCTCCGGAGTGTGACGTTCCGCCTGCCGGGAGCACTTTCGGCTGAGCGCGGTCCTGCGTGACCGACGATGGATCGCGTCCGGGCCGCGCCTGTCGGGCCCGTGCTCCGGGCGGGCGCGGGCTGTCGACGGACGGCGGGCGGGTGGCGCCCACTACGCTGGACGCCGATGTGTCGGCGGGCGTATAGGCCCGCCGATTCGACGGATACGAGGAGAACGACCGCACGTGACAGCGCGACTCGCCGCGGTGCTGTGGGACATGGACGGGACGCTGCTGGACTCGGAGAAGCTCTGGGACATAGGGGTCAGGGAGCTGGCGGTGGAACTCGGCAGCGTGATGACCCGAGAGATCCGGCACGCGCTCATCGGCGCGTCGGGCCCGAACGCCCTGCGCATCCTGTTCGACGGCCTCGGCCTCGACCCGACACCGCAGGCGCTGCGGGAGGCAGCCGGTTTCCTGGAGCGACGGGTGACCGAGCTGATGACCGGCCCCATTCCATGGCGGCCCGGCGCCAAGGACGCGCTCGGCCTGGTCCGCGACGCGGGCTTGGCCTCGGCGCTCGTCACCAACACCAAGCGCTCGCTGACCGAATACGGCCTGGACACCCTCGGCCGCGACTTCTTCGATGTCTCCGTTTGCGGTGACGAGGTGCCGGAGGGCAAACCCGAACCGGACGTCTATCTGCGCGCCGCCGAACTGCTCGGCGTCCCTCCGCGCGACTGCGTGGCGATCGAGGATTCGCCCACCGGCGCCCGCGCCGCCGCGGCCGCGGGCTGCGCCGTCCTCGTCGTCCCCTGCGAAATTCCGGTACCGGACGCTCCCGGTCTGGTCTTCCGCGACAGCCTCGTCGGCCTCACCCACGCCGACCTGGAACGCACCCTGCACGCGCGCGGCTGACGTTCGCGCCCCGTCCCGCGCACACCGCGTCGGGGCGATCGCGCGGCCGAAGAACACGTTCCAGATTCGCGAGACCGGTCGGTTCGATTCGGCTCTCGACACCGGCGGATGCTCGGGAGTTACTGTGCTGCAACGCAAGTGCGCGCAGATATTAAGTGTGACTGTGTTCACCGGCAACTTTTCCGGATCCCCGGGCGTGTCGCCGAGCGCTGCACCAAAATGACGCCATGGCAGCGACGGGTGTACTCGACGAAATCGTCGATACCGCAAGGTATCCGCTCGAATCACCGGGATCGGCGGGGTGGCGGGCGGCGGTCGACGCGGCGCGGGCCGACCTGGCCGACGGCGGCTGCACGGTCCTGCGCGAGTTCATTCGCCCCGAGTTGATCGAGACGCTGCGCGCGCAGGGCGAGGACATGGCGCCGCACGCGCACTACGAGGTGGAGCGGGTCAACGCCTACAACATTCCGCTGGATACCGAACTGCCCCCGGATCATCCGGGCAGCATCGTCATGGACCGTGGGAACGCATTCGTGCCCCGTGACCGCATCCCGGCGGACGCGCTGATCCACCGGCTCTACACCAGCGGCGCGTTCCAGCGCTTCGTCGCGGACTGCTTCGGCCTGTCCGAGCTGCACGAATACGCCGACCCACTGGCGGGCCTGTGCCTGAACGTGGTCGCGCCGGGCATGTCGCACCCGTGGCACTTCGACACCAACGAGTTAACCGTCAGCATGCTCACCCAGCTGCCGGAAGCGGGCGGTGTTTTCGAATACTGCCCCGACATCCGCTCGCCGCAGGCCGAGAACCTGGCCGACGTGCGCGACGTGCTGACCGGAACCGGTGAGCGCCTGGTCCGCAGCCTCGCGCTGCGCCCCGGCGATCTGCAACTGTTCCAGGGCCGTTTCTCGCTCCACCGCGTGTCCCCGGTTACCGGTGGCAGGCAACGACATTCGGCGATCTTCGCCTATACCGACCGGCCCGGTGTCATCGGCACCGTGGAGCGGACCCGCCAGCTGTTCGGCCGAGTCCTGCCCGAACACGTCGCCGAGGACCGCCTGGTTCGCGGCGACCGGCTACTCGACTGAGCTCAGCTCGACCCGAGAGGAACGAACACACGTGCCAGTGCCGTTACACACGACCGGGAAAGCCTCCTTCGACGACATCTACGACCGTCCCGATCCCCGCGAGTACTACGCACGGATGTCCGAGCTGGACTACCGCATACCGGAACTGGCGAAGCCCTTCTTCGAGCAGCAGATCCGGGAGTACCGCGCCTCCGCGCGCGTCGCCACGCCGACCGTGCTGGACATCGGCTGTTCCTACGGGGTGAACGCGGCACTGCTGCGCTTCGACACCGGCATCGGCGAGCTCGCCAAGCACTACGCCGCCGCCGACGGCGACGCCGACCGTGACCAGCTCGTCGCCCGCGATCGGAGCAGGCTCGCCGAGTCCGATCACCACTCCGACGTGCGCTTCATCGGCATGGACGCCGCCCGCCCCGCGCTGGACTACGCGCACGCCACCGGATTGCTGCACGACATCGTGCACGCCGACCTCGAATCCGCCGATCCCACCGACGAACAGCGCGAGGTGCTCGCAGGCGCCGATATCGTCCTCTCGACCGGCTGCATCGGCTACGTCACCGAGAAGACGCTGCTGCGGATCGCCACCGCGCACCCGCGGCGCAGGCCGTGGATGGCGCACTTCGTGCTGCGCATGTTCGACTTCGATCCGATCGCCGAGGAACTGGCAGCGCTCGGCTACCGCACCGAGCAGGCGCCCGGCCTGTACGCGCAGCGCAGGTTCGCCTCCGCCGACGAACAGCAGCGCGTGCTGAACACGCTGTCGGACAAGGGAATCGACACCCAAGGCCGCGAAGCCGATGGCTGGCTGTACGCGCACCTCTACCTGTCCCGGCCGGGCCCCAAGGGCCGCCCCTGAGCTTTCGCTCGAAAACCTCGGCAGGCCTCTTGTCGAAACTCGGCATCGTCGCCGAGGATCTGTAGTGGAGCAACGCACTCCACGAACTCCCGCGCACGGTGCTGTCCCGCCGTGCGCGTCTCACCCACCGACCCGAACCGCGAGGACTCCGACTTGACCGACCGCACCTTCGCCGCCGAAGATCACCTGCCCCGGGTACCGCTGCCGACGCTGGAGGACAGCTGCGCCAGGTTCCTGGAGTGGTGCACCCCGCTGCTCACCGACGACGAGCTCGCCACCACCGAGGCGGCGGTCGCCGATCTGCTCCGTCCGGACGGCCCGGGCCGGACGCTGCACGCGGCACTGGCGGACTACGACGCCACGCCGGGCGTCGGCAGTTGGCTCGATCTGTTCTGGCCGTCGCGCTATCTGGGCCGTCGCGACCGAATCGCCCTGAACGCCAACTTCTTCTTCCTCTTCCGCGAAGACACCACGCTGGCCGCCTCCACCGCGGCCGATCAGGTGGAGCGGGCGGCGGCCATCATCTCGGCCGCCGTGGACTACAAGCTCGCCCTCGACGAGGAGGCCGTCCCGCCGGTCACTCAGCGCGGGCAGCAGCTGTCCATGTGGCAGAACAAGTACCTGTTCTCCGAGACCAGGATTCCGGGCGAGCAGCAGGACACGGTCCGGGTGCCCTACAGCCCGGAGTGGCCCGGCCCCTCGCGGGAGCGGCACATCGTGGTGTTCTACCGCGGGAGCATGTTCCGGATGGACGTGATCGGCGAGGGCGGCGCGCCGTACTCGCTCGACGACCTCGCCGACGGTCTGCGCGCGGTGCTGAAGGCCGGGTCGCGCTCGGCGCGCACCGACACCGCCGTCGGTCACCTCACCACCAAGGCGCGCGCCGAATGGGCCGCGAGCCGGGCCGCGCTCCGCGCCGAACCCGCCAACGTCGCGGCGCTCGACACCATCGAGACCGCGCTGTTCTGCCTGTGCCTGGAGGACTTCGCCCCGCGCGACACTCAGCACGCCTGCGACCAGCTGCTGCACGGCGACAGCGCCAACCGCTGGTTCGACAAGGCCGTCTCGTTCATCGTCTTCGGCGACGGGCAGGCGGGCATCAACGTCGAGCACTGCGGGCTGGACGGCACCACCATCCTGTCGTTCGTCGACACCTTGCTCGAGACGTCGGCCGCCCAGCACGCGGAACGCTCGGGCGCGCAGGCGCAGGGGCTGCCGCCCGTGGAGCCGATCGAATTCACCCTCGACGCCGCGCTGCGCACCGACATCGCGGCGGCGGGCGCCGCCTTCGCCAACTACGCGTCCGAAAACGCCACGCAGACAGTCTCTTTCGAGGACTTCGGCACCGCGCGGGCCAAGCAGCTCGGCATCTCGCCGGACGCCTTCGCCCAGCTGAGCTACCAGCTCGCGCACCGGCGCAGCAAGGGCATCACCGGCGCGACCTACGAATCGATCGCGACCCGCCAGTATCGCAACGGCCGCACCGAGGCCATGCGCGTGGTGACGCCGGAGATGATCGCCTTCGTCGACGCCATGCAGGATCCCGCCGCCGACACCGCCGCCCGGCTCGCGGCCGCGCGCACCGCCGCGGCCAAGCACGTCGCGCGGGCCAAGCAGTGCCAGGCCGGTGACGCGCCGGAACAGCACCTGTGGGAGCTGGAGTGGATCCAGCGCCGCCGGGGCGCGGAACTCGGTGTCACCGAGCCGATTTCGCTCTACGGCAGCCCCGGCTGGGTGATCATGCGCGACGACTACCTCAGCACCAGCTCCGCGCCCTCGGTCAATATCCAGTACTTCGGTTTCGGCTCCACAAGCCCGCGCTGCATCGGCGTCGCCTACGTGCTGCTGCCCGACCGCTGGAACCTCTACCTGGCGACGCCAACGGCGGTGGCCGGCCAGATGCACGAGTTCGCCGATTATCTGCGCGTCGCGGTCGCCGAACTGGCGGACCTGTTGGCCTCGGAGCAGTGACCGGCGCCGAGGAGGTGCGCGCGCCGGAATTCACCTGGCGCCGCGTCACCGAGTCGGATTTCCCGCTGCTCGGCGGCTGGCTGGCGCGTCCGCACGTGGCGAAGTGGTGGAACCACGAGCTCTCGCCGGAGGCGGTGCGGCGCGATTTCGGCCCCACCGCCCGCGGTGAGGAACCCGCCGAAGACCTCCTCGCCTACGCCGACGGCGTGCCGATCGGCCTGGTGCAGCGGTGCCGGATCGCCGACTACCCGGAGTACATCGACGAGCTGCGCGAGCTCGCCGACGTGCCCGGGTCGGCGATGACCCTCGATTACCTGGTCGGCGAGCCGGACTCGGTCGGTCGCGGCGTGGGGTCGGCGATGATCCGCGCCGCCCTGGCCGACACCTGGGCGGCGTATCCGGAGGCGGATTGCGTGGTCGTGCCTGTCTCGGCGGCCAACGCCGCGTCGTGGCGGGCGCTGGAGAAAGCGGGACTGCGGCGCGTCGCGGAGGGCGAGCTGAAGCCGGACAACCCGGCCAACGGCACGCTGCACTACGTCTACCGCATCGACCGTCCGCGCTGAATCCGGATCGCGCTCGCGCCCGCGCCGAGTCGCCGTGCCGAACCACCACGACGGTTCGGCACGGCACGCCGGGAGGGGTCCGGTCACCGCGGACGCTGGGCATTCCGCCGCGTTCGCTCCTGCCGCGCGCGGACCTCGTTCGCGCGCGTGTGTCGGACGCGCGACTCGGGGCCGGTCGGAGGTGGACCGGGGCGGTAGCTGGGAATGCGCGTCTGAAAGAATGGCCAGCCGTGAAGACTTTCGAAGCCCTGTTCGCCGAGCTGCAGGATCGTGCCATCACCCGCCCCGAGGGTTCCGGCACCGTGGCCGCGTTGGACGCCGGTGTGCATGCCCAGGGCAAGAAGGTGCTCGAGGAGGCGGGCGAGGTCTGGCTGGCCGCCGAACACGAGAGCGACGAATCGCTGGCCGAGGAGATCTCGCAGCTGCTCTACTGGGTCCAGGTGCTGATGGTGGGGCGGGGACTGAAGCTCGACGACGTGTACCGACATCTGTGACGGTCGCGCCTATTCCGTAGTTTCGCTTCCCGCGTGAGCGGGTCAGGCCCGGAGGCGGCAGCGAAGCGTGACCACGGAGGGCCCCCGCTCATGCCAAGTCGAACACCGAAAGGACATCCACCCCCATGCTGCGCGTCGCAGTCCCCAACAAAGGCGCCCTGTCCGAATCCGCGACCTCCATCCTGACCGAGGCCGGATACCGCAAGCGCACCGACTCGCGCGACCTGAGCGTGCTCGACCCGGCGAACCAGGTCGAGTTCTACTTCCTCCGCCCCAAGGACATCGCCGTCTACGTCGGCTCCGGCGAGCTCGACCTCGGCATCACCGGCCGCGATCTGGCGCTGGATTCCGGCGCGCCGGTGCAGGAGCGCATCGCGCTCGGCTTCGGCCGCTCCACCTTCCGGTACGCCGCACCCGCAGGCCCGGAGTGGAAGGTCGAGGATCTCCACGACAAGCGCATCGCGACCTCCTACCCGAACCTGGTGCGCGCCGACCTCCGGCGCCGCGGCATCGAGGCCGAGGTGATCCGCCTCGACGGCGCGGTCGAGATCTCCATCCAGCTCGGCGTCGCCGACGCCATCGCCGACGTGGTCGGCTCGGGCCGTACGCTGCGCCAGCACAGCCTGGTCGCTTTCGGCGAGACGCTGTGCGATTCGGAGGGCGTGCTCATCGAGGCGGTCGGCTCCGACCAGAACGACCGAGCCCGCAACCAGCTCGTCGCCCGTATCCAGGGCGTGGTGTTCGCCCAGCAGTACCTGATGCTGGATTACGACTGCCCGAAGGACCTGCTCGAGCAGGCCGTGCGGATCACGCCGGGTCTGGAGTCGCCGACCGTCTCCCCGCTCGCCGATCCCGGGTGGGTCGCGGTGCGAGCGCTGGTGCCGCGCGGCAAGGGCAACGCGGTGATGGACGAGCTCGCCGACCTCGGCGCCAAGGCCATCCTGGCCACCGACATCCGGTCCTGCCGGGCCTTCTGATCACACCGGACGATCCGGGCGGATACCGGAGCGTATCCGCCCGGATCGTCCGTTCCCACCGATAGATTCACGGAGAATTCAACCGCTGCGGCCGGTGACGGCGCGTTGGTACGGTGCGGCCTCTCGATGAGGAACGCAAGGAGCACCACCGTGTCGCAGACACCGCCCGAGGAACGTCCGGGCAGCACTTTCACCTGGAACGAGGACTGGCTGGCGGCGATCGCCGGACTGGCGCTCATTGCGCTCGTCCTCGTCGGCGCGATCCCGGATTGGCTGGTGCCCTGATGTCGGACACCGAAGCGCGGCAGGCCGATTCCGCGCCACCCGCCGATCCACCGGTGCGCTCGGAAACCTCGGCGCTGCAAGCGATCCCGCGTCCGACGGCGGCGCAGATCGCGGCCGGTATCACCGCTGTGCTCGTGCTCGGCGCGCTCACCAGGTTCTTCGAGACGCACGTTCCGCAGTGGGCGGTGGACACCCCGTTCCAGCGGGTGGCCAAGTCGATCGAATACCCCGTCTACGCTATCGCGCTCGGCCTGCTCGGCAATCTGGCGCTGACGAAACTGAATCTGCGAGAACGTCTTTCGGCGGGTTTCCGCACCGAGTTCTTCATCAAGACCGGCGTGGTGCTGCTCGGGGCGTCGATCAACCTGAGGATTCTGGTGACCGCGGCGGGCCCGGCGATACTGCAGGCGCTGCTGCTGATCACCGCCGTGTTCGGCTTCACCTGGTGGTTCGGCGGGCGGCTCGGGCTCGACGACAAGCTGCGCGCACTGCTCTCCTCGGCGGTGTCGATCTGCGGGGTCAGCGCGGCGATCGCCGCCGCGGGCGCGGTGCAGGCGCGGCGCGAGCAGATCGCCTACGCGGCCTCGCTGGTCATCATCTTCGCGCTGCCGTCGATCTTCCTGCTGCCCTGGCTGGCCGACATGCTCGGGCTCTCCGACGCGGTGGCGGGCGCCTGGATCGGCGGCAATATCGACACCACGGCCGCCGTCGCGGCCTCCGGCGCCATCGCGGGCGAGCAGACGCTGCAGATCGCCACGATCGTCAAGACGACGCAGAACGCGCTCATCGGACTGGTCGCCATCGCGCTGACCGCGTACTTCACCCTGCGCGTCGAGCGCAGGCCCGGAGCCGCGCGGCCGTCGGCGCGGCAGTTCTGGGACCGGTTCCCGAAGTTCGTGCTCGGCTTCGTCGCGGCGTCGGTGATCGGCACGATCTACCTCGCCTCGGTGGACAAGAAGACCGGCTCCGCGCACCTCGCGATCGTCAACGACCTGCGCACCTGGTTCCTGATTCTGGCCTTCGTCTCGATCGGCCTGGAATTCTCGCTGCGCGGCCTGCGCGAGGCGGGATGGCGGCCCATTGCCGTCTTCGGCTCCGCCGTCGCGGTGAATCTGCTTGTCGGCCTTGGCCTCTCGGTGCTACTGTTCCGCAACTTCAGCGGGTGAACCTGGGTCAGTCGGCGACGGCCTCGGCCAGGGTCTCGTCCGGCGACTCGCCGTCGCCCTCCGGCCAGCCGGGGTACGGCGGCGGGGTGCCGCCGTACTCCGGGCACAGCGGTTTGTAGTCGCAGTAACCGCACAGCCAGCTCGTGGACGGCGGGAATTCGCCGCTGCGGCCCGCCTCGCGCACCGCCGCCCACAGTGCCGACAGGGTGCGTTCGAAGCGGCCGAGCTCCTCGGCGTCGGGCGCGTAGGTGAGGATCTGGCGGTCGGCCAGGTAGATCAGGCGCAGCTGGGCGGGCAGCACGCCGCGGGTGCGCAGCACCACCAGCGCGTAGAACTTCAGCTGGAACAGCGCCTTGGTCTCGTGGGTGAGACCGGGCGCGCGGCCGGTCTTGTAGTCGACCACCCGCAGTTCGCCGGTCGGGGCCACGTCGATCCGGTCGACATACCCGCGCAGCAGCACGCCGTCGTCCAGCTCGACCTCCACCCTGGCCTCCCGGGACTCCGGCTCGAACCGGGTCGGGTCCTCCAGCTGGTAGTAGCTGTCGACCAGGGCGCGGACCTCGGCGAGAAACGGCGTCAGCCCGTCGGCCGCGACCAGCTCGGCGATCTCCGGCTGCGCCGCGAGCACCCTGGCCCAGGCCGGTTCCACCAGCGCGGCGGCCCGCTCGGGCCCGCGATCCGCGGCGGGCAGCCCGTACAGGTCCTCGAGCACCGCGTGCACCACCGTGCCGCGCACCGCGTGCCGCGAGGGCGGCTCCGGGATCCGGTCGATCGCGCGCAGCCGGTACTTCAGCGGGCACTGCTTGAAATCCATTGCCCGCGAAGGAGACAGCGCGGGCCTGCGGCCTCGCTCGGCGGGCCGTGGCGCCGGTGTGGAGGCGGCGTCGGCAGGGGGCGTGGACACGGGCGCTGGCATACCTGGCAGGCTATCCGGCGGCACCGACACGCCGGTGCCGAACCGTGACGACAGCACGAGAACCAGCAGCGAACGGAGATTCATGACGGCCAGACGGACCGGGCCATTCACCACCGGGGACCGGGTGCAGCTGACCGATGCCAAGGGACGCCTCTACACGGTGATCTTGGAGCCGGGCAAGGAGTTCCACACCCACCGCGGCGGGATCAAGCACGACGATCTGATCGGCGCCGACGAAGGCAGCCTCGTGCACTCCACCAACGGCACCCCGTACCTGGCCCTACGCCCGCTGCTGGTCGACTACGTGCTGTCCATGCCGCGCGGCGCGGCCGTCATCTACCCGAAGGACGCCGCGCAGATCGTGCACGAGGGCGATGTGTTCCCCGGCGCGCGCGTCCTGGAGGCCGGGGCGGGCTCCGGCGCGCTGACCTGTTCGCTGTTGCGCGCGGTCGGCCCGGAGGGCGAAGTCGTCTCCTACGAGATCCGCGAGGACCACGCCGAGCACGCCGTCCGCAATGTCGAACGCTTCTTCGGCGAACGTCCAGCTAACTGGAATCTGACCGTCGGCGACGTCGCCGATTACACCGGCGAACCGGTGGATCGGGTGGTGCTGGACATGCTGGCGCCGTGGGACGCGCTGCCCGCGGTGTCCAAAGCGCTGGTGCCCGGCGGTGTCCTCATCGTGTACGTGGCGACCGTCACCCAGCTGTCCAAGGTGGTCGAGGCGCTGCGCGAACAGGAATGCTGGACCGAGCCGCGCTCCTGGGAGTCGATGATCCGCGGCTGGCACGTCGTCGGCCTCGCCGTGCGTCCCGAGCACCGCATGCAGGGCCACACGGCCTTCCTGGTGAGCGCACGCAGGCTCGCCGAGGGTGTGGTCACCCCCAAGCCGCAACGTCGCCCCTCGAAGGGCTGAGGCCCGCTACCTCGCCCGCGAATCGCGAACGCGCCCGTGTGAGGTTTCCTGGGAAACCACGCACGGGCGCACGGGCCACTGGGTCGTGCGCGGACCGGGAGGCGACGAGATCGACGCGCGGGAATCAGGGCGCGCAGGGCGCCTGGGCGAAGCCGAGCATGGTGCACGCGGTGGCGTCCGAGAGCTTCCACTTGCCGACGACGTGCTGCCAGGTCATCGGCATGGCGGGGGCCGAGCCGTGCGGGGAGGTGATGACGACCTGGGCGGTCGCGGTCTCGCCCTCGGCCTTGACGTCGGTGACCACGAAGGTGAGCTGGCCGTAGCCCGCCAGCAGCTGGTTCATCTGGTCGATGTTGGCGGCGCGCTTCTGGCCGTCCACGATGACCGCGGTCTTCTCGGCCGTGGGCTTGCTCGGATCGGCGACCAGTGCCAGGGTGGCCTGAAGTTCCTCGGCCTTGGGCGCGTCGCCTGCCGCGTGGTCGTGACCGCCCGTGGCGCCGGTCGTGGCGGCAGCCGAGGTGGTGGCCACCGCCGAGGTGCCGGTCGCGGCGGTGTCGGACGAGTCGTCCGAGCCGCAGGCGGTCAGCCCGACCGTAACGGCGAGGGCGGCCGCGGCGGTAGCCACGGAAACACGCAGGGTCTTGGCGGGAAGGAGCATTGTCTAGCAACCTTTCGGCTCAGGTGGCGAGGGACCTCGCCCCGTGTCGGGTTAGGGCAGGCTAACATGGACATTCGGCCGCCGATCGCAGCACAGATGTGATCACGACGAAACCATGTCGGAAAGCGAGAACGGTTCGCGCCCGGTAGCGTTGATAGACCGGGACTGGGAGGAGCAGCACATGAGCCCCATCGAGAATTCGGATTCGGCGGCCTGGAGAGAGCTCGAGGCGATACGCGCCGAGGCGGCTGCACTCCGAAGGCAACTCGCCGATTCGCCGGATCGCACACGGGAATTGGAAGCCCGCATCGATTCGCTGACCATTCGCAACACGAAGCTGATGGACACCCTCAAGGAAGCGCGCCAGCAACTGGTCGCACTGCGTGAGGAAGTCGATCGGCTGGGTCAGCCGCCGAGCGGATACGGCATCCTGATCGGTGTGTACGACGATCAGACGGTCGACGTGTTCACTTCGGGTCGCAAGATGCGGTTGACGTGTTCACCGAACATCGATACCTCGATCCTCGAATACGGTCAGACCGTCCGTCTGAACGAGGCGCTCACGGTCGTCGAGGCGCACACCTACGACTCGGTCGGCGAGATCGGCACCCTGCGCGAGATCCTCGACGACGGTCGCCGCGCGCTGGTCGTCGGCCATGCCGACGAGGAGCGTGTGGTCTGGCTGGCAGGCCCGCTGGCCAAGGTCGCCGAATACGACGATCTGGACGATCCCGATTCGCCCATTCGTAAACTGCGGCCCGGTGATTCGCTGCTGGTCGACACCAAAGCCGGCTTCGCTTTCGAGCGCATCCCCAAGGCCGAGGTCGAAGATCTCGTGCTGGAGGAAGTCCCCGACGTCGACTACAACGACATCGGCGGTCTCGGACGCCAGATCGAGCAGATCCGCGACGCGGTGGAACTGCCGTTCCTGCACAAGGATCTGTTCCGCGAGTACGCGCTGCGTCCGCCCAAGGGCGTGCTGCTCTACGGTCCGCCCGGCTGCGGTAAGACGCTGATCGCCAAGGCGGTCGCCAACTCGCTGGCCAAGAAGATCGCCGAGGCGCGCGGTGAGGACGCCAAGGAAGCCAAGTCGTTCTTCCTCAACATCAAGGGCCCCGAGCTGCTCAACAAGTTCGTGGGCGAGACCGAGCGCCACATCCGGATCATCTTCCAGCGGGCGCGCGAAAAGGCCTCCGAGGGCACGCCGGTGATCGTGTTCTTCGACGAGATGGACTCGATCTTCCGCACCCGCGGCTCCGGTGTCTCCTCCGATGTGGAGACCACCGTTGTGCCGCAGCTGCTTTCGGAGATCGACGGTGTCGAGGGCCTGGAGAACGTCATCGTCATCGGCGCCTCCAACCGCGAGGACATGATCGACCCCGCGATCCTGCGGCCCGGCCGCCTGGACGTGAAGATCAAGATCGAGCGGCCGGATGCCGAATCGGCACAGGACATCTTCTCCAAGTACCTGACCGAGCACCTGCCGCTGCACGCCGACGATCTCGACGAGTTCGGCGGCGACAAGGTCGCCTGCATCTCCGCGATGATCGAACGGGTCGTCGACCGGATGTACGCCGAGAGCGAGGACAACCGCTTCCTGGAGGTCACCTACGCCAACGGTGACAAGGAAGTCCTGTACTTCAAGGACTTCAACTCCGGCGCCATGATCCAGAACATCGTGGACCGCTCCAAGAAGTACGCCATCAAGGCGGTGCTCGACACCGGCAACCCGGGTCTGCGCATCCAGCATCTCTACGATTCGATCGTGGACGAGTTCTCCGAGAACGAGGACCTGCCCAACACCACGAATCCCGATGACTGGGCCCGCATTTCGGGTAAGAAGGGCGAGCGCATCGTGTACATCCGCACCCTGGTGACCGGCAAGAACGCCAGCGCCAGCCGTGCGATCGACACGGAGTCGAACACGGGTCAGTACCTGTAGTTCGGTCGTGTACGGGCCGCGCCTCCTGCGGGGGTGCGGCCCGTACCATATCGGGCGAGCGGATCGTGTACTTCCGGCTGCGCTCGATGCACCGGCAAGAACGCCAGCGCCAGCCGTGCGATCGACACCGAGTCGAACACGGGTCGGTACCTGTAGTTCGGTGGTTGTGCCGAGGGCCGCGTCTCCCATGGGGCGCGGCCCCCGGCGCGTCTGGCGAACGGATCCCCTCATCCCACTGAGTGGAATGTGACCCAACCCACTGGACGCTTGTCTAGGAAGATAGCACCAGCTGAAAGCCCTGTTTCGGGTGCGCACGCGATGCTTCTCCGGTCTTTTTGGACCGAAAACGCCTCCGGCAAACATCTGAATCATGCATGCTTCAGATCAACGGCGCCGACCATGTGCGCCGCGTCTAGATGAGGAGTACCCCATGTCCGGATCTGCAGCGGATTTCCTGGCCGAAGTTCTGATCAAGACCATCCAGCAGCTGCTGGGGTCGGGCAGCGCGAGCTGAGCGCACCGCCGCCTCCGCGGCGGCCACGTGCGGACTGCCGACGGACGCCGTCGGGCAGCGCACGTGGCCACCGCGCGCGACGGATCGAAGGGCCGAGCCTCTTGCGGGGCCCGGCCCTTTGCGATCAGTTGACCTGTCGCGCCCCGTTGTCCCAATACTTCTGCCGCAGATCGCGTTTCAGGATCTTCCCGGCGCCCGAGACCGGCAGCGCGTCCACGATCTCGATACTGCGTGGCGCTTTGTACCCGGCGATCAGTTCCTTGGCGTGGCCGCGAATCTCCTCCGCCGTCACCTGTAGGCCCGGCTTGCAGACGATGACCGCGTGCACCCGCTCGCCCCATTCGGCGTCGGGTACCCCGATGACCGCCACCGCGGCGACGGCCGGGTGCGCGGCGACGGCATTCTCCACCTCCGCGGAGTACACGTTCTCACCGCCGGAGACGATCATGTCCTTGATCCGATCCACGATGTAGACGTAGCCGTCCTCGTCCATGTAGCCGCCGTCCCCGGTGTGCATCCAGCCGTCCCGCACCGCGTCCGCGGTCTCGGCGGGCTTGTTCCAGTAGCCGAGCATCACGTGGCCGCCGCGCACCGTCACCTCGCCGACGGTGCCACGCGGCACCTCGACGCCGTCGGAGTCCACGATCCGGATCTCGCTGTGCGGCGCGGCCCGTCCCGCCGACCGCAGCCGACCGTCCAGGTGGTCCTGCGGGCCGAGCAGCGTGGCGATCGGCGCGACCTCGGTCATGCCGTAGGCCTGGGCGAACCCGGCGTTGCCGAAGGCGGCCATCGCGCGCTCGAGTACCGCCTGCGAGATCGGCGAGGCGCCGTACATGATGTGCTCCACGCTGGACAGGTCGAACTCGGCCGCGCGCGGGTGGTCGACCAGCATCTGGATCATCACCGGCACCAGCACGGAAGAACTCACCCGGTGCTGCTGGATCGCCGTCAGAGTGGCCACCGGGTCGAACGCCGGGATCATCACGTGGGTGCCGCCCAGCATCAGCACACCCTGCCATCCGGCCAGGTCGGCGAGATGGAACATCGGCGCCGCGTGCAGGAAGACCGCACCGGGGGCCATCAGGAACCCGGTGGCGACGCCGCCCAACGCGGAGGTCAGCAGATTGGCGTGGCTGAGCACCACGCCCTTGGGGAATCCGGTGGTGCCGCCGGTGTAGAAGACGCCCGCCGGCGCGTCGCCGCCGCGGCGCGCGTCCGGGATCGGCGCGGCGCCGGCGATGAGCCTCTCGTAGTCGAGCGCGCCTTCGGGGGCCGGGCCGTCGCCGCAGTGGATCACCGCGCGCAGTTCGGGATACTGCGCCCGCAGCGCAGGCACCATGGGGGCGAACGCGTCGTCGACGAAAAGCACCTGGCTGTCGGAATCGGCAAGGGAGTAGGCGATTTCGGCCGGACTCCAGCGGATGTTCACCGGATTGAGGACGGCGTCCGCCCACGGCACCGCGAGCAGGTACTCGTGGTAGCGGTCCGAGTTCAGCGACAGCATCGCCACCCGGTCGCCCGCGCCGACGCCGAGGCCGCGCAGCGCGCCCGCCAATCGGGAAACCCGGTCGAGCACCTCGCGATTGGTTCGGGTGCGCGGACCGCAAATGGTCATCAGGCCGTCGGGGTTGTGCTGGGCGGCGCGGTGCAGGCCCTGAGTCAGATACATCGTCGATCCTCGTCGAACAGCGGTGGTCGGTCCCGACGAGTATTCGATGAGAAGTGTGATCTGCGCCATGGAGAGCGTGTCGAACTATCAGTCGCCGGTTTGTTGATTTATCCAAACATCCGGTCGTAGGCTCGGCCCCCATGAGCAGACGCCCGACCGCCCCGGAACGACGGGTGGTGGCGCGTGTGCGTCACCGGTCGCCCGAACTCGTCGACCGGGTGGTGGCGCGGGCCAGGGCGGAGATGTCCGCCTACGCGCCGCTGCCCGCCCCGACCATCGCCGCGGCCACCGCCTCGATCATCGACCGCCTGCTCACCGCGTTGCACGACGGCCACCCGTTGACCTCCGAGGATCTGACGGCGCTGCGCGCGTTCGGCGAAATCCGTGCCCGCCAAGGTGTTTCACTCGCCGACGTGCAGAACGGCTGGCGCATCGCGGTCCGCGAGATCCTCGCCGAACTGACCGAGGCGGCCGGGGAGAGCGAGGTCGCCGATCGCACCCTGCTGCGGTTGACCACCGCGCTGCTAGATCTCGTCGACGCGGCCGTCGTCCCGTACAGCGCCGGGCACCGCGATGTCGAGATCGCCGCGGCCCGGCACGACGAGCAGTTCCGCGCCGAGTTCACCCGGGCCGTGCTCCTCGGCACCCTCGGCCCCGCGGACCTGCGCATTCGCGCCCAGCAGCTCGGCGTCGACCCGGAACTCGAGTACCGCGCGTACCGCGCGAGGGCTGACGAACCCCTGGCCTCCGGCCGGATCAACGCCGCGAGCGGGTTCGTGACCACGGTGGACGGCGACATCGCCGGGTTTGTGGAAAAGTCCAGAAGCCCGGGAGGGCACGGCGTCGTCGGTCTCGGCACGCCGACCCGCCTGGAGGACTTGGCTCGCTCGTTCCGCCTGGCGGGCCGCATGCTGGCCACCGCACAGCTGTTCGGCCGCACCGGAATCGTCGATCTGGACAGCGTCGGCCTGCTGCCCGCGATCGCCGCCGACACCGATCTCGGCGCGGAACTCGTCCGGCGCTATCTGGCCGCCCTCGGCGGTGGCGAATCCGCCCGCACGCTCATCGACACCGTCGAGGCCTATCTCGACACCGGCCTGCGCATCGAGGCCACCGCCGAGCGACTCGTGGTGCACCCCAACACCGTTCGCTACCGCCTGAGTCGTTTCGAAGAGCTCACCGGCGCCGATCTGCGCGCCGCACACACCGCGCTGCAAGTGTGGTGGGCGATCCAATACCGTAAGACCCAACATCCTGGGGATCGCCCGACGCGCAGGTGAGACTTTCGCCGCGCGGGCTTTGCTCCCGTGCCTTCCCACCGATACCGTCGAATCCGGTGGATGACGGCTCGGAAGGAGATTCGCATGGGTTCAACGGCTTTCGCCGTATTTCTGCCGCTGGCGCTGGCCCTGGTGATGTTCGGTCTCGGGCTGACGCTCACCGTCGACGATTTCGCCAGGGTGCTGCGCTATCCCGCGGCCGCGGCGATCGCGCTGGTCTGCCAGATGGTGTTGCTGCCCGCCGCGTGCCTCGGGCTCATCCTGTTGTTCCGCGTGGAGGGCGCGCTCGCGGTGGGCATGATGCTGCTCGCGGCCTCGCCCGGCGGACCGTCGGCGAATCTGTTCAGCCACATCGCCGGTGGGCACGTCGCGCTGAACATCACACTCACCGCGGTGAATTCGGTGCTCGCGGTGTTCACGTTGCCGTTGGTCGTCGCGCTGTCCTACACGGTGTTCCTGGACGGCGAGGGCTCGATCGGGTTGCGGCCGGACAAGTTCGCGCAGGTCTTCGCGATCGTGCTGGTGCCCGTCGTGCTCGGCATGTGGGTGCATCGACGGTTCACCGATTGGGCGCAGCGGATGCGCGGTGCGGTCAAGGTGTTGTCGATCGTGGTGCTGGCGCTGGTGGTCGCGGCGGCGGTGGCGAAGAACTTCGAGACGCTCACCGAGCACCTGGGCGAGCTGGCCGCGCTGTGCCTGGTGTTCGCCGTGCTGAGTCTGACGGTCGGGTACGTGGTGCCGCGGCTGTTCGGCGTCGACGACGATCAGGCCGTCGCCTCGGCGATGGAGATCGGCATCCACAACGGCGCGATCGCGATCGCCGTCGCGGTCTCGGTGCTGCACGACGATGTGATGGCCGTGCCCGGTGCGGTGTACGGCGTGCTGATGAACATCCCGGCCGCCGCCGCGGCCTACCTCCTGGCGCGCCGACGTAGACCCGTACCGGCGACCGCGGCGGTGTAGGCGGGATCAGACCGGCCGCAGCTCCACGACGACACCGCCCTGCCGCCAGGTCTGGTAGATGTCGGCCTTGCTCGGGGAGCCGTCGGCGTCGAACCCGATGCCGCTGAACGAGGCATTGGTCTTGTTGTCCCTCGCGATGATCTGGAACAGCCGCATCACGTCCTGCTCGCCGGTGTGCACCACCGGATCGAAGCGCTCGGGTTCCCCGCCGCGGGTCAGTGTGACCGGCGTACCGGTGCGCAGGTTCTTCACCCACGGCCGCAGCAGGGTGCCGACCAGCAGCGCGCCGTCGTGGGGGGTGTATGCGACCGGCACCGTGTAGATCTTGCCCGAGCTGCGGCCGACGACGTGCAGCGTCATCAGTCGTTTGCCCACCACCCGGGAGAGTCCGGGGACGCGCAGCAGCGCGCGCACTACGCGGTTCACCGCGGCCTGATAGCGCGGGATCGGACTGGGGCCGCTGGTAGTGGGTGTGCCGTAAGGATTTTCGGGCTTCGATGCGTCGCTCATCCTTCCAGTATGTGCCGAACCCGGTCGGCTACGCCGAAAGGCTGATCTCGACTCGCCCCGTGGGTGGATGGGCGAGCGGGCGTTTCCCGTTAGATTCGACCAGGCCCGAGTCCGAACTCGTCGAGGAGCGGCGTGATCCAAACGGTAGATCGTCAGGAGCAACACATCACGGGGGAGGAGCGCCCTCCGGTGGCGACCGCGGGCATCGCCGTCGTGGCGGGCCTCTCCCTTGCGGTGCTGCTGTTCTCGGCGAGCCGCTACGGCTACTTCGGCGACGAGCTGTACTTCCTGGCCGCGGGCCGCCACCCGTCCTTCGGCTACGCCGATCAGGGCCCGGTGCTTCCGATGCTGGCCCGGCTCATGGACACCCTCGCCCCCGGATCGTTCTTCGCGTTCCGGCTGCCCGCGGTCGCGCTGACCACGCTGGCCGTGGTACTCACCGCACTGCTGGCCAGGGAATTAGGCGGCGGCCGCGGCGCACAGCTGCTCGCGGCCGCCGCCTACGCGACGTCGCCGTTCCTGCTGTTGCAGGGCAAGATGCTCACCACCAACGCGATCGACACCGTGCTGTGGGTGATCATCACCTGGCTCGTCGTGCGCTGGGTGCGTACCCGCCACGATGCGCTTCTGCTGTACGCCGCGCTCGTGACGGCGCTGGACATGCAGGTGAAATGGCTGATCCCGTTCTTCTGGATCGCGGTCGCCGTGACCTCGCTGGCGCTGGGTCCGCGCGAACTGGTCCGGCGCCCGCTGCTGTGGCTCGGCGGCGCGATCGTCCTGCTCGCGACGGTGCCGACGCTGATCTGGCAGGCGGGCAACGGCTGGCCGCAGCTGCGCATGGGCGAGGTGATCAGCGGTGAGCAGGGCGTTCTCGGCGGGCGGTTGATGTTCGTTCCGCTGGCGATCATGACCGCGGGCTTCCTGGGTGCGATCGTGCTGGCGTTCGGCGTGTGGACACTGCTGCGCAATCCCGCGCTGCGCCCCTATCGCTTCCTCGGTGCCACGCTGCTAGTGCTCGTCGCGATCTTCCTGGTGATGGGCGGACGCATCTACTACATGGCGGGCATGTACGGCGTGGTGCTCGCCGCGGGCGCCGTCGGGCTGGTCGAGCTGGCCCACCGGCTGCGCCCCGCGTCGCGCCGGCTGCTCACCGGGGGCGGGGCGGCCGCGGTGCTGTGCTCCACGGCGCTCGTCCTGTGGTCCACGCCGTGGCAGCACCCCGACCGCATCGCACCGCCCGCCGACGACGCCGAGGCCGCGATCAATATCGGTGTGTACGGCGAATTCGGCTGGCCGGAGCTGACCGCCGCGGTGTCGGAGGCCTACGCCGCCCTCGACCCCGCCGAACGCGCGAACGTCGTCATCGTCACCGACACCTACTGGCAGGCCAGCGCGCTCGATCAGTTCGCGCGCGACGAGCTGCCGCCGGTCTACAGCCCGAGCCGCGGCTACGGCTACTTCGGCAGGCCGGTCGACGCGGCGAGCACGGTGCTCGCCGTCGGTGTGACCGAGAGCTTCCTGCGCTGGAATTTCGACAGCGTGGAGCCGGTCGGCAAGGTGGAAAGCAGGCTCGGCTTTCCCGGCAACACCCGGGACGTCACCGTGTGGGCGTGCTCCGGGCTGCGCCATCCGTGGGCCGAGACGTGGCCGAACTTGATGCATCTGTAGCGCGACGTGATTATCTGAAGGCATGACATCCGAACAGACCGAGATCTGGCACAACCCGCGGTGCTCGAAGAGCCGCACCGCGACGGCGCACCTGGACGAGACGGGCGCGAACTACACCGTGCGCCGCTACCTGGACGACCCGCCCACCGCGGACGAGGTGCGCGAGGTGCTGCGGCGGCTCGGCGCGCAACCGTGGGACATCACCCGCACCGGCGAGCAGATCGCCAAGGACCTTGGCATGGCGGACTGGGGCCGCACACCCGCCGACCGCGATCGGTGGATCGAGGCGCTGGCCGCCAATCCGCAGCTGATCCAGCGTCCGATCGTGCTCACCGCCGACGGTGGCGCGGTGGTCGCACGCAGCGACGACGCGCTGCGCTCGCTCGGCTGACCCGTCTCGCGAATCCCGGGTTCCCCCGGCGGAATTCGCCGATCCCTGCCTGCCGCGCGCACGCGGTAGGGTCGGCGCATGAAGGTACAACTGCGCCACAATCCCGCCTCCACCGTCGCGCGGTGCTTCCTCGCGGGCGGTGAGCCGATGCGGGTCGAAAGCGGCGCCATGGTCGCCCATTCGGCGGGTATCACCCTGCAGGCGAAGGCCGAGGGCGGCATTCTGGCCGGGCTCAAGCGCTCGGTGCTCGCCGGGGAATCGTTCTTCGTGTCGACGTTCACCGCACCGCAGCAGGGCGGGTGGGTCGACGTCGCGCCCGCGTTGCCCGGCGACATGCTGAACCTGCAGATCACCCCGGACCGGCCGTTCTTCATCAGCCGCGGCGGCTGGATCGCCAACTCGCACGGCGTGCAGGTGGAGAGCAAATGGGGCGGCTTCGCGAATCTGTTCGGCGGCGAGGGCGGCTTCGGCCTGCGCGCACACGGCGAGGGCGAGATCGTGGTCGGCGTCTTCGGCGCGATCGACGTGATCGACCTGCAGCCCGGCGAACCGATCACCATCGACACCGGACACGTGGTGGCCTACGACCTGGCGATGAACTTCACCATCCGGCGCGCCGTCTCGGGCCGCTCCATCCAGTCGCTGAAGTCGGGCGAGGGCTTCGTCTTCGACTTCGTCGGCCCCGGCCGGGTGTTGCTGCAGACCCGCAACCCGGGTGCGTTCCTGTCCTGGGCCAGCACCGGCGCGTCGTCCAGCTGACCGCGGCGAGTCCCGCACGACGAGGACTTCCCTCCGAGTTCGTCACATTCGGGTAACCTCCCCGACACCCACGTCCGTGATGCTGGGCCCCCACCTGATGAATTACACGAAGGATTGCCTTTCATGGAGCTGCTCGAAGTCGTCGCCAACATCGTGACCACCATGCTGTCCCTGGGTAGCGGCAGCGCGGCGTAGCTGGTTCAGGCCAGGAGATCGCCGATCAGCACCCGGGTGTCCGGGACGAACGGCCAGTCCGGGTCGGCGAGGTGGGCGCGCAGTTCCGCGTCGGTCCACCACCAGCCGTCGGCGATCTCCTCGGGCTGATGACGGATGGGGCCGTCGTACCGCAGCTCGTAGGCGAACAGATGGCAGCGCATCGGCCTGCCCTCCCATTCCCCGTCCCAGGACGCGCTGGCCATCGGTAGTGGTGGCGTCGCGTGCTCGCCGAGCACGATGCCGAGCTCTTCGGCCAGCTCCCGGATCGCGGTTTGCGCCGGTTCCTCGCCCGGCGCGACGACACCGCCCGCGAGGCAGTCGTGCATCCCGGCGAACACCATCTTCGTGTCGGTGCGGCGGTGCACGTAGATCCGCTCGCCGTCCCCCGATCGCACCAGCACCCCGGAACTGGCGTGCCACAATCCCTCGCGATAGACCTCAGCGCGATCGGCGGCGCCGACCTCGCGCCCCTGCCGGTCGTAGACCGCGATCCTCTCACCGGAAGGACCGTCGAAGTTCGGCTGCGCTGACACCGCTCGAGGGTAACCTGGGCAGCGCACGCCACCTGGAGAGAGGACCGTCCGATGGTGCTTCCGCGCGCAGTGGCGAGATTCAACCGACACGTGACCAACCCCGTGGCGGGACTGGTCGCGGGCACGGTGCCGCCCTTCGCGATGGTGCGGCACAAGGGACGACGATCCGGCCGCGCCTACCGGACTCCGGTGTGGGTGTTCGAAGACGACGGCGTCTACCGCATCGCGCTGACCTACGGCCGCGAGGCCGAGTGGGTCAAGAACGTCCTCGCCGCAGGCGTTTTCGAGCTCGAGACCAAAGGCCACGCCGTCACACTGCGGGATCCGGTGGTGCTGGAGGACAGCTCGGCGAGCTGGGCTCCGCTCGGCGTGCGCCAGGTGCTGTGGGGCATCGGCGCCAAGCACTACCTGCGGGCGACGTCCGCCGCCTGACGGCGCGCCTGTGTCACCGGCGGCCGCGCCGGGTCTTCGCACCCGTCTGTGGTTTCACCCCCGGTTTCGGTGCGGTGTGTTCGCGCGTGACGGCCGACGCCTCCGCCTTTGCCCGGGCTTCGGCGTCGACGCGGCGGTGGACGAGATGCTGCTGCGCCAGCGTCCACGCGTTGTTCGACACCCAGTACAGCAGGATCGCGACCGGAAGCAGCGCGCCGCCGATCAGCGCGCCCGCGGGAAACACCCACAGCGTCAGCGTGTTCAGCATCGGCAGCTGTGCCGCGGTGGGGTCCTGGCGGGCGATCGTGGCGCGCGCCGTGAAGTGTGTCGCGATGGCCGCCACCAGCATCAGCGTGCCCGCGACTGCGGCGACCGCCGCGCTCGGGCTGCCCGCCAAGGTGGCCGACAGCGGCGCGCCGAAGAGGTCGGCGTGCAGGAAGGACTGCACGTCGGCGGCATCGAAGACGTAATTCGGGGTCTGCGCGTTCTGTTCGGGCGTCATCGGCGTCGGCGTCGCCTGGAAGGGGAGATGACCGACCGCCGCGGTGCGGTCGAACGAGCGCAGCACATGGAACAACGCGAGGAACACCAGTCCCTGGCCGAGCAGCGGCAGGCAGCCCGCCAGCAGTCCGACACCGTTGTCCCGTTGCAGTTTCTGGATTTCGACGGTCTGTCGCTGCCGGTCGTCGGGGTAGCGCTTGCGCAGCGCCTCGATCTGGGGTTGCAGGCGCTTCACGACGGCCTGCGTCCGGACCTGTTTCAGGAAAAGGGGATACATGGCGGCGCGGAGCGTGGCGACGAGGAACACCACCGCCAGCACCCAGGCCAGGCCGCTGGTGCTTCCGAGCAGCGCGGCGAATGCGGTGTGCCAGAGCCAGAGCACGGCGGAGACAGGGTAATAGACGACATCGAGCATGAGAGAGCACCTGATTCGGTGAGGCGTGCGCGCACGCAGGGGGATGGTCACGGCGCAGGGCCGACCACACCCGCGCCACGGCGCGGGCCGTCGATCAGCCCGTGACCAGACCCGGTGCTCGCGGCCGCGGACGGCCCGCCGTGTCGGGATTGCTCTGTCGCAGATAGGAACCGCGCCTGCGGCGCTGCGCCGACGGCGGTGGTCCGCCGCGGGGGACCACCGCGGGCGCGACCGCGGCGCCGTGCAGCGCCACCATCGCGAACACCGCGACGGCGAGGACGCCGAGCGCGGCCAGCGACGCCTGTTCGGGCAGGGGCGTGGCGAGTAGCGCGAGCGCGGGCGCCAGGCACGCGAATACCGCGAACGCCGTCAGCTGGACCCGCGAGAACATGGGATCGAGCGTACCGGGTGTGGGCGGTGCGGCGTCAGGGCGTACCTCCGCCTTCGCTCCGGCCGTGCGCGGGCTGTCGACGGACTGACGTCCGGCAGTGCCCATTAGGACCCGTCGCCGAGGTCCCACAGTTCGGTGCGGTGCAGCGCGGCGGGCGTCAGTCCGAAGGTGCGGCGGCAGGTGCGGGTGAGCTGGGTGCTGTCGTCGAAACCCGCGGCGTGCGCGGCGGCGGCGACGTCGTCGCCGGAACGGAATCGGCCGATCGCCACCCGCAGTCGCAGCCACAGGATGTACGGGCGCAACGGCATTCCGACCTGCTCGGCGAACAGGTGCGAGAGCCGGGCGGGGGAGAGCCCGACCCGCTTGGCCACGTCGGCGCCGCGAATCGAATGATCCGGCACCAGGCTCGGCAGCAGCCGTAGCGCCTCGGTCACCGCGCCGTGCCGGTGCGAGCCGCTGACCGTTGGCGCGCAGCGCAATTCGCGCACGACCGCGGCCACCTGCTCGGCAATCGGCGCGGTCGCCAGTGTCGCGGGCATGGCCTGCTGGTCGTCGGCCCAGCCGCCGGCGTGCGCATGGCGATCGGCGGCGGCGCCCGCCGCGGTGTCGGGATCGAGGTACAGCGCGGCGCCCTCGGCGGCGGTCTCGATCCGGTGCGGCGCGTCGGCGGGCACGATGATCCGGGTGCCACGGTGCCGGACCCCGCCCGCGTCCATCACCGTGATCGGCGTGCGCGCGGCGAGCACCTGGACGGTGTGGTGGGCGTGCAATGCGGTCGGGCGGATCGCGCCGCCGAAGGCGAGAATTCCGGGACGCAGTAAAGCCGTTGCCCGCTGCTGGGATTCGTCGGGCGTGCGGGCGCCGCCCGAAGCTGAGGGTGTCGCGGACACCCCGTCGGTGACCAGAGCCTTCTCCATCGGACGCTCCCGGCAGGTGACGCAAGGATCCGGGTTTCGGACCCACCGCCGAGACTATCCGGGGCGCACCGCGGCGGTGAGCGTTTTGGTCACGTGATCCAGGAATTCACCCACGATCGCTCGCGCGATCGTGATGTCCGGGAACCGGATCCGGTCGCAAGGGAATTACGGTGCGAAGGACGCGGATTCGAGGCGGCGGGCCAGCCGCGCGGCGGACAGCGTCATGGCGTCGGCGGGGCGGTGCGGATCCAGGCCGGTGAGTTCGTGCACGCGCGAGAGCCGATAGGTCACCGTGTTGCGGTGCACCATGAGCAGCCGCGCGGTGGCGAGCTGATTGAAGCCGGTGTCCACGAACGTCTCCAGCGTCTCGGCGAGCATCGGCTGGGCGTCCAGCGGGGCGAGTAGCACCGCCAAGCCCGGCCGCGCGGCATCGCTCACGGCGACGGTGTACTCGAACTGCAGGTCCGCTCGGCGACAGATGATCTCGCGCCGGGAAAGGCACCGGCCGAGCTCGGCGAGCACGCGCGCTTCGGCGGCCATCGCGGGGATCGCCGCCCTGGCGGGCGCCGCCCCGACGCCCACCCAGTACGGCGGGACCCGGCCGGGTGTGTGCGTGGGCAGGCG
>NZ_BDBP01000117.1 GCF_001613045.1 Nocardia lijiangensis NBRC 108240 | reverse complement strand
TCGGCTTCGGCCTCCGCGCGGCGCGGGTCCAGATCGCCCGCGCACACGGCCGCGGCCAGCGAGGCCGCGACCAGACCGGAGGTACACACGCGGCGGCGCAGATACGCCTCGACGGACGCGACATCGCGCACCAGCCCCGAGGCGACCGCCTCCTCGACACCGCCGGAATGCACGTGCCCGCCGATCGGCAGCCGCGAGTCCGCCAGCGCGAACAGCGTCGCCGGACTCGTCGCACCCGTTTCCAACATCGCTAGGCCTCGCCGCGGCGGTAGTTACGGGCCCAGAAACGCCGGGCTTGCCTTCGGGTGAGGTCGGTCCAGGCTTGGATGGGCGCCGACCACCAGGGGGCGATATCGACCGGTTTGGCGGTGACGGCGTGACAGACGAGATCGGAGGCTTCGTCGACGGTGAGACCGGGCACCCGGCTGAAGTCGGTGGGCGCACTCATCCTGGTGTGCACGAGCGGCATGTAGATGGATGTGGTGGTCAGTCCGTCACCGGCGATCTCGGCGGCGACGCTGCGCAGCCACACGTCGAAGGCCGCCTTCGAGGCGCCGTAGGCGGCCCACCGCGGGGCGGGCGGCATGAGCACACCCCACGTGGACATGTTGACGATGTGCCCGCTGCCGCGGGATCGCATGGCGGGCAACAAGGTCAGCAGCAGGCGGACCGGACCGAGGTAGTTCACGTCGATGGTCCGGGTGAAATCGTGGAAGCGGTCGTAGGATTCGTCGATCGGGCGGCGAATCGACTTGCCCGCGTTATTGATCAGCACATCGATGTGGCCGTGCGCGGCGAGCAGCTCGTTCGCGAGACGGTCCACCGCGGCCATGTCGGTCATGTCGGCCGGATAGGCGTGCGCGACGCCGCCCGCGCCGGTGATCTCGGCGGCCAGCCGTTCGAGTTGATCGGCGGACCGGGCGACCAGCAGCACGGTCGCGCCCGCCGCGGCGAGCTTGCGCGCGCTGGCCTTGCCTATCCCGTGCGACGCGCCGGTAACCAGCACGTTCCGTCCGGACACCGCGGCGCGCAGATCTTCGGCGGAAGGACGCGAGGTCGGGTACAGGAGCTTGACGGCCACGCGCTCGGCGAGCGGACGCCCGGTTCGGGCGGGCTGAGTCTCGGACACTCCACCAATGTATGACGCGCTGGGGGTTTCTACCCGGTGCCCGGCGTAGAAACACGGCGGCGCGGCGAGCACCCGGTGGGCGAGGATACGACGATGTCGTCGCACTCTTCCCGCTCGGTCGGGCTCGGCGCCTGGATCGCCCGGGTCATCGCCGTCGTGGTGCTCGTGCCCGTCCGGCTGCTCTGGGAGGGCGTCCGCCTGCTCGGCCGCATGCTCGCCGCCGCCCTCTGGTACTTCCTCACTCGGCTGCTCGCGCCCGTCGCCCAATTCGTCTGGTGCTGGGTGATTCGCTCGATCTGGTTGTTCGTCAAGGACTTTCTGTGGGGCTGGGTGCTCCAGCACGTGCTGTGGGGGTTGGTGCTGACGCCGCTCGTCGCGTTGCTGCTCGACTACTTCCTGCGACCGCTGCGCCAGGCCATCGAGCGGTGGTTGTGGCGCACCGTGGTGCGGCCCGCGCTGGGATGGTTGTGGCGCGCGGTGCTGGAGCCGCTGCTCGGTGCGCTGCTCATGGCGATCTACTGGTTGGGCAAGTGGTTCGTGGTCTGGCCGCTGGTGCAGCTGTGGCGCTGGGTGCTGGGTCCCCTGTGGCTGCTGCTGCGCACGGTGCTGACCTACGCCTGGCGGGTGGCCACCGTGCTCGTCGGGGTGCTGGTCGTGGCGCCGTGCCGTTTCGTCTATCGCACGGTGCTGCGCCCGCTGCTGCAGGTGGCGGCCGCGGTGTGGGTGGCGTTGGTCGTACGTCCGGTGCGCTGGGTGCACGGCACCGTCGTCACGCCGGTCAATCGGTGGGCCGCCGAGATACTGACCGGCGTGTTCGGCCGCTGACCTATCCGGCGCGGGCGGGCCGCCGGGTCGCCACCCAGGCCACGACCGCCATGAGCACCAGCAGACCGGCGCCCACGGTCGTCGCGAGATGCATGCCGTCGACGAACGACGCCTGCGCGCTGTGCGCCAGTTCGCCGTCGGCGCCCGCGTGCTGGATCGTCTCGCCCAGCGTCGAGGCGTAGTCGCCGCCGGAGCGGAAGACCAGCGCCGCGAGCGAGCCGAGCAGCGCGAGCCCGAGCGCGTTGCCGAGTTCGAAGCTGGTCTCCGAGATCCCCACCGCCGAGCCCGCGCGCTCCGGCGGCACCGACGACACCGCGACATCCGAGACCAGGGTGAACGCCAGGCCGTAGCCGATGCCCGCGATGGTCGACCCCGCCAGGTACCAGCCGATGCCGCCGTCCACGCCGACCCCGAGCAGCATCAGGTTGCCCAGCGCGGAGGCGAGCAGGGCGAGCACGAACGTGGCGCGTACACCGATCCAGCGTCCGACGCGCGCGCCGCTGACCGAGCAGATGAATACCGCGACCGCCATCGGAATGCCGAGCAGCGCCGCGGCGAGCGGGTCGCGACCGGTGACCGACTGCAGGTAGACGCTGGTCAGGTAGCTCAGCGCGGCCAGCGACATCATGCCGACCAGGCTGGAGCCGATGGCGACGGAGAACTGTGCGCGACCGAAGAGCCGCAGGTCCAGCAGTGGTTCGGCGAGCGTGCGCTGCCTGCGCACGAAGACGACGAGCACCGCGATGCCGATCAGTCCGATGACGATCGACTCCGCGTCGATCCCCTCGGAGGCGGCGTGCTTGACGGCGTAGACCACCGGCAGGATGCCGCCGATGGACAGCGCAACGCTCGGAAGATCCAGCGGACCGAGCACCCCCGCACGATGCTCCGGCAACAGGAACGGCCCGAACGCCAGCAGGATCAGCAGCACCGGAATGTTGATGAGGAAGACCGATCCCCACCAGAAGTGGTGCAGCAGCAGCCCGCCGATGATCGGCCCGACCGCGGAGCCGCCCGCGAAGAACGCCGTCCACACACCGATCGCGGCGGCCCGTTCCCGCGCGTCGGGGAAGAGGCTGGAGATCAGCGCGAGGCTGGACGGCAGCAGCGTCGCGCCGCCGATGCCCATCAGCGCCCTGGCCGCGATCAGCACGCCCGCGGTGGGCGCGAAGGCGGCCAGCACCGAGGCGATGCCGAACACGGTCGCGCCGGCCAGCAGGATGTTGCGCCGCCCGATCCGGTCGCCGAGGTTGCCCATGGTGATCAGCAGACCCGCGATGAGGAAGCCGTAGATGTCGAGGATCCACAGCTGCTGGGCCGCGGACGGGTCGAGGTCGACGGTGAGCGTCGGCATGGCCAGGAACAGCACCGAGATGTCCATCGACACCAGCAGCACCGGCAGCAACAGCACCCCGAGCCCCAGCCAGGCGCGCCGTGAGCCGACAGCGACGGACGCCGCACCCTCGGCAGGCCGCACTGTCTCCACGTCTGTCATCCCGATTTCCTCTCCCGTGTCGCGTACGCCGTACGCATGAGTCCGGGTACAGTGTACGCACCCGAGCCCGGAACCGAAAGCGAGTCATGGGATGACCGAAGCGAAGCTGCACCGTTCCGCCATCATCGACACCGCGATCGCGCTCGCGGACGAGGAGGGCTTGGACGCGCTGTCCATGCGCCGCATCGCCGATCGGATGGGCGTCGGCGCGATGTCGCTGTACCGGCACATCGCGAACAAGGACGAACTCCTCGCGGCGATGACCGACGAGGTGACTCGTCGCCATCCCTATCCGACCGTCGAGGGCCAGGGCTGGACCTGGCGCGACCGGGTCCGCATCGCCGCCGAGATCGACTGGGATCTCTACCAGCGGCACCCGTGGGTCATCCTCACCTTCGCCATGCCCCGCTACAGCTTCGGCCCGCACAGCATGGCGTGCCTGGCCTGGCTGGTCGAGGGTTTCCGAGAGCTGGACGTCACCGCGCGCGAGGCCATGCAGATGGCGTTCTCGGTGTGGAACTACATCTCGGGCGCGACGCTGCCGCAGATCAGCTCGGCGCTGATGACGCGCAAGGGCATCGATACCGACGGCGACAACGGATTACGCGCGCTGCTGGAGGGCACCCCGAACTGGCCGGTCCCCGCCGCGCTCGCCGAATTGCAAGGCGCGGGCGTCAGCGACCTGACCTCCGAGGACCTGCTCTTCCTCGGGCTGGAGGCGCTGTGCGACGGGTTCGCCGCCCGTGTTCGCCACCGCGCGACTTGACCTCAACCGAGCTCGAGGTTGCAGGGTGATCACCATGCACGCGATCCGACTGCACGCCTTCGGGCCCGCCGAAAACCTCCGCTACGACACCGTTTCCGATCCCGAGCCGGGGCAAGGCCAGGTCCGCATCGCGGTCGGCGCGGCCGGGGTGCACGTCGTCGACACCGCGCTGCGCCAGGGCATGCCGGGACCGTTTCCGCTGCCGGAGTTGCCGACCGTACCCGGCCGTGAGGTCGCGGGCACCGTCGATCGCGTCGGTGCGGACGTCGACCCGGACTGGATCGGGAAGCAGGTGGTCGCTCATCTCGGCACGGCGCCCGGCGGCTACGCAGCACTCGCGGTCGCGGATGTCGCTCGGCTGCAAGAGATTCCGGAGAACCTCGATCCGGCCGAGGCGGTCGCGATGATCGGCACCGGGCGCACCACCCTGGGCATCCTGCAATTCGCCGAGGTCGGCCCGGAGGCCGTCGCGGTCGTGACCGCGGCGGCGGGCGGCATCGGGACCCTGCTGGTGCAGTACCTGAAAGCTCACGGCGCCACGGTGATCGGACTCGCGGGCGGACCCGAGAAGGTGGCCAGGGTGACAGGCAACGGCGCCGACATCGCCGTCGACTACCTGCGGCCCGACTGGCCCGACCGAGTGCGCGACGGCCTCGGCGAGCGTGGCGCGACAGTCGTCTTCGATGCCGTCGGCGGCGACACCGCCAGGGCCGCGGTCGATCTGCTCGCCAAGGGCGGCAGCCACCTGGTGTACGGCTTCGCCGGGAAGGGTCCGAACGACGGCCAGGCGCTGACTTTCACCGACGACGAGCTCGCCGAACGCGGCATCACCTCGCAGGTCGTGCTCGGACCGCCGATGCTGCGGCGGGTCGGCGGCGACATCCGCGTCCTCGAGGACCGCGCCATGGCGGAGGCGGCCTCCGGGCGGCTGCGCCCCGCCGTCCACCGCTTCCCGCTCGCCGACGCCTCCGGCGCGCACCGTGCCATCGAAACCCGCGCCACCATGGGCAAAGTCGTGTTGATTCCCTGACCTGGGGGCACAGCACGGTAGGCGGTCGACGTCCGCGGAAATTCGGTGGAGGCACGCGGGCGTCGCGACCTACTGTCGGCAGATGAACGAAAATGCGGGGCTGCTCAACGTCGTCGATGTCGAGGCGACGTGCTGGCCGGGTCGCGCTCCGGCGGGCGCCGTGAGCGAGATCATCGAGATCGGCCTGACCGTGGTCGATCTCGCGACTCGGGAGCGAATCGGGAAGCACCGCATTCTGGTTCGGCCCGAGCGCTCGTCGGTCAGCGAGTTCTGCACCGAACTCACCGGACTCACCCAGGCCGAGGTCGACACCGGCGTCTCGTTCGCCGAGGCCTGTCGGATCCTCGCCACCGAGCACGATGCCGGGACGCGAGCATGGGCCAGCTGGGGCGACTACGACCGCAAGCAGTTCGCGAGCCAGTGCGCCATGACCGGCGTCACGTATCCGTTCGGACGGCGGCACACCAACGCCAAGCTGGTGTTCTCGGAGGCCTACGAGCTCGAGCGGCGGCAGGGCATGGCGGGAGCCTTGCGGATCGCGGGACTGCCACTGGAGGGCCGCCACCATCGCGGCGAAGACGACGCGTGGAACATCGCCGCGCTGGTGCTCGACATGGTCGGGCGCGACGCGTGGCGTCTCACCTCGACGGACTACTGACCGGCTAGTCGTTCACGACGGCGTAGGCGAAACCGTCCCATCCCTTCGCGCCGACGGTCTGCAGCACCGTCGCATCCAGACGCGGTTCGGCCGAAAGCATTTCGACCAGCTCGCGGCTCGCCTGCACCATCGGATCGTCCGACCCGCCGTCCGCCACCGCGCCCGCGCGCACCACGTTGTCGACGATGATCACCGATCCGGGCCGGGTCAACCGCAGCGCCCAGCGCACGTAGTTCGAGTTGTTCACTTTGTCGGCATCGATGAACACCAGATCGAACGGCTCGGACTCCTCGGCCTCGAGCACCGGCAGGCTCTCCAGCGCCGCGCCCACCCGGATGTCGACCCAGTCGCCCACGCCCGCCTCGTCGACGTTCGCGCGCGCCACCTCCGCGTGCCGCGGCTCGAATTCGAGGGTGATCACGCGACCCGACTTCCCCACCGCCCGGGCAAGCCAGATCGTGCTGAACCCGCCGAGCGTGCCGATCTCGAGCACCCGCCGCGCGCCCGTCGACCGGGCCAGCAGCGACAGGAACTTCCCTTGCGCCGCAGACACATCGATGGCGGGCAGTCCCGCCGCCGCGTTCGCCGCGAGCGCGGCGACGGTATCGGGATCTCGCACCAGATTGTCCACGAGATAGGCGTCTACGTCGGCCCAATCAGAAGTCGTCATGCCTGAAAGTCTGCCACCCGAAGTTGCCGAAAAGCGGTCGCCCGAGGTCCAGGCCACGTAAAGTTTGCCCACAAACAGAGACCAGTGCGTCTCACTTTGGCCGTGATCGACCGACCCGACCGAACCGGAGCACCACCGACCATGACAACCGTCCGGAACCGCACGCGCGCCATCGCAGTCGCCGCGGGCCTCCTCACTCTCTTCGCGGCCGCGCTGCACGCCCCGGCCGCCGCCGCGCCCGCCGACGGCGGCGCCGAGTATGTGGCGCTGGGCGATTCCGGCGCGGCGACCACGGGCGTGCAGCGGTTCGACCCGAGCGCTCCGCTCCCGTGCGTACGCTCCACCGCGAACACGCCCAAGCTGGTCGCCGCCGACCTCGGCCTCCGGCTCGACGACCGCACTTGCAGCGGCGCCCGCATTCCGCACCTGACCACCGACCAAAGACCGGGCATCGCACCGCAATTCGACGGGCTCGGCCCGAACACCCGGCTGGTGACCGTGCATATCGGCGCGAACGACACCGAAATGACCAGGTTCGTGATCGCCTGCCACCTGGCCGGGCTGCGCGGCGGCCGGTGCGCCGACCCGTCGTGGGATCCCGCGATCGACGGGATCTCGGCAGCGTATTCCGCGGCGTTGCACCGGATTACGATGCTCGCCCCGAACGCGAAGGTGTTCGTCGATGGCTGGCCGCAGTATGTCCGCGACGGGGGCTGCCCCGCGCTGGTCGGCCTTCGCCCCGAGGACGCCGCCGTCGTGCAGCGCGCGTTCGACCGGTTGAACTCCGTGGTCGCCAGCGCCGCAGCCGAATACGGCGCCACCTATATCGACACCCGTACCCCGTCTGCGGGCCACGACATGTGCGCACCGGAGGGCGTCCGCTGGTTCGATCCGATTCTGGCCACCGAGACCCTGGTCCCCTATCACCCGACTTTGACGGGCATGCGCGGCGTCGCCGACGTCGTCGTGGCGGCGATACGCGCGTCCGGGTTCGCGGGCTGACCGCGGACTACACCCCGGCCGAGGCCAGCTCGTTCTCGATGCCGGTGACCCCCACGACCATCTGCACCAGGTTGCGCAGCAGCGCACCAAGACTGATGAGGGACGTGGCCATCTTCAGCACCATCTGCGAAACGGTCATGGTGGCGGTGGAGATGCCGAAGACGGCGCGGGCGATCAGAGCCGGTGAGGCCGTGCCCGCGGTGGCGATGAGGATGGCGGCGATCTCGACCAGCATGCCCGCCAGCGAGTTGAGGATCTCGGTGATGATGCCGCGCACGCCCTCGACCACCTTCGACATCTTCTCGTTCACCCGGCTCAGCAGGTCGGCGAGCGCGGCTTGGGCGGCGATCTCGGCGATCACCGCGTCGGCCTTGGTCCGGTAGGCGTCGGCGGTGGCGCCGACCCAGGCGGCCGTGCCCTCGGTGACTTCCTTCTTCCAGGTGGCGGCGACCTCGGCCAGCTTCGCCGATGTGGCGGACCAGGATTCGGAGTACGCGGTGACCATGCCCGGGTTGCCCGCCAGCGAATCCAGCGTCTTCCGCATCGGTTCGACGTGTTCGAGCATCCAGCCCATCAGCATCGAGCCGACATAGTTGAAGGGATCGAACTTGGCGAGGGTGATGCCCTTGGCGATGTCCTGCCCGATCTTGGCCGCGTCCGCCACGGCGCTGGCGCCTGCCCAGACCTGCATCACGCCCGCGTAGCTGTTGCCCGCATCGCCTGTCAACCCGGCGAAGACTTTGTGACCGCCCTCGAAGAGGTCACCGATCGGAGTGCCCGCGAGGACGCCCGCGTTCGGGTCCACGGCCTTGCCGTCCCCACCGGTCGGAAGGCCCACGTTGCGCAGGAACGAAACGTCTTCCTGGTAGTACTCGTTGCGGTGGTCGACGCCCTCCTCGAGCAGCTCGTTTCCTTCGGGCGCCTTGCTGTCGTCGAAGCCCATCCCCTACACCTTCTGTTCGATCTGCTCGCGCTGCCGGTCCGTCTCGTTCTTGCGGCCTTCGTCCAGGTTCTGGAACGAGTCCGCGGCGAATCGCAGCTTCGGCGGCAGGTTCTCGGCATCCTCGGTGACGGTGCGCAGGCGCTCGGTGATGCGGTCGTGCAACGGGTTCAGGATGGAACGCGCGTAGGGACCCACCAATTCTCCGTACCCGTCGTCGGCGTGCGCGAGATACTCGGCCGCCTCCCGCGCCATCGGAAGCCCCTCGATCGCGGCGTCCACCTTCGCGGCGTGGTCGCGCATCCCGCCGGGATCGACCGAGATATCACCGGAATTGCCCATCGACGTCCCTTCACTTGCCGTGTCCGTGCCGGCCGCAGCCGACGGCCCCATTGACTAGGACGCGGCATCGGCGCTTTCGGTTCCATCCGGAGTTCCGGCGAGCTCACTCCAGCCAGGACTTGCGGCGGTAGTAGAGGTCGTCCTCGTCCGGCTCGTCCGGCACGACGGTCCGATCGCGGTCGGGCTTGCGGGTGCCCTGCGGCGGCTGCGCGGGCGCGGGCGGGGTGTAGGCGGCGGGCGGCGTGTACACCGGCTCGGCGGGGGCGGGCGCGACGGGTTCGGGGTCCGGGAAGCGCGCGGCGTACTGGCCGACGATGGCCTGGCCCGCGCCGTCGTCGCCGACCATGCTGTGGACGAGGTCGGTGACCTGGTTGCGCAGGCGGGCCTGGGCGCGGCGGGTGCAGGCCATGAGTTCGGCGGCGACGGCGGCGGGATCCATACCGCGGGTGGCCGCGGCAAGGGTGATGCCGGTGGTGACGCCGTTGGCGTCCACCGTCACGCTGATCCGGTTGTCGGCCGAGTTCTCGGTGACCGCGATGGCCTCCATCCGGCCCTGCAGGTCCTGGTACTTCTGCGCCGTGTGTTGCAGTTTCTCGGCCCACCGGGCCAATTCGTCGGCGGCTCGGTTCGGATCGTCGCCCAGCACTCGCGTCCCCTTCCACGCAGTGACAATTCGGTCGGCCGGGCGCGAACGGAATCCACCCCCGGAGTGTGCTCGCAGCACCTTACCCAGCCCGGGCAGAGCGCGCCGCCACGGGGCGCGCGGTGCGGGGCGCGATGATTTTCCGGGCCGGATGCCGTCGGTATCGGTGTACGTCAACGACACGTCGAGGAGATCACCATGCACGCTGCATACGCCACGGGCGCCCCCTGCTGGTTCGATGTCACCGCTCCCGACATCCCCGCCGCGGCCGAGTTCTACACCGCCCTGTTCGGCTGGACCGCCGAGGATCTGGGTCCCGAGGCGGGCCACTACACCCTGCTGCGCCAAGGCGACGCGCAGGTGGCGGGCATCGCGCCTGCCACGGCACCGGACGGCAGCACCGTTCCGGCGGCTTGGACGCCCTATTTCGCGGTGTCCGACGCCGCGGCCACCGTCGCCGCCGCGCGGGACGCGGGCGCGACCGTCTTCTGCGAACCGATGGACGTCTTCGGGCAGCTGACCTTCGCGGTGCTGACCGATCCGGCGGGCGCGACCTATGCGATCGCGCAACTGATCACGCATCCCGGCACCCAGAACTGGGGCGCGATCAACGGCCCGTGCTGGGTGGAGTACGCCGCGCCGGGCGCTCCCGCCGACGCCATGGCGCACTACGCCGCGGTCTTCGGCTGGAAGCACACCAACGCCGCGTGGGAGACCGCGGCCGAAAACCCGTACCAGGCCCTCTCTCCCGGCTCGGGCGGGCACGAGTTCGGCGGCGCCCACCACGCCCAGCCCGGCGAGCCCGCGCCCTTCTGGTCGACGACCGTCCGTGTCGCCGACGCCGACGCCGTGGTCACCCGCGCCACGGAACTGGGCGGCAAACTGCTCGCCGAACCGCAGGACATGCCCGGCCCGTCCCGTGTCGCCGCGCTCGCCGATCCCGCCGGTGCGGCTTTCGCGATCATGTCGTTCGGCGCCTGAGGCCGGTCAGAAGAGGAAATACCGCTGGGCCATGGGCAGTTCCGTCGCGGGCTGCTCGGCCCACACCTCGCCGTCGACCCGCACGGTGAAGGTGTCCGGCTCCACCTCGATGCGCGGCATCGCGTCGTTGAGCGGCATGTCGGACTTCGTCAGCCGGCGAACGTTCTTGACGGGCACCAGCTTTCGGCGCACCGCCAGACGATTCGCCAGACCGGATTCGACAGCCTGCTCGGAGACGAAGTGCAGCGAGGTGGCGGCGGCGACCGGTGCGGCCGCGCCGAACATCGGGCGCGGGAATACCGGCTGCGGCGTGGGAATGGAGGCGTTGGCGTCGCCCATCGCCGCCCACGCGATCGCGCCGCCCTTGAGCACGGCGTGTGGGCGCACACCGAAGAACGCCGGGTCCCACAGCACGAGGTCGGCGAGCTTGCCGACCTCGACCGAGCCGATCTCGTGGTCCAGACCGTGCGCGACGGCGGGACAGATCGTGTATTTGGCGACGTAGCGGCGCACCCTGGCGTTGTCGGCGGCGCCGTCGCCGGGCAGCGGCCCGCGACGGCGCTTCATGACGTGCGCGGTCTGCCAGGTGCGCATCACCACCTCGCCGATCCGTCCCATCGCCTGCGAATCGCTGCCGATCATGGAGATGGCGCCGAGATCGTGCAGCAGATCCTCGGCGGCGATGGTGGACGGGCGAATTCGGCTCTCCGCGAACGCCAGATCCTCCGGGATCGACGGGCTCAGGTGATGGCACACCATGAGCATGTCCAGGTGCTCGTCGAGCGTGTTGACCGTGTGCGGCCGGGTGGGATTCGTCGAACTCGGCAGCACATTGGGATGGGAAGCGACGGTGATGATGTCGGGCGCGTGCCCACCGCCCGCCCCCTCGGTGTGATAGGCGTGGATGCCGCGTCCGGCGATGGCGGCGAGGGTGTCCTCGACGAAACCGGCCTCGTTCAACGTGTCCGAATGCAGCGCGACCTGCACGCCCGAGGCGTCCGCGACCCGCAGGCAGGCGTCGATCGCCGCCGGTGTCGATCCCCAGTCCTCGTGCAGCTTGAAACCCGATGCGCCCGCGCGCAATTGCTCCCACATGGCTTCTTCGCCGACGGTGTTGCCCTTGCCGAGCAGCGCGATGTTCAGCGGCCAGTGGTCGGTGGCCTCCAGCATGCGGGCCAGATGCCAGGCCCCGGGGGTGACGGTGGTCGCCTTGGACCCCTCGGCGGGTCCGGTGCCGCCGCCGATGAGCGTGGTGATGCCGCCGCCCAGCGCCTCGTCCATCAGCTGCGGGCAGATGAAGTGCACGTGGCAGTCGATGGCGCCCGCGGTGACGAGACGGCCGTTGCCCGCGATGATCTCGGTGGACGGTCCCACCACGAGGGCGGGGTGCACGCCCGACATGATGTCGGGGTTGCCCGCCTTGCCGATGCCGCAGATGCGACCGTCTCGAATGCCGATGTCGGCCTTGACGATTCCCCAGTGGTCGATGATCACCGCGCCGGTGACGACGGTGTCCGGCGTGCCTTCGGCGCGGGTCGCGCGGGACTGGCCCATGGATTCGCGCAGCACCTTGCCGCCGCCGAAGACGGCCTCGTCGCCCGCGAGACCCGGTCCGCCGCAACGGTCTTCGGTGATCTCGACGAGAAGATCGGTGTCGGCGAGGCGGATTCGGTCGCCGGTGGTCGGCCCGAACAGTTCCGCGTAGCGTGCCCTGCTCAGCTCGGTCACAGCGCCCCCTCAGCGGTCCGTGGCGCGTCCAGCGATCCCGGCGGCGTCAGGCCGATGCCGTGCACCTCACGGTTCCCGCCGAGCGCAACGAGCGAAACTAGTTGGCCGAGACCGGGTTCGAAGCGCACAGCGGTGCCCGCCGGTATGTCCAGCCGCCGCCCGTGCGCGGCGGCGCGGTCGAAGTCGAGCGCGGCGTTGGCCTGCGGGAAATGCACGTGACTGCCGACCTGGACGGGACGGTCGCCGGTGTTCACCACCTCGAGCGTGATGCGGTCGCGGCCCGCGTTCAGTGCGATCACGCCCTCGGCGCAGAAGTATTCGCCAGGAATCACGCGGGCCGCCTAGGCGATCGGGTGGTGGACGGTGACGAGCTTGGTGCCGTCCGGGAAGGTCGCCTCCACCTGCACGTCGTGGATCATCTCCGGCACGCCCGCCATCACGTCGTCGCGGTGCAGCACGGTGCGCCCGGACGACATCAGCTCGGCGACGGTACGGCCGTCGCGCGCGCCCTCGAGCACGTGATCGGTGATGAGGGCGACCGCCTCGGGATGGTTGAGCTTCAACCCGCGGGCCTGCCTGCGCCGGGCCAGTTCGGCCGCATAGCTCAGCAACAGGCGCTCCTGCTCGTGCGGCGACAGTCGCATCGAGGCTCCTCACCGGTCGGTGGACGGGTGACGGCCATTCTGACACGCCCGATCCCGCGCCGCCGCCCGACGGCGCGGGCTCAGTCGCGCTTGGGCAGGTTCTGCAGCCGGACCTGACCGCGGGCCACCACCCGCTGCTCCTCGTCGGTGATCACGACCTGCCACAGCTGCTGAGTGCGACCCTGGTGCACCGGTGTCGCCTCGCCGTAAAGGGTGCCTTCACGCACGGCGCGCAGGAAGTCGGTGTTGTTGTTCACGCCGACGACGGTGCCGCGCTCGCCGTACCAGGCGCCGCCGCCGACGCTGGCGAGCGTCTCGACGACGGTGCAGTACACGCCGCCGTTCTGGATGCCCGCGGGCTGATAGAGGTGCGGCTTGACGATCCACTCGCCACGAACCCGCTCCCCGCTGAGCTCGGTGAAGCGCAGGCCGATCAGGTCCGAGAAGGTGCCCTCGCTGACCTTGTTCATCATCTCCGGCGTGACATCGGCCAGCGAACGCACGGCCTCGATCTCCTGTTGCGTCATGGCCTCAGCTTTACACCACACGAAACCGCAGGGCGCAGCGGGTTCAGTTCCCGGCCAGCGTGATGGTCCGGCCGTTCAGCGGCTGGATCGGCCGGTTGCTGTGCGCGAACAGCCCGCGATAGAGCTCGACCTCGTCCGCCGCGACCGCCACCGGCGCGCTCAGCACCGTCCACGACACGCCCTCACTGCACGGCGGCGTGGTGAGCGAACCGTTGTAGCGGAACTGGTCTCGGACGGCGGGCAGGAACGCCGACGGATCCAGCGGTGCGCCGAAGTCGACGGCGGCGTCCGCGGCCCTCGGCGCGGCGGCAAGGAGGGGGCCGAAGACCGAGGATTGCGCACCCGTCTCCATCAGCACGCCGAGAACGGCGAGCCGCCCCGCGGCGTTCTTGTGCACCAAGTGCAACTCCATCGCGGCACCGCGCCCGTCGATGGTGTGCTCGCCGGGCAGATGGAAGTGGAACTGGAGCAGGTCGTAGGGCTCGCCCGCGATCAGGATGCGGTTGCCGCTGCCCACGGGCACCTCGGCCTGGACGGTATGCCCGTTGTTGACCAGCCGGACCCCGGGTATCGGCCGGTAGTCGACGTCGATGTGGTCGGCCGGGTCGAGCCGGGCGGACCCGGCCAGGTCGACCGGCGACTGCTCGTGGCCGCTGCGGCAGGCCAGGTAGTCGCGGTCCAGGTCGGCCCAGTGATCGGGCCCCTCCGCGTCGTAGTCCCAGTGCGCGGGGACATGCGGGGCCGGGCTCTCGGCGTGACTGCGCAACCCGGGCTGTTCGGTGCTGCACGAGAGTGCGGCGAGCAAGGCGGTCGCGGTGAACAGCGCGGCGAGCGAGCGCGACCGGAACGAACGGTGAACGGACAAAGCGGGGCAGCTCCTCAGCATTGGCACACACGATCCCGACACGTCCGGACGGATCGGTACTCGGCCGTGGCCGACGCGCCGGTCTGTACGGTTTGCGACGAATATCCCCTTGGGCCAGGGGATCTCGCGATTCGTGTCGGGCGAAAGAGTAGGACCGTGCCGGTTCGACACGCCAGGACCGCGGAGGGCGAAAAATGTCACAAGACACGCCGCGAGCAACATCCTGTTGCCAAGTTAGGTAAGCCTGACCTATACTAATCTCGGCGTCAGGATCGAGCGAGTCCCGAGGGCTGCGGTGACCCCGATCCACTGCCGCGGCGGGCTCCACGTCATCGCGTGGAGCCCGTCGCTTCTTTCTCACCGGCGCCGCCGATTTCCCTTCATCGCGCGCGAACCCCCTTCTGCCGCAGCATATGTCGACTTCGTGTCGGCCGTCGACACACGATCGCAAAGAACTGGCCACACGACTGTCGGGGAGCGTTCATCGGTGCGGACGACGACGGTTCATCAGGCGGACAACGCAACTCGTCAAGCTCGGAACTGCCTCAGGGAGGCAGTTCCGCCTCGAACCGCGGGGCGCATCGTTCGAACTGATGAGGGGAAGTATGAGCACCAATCGCTCCAGCGGTCTGCGCAGCGGCGGCCGCATCGCCGGCGCCGGCGCCGCCGCGGCCGTTGTCATGGGCCTGCTGTCCACCGGTGCCGCCGATGCGGACGCCTTCGTCCCGCTGCCGAACGGGGAGCGGGTAGGGCCGGGCGTCACGATCACCAGGACCGGTGAGCGCGCGGTGATCTCGCCCTCGCTGGCTGCCAACGGCGCGGGCCGGGTCGCGTGGGTCTCGGGCGCCGTCGTCGCGGACGTCACGGTCACCCCGGAGGGTCAGGTCGGCCCCAACAACGGTCCCGCCAACGGGCCGGGCACCAACAACTCCTCGACGCACGGCGCCTCCCAGCTGAGCACCGGCTACATCGTCGGCTGCCAGGTGAGCATCGGTGACGACGCGATCAGCGCGGGCGTCTCCGGCGGCATCGATCTCAGCGGCGGCAGCCTCGGCGGCTCGATCGGCCTCGAGCTCGGCCCCGGCCAGGTGAAGTTCGTGCAGATCGACTACAAGGACATCCTGAAGCCGGGCGTGTACTCGGTCGAGTACCAGGACGTGGAGATCGAGATCCAGGGCTGCGCGGGCTACGCCCAGGCACGCGCCTACACCGTCGTCGAGATCATCGGCGACCACTACTCCAAGACCACCCTCTACGGGATGCCGTTCAGCATCGGCTGATTCCGGCAGCGGTCCACGAAACACACTCGCGCCGAAGCGACTTCAACCCTAGAGGGGCAACACCACCATGATCGATCGCAAGAGCATCGCACGAGCGGCGGGCCTCGGAGCCGCGGCCACTCTCGCGATGGGCCTGTTCTCCACCGGCGCCGCGCACGCCGACACCTTCGTGCCGCTGCCGGGCGGCCAGCTCACCAAGACCCTGTCCGACGGCACCGTCGTCACGGCGCGCCTGGTCGGCGAGTCCGCCACGATCAGCCCGTCGCTCGGCTCGACCCCCGTGCACCGCAACGCCTGGGTGTCGGCCAGCGCGCAGGTCGAGCTGTCCGGCTCGAATGCCAAGGGCGGCAAGATCTACCCGGGCTACGTTGTCGGCTGCCAGGTCAACATCGACGGCGGCGGTGTCGAGGGCGGCGTCACCGGCGAGCTCGACTGGAGCGGGGACCAGGTGGAGGGGAACGTCGGCGCCGAGAGCGGCGGCGAACTCTCGCTCGGCCCCGGCCAGGCCAAGTCGTTCTACGTCCTCGACATCGAGGAGGCCGACGACTTCGGCAACGAGTCGCACGAGCGGCGCAACAAGTTCAAGGGCACCAGCGGCAGCGTCACCTGGGCGGACCAGACCATCGGCCTCACCGGCTGCGGCGGGTACGCGCAGGCGCGCTCGTTCGTCAAGGTGAAGGTCGAGACCACCAACGCCCTGTCGGTGATCACGCTGTGGGGCCAGCCCTTCAGCATCGGCTGATTCCGCCACGCGCAGCATCGGGGCCCGGCGTCACCACGCAGGGCCCCGGTCGTTGGGGCGCGCTGCCGCCGCGGGCAGCCACACCACGAAGCGTGCGCCGCCTCCTGGCCGCTCCAGACAGGCGATACTGCCGCGATGCGCGGCCACCGTCTCGGCGACGAGGGCGAGCCCGATGCCGGTGCCCGCCGTCGAGCGCCTGCCCGTGCGAACGGTCGCGAAACGCTCGAAGATGCGCTCCCGGTCGGCTTCCGGGACACCGGGACCCGCGTCGTCGACGGTGAGCACGGCGCGCAGCCCCTCCTTGCCGACGCGCACCGCGACCACACCCTTGCCGTGCCGGTCCGCGTTCTCCAGCAGATTCGCCACCGCACGCTCCAGCTCGATCTTGCGGCCCTGCACGACGACGTCGGCCTCGACGTCCAGCAGCGCGGTGTCGTCCGTGCGCGCCGCCAGGGTGTTGGCCAGCAGGTCCGCGAGCGAGAGCGGTTCCAGATCCGAGCGGTGGATGCCCGCCTCCGCCCTGGCCAGCGCGAGCAGATCCTCGAGCAGCCGCCGCAGGTGGTCGAGTTCGGCGTTCACCAGACCCAAGGCCTGACGCGACCGCTCGGGCAGCTCCTCGGTGTGCCTGTTCAGCACGGCGACGCCGGTGGTCAGTGTGGTCAGCGGGGTGCGCAACTCGTGCCCGATGTCGGAGACCAGCCTGCGTTCTCGTTCGATGCGCCGCTGCAGTGCGTCGACCATGGCGTTGAAGGCGTCCACCGTGGTCGACAGATCCCGGTCGCGCGAGCTCGGCAGCCGGATCTCGTGCTCGCCCGCGGCGATGCGCGCCGCGGTCCTGGCCACTTGGCGCAGCGGCTTCAGCGCGTGCCTGCTGGCCCACACGCCCAGTGCCGCGCCGATCGCGACCGCGGCGAGCCCGCAGACGATCAGCACGTTGCGCAGCATGCGCAGAGTCGCCTCGAGTTCGGCCAGCGGCGCGAATTCGTAGAGCACGCCGCCCTTTTCGCCGAGCGCCACCCCGGTGCGCAGGTACGATCGCCCGTCCAGGGTGACCCGTTCGGTGGGGCCGGGGCCGCGCCTGCCGTGCCCCTGCGGCAGCATCACCGCGGGGTCGGAGTCGAAAGCCGGGTCGCTGCTGAACCATTCGGAGTTCCATCGCAGCAGCACCACGGTGCCTGCGGGCGGGTTCAGCGCGCCGAGGGCGGCGGCGCCGGACGCGCCGGGTTGTTCGAGCAGTGCGCCCAGCATCTCGGCGTGCGCCTCGGCGCCGCGTTCCACCGCGCGCACGCGCTGAGATTCCATGTAATCGCGCCCGATCATGAACACCAATGCCACCAGGACCAAGGCGACCAGGCTCGCGCTCGACGCGAAGGCGAAGACCACGCGCCCGCGCAGACTCCGCAGCGGGACCAGCACGGACCGGCGATCACTCCTGGACATCGAGGCGATAGCCGAGGCCGCGCACGGTGACGACGAGACGCGGGTCGGACGGGTCGCACTCGACCTTGGTGCGCAGCCGCCGCAGGTGCACGTCGACGATTCGCTCGTCGCCGAAGAAGCCGCGGTCCCACACCCGGTCCAGCAGCACGGCGCGGCTCAGCACGAAGCCCGGATTCTCGGCCAGCTCGCAGAGCAACCGGAACTCGGTCAACGTGAGGTGCAGGTCGTCCCCGCCGCAGCGGACGGTGCCGCGCTGCGGCGAAAGCACAAGGCGGCGACCGGCATCCAGCACGATGTCTTGCGGCGCATCACGTTCGGCGGTCAGGCCTGCGCGCCGCCGCAGCGCCCGCATCCGGGCGGTGATCTCCTTGACCTCGAACGGCTTGGTGACGAAATCGTCGGCGCCCGCCTCCAGGGCGGCCACCACGTCGTGGGTGTCGTCGCGGGCGCTGACCACGATGATCGGCACCTGGTGGTCACGGCGGATCTCCCGGATGCAGGTGAAGCCGTCCATGCCGCCGAGCATCAGGTCGATGATCATCACGTCCGGTGCGCCGTTGTCGCGCAGATGATCCAGCGCGGTCTCCGCGGCCTCCGCTTCGGCGACGTCGTAGCCCTCGTCCTCCATCGCCAGCCGCAGGGCGGTGCGTACCCGGTCGTCGTCCTCCACGATCATCAGCTGCGTGCTCATCGCTTCCCCTCAGCGCCGCGTCAGCATCGGCTGCGGTTCACCAGCGCGCACGGTACATGCCCCAGGTGACGACGAAACAGACTCGCGGCGAACGACGGTGGACTCAGCGAACCAGACAGGTGGCGCGCCGGACCGGCAGGCCGCGCTCCTCCAGCGCGAGCAGCAGTCCCTGGCCGCGCCGGGCGCCGTCCCCGGCGTCGGTGCGGGCCAGCTCCGGCACGTAGGTCGCCGCGCCGACGAGGGATTCGCCGACCAGCGACCAGAACCGCCGCGCGCTCAGCCCCGCACACCGGGCGAGTCCGTGCTGGATCAGCGTCAGCGAGGGCTCGCAGCGGTGGGCCAGCCAGACGAACATGGCGCGCTCGCAGGGCAGCGTCACGACACCGGGCAGCCCGGCGGAGCGTTCACCGTCGATCACCCGGATCGTGGTGTCCTCCAAGCCAGCCCAGTCGATGCCGCCGTCGTTGTCGTGGTGCACCCACAGGTTTTCCAGGCCGGGATCCCAAGCCTTGCCCTCGGCGACGAGCAGAGCGGCCACCCGCCCGATCACCGCGTGGATGAGCGCGGTCGCGACCACCTCCGCGGCGGTGTCGGCGCTGATCATCTCGGCGGCGTGGCGGCGGTACATCAGCTCGATGCGGCCCTCGCGCAGGCCTTCCGACAGCTTCCACCACCGGCGTTTGCCCTGATCTACCATCGCGGCAACGGCATACACTCGCGGATGGTCCGGCTGCAATGCCCGCAGCCGGGTGCAGGTGCGAGCGAACGCCACCTCGGCGTCGCGGGTGGCCTGGCGGGTTGTCATTGGCTCGAGCATCGAACCTCCTCGGGGTCGGCTCCTCATAGAAGTCGAGTTCGGAAGATAGGTTAGGCTTACCCAACCTGGCAAGCCCAGGGCACTGTGAGCCAGCGCCACCGTGAAGTCAGCACCACATCGAGTCAGGAGTCGTTCCGCGCCGTGACACCCCTTGGCACCATGAGGCGGCGTCGCCTGACCGGCCTCGTCCTCTTGTTCGCGCTGCTCCTGCTCGCCGGAATGGCCAGCGTCGCCCTCGGCTCCCGATCGCTCGCGCCCGGCACCGTCTTCGACGCCGTACGCGACGCGCTGACCTGCCCGGGCGGGCCGTTCAGCTGCCCGGCGCAGACCGTGGAGGAGCAGATCGTGCGGTCGCTGCGGCTGCCGCGCACGGCGCTCGCGGTCGTCACCGGCCTGGCGCTCGGCATCACCGGCGCGCTGATCCAGGGCTACACCCGCAACCCGCTCGCCGACGCGGGCCTGCTCGGACTCAATTCGGGCGCCGCGTTTCTCGCGGCGCTGAGCATGTACCTTTTCGGCTTTACCATGCCGGAGCAGTACATCTGGTTCTCCTTCGCCGGAGCACTGCTCACCGGTCTCGCCGTCTTCGGGTTCTCGTCCCTCGGCGGCGGCAAGGCCAGTCCGCTCAGCCTGGTGCTCGCGGGCGCGGCGCTCACCGCGTTCCTCCAGGCGATGACGAATGCCATTGTGCTACTGGACCCCGCGGCGCTGGACACCTACCGCTTCTGGGTGGTCGGCGCCGTCGCCGGGCGCGACGCCCAGGTGTTCTGGCAGGTGCTGCCGTTCTTGGTGATCGGGCTGGCGCTCGCCGTCGCGGCCGCGCCGGGACTCAACCTGCTCACCCTCGGCGACGAGGTGGCGCGCGGGCTGGGCGTGCACATCGGCCGCAGCCGCGCCCTCGGACTCACCGCGGTGGTGCTGCTGTGCGGCGCCGCGACCGCCGCCGTCGGGCCGATCGCCTTCCTCGGCCTCATCGTCCCGCACCTGGCCCGGATCGTCACCGGGCCCGACTTCCGCTGGCTGGTGCCGTATTCGGGGGTGATCGGCGCGCTGATGCTGCTGATCGCCGACATCGCGGGCAGGCTCGTCGCGCGGCCGGGCGAGCTTCAGGTCGGCGTGATGCTGGCCACCGCCGGCGCACCCTTCTTCATCGCGCTCGTGCGCCGTCGAAAGCTGGTGAACCTGTGAGACTCGGCCACTTCGCCTCCGCGCCCGCCGGGAGGACATGGTGAACGTCGATGTGAAAACCGCGGGCAGGCAGCCCGATTCGGCCGGACTGCGCCGGGTGCGGCCCGCCCTGCGGCTCGGTCCGGTGTCACTGGTGTTGCGACCGGTCATGGTCGCGATCGTGCTCGCGCTCGCCGCGCTGGCGTTCGCGCTGTTCTGCGTGGACATCGCCGTGGGCGACACGCACATTCCGATCGGGCGGGTCCTCGACGTGCTCTCTGGCGGCGGGAGCCGATCACAGCGCTACATCGTGCTGGACGCGCGGCTGCCACGCGCGCTCACCGGCCTCGTCGTCGGCGCGGCGCTCGGCTTGGCGGGCGCGATCACCCAGTCGATCCTGCACAACCCGCTGGCCAGCCCGGACATGCTCGGCATCACCACCGGCGCCAGCCTGGGCGCGGTGTCGGTGCTCGTCGCGACCGGCGGCGCCACGACGGGCTTCGCGGCCACCTTCGGCGCGCCGCTGGCCGCGCTGGTCTGCGGGCTGCTCACCGCCGTGACGATCTACGCGCTGGCGCTCGGCCGCGCCGCCACCGGCGAATTCGGTGCGACCGGTCTGCGGCTGGTGCTCATCGGCATCGGCGTCAACGCGCTGCTCATGGCGGGCATCAACTGGATGCTCACCCGCGGGACCTGGCAGGACGCCCATCGCGCGCAGCTGTGGCTGACCGGATCGCTCAACGGCGCGAATCGCAACCAGCTGGTGCCCGCGGCGCTGGCACTGGCGATCGTGGCGCTCGTCGCGGTGGGTTCGGCACGCACCCTGGCCGCGCTGCGGCTGGGCACCGAAACCACCCGCGCGCTCGGCGTGCGGATCCAGACCCAGCAGGCGATCCTGATCGGCGCCTCGGTGGTTGCCGCGTCGGTGGCGACCGCGGCCGCCGGTCCGATCGCGTTCGTCGCGCTGGCCGGACCGCAGATCGCGCGGCGAGTGCTGCGCACGCCGGGGGAACCACTGATCGGTTCGGCCCTGATCGGTGCCATCCTGGTGGTCGGAGCGGATGCGGCCGCACGGACGCTGTTCCCGGTGGACCTGCCAGTCGGCATCGTGACCGCCGGATTCGGCGGACCGTTCCTGCTGTACCTGCTCGTGCGTATGAACCGGAAGGCGACCCTGTCATGACCGTCACCACCACCGCCGCAGCGCACCAGCTGGCCGCCGAGGACATCAGCCTCGGCTACGGCGACCGCGTCATCGTCGACGGACTCACCCTGGACATCGCGCCCGGCGTGATCACCACCGTCATCGGCCCCAACGGCTGCGGCAAGTCCACCCTGCTGCGCTCGCTCGGCCGGCTGCTGCGGCCGCGGGACGGTCGAATCCTGTTGGACGGCAAAGCCATCTCGTCGATGAAGACGAAGGATGTCGCGCGCGTCGTCGGCATGCTGCCGCAGACGCCGGTCGCGCCGGAGGGACTGACCGTCGCCGATCTCGTCGCCCGCGGCCGTCATCCGCACCAGTCCTGGATCCGGCAGTGGTCCGCGGCCGACGAGACGGAGGTGATGACCGCGCTCGAGCAGACCGGCATCGCCGATCTGGCCGACCGCGCGCTCGACGAACTCTCCGGCGGTCAGCGTCAGCGCGCCTGGATCTCCATGGCCCTGGCGCAGGGCACCGACATCCTGCTGCTCGACGAGCCGACGACCTACCTGGATCTCGCGCATTCGCTCGAGGTCCTCGATCTCGTCGACCGGCTGCACGACGATCTCGGCCGCACCGTGGTGATGGTGCTGCACGATCTGAACCTGGCCATCCGATACAGCGATCAGCTGATCGTCATGCACGCCGGACGGATCGTCGCGCAGGGCAGCCCGGCCGACATCGTCACCGCCGCGCTGCTGAAAGAGGTCTTCGGGCTGGAGGCGTCGGTGCTCGAGGACCCGGTGTCCGGCAGGCCGATGATCGTCCCGATCGGCACCCGGCACGTGCTGCCCGGCGCGTCGGCGGAGTGATCCATCCGGTTCGCGAGGTATGACCAATACCACACAGCAACCGGACAGTTACGACAGGGTGTAGTACGCATTCGTGTCGTTGTGTCCGTAAACTTGGGGAATGGCAGGACTGGGTGAACTCGAGAAAGCGGTCATGGACCAGTTGTGGTCGAGCGACGAACCGCAAACCGTCCGGCAGGTGCACGAAGCCCTGGCCGCGCGCCGCGAACTCGCGTACACCACGGTGATGACCGTGTTGCAGCGACTCGCCAAGAAGAATCTGGTGGTCCAGCGGCGCGACGATCGCGCGCATCGCTACGCGCCCGTGCACTCCCGCGACGAATTGGTCGCCTCGCTCATGGTGGACGCGCTGCAACAGGCCGACGCCGCGGGCAGCCGCGCCGCCGCGCTGGTGCATTTCGTGGAGCAGGTCGGACGCGACGAAGCGGATGCGCTGCGCGAGGCACTCGCTAAGCTCGAAGCATCCGAAGGCAACCAACCACCGCCCAAGTAGTATCGGGGATGGCCACACGGCCCCCGGGCCTCACAAAGCCGTGAGCGCCAGGCCCCACAACGCAGTGAGCTGAGTCGATGAATGCAACCGCGCCGGTCTTCGCCGGTCTCGCCTTGCTTCTCGCGGGGCCTGCCCCTGCGCTTCTCAGTCGTGCGACGTGGCCGTACCGGACACCGCGCGCGGCGCTCGTGCTGTGGCAGGCCATCGCGCTCGCCGCCGTGCTCAGCGCCTTCGGTTCCGGCCTGGCCATCGCCGCCGAACTGCTGGTGCCCGGAGCCGACGGACGTCCCACCACCTCCCCCACCCGGGAGATCGATGCCCTCGGCCTGCCACTGTGGCTGGCCTACGTCACCGTCTTCGCACTGACCCTGCTGATCGGCGCGCGCCTGATCTTCTCGGTGATCCGCGTCGGCGTGCACACCCGCAAGCGGCGCGCGCGCCACCGCATGCTGGTCGACCTGCTCGACCAGAGCGGCCCGCACCGCCCCGCGCACGACATCCGGGTGCTTGCCGCCCCCGAGCCGATCGCCTACTGCCTGCCCGGCCTGCGCCAGCGGGTGGTGCTCAGCGCGGGCACGCTGACCAACCTGGACCGCTCCGAGGTCACCGCCATCGTCAGCCACGAGCGCTCGCACCTGCGGGCCAGGCACGATCTGGTGCTCGAGGCGTTCACCGCGGTGCACGAGGCGTTCCCGCGGGTGGTGCGCAGCAAGGCCGCGCTCGGCTCGGTGAAGCTGCTCATCGAGTTGCTCGCCGACGATTCCGCGGTCAAGGTCACCGGACCCAAGCCGCTCGCGCGGGCCCTGGTAGCGTGCGCGAAGTCGACCGCGCCGCAAGGCGCGCTGGCCGCGGGCGGGCCGACCACGCTGATCCGCATCCAGCGGCTGAGCGGGCGAGTCGGTGATTTCCGGGTGGCATCGGCCGCCTATCTGGGCTCGATCGCCATCCTCGTGGTTCCCACATTGGCCGTCGCGGTACCCTGGCTGGTCGAACTCAGTCGGTTGTTCCGCCACTGACGTCGTCGATCCGGCGATCACGCCGGTCGCCCTCGCTCTACCCCTGTCTGGACGTCGCGGTCCCCCGCGCGCGTTCGCGCGCCGATCATGCGTCGCGCACGTCGAAACACGAAAGGCCTGCACCCCTTTGACTCCCTCGCCCGCCGCCGCGGCGCCCAGCGTCACCTTCGCTGACCTGGGCCTGCCCGTTCCGCTCGTCCAGGCACTGCGCCGCGACGGCATCGAGGCGCCCTTCCCCATCCAATCCGCGACGGTTCCGGACGCGCTGGCAGGCAAGGACGTGCTCGGCCGCGGCCCGACCGGTTCCGGCAAGACGCTGGCGTTCGGGCTGCCCATGCTGGCGCGCCTCGCGGGCGCCGCCGCCAAGCCCGGACGGCCGCGCGCACTGGTGCTGGTGCCCACCAGGGAGCTGGCCGCGCAGATCGAGCGCGCACTCGACGAGCCCGCGCTCGCCCTCGGCCTGCGCATCACCTCGGTGGTGGGCGGCGCGCCGATCAAGCGGCAGGCCGACCGGTTGGCGCGCGGGATCGACCTGCTCATCGCCACGCCCGGCCGGTTGCAGGACCTCATCCTCCAGGGCTCGGCCGACCTGTCCGACGTGCAGATCACCGCGCTGGACGAAGCCGACCACATGGCCGACATGGGCTTCCTGCCGCAGGTCACCAAGCTGCTCGACCGGACGCCGAAAGACGGTCAGCGCCTGCTGTTCTCGGCCACCTTGGACGGCGAGGTGGACAAGCTGGTCAAGCGCTACCTACGGTCCCCCGTCACGCATTCCACCGCGCCGCCGTCGGCCGCGGTCGCCACCATGTCGCACCACCTGCTCTACGTGCACAAGGCCGACAAGCGCGACGTGGTCGCCGAGATCGCATCCCGCGACGGGCTGACCATCCTGTTCGTGCGCACCAAGCACGGCGCGGACCGGCTCGCCAAGCAACTGCGCGCCTCCGGCATCTCGGCGGGCGCGCTGCACGGCGGGAAGGCGCAGAACAACCGGACCAGGACGCTGGCGGCGTTCGCCGACGGCAGCGTGCCGGTGCTCGTCACCACCGACGTCGCCGCCCGCGGCATCCACGTGGACGGCATCTCCCTCGTCGTGCACGTCGACCCGCCCGCCGAATCCAAGGCCTACCTGCACCGGGCGGGCCGCACGGCGCGCGCGGGCGAGGACGGCGTCGTCGTCACCTTGGTCACCGAGGTCGAGCGCACCGACGTGGAGAAGATGACCCGCAAGGCCGGGGTCGACATCGAAGGCATCGAGATCAGACCCGGCGACAAACGCCTGGCGGCGATCACCGGCGCCCGTCGCCCCTCGGGCATCCCCATCACCCTGCCCGGAGCTGCGCCGGCGAAGCAGCCGAAGGCCGAGGGGAAGTCCACCGGTCGACGCGCCGCGGCTGCGAAGTCCAACGGGCACCGCGCCGCCGCAGGCACGAAGTCGAACGAACACCGCACCACCGGAAGCGCGAGGTCCACCGAGCGCCACGCCGCCGCCGAGGCGGTGTCCGGCGGACGCCGCCGCTTTGCGGAAGCGACATCCGACAAGCGTCACCCCAACTCCGGCGCGAAAGCCGGCGGACGCCACACCACAACAGAAACGCCGTCTTACGAGGAAACCCCCGCCCACGGCGGGCGTTCCCGCGGCACCCGCTCCACCACAAGCCGCGCAAACCGCACCGGCACACGTTCGACCGAAAACCACCGCACCGCAACTGAACCCACACGCCGATCGGCCCCGGACACCACATCGGCCGCACACACCCCCAGCCGCCGCCGCACCACCTCCGATCGCACCACCCCCCGCGCCGACGGCTCCGCCTCGGTCCCCCACACCCGCACCGGCCGCCGCTCCGCCGACACCA
>NZ_BDBP01000116.1 GCF_001613045.1 Nocardia lijiangensis NBRC 108240 | reverse complement strand
CGCGCGCAGCCCCTCGTCGAGCACATCGGACAGCAGCCTGGGCGCGGGCGGCATCGGGCCGCGCACGCCCGCGCGCAGGGGGAGCTCGTCGTCGAGGAAGTACTCGATGTCCCGTACCGGGGTGCCGGGCTCGGCGTCCAGCAGACCCTCGAACAGCTTCAGGAACCGCAGGTGATGGCGGGCCAGCGCTTCCTCGTCGTAGAGATCGGGGTTGGCGGTGAAATCGAGGTGGACCGGCGCCTGCGCGCCGTGCTGGTAGATGTTGACGAACAGGTCCTCGATCGGGCCCGAGGTGAGCACGTGCAGGCTGGTCTCGATGCCGGTGAACTGGACCTCGCCGGGGAACAGCATGATGTTGACCACCGGGCCGACGAGACCGCGCCCGCCCGTCGCCTCGGCCTCGCCCGTGCTCTGCCGGATCTCCTCGTGCCGGTAGCGCTGGTGGCGCAGCGCGCCGGAGACCTCGATCCGGATCGCGTCGACGATCTCGGCGAGGGTGCTGCGCTCCCCCACCGTGACGCGCAGCGGAACGACATTGGCCAGCATGCCGCCGGAGCGGCGCAGCTTCGCGGTGGTGCGTCCGGAGACCGGCAGGCTCAGCACCACATCGTGTGCGCCGGTCGCCTGCGCGTAGTAGACCGCGAGCGCCGCCATCGCCAGCGCGGGCGCGCCGACGCCGAAACGCGTCGCCGCGGCGTCGAGCCGGGACTTCATCTCGTCGGACAGCTGATGCCGGTGTTCGCGCCCGAGCGCGTGCGCGGGCGCGGCGCCCGATACCAGGCTGCATCGCTGCGGCATGTCCGCCATGCGCTGCTCCCAGTACTCCGCATCGGCGGTGAACCGGCTCGACTCCCGGTAGCTCATCTCCGCGTCGTGGATCTCGCGCAGCCCGGCCGCCGAACTCGGCTTCGGTTCCTCGCCCGCCAGCGCAGCGTTGTACAGCTCGGCCACGCGGTACAGACCCGTCACCGTGGCGAATCCGTCCACCACGACGTGGTGCACGCGCGAGTACCACAGCACTCGATCGGGTGCGACGCGAATCAACACCGACATCCCGGGCCGGTCATGGAGCAGATCCACCGGCGCGGACAGGTCCGCGCGCATCCACCGCATGGCCTCCGCATCCGGGTCGGCGGAATCGCTGAGATCCAGGTAGCTCAGCGTCGTGTCGAGGCTCGGATCGACCACCTGATACGGACGTGAATCCCGCTCACCGAAGCGCAGCAGCGCGGATTCGGTCTCCAGCGCGGCGCGATGCGCGACCTCGATGAGCGTGTCGACGTCCAGCCGACCGCGCATCTCGATGTACTGCGCCTCGTTGAGCGGCACCGAGGGGTCGAGCTGCTGTGCGTACCACATGCCCAGCTGTGCGGGCGAAAGCGGGAACTCCCCGTCTTGTCGCATGTCGATCCCCCGCGCGGCCGAAAGTCCGTGCGTCATAAGTCGATCCCTTGTGTCTCAGCTTGCTTTACGCGGCCCCGCGTGGACCGGACTGCCGTTTCTACGTCCCAGTGCCGCACTGCCCTGCTCCGATTGCAGCTGGTAGGCGGGAACATCGGTGTTCGCGCTCGCGGTCAACCGGCCGACCACCACGTGCCGCACATGGGCGGGCAGGCCGGGCGCGAATTTCTTGACGTATGCGGCCATCCACTCCGGCCGCCCCAACAGGAACGGGAAGTCGGTGGCCATCATGGTGCGCACCACGATCATGGGGATCGGCGAATCGAGCGGGTGGTAGTCCTTGTTCCACAACCCCGGTTCCTTGCACCCGGGATAGAACTGCCCGAGCATGAAACCGCGCTCGACGAACCTCGTCTTGAGGTCCACGTGCAGGTCATCGATCAGCGAGAAGTCCCGCAGATCCGGCAGCGCGGTGACGAGGGAGCGCAGGACGGCCCCGCCGCCCTGTTCCGGTGGCAGACGCTCGAACACCTCGAGTGCGTCCTCGACAACCAGTCGCACGTACGCCGGCCAGGGATGGACGCCGGATACCCGGCCCACCCACATCAGGTCGCGGCGCAGCGACGGTCCGACATAAGGACAGACCGGCCCGTCGCGGCCCAGATCCGGGTCGGGGCCGGTCAGGTAATCCGCGGACCACGTGCGCACGGCATCCACCGTGGACTTCGTGTGCGGACACGAAATTTCTGTGTCGGACAGCGGGATCCAATTCATACCCGACCGCGGTCCGATAACGATCTCGGACATCACTCACCTCATCGCGATACGAGGTCGAGCATCGCTCCGAGAGTCGTCCGGATGAGCGAGTAACAGACCACTCCAATTTCTTGGCGAGTGATTTTCAAAAATTAGTGCAGTATGGCGTAACATGCCGTCAACTCCTGCCGAATTACCGACGAAACGCCTGTTCAGGCGCTTCCTATCAGCGAGGATCGACGTCAGCCGCAAACATCAGCCCCGACCGGCTTCCGCAAAATCCAGCTATCAATGTTTATGGCGCCGGAGGTCTCGAATCGAGCAATGGCAAGGACACGATAAGGCAACCGATCGGACTCGGACGTATGTCGCCGAGCGGCCGGAAATCGAAAAAAGGGGACGGCCGGGTAACAACCCGGCCGTCCCCGCAGGTACAGCGCGAAAGCGTCAGCCGCGCAGCAACGCCCTGGACATCACGACACGCTGGATCTGGTTGGTGCCCTCGTAGATCTGGGTGATCTTGGCATCGCGCATCATGCGCTCGACCGGGAAGTCGGTGGTGTACCCGGCGCCGCCGAAGAGCTGGACGGCGTTGGTGGTGACCTCCATGGCGACGTCCGAGGCGAAGCACTTGGCCGCGGCGGAGATGAAGCCGAGGTTCTTCTCACCGCGCTCGGCGCGAGCGGCCGAGGTGTAGACCATGAGGCGGGCGGCCTCGATCTTCATCGCCATGTCGGCCAGCATGAACTGGGTGTTCTGGAAGTCGGCGATGGCGGTGCCGAACTGCTTGCGGTCCTTGGTGTAGGCGATGGCCGCGTCCAGCGCGCCCTGGGCGAGGCCGACGGCCTGCGCGCCGATGGTCGGACGGGTGTGGTCCAGCGTCTGCAGCGCGGTCTTGAAACCGGTGCCCGGCTCGCCGATGATGCGGTCGCCGGGGATGCGGCAGTTCTCGAAGTACAGCTCCGCGGTGGGCGAACCCTTGATGCCCAGCTTGTGCTCGAGCGGGCCGACCACGAAACCTTCGTCGTCCTTGTGCACCATGAACGCGGAGATGCCGTTGGCACCCTTCTCCGCGTCGGTCACGGCCATCACGGTGTACCAGGAGGACTTGCCGCCGTTGGTGATCCAGCACTTGGAGCCGTTGAGGATCCAGTCGTCGCCGTCCTGCTTGGCGCGGGTGCGCATGGAAGCGGCGTCGGAGCCCGCCTCGCGTTCGGACAGCGCGTAGGAGGCCATCTCGCCGTTGACGATGTCGGACAGCACCTTCTGCTTCAGCTCCTCGGAGCCGTTCAGGATCAGGCCCATGGTGCCGAGCTTGTTGACCGCGGGGATGAGCGAGGAGGAACCACAGACGCGGGCGACCTCTTCGATCACGATGCAGGTGGCGACCGAGTCGGCGCCCTGGCCGCCGTAGGCCTCCGGCACGTGCACGGCGTTGAAGCCCGCGGCGTTCAGCGCGGTGAGCGCCTCCTCGGGGAAGCGGGCGTTACCGTCGACGTCCTTGGCGTACGGAGCGATTTCCTTCTCCGCCAGACCGCGGATGGCCGCCCGCAGTTCGTCGTGGAAGTCCTCGAGCTTGAACAGGTCGAAATCGGGGTTTCCCGCCATGGGACACGCTCCTGGTTACTGGGCTTGGGCCGCGGTCGGCAGCTGTCAACGGTCGGCACTCAGTGCCATTCCGTGCGCCAGTATACGCACGGGAACTCCCGCAACGTGCGGATACCCTTTGGCACCGAGTGTCAGCGCTTGGCACTATGAACCAGGTCACCGAGTACCGAGCTGGCGGGCAAGCAGATCCACGACCTGGCGCGATGGCATGTCCCGCGGAAACACCGCGACCACCATCTCTTCCTCGTCGTAGGTCCGGCCGCGGCCGCGCGGAATGGCCGCCAGCTCCAGCCGCAGATCGGCGGCGCCCGCGTCCGACTCGCCGCGCACCATGCGGCGCAGCAGATAGTTGTGTGTCGCGGTGACCGCCGCGGTGAACTGCACCCTGGCGAGATCGGGGGACTCGGGCAGACGGTCGCGCAGATAGTCGGTGAACAGGCGCTCGTACCGGAACACCGTGACGATCTCGCGCTCGCGCAGCGCGGGCACCCGCCGCACCACCTGGTAGCGCCGCGCCGCGATCTCGCGCCACTGGGTGAACCGCTCGAAGACCTGCACGACGGCCGCGCACACGGCCTCCCACGGATCGTCGTCGCGCGCGCCTGCGAGATAGGCCGCCGCCTGCGTCAGCTGCGATTCGTGATCGGCGAAGATCACGTCCTCCTTCGACCGGAACTGCCGAAAGAACGTCCGCCGCGAAATCCCCGCCGCCTCCGCGATCTCGTCGACCGTCGTCGCCTCGTAGCCCTTGTCCGCGAACAACCGCAGCGCCTGATCCACCACGGTCAGCCGGAACTGCGCAGGATCTTCCCCGGCCCGCGCCCGCGCATTCTCCTCAGATGCCACGGCAGCCACCGTAGCGACCGGCGCGAGACGACCGGCGCGCACGCACCGGGTGGTACGACGGCACGTCAGCCGAGGAGTTTGGTGCGGAGGGCCTCGTCCTTGTCGAGGACCAGCTTCTCCAGGTCGGCCTGGAACCGGGTCATCTGGGCCCGGAGGGCGGGGTCCGCGGCGGCGAGGATGCGGACGGCGAGCAGACCCGCGTTGCGTGCGCCGCCGATGGAGACGGTGGCGACCGGGACGCCCGCGGGCATTTGCACGATCGAGAGCAGGGAGTCCATGCCGTCGAGGTACTTCAGCGGGACGGGGACGCCGATCACCGGCAGCGGGGTGGCCGAGGCGACCATGCCGGGCAGGTGGGCGGCGCCACCCGCGCCCGCGATGATCACCTGGATGCCGCGGTCGGCCGCGTCGCGCGCGTAGTCGAGCATGCGCTGCGGGGTGCGGTGCGCGGAGACGACGCCCACCTCGAAAGGCACGCCGAATTCGGCCAGCGCGCCGGCGGCCGCTTCCATGGTCGGCCAGTCGGAGTCGCTGCCCATGATCAGGCCAACTCGAGGATTACTCATGGGGGTCCCATCCGTCGGTCCACACCGCGTGCGACATCCAGTGCGCCGCCCGCTCTGCCTTCTCGCGCACCTCGGCGACATCGTCGCCGAGGATGTTGATGTGCCCGATCTTGCGATCGGGACGCTCGCCCTTGCCGTACAGGTGCACCTTCGCGTCCGGCATCCTGGCGAAGAGATGGTGCAGCCGCTCGTCCATCGACATCTCAGGGGCCTGCGCCGCACCGAGGATGTTGGCCATCACGGTGACCGGAGCCAGCGGGCTGGTATCGCCGAGCGGATAGTCGAGCACCGCGCGCAGATGCTGCTCGAACTGCCCGGTGCGCGCACCGTCCATGCCCCAGTGACCGGAGTTGTGCGGGCGCATCGCCAATTCGTTGACCAGCAGCGCGCCGTCGTGGGTCTCGAAGAGTTCGACGGCCATCACACCGACGACGCCGAGTTCTGCGGCCAGGTTCAGCGCCAAGGTCTCGGCCTCGGCGCCCTGCGCGTCGGCCAGATCGGGCGCGGGCGCGATCACCACCGCGCACTGACCGTTGCGCTGCACGGTCTCCACCACCGGCCAGGTCGCGGCCTGCCCGAACGGCGAACGGGCCACCATCGCCGACAGCTCGCGCTTCAGATCGACCTTCGCCTCGGCGAGCAGCCGCACACCGTGCGCGAGCTGATCGGTGACGATCCGCTCGGCCTCGGCGGCGTCGGTGGGCATCCAGACGCCGCGGCCGTCGTAGCCGCCGCTGACCGCCTTGAGCACGAACGGCCAGCCGTGCTCGTCGCCGAAGCGCACCGCGTCGGCCGCCTCGGCCACCGGCGTGAACGCGGGCACCGGAACGCCGAGCTCGGCGAGCTTGGTGCGCATGGCCAGCTTGTCCTGGGCGTAGACCAGAGCCTGCGGCGGCGGCGCCACGTTGACGCCCTCGGCGACCAGCGCCTCCAGGTGCTCGGTCGGCACGTGCTCGTGGTCGAAGGTCAGCGCGTGTGAACCGACCGCGGCCTTGCGCAGCGCGGTGAGATCGGCGTGGCTGCCGAGCACCACGTCGGGACTGACCTGTGCGGCCGGGTCGTCGGGGTTCTCGGCGAGCACCCGTAGCCGCTGGCCGAGTGCGATCGCGGCCTGATGGGTCATCCGCGCCAGCTGGCCGCCACCGATCATGGTGACGGTGGGCATGGCGGCTTGGTCGAAGGAACGGGTGCTCACGTCGTGCAATCTTGTCATGTCCGGCCGCAATGACCGCTACCGGTACACTCGGCTCTCGTGTCTTTCGTCGACGACGTGGTCAGCGTCCTCCCCCAGCCCCTGCGGGAGATGGCCTACCGCCACCACGAGCTGATCAAATTCGCCATCGTCGGCGCGACGACCTTCGTGATCGACAGCGGCATCTTCTACTTCCTCAAGTTGACCGTGCTGACCGAGAAACCGGTCACCGCGAAGATCATCTCCGGCGTCATCGCCGTGATCGCCTCCTACATCCTGAACCGCGAGTGGTCGTTCAAGAACCGCGGCGGGCGCGAACGCCATCACGAAGCCCTGCTGTTCTTCGGGGTCAGCGGCGTCGGCGTGATGTTGAGCAACATCCCGCTGTGGATCTCCAGCTACGTGTTCGACCTGCGGCAGCCGAACGTCAGCTTCACCGTCGAGAACATCGCCGACTTCGTCAGCGCCTTCGTCATCGGCAACTTCTTGCAGATGGCCTTCCGGTTCTGGGCGATGCGCCGCTGGGTCTTCCCTGACGAGATGACCGAGCTGGAGGCCGAGCTCGAGGGACTCATCGAAGAAGAACAGCTGGGACAGAACTAGCCGTACCCGGGCCCGTTCGGGCCCGTGATCAGCGCGGCTCGGGGACCGTGCCCGCCGCCCGGCCGGGCGCCCACGACCCGAGGAACACCGCGAACAGCGCGGGCCTGCGGCGCTGCAATTCCAGACGACCGCCGTCCGCCTCGATCAACGCGCGCGCCAGGGCCAGGCCCACGCCCGTCGACCCGCCCGCCGAGAAGCCGCGATCGAAGATGTGCGGCGCCAGCTCGTCGCGCACGCCTTCCCCCTCATCGGCCACCTCGACGCACACCAGCGGCTCGCGCGCGTTGCCGGGACGGACCGTGCGCACCGACACCGTGCAGGTGCCGCCGCCGTGCATGAGCGCGTTGTCGATGAGCACCGTCACCGCCTCCCGCAGGCGCGACGCGGTGATCGGCGCGCGCAGCGACTCGTCGCCGGTCAGCACCAGCGTGCGGCCCGCCTCGGCGAACGGGTGGGTCCACTCGGCGACCATGCCGCACAGCTCGTCCATCACCGGGATCGGATCGCGGTCGGCGGCATCCTCGTCGCGGGAGGCGCGGACCAGTTCGTCGATGGCATCGGTGAGCCGGTCGACCTGCGCCATCGCCTCCTCGGCCTCGTGCACGACCTCGGGGTCGGCGTGCGCGGAGAGTTCGTCCAGCCGCAGCCGCACCGCGGTCAGGCGGCTGCGCAGCTGATGGGAGACGTCGGCGACCAGCGCGTGCTCGCGTTGCAAACGGCCCGCGATCTCGACGGTGGCGGAGTCGAGCACGTCGGAGACCCGGTCCAGTTCGGAGATGCCGTGGCGGCGCGGGTCGGGACGGAAATCGCCCATCGCCAGCCGCGCCGCGCGCGCCGCCACGTCGCGCAGCGGATCGGCGACCCGGCGCTGCGGTCACCACCGCGACCGTCACCGCGGCACCGAGCGAGGCGAGCACGGCCAGCGCCACCACCGCGACCGCCTGCCGCTGCCGCGCGTGCATCGGCGCGGCGGGCACCTCGAGGCGCAGCGATCCCGAGGTGCCCATGGACAGCGATTCCACCAGCGGGTCGGGCACCGTGTCGGCGCCGATGTCGAGGCGGGAGGCGTTGTCCTGTGGACTCGGATAGACGATCGTGAGCTTGCCGTTCTCCGGCACCAGCGGGCGCACCACGCGCACGTCCAGACCGCCGCGCACCAAGCCGTCGGCCTGCTCCTGGGTGATCACTTCGGTGGCGATCCGGTCCAGCCTGCTCTGCAGGTCGTTGCGGGTGATGTCCTCGACCCACAGCCAGGCCGTGTAGGTCAACGGCACGCCGAGCACGACCGTCGTCAGGGTCAGCACGGTCAGCATCGACCGCAGGATTCGGCGCCGCACGTCAGTCGGTGTTCAGCCGGAAGCCGACACCGCGCACCGTGACGATGCGCCGCTCGGCCATCGGCCCCTCGTCGCCGATCTTGCGACGCAGCCAGGACATGTGCATGTCCAGCGTCTTGGAGCCGCGCAACTCAGCGTCGCCCCAGACCTCGCGCAGGATCGTCTCGCGCGGCACCACCTGACCCGCCCGGTCGATGAGCACCTTGAGCAGCTCGTACTCCTTGTTGGCCAGACCGACCTCGACGCCGTTGACCAGCACCCGGCGCGCTGCGGGCTCCAGCCGGATGCCGCCGACCTCCACCGCCTCGTCACCGATTCCGCTGCGGCGCAACAACGCTCGCACGCGAGCCAGCAGCTCCGCGAGCCGGAACGGCTTGCCGACGTAATCGTCGGCGCCCGCGTCGAGCCCGACCACGAAATCGACCTCGTCGGTGCGCGCGGTGAGCATCAGCACGGCCAGATCGGCGCCGCGGGCACGCACCTGCCTGCACACCTCCAGCCCGTCCATGCCGGGCAGGCCGAGGTCGAGGATCAGCAGGTCGTGGTTGCCCTCGAGCGCGCGGCGCAGCACTGCGGGGCCGAAGCTCTCCACGGTGACGTGGTAACCCTCGCGCCCCAACGCGCGCGACAGCGGGGCGGCGATGGCCTCGTCGTCTTCGGCCAGGAGTACGGCGGTCATGAAAACAGATTACGGATCGTCGGCGACGACGCCGGACTCATCGATAGCCGCCCGCCGGGCCGAGTCCGTGCTGATTGCTCGATCGGTTCACCTCGAACACCTGGTGGTAGAGCAACGAATGCACGTCCTGCACGCCGGGGATGTCGTCGTATTCCAGCGGCTCCTCCGAGGACGAGCCGATGACCAGGGTGCCGGTGCCGAGCATCCTGTCGAACAGCCCGTGCCGGAATTGGACGCTGGAGATGCGGCTCATCGGGATGTCGATGCCGGTGTGGGTGAGCACGCCCTGACGTACCAGCACGCGCCGCTCGGTGACGATGAAATGGGTCGTCTTCCAGCTGAGAATCGGTGCGACACAACGCCATAGGACGATACCGAGCCAGATCGCGAAAACCACGACGAGCACAACGGTCCGGGCGCTCTCCGGGGTGTTGCGGTATGCCAGCCCCCCGGCGAAACCGGCCAGCGCCGTGGCCGCGATGAGCGTCACGATGGGCCAGAAAAGCATCTTCCAATGCGGATGGCGATGGAGTATCAACTGCTCGTCGGGAGCGAGCACATCCTCCGGATAACCCATGCAGGGAACCCTACCGCGCCGAGATGGCAAAATGCCTGACACCGGCCTCCGTGTGCTGCACAATCGTCAGCTTGCGGGAGACCCGCTCCACTCAGCTGTTTCGCAATGCGCACGACCTGGATTCGCCTGCTCGACAAGCTCGGCCAAGCCCCAGAAGACAACCGCTCGGCAAGACGTGCACTGACGACTGTGGAGGCGTGTGTGACCAAGGATCTGACTCAGCTCGAAATACTGATCGAACTCGAACCGGTGGCCGCACAGAACGTGAACCGGCACCTGTCGATGACGAAGGACTGGCACCCGCACGACTACGTCCCGTGGGACGCGGGACGCAACTTCGCCGCTATGGGCGGCACGGACTGGGATCCCGAACAGTCCGCGCTGAGCGACGTGGCCAAGGCCGCGATGATCACCAACCTCCTCACCGAGGACAACCTGCCCTCCTACCATCGCCTGATCTCGGAGAACCTCGGCAACGACGGCGCGTGGGGCACGTGGGTGGGCCGCTGGACCGCCGAGGAGAACCGGCACGGCATCGTCCTGCGCGACTACCTGGTGGTCACCCGCGGCGTGGATCCGGTCGCCCTGGAACAGGCCAGGATGGCCCACATGACCCAGGGCATGCACGTGCCCGCCGGCTGGGACGGCTTCCTGATCAACGTCGCGTACGTGACCTTCCAGGAACTCGCCACCCGCGTCTCGCACCGCAACACCGGCAGGGTCTGCGACGACCCGATCGCCGACCGCATGTTGCAGCGCATCGCCGCCGACGAGAACCTGCACATGATCTTCTACCGCAACATGTGCGGCGCCGCCCTCGACCTGGTGCCCGACCAGGCGATGGTCGCACTGACCCAGGTGCTGTCCAATTTCGTCATGCCGGGCGCCGGGATGCCGAACTTCCGCCGCAACGGCGTGCTCATGGCCAAGCACGGCATCTACGACCTGCGCCAGCACCTCGACGAGGTGGTGGCTCCGGTGCTCAAGAAGTGGGACGTCTTCGAACGCAACGACTTCGGGCCGCGCGGCGAGCAGGCGCGCGAGCAGCTCGGCGCGTACATGGAGAAGCTGGGCCGCGATGTGCTCAAGTTCGAGGAGCAGCGCGATCGCATGTTCGCCAGGGAGGCGGCGAGGAAGGACATGCAGCCGGTGGGAGGCTGATCTCAGTAGTCGGCGCGCAAATGGGTGACGTCGCCCGCGGAGACCGCGTAGTCCCCGATCAGCAGGCGCCCGGCCGAGTCGATGCCCGTAGCGACGCCGGTGCGTAGCTGCCCGCCGGGCAATTCGGCGCGTACGTCCATGCCGAGCGTGGCGCAGCGCTCGCGATAGGCGGCGGCCAGGGCGTCGGTCGCCCATGACGCGTCGCGCCAGGCGGTGAAGCGGCGCGCGAACTCGGTCAGCAGCGATTGCGCGAGCACCGTGCGGTCGGTCTGCGCGGCGCCTGCCAGCGCGAGCGAGATGGCATGCGGCACCGGCAATTCGGCCTCGGTGAGGCTCACGTTCACGCCGATGCCGATCACCACCGCCGGGTCGGCGCCGCCCGCAGCCACCTCGGCGAGGATGCCCGCCACCTTGCGACCGCCGATCAGGACGTCGTTGGGCCATTTCAGCACCGCGTCCACACCCGTCGTGGCACGCAGCGCGTCCACCGCGGCCACGCCGGTGAGCAGCGGCAGCCAGCCCAGCGCCGCGGGCTCGATGCCGGGCAGCCGCACCAGCATCGACAGGGCGATCTGCGCCCGCGGCGGGCTCACCCAGGTGCGCGCGTGCCTGCCGCGACCCGCCTCCTGGGCTTCGGCGATCAACACACGGTGGTCTTCCGACGTCGCGGCCGTCGCGATCAGATCGGCATTGGTGGAACCGGTGGATTCCACCACCTCCACGCGTGCGAAGAAGGCCGCGTAGTTGCTCTCGGCGAGACCCCGCCGCAACTGCTCGGCATCCAAAGGCGGTCGATGCACTGGATCGGACGGTGGCGTCTGCACGAGGGTGCAGGCTACTAGCTCCCGTCCCGGACCGGGACGGGAGCGAACGGTCTCAGCCCGCGAGGTCGTAGCCGGCCATGGCCGTGCCCGGCTCTCGCTCCCCGCGCGCCTCGATGTCCGAGGTCGCCTCTTCCTCGTCGGTCTCCGGATCGAGGATGGTCGGCTCGGCCTCGCGAACCCGCCCATTCGTCCATGCCGCCGCCGCGGCGTATTCGGCGACGGTTCTACCCCACTCCCACATGTCTGGCTCCTCCCCATGAGCCGAAAAATGGACTCTCAGAGGATATCTGGAGGCCACACCCGGCCGAAACCGATTTTTCGCGTGGCGCAGCGGACCGTGTAGCCTGCGTCGGACCGCCCGATTGCGGACGCCCGACCGGCGTCTCGCCCACGGTCGGCGGAGGCCTCGAAAATCCCTGCTGAGCCCTTGTCCACCTGGGCTTTTCTACTCATGGGTAGCCCACACTGGGTTAGAAAGGCCGACTGCTACTGGTTACACTCCGAGCCATGACGAGTGTCCAGCAGCAGCCCGCATCCGGTTCGGCGGGCGAACCCGATATCCACACCACCGCCGGGAAGCTGGCTGACCTGCGGAATCGGCTGGAAGAGGCCAAGCACCCGATGGGTGAGGCCGCAGTCGACAAGGTGCACGCCAAGGGCAAGATGACCGCCCGGGAACGCATCCTCGCGCTGCTGGACGAGGGCTCGTTCGTGGAACTCGACGCGCTGGCCCGCCACCGCAGCGTCAACTTCGGCCTGGAGAACAACCGCCCGCTCGGCGACGGCGTGGTGACCGGTTACGGCACCATCGACGGCCGCGACGTGTGCATCTTCAGCCAGGACGTCACCGTCTTCGGCGGCAGCCTCGGCGAGGTCTACGGCGAGAAGATCGTCAAGGTCATGGACCTGGCCCTCAAGACGGGCCGTCCGCTGATCGGCATCAACGAGGGCGCGGGCGCGCGGATCCAGGAGGGCGTCGTCTCGCTCGGCCTCTACGGCGAGATCTTCCACCGCAACATCCAGGCCTCCGGCGTGATCCCGCAGATCTCGCTGATCATGGGCCCGGCCGCGGGCGGACACGTCTACTCCCCCGCGCTCACCGACTTCGTGGTGATGGTCGACGGCACCAGCCAGATGTTCGTCACCGGTCCGGACGTCATCAAGACGGTCACCGGCGAGGACGTCACCATGGAGGACCTGGGCGGCGCGCACACCCACATGACCAAGTCCGGTGTGGCGCACTACGTGGCCTCCGGCGAGCAGGACGCGCTGGACTACGTCAAGGATCTGCTGAGCTACCTGCCGAGCAACAACCGCGCCGAGGCCCCGCGCTTCGCGCCCACCGACCCGATCGACGGCGCCATCGAGGACTCCCTCACCGAGGAAGACCTCGAGCTGGACTCGATCATCCCGGACTCGCCGAACCAGCCGTACGACATGCACGAGGTGATCCGTCGCCTGCTCGACGACGACGAGTTCCTCGAGGTGCAGGCCGAGCGCGCGATGAACGTCATCGTCGGCTTCGGACGCGTCGACGGCCGCAGCGTCGGCATCGTGGCCAACCAGCCCACCCAGTTCGCGGGCTGCCTCGACATCGACGCCTCGGAGAAGGCCGCGCGCTTCGTGCGTACCTGCGACGCGTTCAACATCCCGATCATCACCCTGGTCGACGTTCCCGGCTTCCTGCCCGGCACCGGCCAGGAGTACAACGGCATCATCCGGCGCGGCGCGAAGCTGCTCTACGCCTACGGCGAGGCCACTGTGGGCAAAATCACCATCATCACCCGCAAGGCCTACGGCGGCGCCTACGACGTCATGGGTTCCAAGCACATGGGCGCCGATGTGAACCTCGCGTGGCCGACCGCTCAGATCGCCGTGATGGGCGCTTCCGGCGCCGTCGGATTCGTCTACCGCAAGCAGCTGCAGCAGGCCGCCAAGGACGGCAACGACGTCGATGCGCTGCGGCTCGAGCTGCAGAACGAGTACGAGGACACCCTCGTGAACCCCTACGTCGCCGCCGAGCGCGGCTACGTCGACGCGGTCATCCCGCCGTCGCACACGCGCGGCCAGATCGTGTCCGCGCTGCGCCTGCTGGAACGCAAGATGGTGTCCCTCCCGCAGAAGAAGCACGGCAACATCCCGCTCTGAATGAGCGATAACCTCGGTGAACCGCGCACGCTGATTGCGGAGACGCAATGAGTGAATCCGAGGATGATTATCGCGTCATCCCTTTTTCGGGTGAGGGACTGCGCCCGATCGAGCTAGAGGAAGGATCTGGCACTGTGACGACCGTGGCAGAGGAAGACGTGTTGACCGCCGCCGAGTTGGATCTCACCATCGACCCGATGGCGGCCGAGGTCGAGGCGATCACCGCGGACGCGGCCGCCCCGACCGCCGACGCGGGCGAGCAGCCGTTCATTCGAATCGTCAAGGGCGCACCGACCGACGAGGAGATCGCCGCGCTGGTGTGCGTGCTGACCGCTGCCGCGAACGCCGCGAGCGCACCGGGCTCGACCGGCCCCGCCGACGGGTGGGGACGCCCGACCGCGATGCACCGCGGCACGTCGCCGTTCTCGCCGTACGCCTTCCCGGCGCTGTCGCACCTTCGGTGACGACGACGCTGATTCTCGCGTCCGCGTCGCCTGCCCGCCGAGAGGTGTTGCGCTCGGCGGGCATCGACCCGGTGGTCCGGGTCTCCGACGTGGACGAGGACGCGGTCGCGGCGGCCCTGCCCGCCGACACCACACCGCAGACGGTCGTCGTCGAACTGGCCAGGGCCAAGGCGGCCGCGGTCGCCGCCACCATCCCCGAATTCGCCGCCGATTGCGTCGTGGTCGGGTGCGATTCGATGCTGCTGGTGGACGGCACCCTGCAGGGCAAGCCGCACACCCCCGAGGTGGCACGGGCTCGCTGGGCCGAGATGGCCGGGCGCAGCGCCGATCTGATCACCGGCCACTGCGTGCTGCGGATGCGCGACGGCGAGATCGTCGCCGAGGCGGTGGACTGCAGTGCCACCGCGGTGCACTTCGCCAAGCCGGATCCCGACGAGCTGGATGCCTACATCGCCACGGGCGAGCCGCTGCAGGTGGCGGGCGCGTTCACGTTGGACGGGCTGGGCGGCTGGTTCGTCGACCGGATCGAGGGCGATCCGTCGAGCGTCATCGGTATCGGTCTACCACTGCTGCGCCGACTGCTTGGCGACGTTGGGGTCGGCATTGCGCAGCTGTGGCGCCACACGGCCCAGTAGCGGCGGCGTGAGAGGCGGTTCGGTACCGCCCGGCTCGGCGCCAACGGGCACCGACGCCGTCTCTCGATTCTCCTGATTCCGGCGGGCCACGTATTCGAGCCGGGTCAGGCACAGCTCCGGTTCCACGAACGGGTGCAGCCGGACATTCACCTCGCCGCGCGTGCCGTTGCTGTCGAGCACTTCTCTGATCAACCCGAGATGCACGCCGCACACCACCTCGGAGTGGGTGCGGGCCAGTTCGCGTAGCGGGCAGGCGGTCATGCGGATCAGCACTTGGTCGCCGTCCTCGGCGGCCGGATCACGTTCCGGGGCGAACCCGAGTTCCGAGAGCAACGTCATCGTGACGTCTCTGGCGTCCTCCAAGGACTCCACGGCATGATCACCGGCATCGAGCTTGGCGCCCCAGGCGCGCCCGGCCGCGACGGCGGCCTCCGAGCGGCGGCGCGGGTCGGGACCGAGCTGTTCGGCGAGCACCTGCGCCAATTCCTGATAGCCGACGGAACGCTGCACCGCGCTGTAGCCGATGCGCGGACGGCCGCGGCCGCGCGGAGGCTGCTGGAATTGGCGAACCAGGGATTCCTTGGTGAGCACATCGAGGTGAAATCGCACCGTCGTGACGTGCTGTCCGGTGATTCTGGCCAGCTCCTGGGCATCGAGAGGCTCGCTTGCGCCACGTAGGATCGCGAGCAGTCGCCGCCGCGGCCAAGAATCGGACATAGCTCACCCCTCCTCACCGGGAGACTTTATCGGATGAGGGTGCGATTTATTCGCCCAATCAGCCGATTCGTGATCTGAAACGAGTTTCACTATCGCCTCACATTTAACATCGCTGTGAGACCTGAACCGCCGTAACCACCGTCTACCTCGCGTGAAGGACCCATATCGTGCCCGTTGCCCCGGACTCTCATCCCTCTTTCGGAACGTACGCACATCCTCACCGACTAGTAACCACAGAGTGGCTGTCGGCAAACATAGGCGCGCCGGGGCTCAGGATCGTGGAGTCCAACGAAGACATCTTGCTCTACGACATCGGACATGTGCCCGGAGCCGTCAAGATCGATTGGCGCGGAGACCTCAACGATCCGGTCACGCGTGACTATATCGACGGCGCTCGTTTCACCGAACTGATGCGGGTCAAGGGCATCTCGCGCGACGACACGGTGGTCATCTACGGGGATCGGGGCAACGCCCAGGCCGCGCACACGTTGTGGCTGTTCACGCTCTTCGGGCACGAGGACGTGCGGCTGCTCGACGGCGGACGCGAATCGTGGATCTCCGAGGAACGCGACACCACCTTCGACACCCCGAATCTCCCGCCGAGCGACTACCCCACGGTGCGCCGCGACGACGCGACCGCCCGCGCCTTCCGCGACGACGTGCTCGCCCACCTCGGCAAGCCGCTCCTCGACGTGCGCTCCCCCGACGAGTACTCCGGCGAGCTCACCCCCAAGCCGGACAATCCCGAGGACGCGGCGCTGCGCGGCGGCCACATCCCCACCGCGCTGAACATCCCCTGGGACCGCGCGCTCGGCTCGGACGGACGGTTCCGTTCGCGCGCCGATCTGGACACCACCTACGCGCCGGTCGACGGCGCCGACGACCTGGTCGTCTACAGCCGCGTCGGCGAGCGCTCCAGCCACACGTGGTTCGTGCTGACCTATCTGCTCGGCTACGCTACGGTCCGCAACTACGACGGCTCGTGGACCGAGTGGGGCAATTCGGTGCGGATGCCCATCGCCAAGGGGACTGAACCGGGCGAAGTTCCGGCCGCCGCCCCCCGGAGAGGCCGCAGCAGGTAGGCGTACCTCCGCCTTCGCTCCGGCCGTGCGCAGGTCTGAAGACGGACTGCGTCCGGCAGCGTCCGCTGGCGTACCTCCGCCTTCGCGCAGGCCCCACCTGCGCTTGGATCACACCGGATGCAAATATGTGATGCGCGACCTACTGTCCAGTAGGGCTATCCGAGTTCGGCGACTGTTGGCAGACTGCCTACACTCGCCCCAGACGTAAATTGTCGACACGGGCACGGAGCCTGCGCGGTGTTCCGACCCCCACCGGGAGCGGGCCCGCGCGGTCCCATCCCGCGAAGCGACCAAGAAGATTGCAACCAGGAGGCTCAGTGCCCAGCCATGCCAACGCGCGGATCACGAAGGTACTCGTAGCTAATCGAGGCGAGATCGCCGTGCGCGTGATCCGGGCGGCCAAGGACGCCGGCATCGCGAGTGTCGCGGTGTACGCCGAGCCGGACGCCGACGCACCTTTCGTGAAGCTCGCCGACGAGGCGTTCGCCCTGGGCGGTCAGACCTCGGCCGAGTCGTACCTCGTGTTCGACAAGATCCTCGACGCCGCCGCCAAGTCGGGCGCGGACGCGATCCACCCCGGTTACGGCTTCCTGTCGGAGAACGCCGACTTCGCCCAGGCCGTGCTCGACGCCGGGTTGATCTGGATCGGCCCGTCGCCGCAGTCCATCCGCGATCTGGGCGACAAGGTGACCGCCCGCCACATCGCCGAGCGCGCCAACGCGCCGATGGCCGCGGGCACCAAGGACCCGGTGAAGAACGCCGACGAGGTCGTCGAGTTCGCCAAGAAGTACGGCGTGCCGGTGGCGATCAAGGCCGCGTTCGGCGGTGGCGGCCGCGGCATGAAGGTCGCGCACACCATCGAGGAGATCCCCGAGCTGTTCGAGTCGGCCACCCGCGAGGCGGTCGCGGCGTTCGGTCGCGGTGAGTGCTTCGTCGAGCAGTACCTGGACAAGGCCCGCCACGTCGAGGCACAGGTCATCGCCGACATGCACGGCAACGTCGTGGTCGCGGGCACCCGCGACTGCTCGCTGCAGCGCCGGTTCCAGAAGCTGGTCGAGGAAGCGCCCGCACCGTTCCTGTCCGACGAGGTGCGCGCCAAGATCCACGAGTCGGCCAAGCAGATCTGCCGCGAGGCCCACTACTACGGCGCGGGCACCGTCGAGTACTTGGTGCAGGGCGAGACCGTGTCGTTCCTCGAGGTGAACACCCGCCTGCAGGTCGAGCACCCGGTCACCGAGGAGACCGCGGGTATCGACCTGGTGCGCCAGCAGTTCCGCATCGCCAACGGCGAGGAACTGGAGATCAAGGAAGACCCGGCCCCGCGCGGCCACTCCTTCGAGTTCCGCATCAACGGCGAGGACGCGGGCCGCGGCTTCCTGCCCGCCCCCGGCCCGGTCGACGTCTACCGCGAGCCCTCGGGCCCCGGTGTGCGCGTGGACTCGGGCGTGGTCGCAGGCAGCGTGATCGGCGGACAGTTCGACTCGATGCTCGCCAAGCTGATCGTCACCGGCGAGAACCGCACCCAGGCGCTGCAGCGCGCGCGTCGCGCTCTCGCCGAGTTCGAGGTCGAGGGCCTGGCCACTGTCATCCCGTTCCACCGCGCCATCGTCGAGGACCCGGCGTTCATCGGTGACGGCGAGAAGTTCGACGTCTACACCAAGTGGATCGAAACCGAGTGGACCAACAACATCGAGCCCTACACCGGTAGCGGCGCCCCGGCCGACGAGGACGAGGACCTGCCCAGGCAGAAGGTCGTCGTCGAGGTCGGCGGCCGCCGTGTCGAGGTCTCGCTGCCCGGCAACTTCACCGTGGGCGCAGGCGCCGCGGGTGCCGCGAGCAACGGCGCCGGTGTGATCCGCAAGAAGCCGAAGCCGCGCAAGCGTGGCGGCGCGGGCGGCGGCGCCGCCTCCGGTGACGCGGTCACCGCGCCGATGCAGGGCACCGTGGTCAAGGTGGCCGTCGAAGAGGGCCAGTCCGTGGAAGCGGGCGACCTGATCGTGGTGCTCGAGGCCATGAAGATGGAGAACCCCGTCAACGCGCACAAGGCGGGCGTCGTCACCGGCCTCTCCGTCGAGGCGGGCGCCGCGATCACCCAGGGCACGGTGCTGGCCGAGATCAAGTAAGGCGTACTTCCGCCTCCGCTGCGGCCATGCGCAGCGCGGAGGACGGACGACGTTCGGCCGCGCCCACCGGGCCCGGCCGACACCGCACGAGAGCGGGCGATGGACAACGAAGTCCGCGCCCGCTCTTGTCGTATCGTGGTCCGGTGATCAGCTCTACCGTGGCCGAGATCATCCGCGGCCGCAGCGCAACCGGTTCCCGCGCGGACGGGCATCGGCTCGCGCTCGTCATCGAGGGCGGCGGCAGCCGCGGGGTCTACTCCAGCGGCATGGTGCAGGCGCTCGAGGAACTCGGCCTCTCCGGGGTGTTCGACGCGGTCTACGGCACCTCGGCGGGCGCGATCAACGGCGCCTGGCTGCTGTGCGGGCGGGCCGTGCCCGGCATGCGGTCCTGGTCCGACCCCGAGATCATGCGGCGGGTGATCGATCCGAGCAGGCTGCTGCGCGGCGGCGCCGCCTTCGACGTGCGATACCTGGTGCACCGGGTCTACGACGGCCTGGAACCCATGGACTTCCCGGCGATCCTGAACAACCCCACCACCTTCCATCCGATCGGCACCGACATCCGCACCGGCAACGCCATCGATCTGCGGCCGCACATCTACGACAAGCGCAGCTTGATGCGGGCGCTGCGGGCCAGTGCGAACCTGCCGATCCTGGCCGGTCCGCCCGTCACCCTGGACGGCGTCCCCTACCTCGACGGCGGCATTGCCGAGCCGGTCCCCATCCACTCCGCTGTCCGCAGCGGCGCGACCCACTTCCTGGTGCTGCGCACCCGCCGCGCCGACGAGACCCGTCCGCCCGCCTCCCGCCTGCACCATCTGGTCGGCGGCAACTACCTTCGCCTGCGCGCCCCCGGCGCCTACCGCGCCTGGCTGCTCCGCCCGCAGCAGGAACAGGCGGAGCAGACTCTCCTGGCGACGCTCGGCGACGCGGCCCTGCAAATCCATCCGCCAGAGGGCGCACCCACCGTCGAAGGCACAGCGCGCGACACCGACCTGCTCACCGAGGCGCTGGAATTCGGCCGCCAAGCGGTTTACTCGGTCTTCGCCCGCGTCGACGCCGCCTGAACGCACCGCGTTCAGGTTCGAGCGCCGGGCGAGGGCTCGGAGCGCGATTGCTCAGTCGAGCGCGACGGTGACGCCGTTCGATAGCACGAAGTCGTGCAGTTCGAGGTGGGCCGGTGCGCTGCCCGCGGGCACGTCGAAGACCAGCACGGTGGTCGCGGACGCGCCAGGGCGCAGCTCGAAGGAGTAGCCGAGGCGCGACTGCATGGCCTGCCAGGCGGTGGCCGTGGTGTCGTGATCGAGCACGTTGCCCTGGGCGTCGACCAGCTTCTGACCGAAGGGCAGGAACCACTTCACCTCGTCGGAGATGTTCCGTACGGCGAGCGTGACGATCAGGAACGCGCCACGCGCGGACTGCAGGCCGACGCGCTGGACGCCCGAGTCCACGTCGGTGACCGCGAATTCGAACTTGCCGTCCCGCACCGCGCTGTACGCGGGGGCGGGCCCGTCCGGCGGCGGATTCGGCGCGCGCTCCGGATTCTCGTCGGCCATCGCGGTCGGCGGCGGCGCGGTCGAGGACTCGTCCCGGCCACCGGCGGCGATCAACGCCAGGCAGCCCACGGCGAAGACGAAGGGCGCCAAGAAGATCACGACCAGCGCCCCGATCACCTTCCGCAGCACCCCGCCCCGCTTGCGCCGGGGTGGCGCGACGTAGGCGGGGCGGGGCGACGGCCACGCGGGCCCGAGCGACCGCGGACGCCGAACCACCGGGACAGGTTTGCGTCGCAGGTACCACCGCTTGCCGTACGGGTACGCAGCGGGCAGCGGCGGCCGCACGGGCGCGTAGCCCACCGGCACGAGGCTCTGCCCGGCGCCTGACGGCGTCCAGCCCGGTGGCACTGCACCCGGAGGCGCGGAGTTCGGAGGCGCGACGAACGCCGGATAGCCCTGCGGCCGAATGTCCCGCGGCGCGACTCTGGTCTGCACCAGCGTCGGTGTGGGCCCCGGCGCGGGCATCACCTTCGTCGGAGGGAGAACCTTCGACGCCGCGGGCTCGGACGGCTGCACAGGCGCGGGGGTTTTCGTCTGTGCTCGGGCCGCCGCGATCGGAGTCGGCTGCGCGCCCTCGGCGGACACACCGGGCCCGACCGTCTCGACCCGCGTCGGCGGGAGCACGGGCTGCTGGAGCACACGCGTCGGCTGCGGCGAACGAGGTGCGCCGAGCGTCGGCGAAACGACCTCGCGCGCCGCCAGCACGAACTCTCCCGCGCTGGCGTACCGATCCCCCGGCTCCTTCGCCATCCCCCGCGCGATGACCGCGTCGAGCTCGGCCGGAACATCGGGATTCGCCGACGACGCGCTCGGCGGTTCGGTCATGAGATGCCCGTGCATCTGCTGGGCCGGGTCGGCGTCGCCGTAGGGACGGTGGCCGGTGAGGCTCTCGTAGAGGACGCAGGCCAGGGAGTAGACGTCGGCGCGCGCGTCGTCACGACCACTGAAGCGTTCCGGCGCCATATAGGCCCAGGTGCCGATCGCCAGACCCGTTGTGGTGACCGACGTCTGGCCGGTGCCGCGGGCGATGCCGAAGTCGATCAGGTAGGTGGAGCCGTCGGACGCCACCAGAATGTTGGAGGGCTTGACGTCGCGATGGACCAGCCCGGCGCGGTGCGCCGCATCCAAGGCGGCGGCGACCTGTCCGAGGATGTCGAGCGCCGCGCCCGCCGCGAGCGGTCCGCCCTCGGACAGCCGCGCGGCCAGGTCGGTGCCCTCGACGAAGGCCATCTCGATGTACAGCCGCCCGTCCACGGCGCCGTGCCGGTGGATCGGCACGATGTGCGGATCGCGCAGTGCGGCGGCGACCTGGGCCTCGCGTTCGAAGCGCTTCCGGTACACCGCGTCCGCCGCGAGTTCGGCGGGCAGCAGTTTCAGTGCGACGTGCCTGCGGTCGGTGGTGTCGTAGGCCAGCCAGACCTGCCCCATGCCGCCCTTGCCGAGCAGCCGTTCCAGCCGATAACGACCGAATCGCGCCGCTGTCATCGCGAACCTCCCAGTCACCATCGACATCCGCCGCGCCGACGCGGACTCCCGAATGCCGGGGCACACCACCGAAAGTCCAGCTCACGACACCGAGGCCGCGGGCCCAGCCATACAGGGAGCGTACCCGCGCCAACCATCTCGGACAGTGTGAGCTGCCCGACTTCGCGTCCCGCTGCCCGGCCCCGCGGCGGCCGAGGCCGCTCACGCTAGCCTTTCCCACATGGACGAGCTGCCCGAGATCCGGATCAGCGCTCCGGTGCGGATGCACCCGATGCGGCGGACGATGGCCTGCGCCCTACTGTTCGGCGACCGGCACGGAGGCCACTGATGGAACCCATCGAGATCAACGCGGGCAGCTGGTACCTGCGCGCCCTGCGCGCCGACGAGCGGATCGACGACCGCCCCGCGCTCGCCGCGGGCGGCATCACCGACCCCGGGTACGTCGCCCGGCGAACCGCCCAGTGGGACGAGGAAACCCACTACTCCTGGGCCGTCTGCGAACCCACCACGGCGGAAATGGTCGCCGAGATCGTCGTCACCCCGGCCGCGGACGGCACCGCCGAGCTCACCGGCTGGTCGCACGCGGGCAAGGAACCCGCGCTCGAGGCCGGACGCACGGCCGTCGGCCGATTCGTCGAGGGCGGGCTGGGCCTGCGTCTGGCCGGAACCAGCTGACAGGCGCGTCGCTGAGGCCGGCGCTAGGCCCTGTCTCGAAGTCCGGCTGGATGCATCCGTGGCTCAGATCGTCGCCTGGCAAGGCGGAGGAGGAGCCGATACCGGGGTTGTATCGGTGACGACGACAACGCGGCCAGGCGGCGATCTGGGCCGCGGAGGCGCCGGATGGGACTTCGAGACAGGGCCTAACGCATGACCCCGGTGTGGCCCGTCGAATAACGCCCTGGCTGCGGCCACACCGTGAGCCCGTGCGGACCGCGCCCGACCGGGATGCGGGCCAGCAGCTTCCACTCGACGATATCGATCGCGTAGACCTCGCCGTGGTGGCGACCGGAGGCCCAGAACACCCGGCCGTCGGCGGAGAGGTTGCCCATGTCGGGACTGCCACCGCCGGGCACGAACCATTTGTGCACCAAGCGGTCGGCCTCGAAGTCCCACACCGAGATGCTGCCCTCGTGCCGGTTGGTGATGATCATCTGCTTGGAGTCGCGGGTGATGTAGAGCCCGTGCGCGCCGTCCCCGGTGGCCACGAAGCCCTTGCTCTCGAAGGTGAGCGCGTCGAAGACGTAGAGGCCGCCCGCCGCCATGTCGGCGACGTAGAAGGTGAGCCCGTCCGGGGAGAGCTTCACGTCCTGCGGCTTGCCCGAGCGCCCGCCCGCGAGATCGATGGTTTTGATCAGCTTGCGTTCCGCGACGTCGAAAACCTGCATGCGGCCGATGAATTCGCAGCTGGCCAGGGCGAAGCGGCCGTCGGCCGTGAAGTCCATGTGGTCGACGCCCGCGCAGTCGGGCACCGGAAGGGCGTGCACTTTCTGCCAGGTCTTCGGATCGTAGAAGTCCAGAGACTTGTCCGCCTCGGCGACGACGAGGGCGAACTGGCCGTCCGGTGTGTAGTACATGTTGTAGGGATCGCGGACCGGGAACGGCTCGCCCGGCAGGCCGGTGCGCGGATCGATCGGGCGCAGACTGCCGCCGCCGATCGGCAGGTCGTTGGTGATGTAGAGCGTCTGCATGTCGTAGGACGGCACCACGTGCTGGGGCTCCTCGCCGCCCGCGGCGAAGGTATCGATCACCTGGAAGGTGTTCGGGTCGATCACCGAGACGGTGTGGGACTGGCTGTTGGGCACGTACACCAGCGGCCGGTGATCGACCACCGACGGGCTCAGCTCCCGGTTGGCCGCGTACACATCGGTCGGCGACAGCGGCGGCGGCATGCCTGGCAACAGACTGGCGATCTGCGCGGGCGGTACAACCGAGCTCGGCGCCGCAACCGCCGAGCTCGTCGATTCGGTGACGACGGTGCCAGCCTCACTCGTCGTGCAGCTGGTCACCGCCGCCACAGCGGCCAAGGACGCGAATATTCCGCAAGGTGCGCCACGTCGGTTCACGCGCCTGCACCGTGCCGGGGAGGAGTGAGACGACATGTGAGCGAAGCCTACGGGCCGGGCAGCGATTTCTCGGCTATCCACGCCAGCAGCGCCGCGCGCGCCGTGTCAATCGACCGAACCCAGCACCCTTTCCACGGCGTCGACGGCGGCGTCCAGCTGCGCCGCGCTGACCGTGAGCGGCGGCCGGAACCGGATGCCGCACTCGCCGGTGCCGAGTATCAGCACGTGCTCACGCTCGAGCAGCGCGGCCAGCACCGCGTCGCGCAGCTCCGCCGTCGCCAACGTGATCGCGCACATCAGGCCGCGCCCGCGCGGCTCGGTGACCCGCGGATGTGCCGCCGCCAGCTCCTCCAGCCTGCGCAGCAGGTGCTCGCCGAGCGGGCGGGACCGCTCGATGAGCTCGTCGCGCTCGATCACCTCGAGGATGCGGCGGGCGCGGACCATATCGGTCAGGTTGCCGCCCCAGGTGGAGTTGAGCCGGGAGCTGACCGCGAACACGTTGTCGGCGATCTCGTCGACCCGGCCGCCCGCCATCACGCCGCACACCTGGGTCTTCTTGCCGAAGGCCACCACGTCCGGCGACAGGCCGAGTTGCTGGTAGGCCCAGGTGGTTCCGGTCATCCCGACGCCGGTCTGCACCTCGTCCAAAACGAACAGCGCGTCGTTCTCGTGGCAGAGCCGCTGCACGGCGAGCAGGAACTCCGCGCGCAGATGCCGGTCACCGCCCTCGCCCTGGATCGGCTCGGCGATGAAACACGCTATGTCGTGCGGATTCTCGGCGAACGCGCGGCGCATCTGGTCCAGCGCGTGCGCCTCGGCGGCCTCGATATCGCGGCCTGTCGCCAGGTACGGGGTCTCGATGCGGGGCCAATCGAACTGCGGGAAGCGGGCGGTCTTGACCGGATCGGTGTTGGTCAGCGACATGGTGTAGCCGGTGCGGCCGTGGAAGGCTCCGGTCAGGTGCAGCACCTTGGTGCCGAGATCCGGTGACCTGCCGTGTGATTCGTTGTGTCTGCTCTTCCAGTCGAACGCGACCTTGAGCGCGTTCTCCACGGCGAGGCCGCCGCCGTCGATGAAGAACAGGTGCGGTAGCCGTGGATCGCCGAGCACGCGCGCGAACGTCTCGACGAACCGCGCCATCTCGACGGTGTAGATGTCGGAGTTCGAGGGTTTGTTCAGCGCGGCCGTCGCCAGCTCCGCGCGGAAGTCCGGGTCGTCGGCCAGCGCGGGATGGTTCATGCCCAGCGCGTTGGACGCGAAGAAGCCGAACATGTCCAGGTAGGTGCTGCCGTCGCGTTCGTCGACGAGGCGGCAGCCGCGGGAGTTCTTCAGGTCAAGCACCAATTCGAAGCCGTCGGCCAGCAGATGCGCCGACAGGATCTCGTGTACCCGGGTCGCGGGGGTGACCGGTGCCGTGTCACCACCCGATCGGGTGCGCTCCAGTTCGAGGGTCACACCTGTAGGGTACGAAAATATTTACGGAATCTCTACAAGATTGCGTATTTATTACGCTCTATGTCTACCTGTCGTAAAATGTCTGCAGGATGATGGTGCTGCGTGTCCGGACGTTGGCGGTCGCCCTGATCTCTTGGAGCAACTGCTCCAGATGCCTGGGCGAAGCGACCCGCACCAGCAACACGTAGCTCTCGTCACCCGCCACGGAGTGGCATGCCTCGATACCCGGGATATGTTGCAGCACCGCGGGGGCGTCATCCGGCTGCGACGGGTCGAGAGGAGTGATCGCGACGAATGCCGAGAGCAGCTGTCCAAGGGCCTCGGGATCGACGTGCGCCGAGTAGCCGCGAATCACGCCGCGCGCTTCGAGCCTGCGCACCCGAGACTGCACCGCGGAGACCGATAGGCTCGCCTTCTCGGCCAGGTTCGACAGGGTGGCGCGACCATCGGCTATCAGTTCACGAATCAGCAGGCGATCGATGTCATCGAGTACGGGTCTTGCCGGTGTATCCGCCATCAGTGGAGGCTAACCCAGCGAGCGCTGCTCGTGTCGAAAACCTCGACTCGTTCACTTCCGGCAACCTGACAGCACCGTGTGCACGTCCGACGCAGAACCCAAAGCTGAAGCGGAGCAATCGATGACGAACACCCTGAGCGACCAGCTGACCCGCGAACTCGCCGACCGCGCGGCAACCCTCTTGCGCGCGCTCGGTGCCGAGCCGCCGGAGACAGGTGAGCTGACCGCCCGCACCCCCATCACCGGCGGTGTGCTCGCCACCCTGCCCGCCGACTCGCCCGCGGCCGTCGACGCC
>NZ_BDBP01000115.1 GCF_001613045.1 Nocardia lijiangensis NBRC 108240 | reverse complement strand
GGGCCGCGGCGTCGGCGGCCTCGTGGTCGGCGAGCAGCGGGGCGAGCGCGTCGTCGAGGGTGCTCTCGGCGTCCGGCGGCAGCACCACGATCTCCTGCACCAGCACGCAACCCCGTACGGCGGGCGGCCAACTCGTGGTGGCGAGGAATTCGTCGAGCGCCATCGAACCGCCGGTGATGTCGTCGGGCAGCGGCTCCTGCGCGACCGGGGTGAGCTCGTCGCCCTGGTCGATCTGATCGAGCAGCCCGGGCTCGGCCGCGACCAGATCGGCGGTCGGCACCAGCGCGAACATCTGCGGCGGACGGCCCCAGCCCTCGGCGTCGGCGAACTCCGCGACCTCCCGGACGGCGCGGGACAGAACAAGCTCGGCGTGCAGATCGGCGTTCACGGTGGACATCCTCGCATCACCGCCACCGGCGGCTCAGCGAAGCCGCCGAAATCGCTTCTGCCGAGCTCATCGAGGCCACCGCCGACGTGGCGATGTCCGTTTCCGTAGAGTGGGCGCCAGACGGTCCGCGAGGACCAATCGCAACGTCGGAATGCGGCGCACCGACCCTCGAGGCGTGGGCGCCGCCGGACCCTGGAGAGTGGCACCGTGGGCATGCGGCCCCCAACCGGCTTACCTTCGTTGTCCCGACGCAGCCGCGTGCTGCTGGTGGCGGCCATCGTCTTGGCGGCGTTGCTGCTGTTGGGACCACGCCTGACCGATACCTATACCAACTGGCTGTGGTTCGGCGAGGTCGGTTTCCGCAACGTGTATCTCACGGTGCTGCGGACCCGGATTCTGCTGTTCGTCGCGGTGGCGGTGTTCGTCGGCCTCGTGGTGTGGCTGGCGCTGCTGCTCGCCTATCGGACCAGGCCGGTGTTCGTGCCGGTCGCCGGCCCGAACGATCCGATCGCCCGGTATCGCACCACCGTGATGAGCAAGCTCAAGCTGTTCGGCATCGGCATCCCGGTGCTGCTCGGTCTGCTCTCGGGCCTGGTGGCACAGTCGAACTGGGTGACGGTGCAGCTGTTCCTCAACGGCGGCTCGTTCGGCGAGACCGATCCGCAGTTCGGTCTCGACGTCGGCTTCTACGCCTTCGATCTGCCGTTCTACCGGATGGTGCTGAACTGGCTGTTCGTCGCCGTGGTGATCGCGTTCTTCGCGAGTCTGGTGACGCACTACATCTTCGGCGGCCTGCGGCTGAGCGGGCGGGAGGGCACGCTCACCAAGCCCGCGCGCGTCCAGCTCGCGGTGATCGCCGGAATCTTCGTGCTGCTCAAGGCGATCGCGTACTGGTTCGACCGCTACGAACTGCTCTCCAGCGCCCGCAAGGAGCCCACCTTCACGGGTGGTTCGTTCACCGACATCAACGCGGTGCTGCCCGCCAAGCTGATCCTGTTGTCCATCGCGGTGATCTGCGCGCTCGCCTTCTTCGCGGGCATCGTGCTGCGCGATCTGCGCGTGCCCGCCATGGCCGCGGCGCTGCTCGTGCTCTCCTCGATCCTGGTCGGCGCGGTGTGGCCGCTGGTGGTCGAGCAGTTCTCGGTGCGCCCGAACGCCGCGGACAAGGAGTCGGAGTACATCGAGCGCAATATCGCCGCGACCAGGCAGGCGTTCGGCATCACCGACGACATGGTCGACTACCAGAACTACAAGGGTGACGGCACCAAGAACCCGCGCGACGTCCCCGCCGACCGCACCACCATCTCCAATATCCGGCTGCTCGACCCGAATGTCCTGTCGCCCACTTTCACTCAGCTGCGCCAGCTGAAGAACTTCTACGGCTTCCCCAACCCGCTCGACATCGACCGCTACACCCTCGACGGCGAGGTGCAGGACTACGTGGTCGCGGCGCGCGAGCTGGAACCGCAGAGCCTCAAGGACAACCAGACCGACTGGATCAACCGGCACACCGTCTACACCCACGGCAACGGTTTCGTCGCCGCGCCGGCCAACCGCATCAACAAGGCCGCGGCCAAGGACGCGACCGTCGCGGGCAGCAGCGACAGCGGGTACCCGGTCTTCGACGACGGCCCGATGAGCTTCGTCAGCGACATCTCCACGCCGCAGGACCGCCAGGCCATCAAGGTCGACCAGCCGCGGATCTACTACGGCGAGCTGATCTCCCAGTCCGACGCCGACTACGCCATCGTCGGCGCCGCCGGGCAGCCCGCGCGCGAATACGACCTGGACAACGTGCAGTACACCTACACCGGTTCCGGCGGCGTGCCGATCGGCTCCTGGTTCAACCGGCTGGCCTTCGCCGCCAAGTACGCCGAGCGCAACATCCTGTTCTCCGGCGCCATCGGCGACGACTCGAAGATCATCTTCAACCGCGATCCGCGCGAGCGGGTCGAGAAGGTCGCGCCCTGGCTGACCGCCGACGGCAACGCCTACCCCGCGGTGGTCGACAAGCGCATCGTCTGGATCGTGGACGCCTACACCACACTGGACAACTACCCGTACGCGCAGAGCACCTCGCTGGAGGGTGCGGTCGAGGACAGCGTCGACAAGAAGACCGGACGGCTGCTGCCCCGCAAGGAGGTCAGCTACATCCGCAACTCGGTGAAGGCCACCGTCGACGCCTACGACGGCACCGTCACCCTGTTCGAGGTCGACACCACCGATCCGGTGCTCAAGGCCTGGCGCGGCGTGTTCCCGAACGCGGTGAAGTCGGAGAGCGACATCTCGCCGGAACTGCGCTCGCACTTCCGCTACCCGGAGGATCTGTTCAAGGTGCAGCGCGAGATGCTCACCAAGTACCACGTGAACGATCCGCGAGAGTTCTTCACCAACAACGCGTTCTGGTCGGTGCCCAGCGATCCGACAATCGAGGGCGGCACCTTCAAGCAGCCGCCGTACTACGTGCTCGTCGGCGATCCGAAGACCGGACGGGCGGAGTTCAACCTGACCAGTGCCATGGTGGGCTTCAACAGGCAGTACCTGTCGGCCTATATCTCGGTGCGTTCGGATCCGGAGAACTACGGCAAGTTCACGATCTTGCAATTGCCGACGGATTCGCAGACGCAGGGTCCGCAGCAAACGCAGAACACGATGACCATCAACGACGAGGTCTCACGCGACAAGACGTTGTTGCAAGGCTCGAACAAGATCAAATACGGCAACCTACTGACCTTGCCGATCGCCGACGGCGGCATTCTCTATATCGAGCCGTTGTATACCGAACGCAACAGCGGACCGAACACGTCGACCTTCCCGCAGCTGGCCCGCGTGCTCGTGAGTTATCGCGATCCGGCGACCGGCTCGGTGATGGTCGGCTACGAGCCGACGCTTGCCGCGGCCCTCGACAAGATCTTCCCCGGCAGCGGCAGCGCCGCGACGGCGCCGGGTGTCGAGACGCCGAACCAGCAGGGGACGACTCCGCCGCCCGCCCAGGGCACCGCCTCGCCGCCGCCCGCCCAGGGGACCACCCCGCCGCCGCCCAACGCGAAGGACGCGGCGGTCCTGGAACTGGATGCCGCCCTGCGCAATGTGCGTGACGCCCAGCGCAGCGGCGACCTCGCCAGCTTGGGCGCGGCGTTCACCAGGCTGGAGCAGGCGATCAAGGTCTACGAATCCAGCGGTCGCTGAGCCGAAACGCCTTGCGGCGCTGAACCGAAAAAGAAAGCGGCGCTGCCATCCCCAGTGATGGCAGCGCCGCTTCTCTGTGCTGTGCGGTGACGGGGTTTCGGCGTCAGTTGCCCAGCGAGTCGATCAGCGCGCCGTGCTGCTGCAGCAGCTGCTGGAATTGGCCCTCGAGGCCGTACTGCTTGGCCAGCTCGGCGCCGGAGCTCGTCACCTGATCGATGACGTCCTGGCTCTGCTCGGGCGCGGGGGCGGGAAGCGCGGGGGCGACGGCCTCGGGCTCCGGCTCCGGAGCGGACTGGCCCGCCTGCAGGTACTGGCCGCACGTCGGCCAGGCGCCGACGCCCTGGGTGGCGAGCACGTTCTCGGCGACCCGGATCTGCTCGTCCTTGCTGGCGTGGTTGGCGTAGCCGGTGCCGCCGTTGGCGGTCCAGGTGCTGTGCGAGAACTGCAGACCGCCGTAGTAGCCGTTACCGGTGTTGATCCCCCAGTTGCCGCCGCTCTCGCACTGGGCGACACCGTCCCAGTTGTGGGTCGGCGCGGCGGAGGCGGTGGCGGCGGAGAGTGCGAACGGGACGGCAACAAAGGCGCCGGTGACGGCGGCGAGGCCGAGGGCGCGGGTGCTGAACTTCCGGTTCTGAGACATGGTGGTTTCCCTCCCTGCGCCCACCGACTTCGACGACTGCATCGCGTCCCTGTCCCCAGGAGGTCGGGGATCCTCGAACCGCGGGACAGGGTCGCCGGTGTTCGGCGGTTCGAGTTCGTGCCCATCACGGTTGATCCGGGCCGTGGACCGACGGTAACGAATAAATCTCGGCAGATCACATCTTGATAACTCAGTGAATTGCATGAAGCGAATAACGCGAGAATCGGTATTCGCACTGGTCGGCAACGTCTCGAGTATGCAGTCTGGACGGTACGTTATTGCATCGTTATGTGCGCGAGATCACCATGAGATAGTGACGGCCGTCACGTTTGAAATGCAAAACTGGACGGTTGGCTGCCTCGAATCGCCCCGCTCTTCCCGCTCGAGACACGCCTGCGTGCGCCCGGTCTCACCCTCCGGTTCACGCCCCTGTGTCGGTGCTCACACTCGCGACCAGCGGTGACGTGCCGCGTCGCGAAGGCCGACCGTTCGCGCCAAGCGCTCGAAGCCCGCGCATGCCGCTGACCTGGCCGGATAGTCCCGCGGGTAAGCGATTTGCCTTCTCCGCGTAGACCTGTGTAATGTTGTGTTCACCGACGCGGGGTGGAGCAGCTCGGTAGCTCGCTGGGCTCATAACCCAGAGGTCGCAGGTTCAAATCCTGTCCCCGCTACAAACGGCCCAGGCCAGTGAGATTTCGATCTCACTGGCCTGGGCCATTTTTTTTGCCTTCTACACCTGGGTGGACTCGCGCAGGCTCGCAAGAAGATTCCGCAATCCGTCCACGCCAGACGATTTCGACGGGCGTACGGCAGATATCGCACGGCGATGTCTGTGCCATAGCAGACATCCAGTCCGTCGCCGATCGGGCGCAGCAGTCCGCCGGTTGGGTCGGATCGGCCGTGATCCCGGTTTTCCCGTGCCGTGCACCAGCACAGCGGTCCAGTGGACGTTCCGTGCCGAGGCTCACCGCACGAAACTCGGCAGAAGAATGCGTTCTCCGTGGCAACGAATTCGTCGATGCGCTGTGTTCCGGATCGCTGCCTGCTGAGCCTGGTTCGAGGCCAGGGATGACTGCCGGTACCGTACCGTTGCACGGTCTATGAGCTGCGGCGGGGAGGGGAGTCGGATGCCGAAAGAGGTTGGCGGGAAACAGTTCCGACCGCCGGAGGATGCGCAGAAGCCGAGCAGGCAGTCGATTGCCGAGGCGAGGGCGGCGTTCGCCGAGTTCGATAGACATGCGGGGCGTCACCGTGGTCGCTACCACGAGGAGGAGTTGGTTCCGCCCGGTGCAGGCGCGCTGGCGGTAATGCCACACCGGGTGTACGGCGACCGCTCTGTCGACCAGTGGCCGGGTAGTGCGGACGAACAGGCAGCGCTGCGGGTCCGCGCCGAATCCGCCGCCTCCAGCACCGGATTCGAATCGCGTTGCAGTGGGCTGATCGGAACCCCCGGGGCGTGCCGTCATCGCCTGCCGATTCTCGGGTGAGCCGGAGGCGATGTCGGTGGAGTGGTCGGCGGTCGGACGCGCGCGGTGCGTCCGGCCGCCGACGATCTCCGGGTGTCGATCAGGGCTGGCCGCTGATGGCCGCGTTCATCGCGTCCATGAACGGCTGGCCGCCCATGATGTACCCGCCCGCGATCGCTCCGATGGCGGCGCCGACGGGGCCGGTGATGATGCTGAAGAAGCCCAGGCCGAGCACCGCGCCGATCAACCCGCCCAACAAACCGCCGGCTACCACGCCGACGACGTTCTTGTTGAGCTCCGAAGTGAGGCGCGCCATGGAGTCGACCTGCTGCAGTTCGCCGATGGCTTTCGCGTCCGCCGTCGGCGTGAGCGTGAGCTTTCGGCCGTCGGCACTGATCTCGTTCGCCACCGACAGGCGGTGTCCTGAGAGTTCGTATGTCAGCGGCACGTCGATGACGACCGTGCCGCGATCGGACTTCAGCAACACCTTGGCGCCGTTGTCGGCGAGCTCGAACCGGCCGCCCTCGACGGTGGTCGTGACGACGCGAGAGGAATCGGACAAGACGGCGTGGTAGCCGACTTCCTGATCGACGCCGGACGTCGAAATCTCTTGCTTCTCGGGCGGATTGGCATTCACGGTACCCGCAGCGATTCCCACCACGGCGGCGACCAGAAGGGTCGTCGTGGCAAGCGTGCCGAACTTCATGCTGAATTTCCTTCTGACGAGATCTCCGGCTCCTGTGGCCGGATGGCGCGTGACTGTATAGCGCACCGGCGGCCCAATGCCCGAAAACGTTTGTTCACAAACATAAGCGGCAGGAAAACGTACGGATCGTTGCCTTTTCGTGACCTAGTCGAGCGACCGAAATGCCCTCGGCGGCCGCCGATTCGACAGCGCACCGGGAGGTGTGTAAGCATTCCGTGAGTTTTCAAAGTGAAAGTTTCGGACTTCAGATCTCGTAGGGTGAGATCGGAGCGTGACAGCTGTGGAGGGCGAGATATGTCGCGCCAACGTATCCGTGCCGGTTTCGCCCTGGCGGCATTCATGCTGGTGTGCGCATTGTGCACATTCCTCACGATCATGGTGGCGTTTTCCATGGACGGTCCGGAGCCGACAGGAAACGCGAGCCCGGCCGTCGTGGAAAGCGTCAGTGCAACAACAAGATCGGCGGTGCCGACGACGTCGGTCGAGCCCGAACCGGCCCGTGCCGAGCCTCTCGCCGAGGGCATGCTGAGTCAGGCGAGCAAGGCTCCGACCGCGATTCAGATGAATATCGGCGACTGCGTGCTGCTCGGCGACGGCGCGAACGCGATCGAGAAAGCCGCCTGTGGCAGCGGCGGTTCCGGCTACAAAGTCTTCGACAAAGTGCCTGCCGACGGCGCCTGCCCTGCCGACGCCGACAAGGCTTACGGCGTGCGCGTGCGCGACGTCCAGCACGGGTCGTTGTGCATGGATATCGACTGGGTTGTCGGCGGTTGCATGGAACTCGTCAACGGCAATCCGAAACACATCGATTGCGCTGCCGGGAACTCGGCCAAGGGTGTGCGGGTGCTGGAGGTCAAGCAGGGCGTCACCGATGTCAACCAATGCGCTTCGGGGAATTACGGATTCGTTTACAATCAGCGCCGTTTCGTTGTGTGCGTCGCCGAGCTCTGAGTTCTGGAGGCGTTCGGGCTGCGACTCGGTGGCGGGACGGCAGAACAGGTCCGGTCGGCATCTGAGCAGGTCCAGACGGTGACAGGCGGCGAGTCCTGCCGGGCTGAGTGACGCGGCGGCGTCATAATCCAGGACGTGAACGCCAATGACGCTTTCCTGGCCACGTTGCGGCACGAGAAATTCGTCCCGGACCGAATCGACGCGTTCGCGGGCGTCGAAGCATCGGTGAAATATGGCGACGTACGGGTGTCGCCGGGTCTACAGCTGTCGGTCGAGCAGACGGCGAGCATGCCCGACCTGGAATGGCCGCTGCGGGAAAAGGGCTCCGGTGTGTACGCGGTCCTGATGTTCGATCCGGACGCACCATCGCGGTCGACATCGCACGGACTGTGCTGGCTGCATTGGGCGGTGGGAAATATTTCGGGACTCGACTTCGCCCAGGGCGTCGAGATCGTGCCCTACGCCGGTCCGACTCCGCCCAAGGGCTCGGGGCCGCACCGGTATGTGCTCGTGGTGTATCAGCAGTCGGAGGAATTGAGCGTGCGGCAGCTCGACCGCCCGCGGTTCGATCCGCTGCGCTTCGCGCATTCGCACTCGCTCGAGCCTGTCGCCGCGAATTTCTTTGTCACCGAGAACGATTAACGGACGCGCCCTCTGTTAGGCGTCGGGCGGCGCGACGCGGCCGGACATTCGGCGGCCCGCGTCAGCCGCTGATGGCGACCTGCGGGCCGAGCGGGGTTCAATTCTGGATCGTGAGTGTTTTAGTTCGGTACGCCGGATCCTCGCTCGATCCATCATCGCCACGAAATCTCGAACTCGCCGATTGATCACAGACAGCAGCTGTGGTCTTGCACCTGCCGAATCAGCAGTAGGCTCAGGCGTTTTCAAGGTTGCCCCGATACCGACATTGCCACCGATTTGAAACGCCCGACTGCCAGGCGGGGGGCGAACTGGATAGTGGCGCGCCGCCCGATCATGGCGCGTTGGAAATCGCCGTGCGTTATCCCGCCGATTCGTAGAGGCTACAAACTTTTGGGCGAGGTCCGGATTGCCCGGCGTCATGGGGTGCGGGTCGAGCTCGAGTCTCCGCACTCGATCACCGAGGGGTAGTCGACCGGCGCTGTCCCGCGC
>NZ_BDBP01000114.1 GCF_001613045.1 Nocardia lijiangensis NBRC 108240 | reverse complement strand
CGGGGGCGAGGTGTTGAACAGCGCGGGGTGCGGAGGCGTCGACCAGCGACCGCCGAGCAATCGATCCGCCGCGGGCATCCCCGGTTCGGCGCCTCCCCCAAATGCCGCCTTCACCTGGCAGCCGGACGAGCCAGGGTGCGCAGTCACCACCAGCTGTCGAGCCCGCGACCGCGCGATTCGCACCCTTGGCTCTGGCGCGAACCACCGGGGGTGGGCTCGCTCCACACCTTTGGTGCCTATTTGCGAAGAGATTGCGGGCCGACGATTACTAGCGAGGCCGGTACTCGGACAGCCCGGACCTCCCTCCTTCACCCTGATACACGAATCGCCCCCGCCAGGAGTTCACCGGATGCATTCCACCTTCGTCGCCCACCTTCGCGGTCAGGTCGACGCCTACGGCGACACCAGGACGTACACCTACCTGCGCGAGGCGGGCCGTGAGCTGGTCGAGGACGTGGCCACCCACCGAGAGCTGGACAGGGATGCCAGGGCGCTGGCCGACTGGCTCGCGCACCGCGCCGAGGCCGACCGGCCGGTGCTGCTGCTCTATCCGCCCGGGCCCGAGTTCTTGCGCGCCTTCCTCGGCTGCCTGTACGCCGGGGTGGTCGCGGTACCGGCCCCGGTGCCGACCGACGCGCGCAGCATGCGGCGCGTTGCGGGAATGCTCGACGACGCAGGCTCTCGGCTCGTCCTCACCACCACCGAACTCTACGAACCCCTGGCCGCGTGGCTGCGCGGCACGGACCGATCGGGCGCCGCCGCGGTCACGGCGACCGACGCCGAGCCGCTCGGCGATCCGGACGCCTGGGTCATGCCGGACATCACCGGCGTGAGCGTCGCCTTCCTGCAGTACACCTCGGGTTCCACCAGCGAGCCCAAGGGCGTGATGGTCTCGCACGGCAATCTCATGCACAACGAGGCGGCGATCACCGCGGCGGCCGCGATCGACGACACCGATGTCGTCGTCGGCTGGCTGCCGCACTTTCACGACATGGGACTGATCGGAATGCTGCTGCAGCCGTTGTACTCGGGCAGCAGCCTGGTCTTCATGTCGCCGATGACGTTCCTGAAGCGTCCCGTCCGGCTGCTCGAAGCCATTGATCGCTACCGCGCGCAGGTGACGGTGGCGCCGAACTTCGCCTACGAGCTGCTCGCGCGCCGGGTGACCGACGCGCAGCTGGCGGGGCTCGACCTCTCCCCGCTACGGGCGGCGTTGAACGGCGCCGAACCGGTCCGCGCCCGCACCCTGGACGCGGTGATCGACCGGCTGGGCCCCGCCGGGTTCCCCGCCGACGCGTTCCTCCCCGTCTACGGAATGGCGGAGGTCACTCTGCTGGCCACCGCGGCGCGCCTCGGCCGAACGCCGGTGCACCTCGATGTGGATTCCGCGGCGCTGGAAGGCCACCGGCTCGTCCCCGCCGAGAACGGAACGCGCTTGGTGAGCTGTGGCGCGGCGGCGCCAGGACTCGACATCCGGATCGTCGACCCCGTCACCTTGCGGACGCTGCCGGACGGGCACGTCGGCGAGATCTGGATCGCCGGACCCAGTGTGGCACAGGGGTATTGGCATCGTCCCGAGGAAACTCGGGACCGGTTCGCCGCCCGCACCGAGGGCACGGGGCCGTATCTGCGGACCGGTGATCTCGGCGCGCGCCACGACGGCGAACTGTTCATCACCGGGCGGCTCAAGGACCTGATCATCATGAACGGCCGCAATCTGTATCCGCACGACATCGAGGAGACCGTGCGCGACGCCCATCCGGCGGTGGCCGACGCGCCCGGGGTCGTGCTGTCGATCGATACCGAAACTCATGAGCGGCTGCTGGTGGTCCAGGGTGTGCGCACCGCCGTGCTGGGTGAGCTGCCGACCGCCGAACTGTCCGCCCGGATCAAGGCGGCGGTGGCGCGCGGCTTCGATCTCCCCGCGCCGAACGTGGTGCTCGTCGAGCATCGCGCGGTGCACCGCACGACCAGCGGCAAGGTGCAACGCAACTCGATGCGATCGGCGTTCCTGGACAACACCGTCGACGGCGTGCTGCACGAGGAGATCGAACCCTCCGTCCAGCGCCTGCGCACCGACGCGCTCGCCACCGTCTGACCGAACCGGCAACCGAAAGACTCAGGAGATACCCCAGATGAGAACACTCGTGCTCGCCCAGCAGGGCGCCATCGTCGCCGACTGGATGACCGCCCGGGTCGCCGATTACCTCGGCCGCTCCCCGCGCGATATCGATCCCACCCTCCCGCTCGCCGAGCTCGGCATCGATTCGGTGTCCGCGGTGAACCTCTGCGGCGAGATCGAATTCGAGTGGGACCTCGACGTGGATCCGACGATCGTGTTCGACTACCCGACGATCCTCGACCTGGCCGTCTACATCACCGACCAGGTCGCCGACCGGCCCGAGCTGGCGGCATGAGCGAACGTAGTGAGCGAATCATGTGCCAGCGTGCTTGGCGCGTGCCGGAGCCGAGCGTCAGCGAGGTGCAGGCATGAGTCAACGCACGGAGCGCATCGGCTGCCGTCGCGCCTCACACACGCCGAATCCGAGCGACGCGATCGCGGTCGTCGGGATCGACTGCCGCTTTCCGCAGGCGCCGGATGCGGAGGCGCTGTGGGCGCTGCTCATGGCGGGCGAGGACGCCATCGCCGAGGTGCCGGGGCAGCGCTGGCGTGCGGCCGATTTCCACGATCCCGCCGGTGGGCCCGGCAAAGTCAACAACCGCACCGGTGGATTCCTCACCGACGCCGAGGCATTCGACAACGAGTTCTTCGGCATCGCGCCGCGCGAGGCCGAGGCGATGGACCCGCAACAACGGCTGTTGCTGCAGTCCGCGTGGCGGGCGTTCGAGGACGCCGCGCTGGACCCGCGGGGACAGGCGGGCTCGAACACCGGCGTCTTCGTCGGCGTCATGGCCAACGAATGGGCCACCGTGCAGATGCGTGACTACGCCCGCATCACCCCGCAAATCGGTTCGGGCAACGGGTATTTCATGACCGCCAACCGGCTCTCCTACCAGCTGGACCTGAAGGGTCCGAGCATGGCGGTCGACACCGCGTGCTCGTCGTCGCTGGTCGCCGTCCACCAGGCCTGCGTCGCGCTGCGCGCCGGTGAATGCGATCAGGCGCTCGCCGCGGGTGTCAACATCGCGGTGACCCCCGCCCTCAATGTCTTCTACACGCAGGCGGGCCTGTCCGCGCCGGACGGGCGCTGCAAGCCGTTCAGCGGTGAGGCCGACGGCATCGGTCGCGGCGAGGGCGTCGCGGTGCTGGTGCTGCGCAGGCTCGCGGACGCGCAGGCCGAGGGTCTGCCGATCTACGCGCTGATCACGGGTAGCGCGGTGAACAACGACGGCCGCAGCAACGGGATCACCGCGCCGAACCGGTGGGCCCAGCAGCAGGTGGTCGCCGAGGCGTACCGGCGCGCGGGAGTGGGCGCGGATCAGGTCGCGTTCCTCGAGGCGCACGGCACCGGGACGGTGCTCGGCGACATGATCGAGATCAAGGCGCTGGGCGCGGTGCACGCCGGGCGGCGGTCGCGGCCCTGTGCGATCGGCTCGATCAAGGGCAATCTCGGCCACACCGAAGGGGCCGCCGGAATCGCGGGTGTGATCAAGGTGGCGTTGAGCCTGCACCACCGCGCCGTGCCGCCCACCAGGTACGCGGCGGACGAGAACGCGCGGCTGCGGATGGCCGATCACGGCCTGCGGCTACTCGCCGAACCGATGACGCTGCCGGAAGGGCGGATTCACGGCGCGGTCTCGAGCTTCGGCATGGGCGGCACCAATGCGCACATGCTGCTGGCGAGTGCCCCGTCGGCGCCGCAGGCGACCGAAGCCGTCGGCGGCGGGGTGCTCACCCTGTCGTCGAACGATCGGGAGGGATTGCGGCGCAATGCTGTTCGGTTCGCCGACCGTCTCGCCCGGGATCCTGCCGCGCTGAGCAGGCTGTGCTGGTCGTCCAATCGGGTGAAGTCCTCGGGCCGCCACCGCCTGTCGCTGACGGTGCGGGATCGGGACGGCGCGGTCGCCGCGCTGTGCGACTGCGCCGGGAACGACGCCGCGCTCGATGCGAATTCCGGTGTCGCGCAGCGTCCGTCGATCGGATGGATGTTCACCGGGCAGGGCGCCCAGTATCCCGGAATGTCGCGCGCACTGTACGATGCGTCGGCGGCGTACCGGCGGGCGCTCGCCGAGGTGGACGAGCACATGGCGGCGCACCTGCACCGTTCGGTGGCCGACCTGCTGCTCGGTGACGACGAAATCGTGCACCGCACCGAGTTCGCGCAGCCCGCGCTCTTCGCTGTCGAGTACACGCTGGCCAAGACGCTCCTCGAGCTCGGCGTCGAACCAGCCTGGCTGCTCGGCCACAGTGTCGGCGAGTTCGCCGCGGCCGCCGTCGCCGGGGTGTTCTCCCTCGACGACGCATGCCGTCTCGTCACCGCCCGCGGGCGGCTCATGCAACAGCTGCCCGGCGACGGCGCGATGCTCGCGGTCCGTGGCACGCCCGAAACGGTCGCCGAGCTGATCGCGAACGAGCCCGACGTGGCGCTCGCGGCGATCAACGGCCCACGGGACGTGGTGCTTTCCGGTGCGGCGGACGCGATCGGCCGCCTCGGCGCGGTGCTCACCGACCGCGGTGTCACCGTGCGGCCGCTCACCGTCTCGCATGCCTTCCACTCGCCGCTGATGGCGCCCATGCGGGACGCGTTCGAGAGGGCCGCGCGGGAGTGCGTGTACCACCCGCCGAGCATCCCGCTCTACTCGACGCTGCGCGGCCGTCTGCTCGACACCGGCGAGCCGATGGACGCCGCCTACTGGGTCGAACACATCGAGGCCACCGTGCGATTCGCCGACGCCGCGGCCGCCGCGCTGGCCACCGAGCCGACGCATCTGATCGAGGTCGGCCCCCAGCGCACGCTCGCGCCGATGCTGGGCAGGGCCAATCCTGGACTCGAGCTGCCGATGCTCGCGCCCTGCCCCGGACCGCAAGCCACGGGCGGCGAACTGGCCGACACGGTCGCGGCGCTGTACCGCGATGGGCTCGACCCGAACTGGGACGCGCTGTACGAGCCGGGCGATCGGGTCCGGCAGCGCGTCGGCGGATACGAGTTCGACACGAGCCACCGCTTCTGGATCCGGACCGAAACTCCCGCACCCGAATCACCCACACCCCCAAGGCAACACACCGAGGACACCACCATGGACCAACTGATCGCGCTGTTCCGGGAGCAGGCCGCTGTGCTGGCGGCTGCCGCCAAGGCCGCCCCCGAAGCAGGCGCACAGCCGATCCAGCCCCGGGCCCTCGCCGAGCCGGAGCGGGTCGGTGCGAGCCCCGATGTCGCGGCCGTGGTCCGCGCCGAGGCCGCGCGGGTCAGCGGGTTTCCGGTGGGCAAGCTGAAGGACAGCCAAACCATCGGCGGCGACCTGGGATTCGACTCGATCATGATCGCCGACCTGTTCGGCGGTCTCGCCCGCCGCATTCCGGGGCTGGTGATCGAGCCGAAGTGGTTCACGCAGGCGACAACGCTCGGCGATGTGATCGGCCTCGTCGCTTCGCCTTCGGGCGAAGGCGTTCCCGCCGCGGCGGAACACTCCTCGGGGACAGCGCTTTCGGCGGCGGAACTTCCCGAGCCGGAGCTCCGGACCGCAGTGGAACCGCAATACCGCATCGCGGATTTCCCCGAGGTGCAGGCGATCTCCGCCCGGATCGATATGGCCGAGAAGAGTGGCGTGAGCAATCCCTACTTCCTCGTCAACGACGGGGTCACCCGGGATACCTCGGTGATCCAGGGCCACGAGGTGCTGAACTTCTCCAGCTACAACTACCTCGGCATGTCCGGGCATCCGGCCGTCACCGCCGCGGTGCAGGACGCGGTGGCGCGGTACGGCAGTTCGGTCTCGGCCAGCCGCCTGCTCTCCGGTGAGAAGACGATTCACACCGAGCTGGAGGGGGAACTCGCCGCCCTGCTCGGCACCGAGGACGCGATCACCCTGACCAGTGGCCACGCCACCAACGTCACCGTGATCGGGCACATCGTCGGCCCCGGCGACCTGATCGTTCACGACAGCCTGGCGCACGACAGCATCCTCCAGGGCTGCAAGCTCTCCGGCGCCACTCGGCGCCCGTTTCCGCACAACGACCACGCCGCGCTGGATCGCATGCTCACCGATATCCGGCACCAGTACCGGCGGGTGCTCGTCGTCATCGAGGGCGTGTACAGCCAGGACGGTGACATCCCCGACCTGCCCGCCATGATCGAGGTGAAGAAGAAGCACAAGGCGCTGCTGATGATCGACGAGGCGCACAGCATCGGCGTGCTCGGCGCGACCGGCGGCGGCATCGGCGAATACTTCGGCGTCGACCGCAACGAGGTCGAGCTGTGGTCGGGGACGATGTCGAAGGCGCTCGCGGGCTGCGGCGGTTACGTCGCGGGCAGCCGGGACCTGATCCGGTTCCTGAAATACACCACCCCCGGCTTCGTCTACAGCGTCGGCATCACCCCGGCCAACGCCGCGGCCTCGCTGGCCGTGATGCGCCAGATGCGGGCGGAGCCAGAGTTGTTCGAGCGGCTGCGCGGGTTGTCCCGGTTGTTCCTCGAGCTCGCCAAAGAGGCGGGCATCGACACCGGCGACAGCAACGACACCCCCGTCGTTCCGTGCATCATCGGCGACTCGATGCACACGCTCGCGTTGTCGAATGCCCTGCTGCGCAGGGGAATCAACGTCAACCCGATCCTGCATCCCGCCGTGCCGGAGGACAAGACCCGGCTGCGGTTCTTCCTCACCACCTGCCACACCGAGGAACAGATCCGCTCCACGGTGAAGATCCTCGCCGAGGAGCTCGCGATCCTGCGGGCGGACGGGTGACCAGGTGACCGGATACGTCGAGCGCACCGCGGATGGCACCGCGCCGTTGCGGTTGTTCTGTTTTCATCACGCGGGCGGCGGCTCGTCGCTGTACCGCGCCTGGCAGCGCGCGCTGGGCCCGCACACGTCGGTGTGGCCGGTGCTGCTGCCCGGGCGCGAGCGCCGCAGCGGGGAGGAGCGGTTCGGTGAACTCGGGCCGTTGATCGCCGATCTGGATGCGCAGCTGGACGAGTACCTCACCGAGCCGCACGTCTTCTTCGGGCACAGCATGGGAGCGCTGCTCGCCTACCGGCTGGCGAGCCGCAGGCACCGACGCGGCGCGACACCGCCTGCGGCGCTGATCGTTTCGGGCTATTCTGCCCCGCACCTGCCGTCGCCACTGCCCCCTGTCGAAGCGCTCGACGACGTGGCGCTGATCCGGTTTCTCATCGACCTGGGCGGGTTGCCCGCGCCGATCCTGGAGTTCCCGGAGCTGCTGGCCGACGCGCTGCCGGTGATCCGGGACGACCTGCGCGTCTGTGCGAGCGATCGAGGTGACGGCGAGCCTCCGCTGCCGTGCCCGATCCACGTCTTCGGCGGCGATGCCGATCCGCTCGTCGACGAACTCGGCCTGACCGCGTGGCGGGAGCACACCACCGCGGGCAGCGAGGTGCGCATCCTGCCGGGCGATCACTTCTCCCTGCTCGACCGCCCGGACGAGCTGCTCGATCACCTACGACCGCTGCTGCGCGGCTACGCGCTGCACCGTGTCGCTTGATCTCGAAGAATCGCCCTGCGCGACAGAGAGATTCAGGCGACGCTCCTGCGGTACGCCGCTGACGCTGTCGGCCGACCCGGCGCCGTGATGGGCCTGGCGGCGAGCATCCGGCCGAACAGTCGAGCGAAACTCAAGTGCCCTACCGCTTCTCGCTTGCCGAAACCGAGCGACCACACCGTGTCGGTTCCGGTCGGGCCGCTGTCGCCCTGGTCGAAGCGGTCGGCCAGCCAGTTCATGGTGAAAGGGGTGCCGATGTAGAGCAGGGGCAGGTGCAGGCTCAGCCGGTCGCGCAGATACCGGATGTGGGCCCCGGCCGCGAGGTACCGCGCGACGTGCGCGTCGACGTCGGAGACGGCGATGAGTTCGTCGTTGACGCCCTGGATCACCAGCATCGGCATGGTGGGAGCTTGGGCGCCCGGGCGGATGTCGTCGAGGACGTCGCGCATCTCGGGACGGTCGAGCAGTTCGGCGAAGGTGGTGCGGCTGTAGTTGTCGATGTTCTTGCCCGCGAACCGCGGGATCAGCTCGAAGGTGGTGCGCGATTCGGCCTGGGCGAGCAGGCCGAGGAAATCGGGGTGCAGCTCGTCGAGCAGGAGCCGGTCCAAAGCCGGGTAGGCCCGGCGCAGCGCCGCGACGCAGACGGTGGCGAAACCGGACAGGAAAGTGCCGTTGAGCCGGGTGAACGCCGAGGCGGGATCGCCGACCGGGGAGCCGGCCACCGCGCCGACGATCGCCAGCTCCGGCGCGTACTCGGCGGCCAACTCCGCGGCCCAGGCGGTGGCAAGGCCGCCGCCCGAATAGCCCCACAAGCCGACCGGCGTGGTCGCGCCGAGGCCGAGTGGAGTGAAATTCAGCGCCGCCCGGATGCCGTCGAGGGACCGATACCCCGGTTCGCGCGCCACGCCGAACTGCCCCGACATGCCCTCGTGGTCGGGGACCGACACCGCCCAGCCCCGCGCCAGCGCGGCCGCGATGACAGGCAGCTCGAGCTGCGGGATGGCGCCGAGCGCCCGCGCCCCCCGGCGCAGGGCATAGGACGGGAAACAGCGAGAGGAGACGCCGTCGATCGCGCATTGGAAGGACACCAGCGGGCGCGGCACGGTGGGATCGGCGCCCCACGGCAGCAGCACCGTGGTCACCGCGACCTCGGGCACGCCGTTCAGATCGCAGGTCCGGTAGAGCAGCTGCCAGGCCGAAATGCGCTGCGGGACAAGGCCGAACAGGGCGAGTTCGACCCGCCGGGTGCGCAGCACGGCGCCGGGGGAGTGGCGGCCGAGTTCCGGCGGCGGCGCGTAGAACGGATCCTGTTCGGGGATCAGCGGCCAGGGTGACTGCGGATACAGGGCGGCGGTCGGAGGGGCGGCGTCCGGGGTGGTGGTGCCCACGCTCATTCGTGTTTCGTCCTTTCACGCGGCGCGGCGCACGGCTCGGGCGCCGCGGTGCGGCGGATTCGACCCGGGAAATCCGGCGCGGCAGTCCCACTCAACGTAACCGGCGGAGGTCGGCAGGTTAATTGGCGCGGACGACAACCTGTGCGGCCGAAATTCTTTCGCACCGCGCGTCCGTGAACCATCGGCTCGCGCGATTCGTGGGAAGGGGTGACACCGATCGAGAGCAACCGAGGGGAGCGCCTCATGTCGACCATCAACGGATTGCCCGCGCACGTGCTGCTGGTACACGGGGTGGTCGTGCTGGTGCCGCTGACGGCGCTGTTGCTCGTGCTATCCGCGGTCGTACCCGCGGTGCGGCGGCGGTTGATCTGGCTCGTCGCGGCCCTCGCCGTCGTCGGCGCGGTGCTCACCCCGATCACCGCGGACGCGGGGGAGACGCTGGCCGAGCGGTTCCCCGCCCCGAGCGACGCGCTGCGGACCCATATCGACCTGGGGCGCACCATGGTCTACTTCGCGGTGGCGCTACTGGTGGTCGCGCTGCTGCTGGTCGCGGCGCACCTGGTCGAGCTGCGCGGCGGGTCGATCGGTCGCGCGCCCGCTGCGCTGCTGGCGATCTTGGCGATCGTCGCGGGCATCGTCGCGGGCGTGCAGTGTTACCGCGTCGGTGATTCGGGTGCGCGCGCCGTCTGGGGAGTCCAGGCCGCGAGCAGCCTATAGATTCGCGTCCAGAAAGACCGTCACACCGACGATGCGCGGACCGTTCGCCGCGAACTCCACGAAAGCCACGCCGTGTGAGTCGCCGAGCCGCACGCTGGCGCTGACGGTTCGGCCCGCGGCGATCATCTTGTCCCACCGCATGGTGCGCGCGCGATTGGTGAACTCCTCCACCGAGATCGGGTTTCCCGCGGGCAGTTCCACCACCGCGTGCTCGCCGAGCAGCGCGCGCACGCGGCCGATGTCGGTCCCCGCCGCGGCCTCGAAGAGCCGACGTGCGGCGCGTTTGCCCGGCCCGCCCACGCTGCGCAGTGCCCGCATCATGCCCACCGCGCCGCCCACGCCCAGGTTGGCGACCAGCTGCGGGCCGAGCTTCGCTCCCGCGAGGAGTCCCGGCACTCCCGTGCGCAACAGTCGCGCGATCATCACCGCCAATTCCCAGTGCGCCGCGAGGCGGGCGATCCGCCAGCCGTCGCCTGCGTCGACCAGGTCGTAGCGCAGGTGCATCGGCACGGTGACGGTGGCACCGGTCGACATGGTCGTCTCGATGTGCAAGTCCCTGACGACCGTCTGCCCGGCGACGAGATCGCGATCCACGCGGAACGCGATCGAATTCGGCCCGATGAAGGTGTCGTAGAACCGCGCGATCGCGTCGCGGCCGACGTGCGCGCGCGAGCCGACCGGATCGTGTACCGCGGCGTCGTCGGCGAACAGGCCCACCCAGGCGGTTTTGTCGTGCGCCGCGACGGCGCGCGGGGATGCCTGAACGGCCGCCAGCAGGTGTGCGGCGGTCGGGTCCAGTGGCATGAGGGTCCTCCATAGTCGTGGCCACGGCTCGCATCCATGGTAGAACATGTTCTAATTTCGGCGCCGCCGAACCGCTCGACGCGCGCGGCGCTCCCTTCGACGAAGGATCTCGATGGACTGGTACACCGGGAACGCCACCTACGACACCGTGCTCGCGATCGCCTTCGCTTTCGCCGCTTTCGTGCTGGTCGGCGGCCTGTTCGCGCAGAGTCCGTACGGTCGGTTCGCCTCGACGAAGGTCGGCTTCAATCTCAACCCCAAACTGGGCTGGTGGCTGATGGAGCTGCCCGCCACCGTCGTGTTCGCGGTGTTCTACCTGAGCGGCCCCGACCGCTTCGAGCCGACGCCGCTGGTGCTGGCGTGTATCTGGTTGCTGCACTACGGCAATCGCGGCTGGTTCTTCCCGCTCTCCATCCGGCAGGTGCCGGGCAAGCGCAGCAGCTTCAATATCTCGGTGCTGGCCGCGGGCGTCTTCGTGACCTCGCTGCACGGCTACCTCAACGGCGCGTTCTTCAGTCACGACTACAAGAACCAGTACGGCGTCGACTGGCTGACCGACCCGCGTTTCCTGATCGGCCTGGTCGTGTACCTGTGCGGGTTCGCACTGTTGGTGCGCTCCGAGGCGATCGTGCGCAACCTGCGCGACAAGAACGATCCCGGCGTGGCCGAGTACCGCATTCCCTACGGCGGCGGGTTCCGCTTCGTGAGCAGTCCGGCCTACCTCGGCGAGTTGATCGCGTGGGCCGGATTCGCGCTGCTGACCTGGTCGCTGGCCGGTGTGGTGATCTTCCTGATCACGGCGGGGAACCTGGTGCCGCGCGCCTTCGCGACGCATCGGTGGTACCGGGAGAAGTTCGCCGACTACCCGGCGGAGCGAAAAGCATTGATTCCCTATGTGATCTGAGTTCTTCGGAGGTGCCGGGTGGAGTCGCACCCGGCCGCGCTAATGACAATATTTGTCATTAGCATGCGATATGGCCGTGCAGCTGTGCGGCCAATATCTGGGATGAGGACCAATGCTGTTGAGGAAGCTGGCCGCACCGGCCATCGCCGCGCTGTCCATCGTGGCGGGCACGGCCACTGCGCAACCATTCGACGCGGACGCGATCGGCTTCACGGCCCGCGCCACCGACACCGCCTCGATCATCGAGATCGACGCGGGCGCGCTGGTGGTCGAGGACGACGCGCTGAAGATCGAGGCCACCGACGGCGCCGTGGTGGCGAGCACGCCACTGAAGTTTCGCCTCGACGAGTTCGAATTCCCCATCGCCGCAGCCATTTCCGGCCGCACCGCCACGCTGACCCCGCAGCTGTCCATGGACAGGGCCGTGTACCGCCCGGTCGCCCTGCCCTTCGAGGACAAGGCCCCCTGGAAGAGCGAATACGAGCGCGAACAGGCGGCCTGGGCGCGCATGGGCAGCACCATCGGCATGGGCGTCACCATCGGCGCCTTGGTCGGCGGCATCGGCGGCGGTGCGGTCGGCTGCGTGCTCGGCGGCATCATCGGCGCCACCGTCGCCTCCGCCACGATCATCGGCCTGCTCGGCCCCTTCATCCCCGCCGCCGCGGTGGGCTGCGCGGGCGGCATCATCGCCGTCGGCGCGCTCGGCACCCTGGCGGGCCAGATCTTCGTGACGGCGCCCGTCGCGATCGGCGCGGTCATCCAGTACTTCACGACGATCAACCAGCCGTTCACGCCGCCGGCGAAGTAGGGTCGGCGGAAATACTTCTGCGGTGTGCGATTGCCCACCGTTCGCGGTGGGCTGTGTGCGGTATCACCGCGAGTGTTGGTGCAGCTCAACGCGTTTGCCGCGAGTTTTCACATCGCCGTTACAGACCCGCACGGGAAAGGAAATCTTTCACCAAGATCGTCGGGGCATGAGGCCGACCGCAGTTCGACCCCGGGTGCACGCGCTGGCGTGCGATGTGTGCGGCCGTTTGCCGCATCCGCGACGGACCCGCTTGGCGCTGGCCAAGCTGGCCGCCGTCTTTCCGGTGGAATTGGCGTTGCACGCGCTGGTGATCCACCTGCATCCGCCGTACCTGGTGACGGTGCTGCTGTTGACCGTCACCACGACGATCCTGGTGATCTGGGTGGTCGAGCCTTCGGCCATGCGGTTTCTCGGCTCTTGGCTGCACGGTCCGGAGCTGCGTGATCGCGACCGTGCCGACAGCGCTCCGGCGCTGTGGCGGATTCGGGTGCATGTCGACGATCGGCCCGGTCAGCTGGAGGCGCTTGCCGCGCACCTCGCCGACAGCGGCGCGAACATCCTCACCGTGCACGTGCATCACCTGGAGTCCGGCGTGCTGGACGAACTCGTCGTCGCCACGCCCACCGAGGTCACCCCGCATGCGCTCACCGCGGCGGTGACCCAAGCCGGGGGTGCGAAGGTGCGGGTGTGGCCCGCGTCCGCGCTGACACTCATCGACGGACAGACCAAGGCGCTGACCGCCGCCGCACGCGTGGTGGCCGATCCCGACGAACTGCCGCTCGCCGTCGCCGAATTGCTCGGGGCCAGATACCTGCCTTCGGGACCGGCCGAGAACGAGGCTGCCGAAGGCACGATGCTCGATTTGCCGAACGAGCCGAATCGGCCGCTCAGCTTCCTGCGGGCCGACGAGCCCTTCACCCCCGCCGAACTCGCCCGCGCCCACCGGCTGCACGATTTGGCGCGCATCGTCAGCCACCGCTCATGAACCTCGCTGCGTTGCCACACGCGGTGCACATGTGCCACACAGCCACAGGTGTTGTGACGCGTGTGACAGACGTGTGGGAGCAAACCGGTCCGCGCTCGTCAGCTGTCGGATGTGAGGGGCTGGCCTCGCCTCGTTCCACACTTCGTGCACACGTGCCACACAGGTGTAGCCCTTGTGGGGCGTACACGAGGGGTGTGGGAGGGGCGGTGAGGTCCGGGTGTTCAGAAGTATGCGGGGTCGGGCAGGGCTCGTTCGGCGGTGCGCAGGCGTTCGGCGAGGCTGGTCAGGAGGTCGATCGATGCGGGTGACAGGCCGACGGTGGTGCGGATGAGCCTGCTCAGTCGCGGGTCGCTGAACTGACCGATCAACGGGAGGTCGGGGTCGGCGGGGTGCTGGTCGAGACGGTCGAGATCCACGGGGGCCGCTCACAATCTGACAACTGGAGTTGGCGACACCGTTGCACAGATTTCTCCGCTGCGCCAGTGGCGCGTGGTTCGGCCGTCAGTGCCCGCCCGCCTCCGCGTCCTTCCGCGCCACCGCGTGCGGATAGTGCAGTTCGAAGGCGGGGCGTTCGGACCGGATGCGCGGCAGCTCGAAGAAGTTGTGCCGCGGCGGCGGGCACGGCGTCGCCCATTCGAGCGAATTCCCGTATCCCCAAGGATCATCCACGGTCACCGGCTCGCCGTACCGATAGCTCTTGAAGACGTTCCAGACGAACGGCAGCATCGAGGCGCCGAGCAGGAAAGCGCCGAGGGTGGAGACGGTGTTCAGCGTGGTGAAACCGTCGGCGGGCAGATAGTCGGCGTAGCGGCGCGGCATGCCTTCGGCGCCGAGCCAGTGCTGGACGAGGAAGGTCAGGTGGAAGCCGATCAGGGTCGTCCAGAAGTGCAACCGCGCGAGGCGCTCGTCCAGCAGTCTGCCGGTCATCTTCGGGAACCAGAAGTAGATGCCGGCGAAGGTGGCGAACACGATGGTGCCGAACAACACGTAGTGGAAGTGCGCCACCACGAAATAGCTGTCGGTGACGTGGAAATCGAGCGGCGGGCTGGCCAGCACGACACCCGAGAGCCCGCCGAACAGGAACGTCACCAGAAAGCCCACCGAGAACAGCATCGGCGATTCGAAGGTCAGCTGCCCGCGCCACATCGTGCCGATCCAATTGAAGAACTTGACTCCCGTCGGCACCGCGATCAGGAAGGTCATCAGCGAAAAGAACGGCAGTAGAACCGATCCCGTGGCGTACATGTGGTGCGCCCACACCGCGACCGACAGTGCGCCGATGGCGAGCGTCGCGTACACCAGCGCGGTGTAGCCGAAGATCGGTTTGCGGCTGAACACCGGGAAGATCTCGGTGACGATCCCGAAGAACGGCAGCGCAACGATGTAGACCTCGGGATGGCCGAAGTACCAGAACAGGTGCTGCCACAACAGGATTCCGCCGGTGGCGGGATCGAAGACGTGTCCGCCGAGGTGCCGGTCCACCGCGAGCCCCATCAGCGCCGCGGTCAGAATCGGAAAGGCCAGCAGCACAAGCACACTGGTCACCAAGATGTTCCAGGTGAAGATCGGCATGCGGAACAGGGTCATGCCGGGGCAGCGCAGGCAGACGACGGTGGTGATCATGTTGACCGCGCCGAGAATGGTGCCGACGCCCGAGACGGCCAGACCCATGATCCACAGGTCCGCGCCCACGCCGGGGGCGTGCTCGAACTGGCTCAGCGGCGTGTAGCCGGTCCAGCCGAAGTCGGCGGGGCCGCCGGGCGTTAGGAACCCGGCCGTCGCGATCGTCGCGCCGAACAGGTAGAGCCAGTAGCTGAACGCGTTGAGCCTGGGGAACGCGACGTCGGGTGCGCCGATCTGCAAGGGCAGCACCACGTTCGCGAATCCGAACACGATCGGCGTGGCGTAGAACAGCAGCATGATCGTGCCGTGCATGGTGAACAGCTGATTGAACTGCTCCGGCGACAGGAACTGCATGCCGGGCCGCGCCAGCTCGGCGCGCATCAGCAGCGCGATCAGACCACCGATGAAGAAGAACGTCATCGCGGTGGTCAGATACATGACCCCCAGCACCTTCGGATCGGTGGTGGTGAGCATTTTCCACAGGTAAGAACCCTTGGGGCCCAACCGACGTGGATACGGGCGGACGGCCTGGAGTTGCGTCGTACTCACAATCCTCGCCACCTTCCGAGAACGCCTGTGGCTCGGATTATGCGCCGCGGTGCCGCGCGACATGCCGAAATCGGACGCGCAAGGCATACCCGGGTAGGAGTCGCTTTTGCGACCGCGGTGGGATGTGCGCGGCGGGGCGCAGTCGTAGCGTGGAGGAACGCCGACGAGAGGTGGGGGTAGAGATGAAGACCTGGATTCGGTGGGCGGCCCTGAGCGGGGTGCCCACGGTGGCGCTGCGCATGCTGGCTCGGCGTGGTGAACCGTTCGCGCAATTACTGACCGACCCGCACGCGCGGGAGAATCCTTATCCGTTCGGCGCGCGCATCAGGGCTGAAGGCAGGCTCGTCCGCAAGTCCTACATGCTGGTGTCGGCCGATCACGAGATCTGCCGGAAAATACTGCGCGACAAGAACTTCGGCACCACGCCGCCGGAAGCGATAGATCTGCCCTCGCCGTTGAGACGGCTGATCCGAGCCACGGATCTGCGACTGGCCAGCCCGGTGGAGCCGCCGTCCATGCTGATGGTCGACCCGCCCGAGCACACGCGCTACCGCAAGTTGGTCGCAGGCGCGTTCACTCCGCGCGCGGTGGCTCGGCTGCGCGACCGGGTGCGCGAGGTGACCGACGAACTGCTCGACGGCCTGTCCGAACGCGAAAATGCCGATCTGATAGGCGATTTCGCGCTGCTGCTGCCGATCGCCATCATCAGCGAGATACTCGGCATCCCCGCCGCCAAACGCGACGACATGCTCGAATACGGCAACGCGGGCTCACCGCTGCTCGACATCAGCATCTCCTGGGCGCAGTTCCGGGCGGCCGTCGCCGCGCTGCGCGAAAGCCAGAACCTTCGGGTCGGCCACATCGAGCGCCTGCGCCGCGCGCCGGGCGACGACATCCTCAGCGACCTCGCCACCGGCGGCCAACTCACCGACCGCGAACTGCTCGCCACCGCGACCCTCATCGCGGGCGCGGGATTCGAGACCACCGTCAACTTGCTCGGCAACGGCATCATGCTGCTACGCGACCATCCCGACCAGCTGGCCATGCTGCGCGCCGAACCGGCCCGCTGGCCCGGTGCGATCGAAGAGATGCTGCGCTACGACAGCCCCGTGCAAATGACGACGCGAACGGCCTTGTGCGACAGTGAGATCGCTGGCGAGCAGATCCGGGCAGGCGAGACCATCGCGCTGCTGCTCGGCGCGGCGAACCGCGATCCGGCCGTGTTCCTCGACCCGGACACCTTCGACATCACCCGGTCCAATGCCAGGGATCACCTGTCCTTCGGCAGCGGCGCGCACGCCTGCCTGGGCGCGAGCCTGGCCAGGATCGAAGGAACCATCGCGTTGCAAGCGCTCTACGACCGGTATCCCGAGCTGCACCACGTTGGCCCGGCGACCCGGCGCGGACTGGTGAATCTGCGTGGATACCAGCACATTCCGGTCGCCACCGGAGCGAAGAGGCACGCCGCACTCGGCTAGGCCCTGTGTCGAAGTCCCATCCGGCATCCGGCCGGACTTCGACACCGGACCTAGGCGCGCGTCATCACTGCTTGCGCGCCTTGGCCGCCCAGTCGACGCCCTGATGCCTTGCCGCCTCGGTGAATTCGGCGCGCCGGTGCCGGGCGGCTTCGCTGAGCTCCGCACCCTTGTGCCTGGCGACTTCCTTCAGCTCGGCACCCCGGTGTTTGACGGTCTCTCCGAGTTCCGTGCCCCGGTGCTTGACGGTCTCGCCGAGCTCCGCGCCCCGGTGCTTGGCCGTCTCGCCGAGTTCCGCGCGCCGGTGTTTGGCGGTCTCGCCCAGCCCGGACCCGCGCTTCTTGGCGGCCTTCCGCAGTTCGGTGCGGCGCTTCTTGGCGGCTTTCCGCAGTTCGGATCGGCGCTTTTTCGCGGTCTCACCCAGTTCGGCTCCGCGGTGTTTGGCGAGTTCGCTCAGTTCGGCGCGGCGCAGTTTGGCGGCCTCGCCGAACTCGGCTCCGCGGTGTTTGGCGGCTTCGCCGAGCTCGGCGCGGCGTAGTTTGGCGAGCTCGCCGAGTTCGACGAGGCCGCGCAATTTGGCGGCTTCGCCCAGTTCGACCCCGTGGTGTTTGGCGACCTCGCCCAGTTCGGCGCGGCGCAGTTTGGCGAGCTCGCTGAGTTCGGCACTGCGCAACCTCGCGACCTCGCCGAGCTCCGACCCGCGCTCCTTGGCGTAATCGGCCCACACGCTGCCGCGTGCCTTCGCGACATCGCCGAACCCGTCGCCGCGTTCCCTCGCGAGCTCGGCCCATTCCGCGCCGTGGCCGCGGGCGGCGTCGGCGAATTCCGCGCCGTGCTCGCGGGC
>NZ_BDBP01000113.1 GCF_001613045.1 Nocardia lijiangensis NBRC 108240 | reverse complement strand
CCGAAGCCGCCGCCCAGCTCCACCGCCTCCGCGACGCCGCCGCCGTCCTCCGCGCGCACCCGGATTACGCCGCGCCGCAAGCGAAGATCGACGCCGTCACCGGGTTGCTCACCTCGGGCCGCTTCCCGCTGCTCGATTGAGCGGAGCCCCCAGAAAATCGACAGCGTAGGTCAAGCGGACACGTCGACCGAGCCGTTGACGTCGATTTCGGTGCGCCGGTGCAGGTCGACGGTGTCCACCAGCACGGTTGCCAGGATCCGGCGGCCGATCGGAAGCACACGGACCGTGACCGAGCCGGTATTCGCCACGTCCAGCTCACGGGTCGCGGCATCGATCACGCGATCCCGTACCCACTTCGGGACACCCGCGAATCCGCCGTCATCGAGCAGTACGACCTCCACGCCGCGCGATCGGGCGCCGCGCGCCGCACCGCTCAGTTCATCGGTGACGAGTTGCGGGGCGCGCAGCCCGTCGCGCAGCTCCGCCTCGAGCAGCCGACATTGCTCCCGCTCCGGCGCGGTCAGCTCGACTCCGTCCGCGATCCGCTCCAGAATCGGGCCCGCGGCCTTGTCCAATCGGGCCAATTGCCTGTTCCGCTCGGCGTTCTCGGCCACCAACGTCGCCTCCGCCGCCGCACGCATGGTCGCGTCCTCGCGAAGCGAACGCAGCGACTGCTGGGTGGGCCGCATGATGGTGGCGAAGACCGAGACCCCGGCGACGGTTCCGATCGGCACGAGCGAACCGACAATGGCCTCCCAGCGCATGCCGATGAGGAGGCCTACGGTCGCGACGACCGACGCGATCCCCGCGACACCGAGCCAGGCGGCGAGAATTCGGCCACGCAGAGCCAAGACCGCGAGGACGTACGACGAGGCGAAGGCGGCCCACACCGCTTGGTGCGACCGATCGGGCGGCACGTAGAAAACCGTCATCGCGGTGGACACCGGGCCCGCGGCAATGACGAATGCCACCGCGGCGATGGGCAGCGGATCGACCGGGATCACCACCACCAGGAAACCCGCCGACGCGACGAGCACGAGCGCCGTCACCGCGAAAGGCAGCGGTGCGTCGTGGAAGCACCGAGCCATGTACAGCATGATCGTCACTTCGAGGATGAGCAGGAACAGCCACGCGGCCCTGCCCCGCAAGCCCATCAGATCCCGCAGCCCTGCTTCAGTCTCGGCCATCGCCACCCCACACCAACGTCACCGTCGTTCCCTCGCCGGGCTGCGACTCGACGAATCCCGCGGCGCCGGACAACCGGCGCATCCGGCCGAGAATGCTCACCGAGACGCCGAGTCGATCGGGCGGGACGCTGCCGAGGTCGAATCCCGCACCGTCATCGGTGAACACGACCCGGATTCCGCCCGCACTGACGGTGACCGTCGTGCTGCGCCGTACCTTGCGTCCCGGGACGCCTGCGTGCCGCAAGCTGTTGCGCGCCGCTTCCGACAGCGCCGCGGCGATGGTGCCTGCCACCTCGACAGGCAGTTGCAGATCATCGAATCCCGGCCACCGCCGCGCCGTGAAATCGATCCCGGGATTCACGTCGTGGACAGCCGAACGGAGGAAGCCGATCGCGGATCGTGCGTCGAGGCGGTTCGTCCGTTGATCGCCGCTTCGGGATTCGTCCAGCTCGCGAAGCGTTCGTTCGGCCTGCCTGCGCAGTACCTCGGAATTCGCGCCGCGGGACGCGTCGAGCAGGGTGGAGAGCACGGCGTCGTGGATCAGCGCGGCGAATCGCGACCGCTCACGATCGCGAGCCGCCGCGCCCGCGACCGCGGCGGCTTGCGTGCTGGCGAGTTCCGATTCCCGATCGACGCGCGCAGCGGCGTTCTTCGCCGAGCCGATGCACCAGACGAACAGGGCGCCGAGACCGCCCGCTCTGCTGAAGTCGCCGAGCGCGGAGGTCAGCGTGAACGGCGATTGCACGTAGATGTTGATGCAGGCGCTGGCCGCCGCACCCACGACGAGATAGGCGAGCGCCGACCGCGTGCGCCACCCGAGCCCGGCGGTGAATACGCACAGCGCCAGGATCCGGTACAACCACGCGGAGGTGGACTCGACCGAATGAAGATCGTGCGACAGCGGCACAGTCGCAATCGCCGCAAGGTAACTCAGTGCCGCGGCTCTGGCTACGACGACGATCGCCCGGGTGTTCGTTCCCAAAGACACCAGGGCGAGCACCGGATACCACCCGAAGGCCAACGCCACAGCCAATACCGTCCAGTGGACCGGAGCGCCTTGGCTCTGATCGGCGATCTCCGGTAGCTCGACAATTCCGACGATGACGCCTGCGATGCCTATCGCCAGGCCCATCCGGCGCAGGATTCGATCCGATCCGGCCGAGGCGACACTCTCCGAGGTGGGCGACCGATCGCGCCGACGACTCACCCCGATGCGTTCGAGCGGGGCGGTGCGTGCGGTCGATGCGGTGTCCAGCGTGCTGGACGGGATCATCCGCGCGGGTGCCGCTCGGGAACCGGTAGCCACCCGTCCTCCACGGCACGCTTGTAGAGGTCGGTCTTGGTCGGGGCGGGGCGGCCCGCGTCGGCATATTTCTGGCGAATGCGGCCGAGGTAGTCGTTGACGGTCTGCTCCGACAGACCGGTCAGGCGTGCGACGCGGGAGGCCTTCTCACCCGAGGCGTACAGGGTGAGCACTTCCTCCTGGCGGGGGCTGAGGCCCACGTCGGACAGTTGCGGGTCGCCGTCGATGGCGGCGGCCCAGTCGGTGGTGACCACCTGCTGGCCCGAGGCGGCACGGCGCACGGCCGCCACCACGGTCGGGACGTCTTCGGATTTGCGCACCACGCCGAGCACGCCTGCGCGGGCCGCGGAGCGCACGAGAAACGCGTTGTCGGCGCCGGTGAACACCAGCACCTCGATGCCGCGTTCACGCAGCGCGCGCACGTTGTCCTCGGGCGCGGAGCCGTCGGCCAGTCGCAGATCCAGCACCACCAGATCCAGTGCGGGCGCCGAACCTGCCGCCGCGAGCAGCTCCGGCACGGTTCCCGCCGTGTACACCAGATCGAGGTCCGGTTCCGGTGCAAGCATCGCGGCCAGCCCGATCGCGACCGATTCGTGGTCTTCGACCAGCCCGATCCGTCGCGCTGCTCTCTCGCCGCTATCGGCCCACGTCACCTAGACACTCCCATCCCGAGCAACTCGTCCACAGTCCCCCCGCTACAACGTCACCTGGCAGTATGACGGCCGCGGAGGCAAACGGTCAGACACCAAAAATCGGGGCCGGTCTACGCCATCAGCTGCGCGGCGACGGTGGCGCCCAGCTCCCAGCATTGTTCCAGGTCGGCTTTGGTCGGCGGACCCAAAACAATCACCGGCGCAACCGCCTTCACCCAGCCGAGCCCGGTGGTCACGCGATCGACGCCGCGTTCGGCGCCCTCGGTGCCTTCGTTGCCGTGCAGGTAGAGACCGTAGGGGCGGCCCTTCGTGGAATCCAGGCACGGGTAGTAGAAGGTGTCGAACGCGTGCTTGAGCGCGCCCGACATGTAGCCGAGGTTCGCCGGGCTGCCGAGCAGGTATCCGTCGGCGGCGAGCACATCGCTCGCGGTGACGCCGAGCGCCGCGCGCCGCACCACTTCGACGCCCTCGATCTCCGGATCGGTCGCGCCGGACACCACCGCCTCGAACATCGCCTGCATGTGCGGCGACGGGGTGTGGTGAATGATCAACAGTCGGGCCACTGTTCGTTACCCTTCGCGCTGCTCGCGTTCCAGTTTCTCCAGTGCCACCGCGCGGCGCATGGTTTCCCGCGCCCGGGTGCGGTCGCCCGCGTAGTCGTAGGCGCGGGCCAGGCGGTAGGAGACCCGCCAGTTGTCCGGGTCCGCCTCCCATTCCTTCTTCACCTGCTCGAACAGTTCGTCGGCGGCGGCGCGTTCGATGCGGCCCGACGGTCGCCGCGGCAGCGTGGAGGTATCCAGTTCCAGGCCCTCCCCGTGGATGCGGCGGGCCAGGTGCTGGTGGGCCAGTGCCGCGCGCACGGTGGCGGCCACCACCCACACGCCGACGATCGGCAGCAGCAGCACGCCGACACCCATCGCGACGCCCGCAGGCTCACCGGAGCCGATCAGGGCGAACGAGATTCGGCCGAGCAGCAGGAAGTAGAAACCCAGCGCGAGCACCAGTGCGGCGATGAATCCCACGACGCGCGCGATCTCGCCGCGACTGGCGTTGGCCTCCGGTTCGGCGTTCACGGGCGCACCTTCGACGCGACCGTCCGGCGCACGACGGTTCCCGAGGGCGCTGTTACGGCGATGCGCAGGCTCATAGGTCGAGGAACGGATCGAGTCCGATGGTCAGGCCCGGTCGACCGGCGATCTCCCGGACGCCGAGCAGCACGCCCGGTGCGAACGAGGAGCGGTCGATGGAGTCGTGCCGGATGGTCAGGGTCTCGCCCTGGGTGCCGAACAGCACCTCTTGGTGCGCGACGAGTCCGGCCAGGCGCACCGAGTGCACACGCACGCCGTCGACATCGGCGCCACGCGCGCCCTCCAGCTCGGTGGTGGTCGCGTCGGGGCTGCGGCCCACCCCCGCGCGCGCCCTCGCCTCGGCGATCAGGCCCGCGGTGCGGTAGGCGGTGCCCGAGGGCGCGTCGGCCTTGTTCGGGTGGTGTAGCTCGATGACCTCGACGGATTCGAAGAACCGCGCCGCCTGCTCGGCGAAGCGCATGGACAGCACCGCGCCGATGGCGAAGTTCGGGGCGATCAGCACGCCGGTCTCGGGCCGGTCGGCCAGCCAGCCGCGCACCTCGGTCAGCCGCGCGTCGTCGAAGCCGGTGGTGCCGACGACCGCGTGAATGCCGTGCTCCACCAGGAACTTCAGGTTGCCCATCACCACGTCGGGGTGGGTGAAGTCGACCACGACCTGGGTGCCGTTCGCGGTGAACGTCTCCAGCGCGTCGCCCTTGTCGACCTCCGCGACCAACTCCAGGTCGTCCGCCGCCTGCACCGCCGCGCAGATCGCCTGTCCGACTTTCCCGCGTGCTCCGAGCACTCCGACCCGAATGGTCACCGCACCTCCTCGTTCCGCTGGTGTTGAGGCAAGCCTATCGAGCGACGCGTGGACCGAGATTCCCCGGGCGTCCACCGGCTCGTGCCGGGCCATGAGGTATCGACGCGGAGCCGCTGTCGTCCAGCCGTCTATGCGTCATACGACGGAATTCATCAGTTGATGCGCATAGCCCCATAGGACTATGTCCATGGGCATACAACCGTTACTCCAGTAGCGCTGAAGTGCCGAACATTGCGAGTGACGACTTCCAACCCGTGCGATTCGGCAGTCGCGGCGACCAGCGCGTCGGTGGCATCGACCGACCGCCCCTCGGTTTTGACCCGCGCCAGCATCCTGCCCCACGCATGAGCCACCGCCTCGTCCACGGGAAGCAGCCGACGCTCGAACCTACCGATCAGCGAGAGTGTCAACCATTCGACGAGCCGCTGTTTGCGACCCGCGTCGGACAGCAACTCCACTCCCTTGCGAATCTCCCCCAGCGTGATGACGCTGAGGTGCAGGCGATCCTCGTCCGCCTCATCCAGCCACTGGACCAGCCCCGGGTTCGGCTGCGGTTTCACCCATTCCGATACCGCGCAGGTATCGAGCAGGAACCCTTTCACAGTTCGACGTCGCGGGCATCGGCGTCGATGCGCTCGATCGTCAGATCGGCTCCGCGCAACGGTGATTCGGCCATGAACTGCGCGAAGCTGCCCGACCGGTTCGCCTTCTGCCGCCACTCCTCGATCGGAACGAGCACCGCCACCTCACGCCCATGCTTGGTGATCACCTGGGGACCCTCCCTTTCCGCCGTGTCGATCAACTCCGAGAACCTGGCCTTGGCGTCGGCGAGCGGCCATGCCACATCGGCAGAGTTCTGCCCGGGCGGTTCAGCACCCTTGCGAGACCTCACGATTCCCGCCTTTCGACCATTCTGACCACTCTGGTCGATTCAGCATAGCAAGGCGGCCTAGCTTGCGTCGGCGAGATTTCCGATCATCCGTTCCAAGACCTGCAGGGTGGTCGCGAACTGGCCGGGTTCGACTCCCTGCGCCATCGCTCGGCGGCGTTCGCCGATGCGGGCGAAGGTGTCGTCATGGGTTGCCCGGCCCGTGACGGTCAGGGCGAGCGCATCGGCATCCGCGGTGATCAGGCCCGCCGACGACAAGGTGCGGATCTCGGTCGTCCACTCCCCCTGGGTTTTCCAGAAGGGAGCCAGCGCTTCGCGCAGTTCGTCCGCCGAGCGCGGCCCCTCGGACAGCGTGTGCAGCAGTTGCCAGTGCCGGCGACTCAGTCCACCGGCCGCGAGGTCGTCGTCGAATCGCGCTTCGATCAGCCGGTCGAGTTCCTTCAGCAGGTATCCGATTCTGCGCTCGGCCATCAGCCCTCCAAGTGAATGTACTATTACATCTATATGTAGTTTGACATGGAGATCGAGGCGATGGAAGAGCACAGTGCGCACACCGAGGCGATCACGGCGGCCATGGTCCGCATCCGGCGCAGGCAGACGCGCGGTGCGCTGGCGGGCGAGAGCCGGGTTCCCGCCGCGGTTTTCCGGGTTCTCGACGCGGTGTCGAGCATCGAGAACGCCACCGTGGGAGCACTCGCCCCGGCCCTCGGCGTCGATCAGCCGCGCGCGAGCCGCCTTGTCGCCCAGGCTGTTTCGGAGGGATGGCTGGAGCGGGTCGCGGACCAGCGGGACGGACGCAAGGCGGTGCTGCGCCCGACCCGGCTCGGTCGCCGGATCCTCGCCGAAGCCCACCGCAGGCGCGAAGCGGCGACCGCGGCGGCGATGGCCGACTGGACCGAACGCGAACGCGCCGAATTCGCCCGGCTACTAGACCGTTTCGTAGACGCGATGGGCGCCGCCGACGCTACGCCGCCGGCGTCCTGAGCACCTCGATCAGCGCCGTCACGCTGTGCTCGCGATGCCCGGCCGCGACCGCGCGGCGCAGCAGCTCCGCCATGGGCGCGTGCCAGGACATGTCGACACCCGCTTCGGCGCCCACCGCCAGGTCGCTGGCTAGGGCGTCGTGGAACAGCCCCACCGAGGAGCCGAGCTTCGTGTAGTCGCCGGTGTCGATCTCCTCGGCAAGCAGCGGGAGCAGCGACTCGATCATCCGCAGCCATTTGGCGGAGTACGGCACCATCGTGCGGGCCTCGATACCGCGCGAGGCGAGCACCGCGGCGCCCTCGAAGAACCCGAGGAGCGCGGGCAGCAGGGTCGCGCCGACGGCCGCCTCGTACAGCGCGGCGAGATCCGGTTCGTCACCCAAATGCACCGTCTCGCCGCCGAGTACCCGCAGCGTGGGCAGGTGTTCGTCGTATACGGCGCGATCACCGCCGTAGTACAGCAGCGTGTCGGCGGCGCCTACGGCCGCGGACACGTTCTTGATCGCGCCGCCGAGGAACCTCGCCCCGCGCGCCTCGGCCCACGCGGCGACGCGCCGCGCCTCCGACGGTGCACCGCTGGTGAGAGTGATCAGGGTGCGTCCGGCCAGCACCTCGCCCGCCGGGGCGAGCGCGTCCAGCGTGGCCTCGAATCCGGCGAGCACCGAAACGATCAGCGGACTCGCCGCGACCGCGTCGCCGATCGCCGCCGCGTGCGTCGCGCCGCGCGCCACCAGCGGCGCGGCCTTGCCGGGGGTCCGGTTCCACACCGTGGTCGGATGGCCCGCGGCGACGAACGCCGCGGCCACCGCACTGCCCATCGAACCGAGTCCCAGCACCGTCACCGGCCCGCGCGTCGCGTCGGTCATCTTGCCTCCCAAGCCGTTTCGTCCCCATCCGGGGCTTGCGAAGGCGAGTCTGCGCGGGGCCTCGACGGCCGACAAGTACCTACTTTTCGGTCGAATACGCACGTCCGGGTAAGTAACGAGCGCCCGGCCCCGCACCGGTGACGGTGATCACCGAATCAGTCGAAGACGATCACCTGGCGCAGCGCGTGCCCGGCCGCGAGCTCGTCCATGGCTCGGTTGACCTCGTCCAGCCCGATGTGCGCCGACACCAGCCGCTCCACCGGAAGCCGCCCCTCCCGCCACATCCGCACGTACTCGGGGATGTCGCGCGCGGGCACCGCCGAGCCGAGGTAGCTGCCCACGATGGAACGTCCCTGCGCCACCAGGCCCAGCGGCGAGATGCTCGCGCGGGCGTCGGGGGCGGGCAGACCGACGGTGACCGTGGTGCCGCCCGCCGCGGTCGCCGCGACCGCGGTCTCGAACGCGCGCACGTTGCCCGCGGCCTCGATCACCACCTCCGCCTGCACGCCCTGTTCGGCGACCTCGGCCGGGGTGTAGGCCGCCGTGGCGCCGAGATCCTTGGCCAGCGCGAGCTTTTCGGGGACGGTATCGACGGCGATCACCTCGGGCGCACCCAGGGAGACGGCCACCAGCACCGCCGCCATACCGACGCCGCCGAGGCCGACCACCATGATGCGGTCCGCGGGGCCCGGTCGCGCCGAATTCAGCAGCGCGCCACCGCCGGTGAGCACCGCGCAGCCGAGCACGGCCGCGACCTCCGGCGGCACGTCGTCGTCGACAGGGACCACCGAGCGGCGGTCCACCACGGCGTGCGTCGCGAACGCCGAGACGCCCAGGTGGTGATGCACCTCCGCGCCCTCGCGCAGCAACCGGCGGCCGCCGTTGAGCAATTCCCCGGCGTTGTTGGCCACACTGCCCGGCACGCACGGCATGCGCCCCTCGCTGGCGCAGCCCGCGCACTCGCCGCAGCGGGGCAGGAAGGTCATCACCACGCGCTGCCCGACCGCGATATCGGAGTCGCCCGCGCCGACCGCCACGACGCGGCCCGCCGCCTCGTGTCCGAGCAGCATCGGGACCGGCCGCACCCGGTTGCCGTCCACGACCGAGAGGTCGGAATGGCACAGCCCGGCGGCCTCGATCCGCACCAGCAGTTCGCCCGGTCCCGGTTCGCCGAGGTCCAGCTCACAGACGTTGATCGGCGCCGACTCGGCGAACGGTGCCGGTGCCGCGATCCGCTCCAGGACCGCCCCACGAATCTTCATGGCAGCGACGCTACCGGGGCCTGTGCCGGGCGGAGCCGACACCGCCGAAACTCGCGCGACGCGACGATCGGGGGTTGGCACGACCGGGGGTTCACCGCTATCGTCGATCGGCGTGACGGTGCTCCTGTTGGCCGCCTTGTACCGAGCCCAGGGTCGGGACCGTCACGATTCGAGGAGATAAATCCCTGTCCATTCAGTTCAATCACACCATCGTCGGCTGCCATGACAACAGAGTTTCCGCGGAATTCTGGGCCGACATCCTGGGCCTGGAAATCGGCAAGGAATGGGGTCCGTTCATCGAGCTTCCGATGAGCCATGGCGTCAGTTTCGACTTCGCAGTCGTGCCCGGCGAGGCCCCCGAGATCCAACCCCAGCACTACGCCTTCCTCGTCTCCGACGCCGAGTTCGACGCGGCCTACGCCAAGATCCAGCGCTACCGGCTGGAACACTGGGCCGACCCGCGCCAGCAGGCGCCCGGCGAGATCAACCACAACGACGGCGGGCGCGGTGTGTACTTCCTGGACCCGAGCGGTCACTACCTGGAATTGATCACCGTTCCTTACGGGGGCTGGCCGGAGTAGCCGGGGCGGGCGTCCGTCGGCGGCTCGCGCAGAGCGGGAGCGAAGGCGGAAGTACGCACAATGCAACGGGCGGCGTCCATTCGGGCGTCGCCCGTTGCGCTGGGCGATCTGCGCCCGCGGGTGTTCAGGCGCTCGGCGCGGGTGTGCCCTCCGGGACGGGCGGCCATGGATTCGGGTTTACCGATTGTGGTTTGCGGGTCAGGTTGTCGTCCCAGTCGAAACGCACGCCGACCCATGCCTTCGGTCGGTCGAAATGCGTTTCCCCCGCGGTGAAGCGGGTGGCGGTGAAGGAGATTTCGCCGAAGAAGTCGCCCTCGCGGAAGTCGGCGGTGTGGCCGGCGATGGTGCTGCGGGCGAAGCTCACCGCGCCGTGGAATTCCGCTCCCACGAAGTCGATTTCGCGGGTGGTGCGGCGGCGCAGGCGCGGTGCGGCACCGAGTTCGGCCTCCTCGAACGTGACGGCCGTGGCGTAGAGCTGCGCCGCGGTGAATGCGACCCGTTGACCGGAGAAGGCGGCGTGTTCGAAGGAGACCCGCTCGCCGTCCAGGGTGGCCTGTGCGAAAGAGGTCAGCTCGGCCTGGAACGCGGCCGACCGCCATGATGTTCGCGCACCGACGAATCGCGCGCCGACGAACCCCGTGTGCGCGCCCGCGAACTTCGCCTCGTCGAAACAGGTCCGGGGGCTCTCGAAGGTCACACCGTCGAAGGTGGTGCGCGCGGTGCGGAATTCGGTGTTCTCGAAGTTCACGATCGGAGCGGTGAAGGTGGCGTCGCGGAAGGTCACGTGGTGGCCGGTGAATCGGGCCCGGTTGAAATCGGTGAACCGGTCGCCGACGAACCGCGCCCTGGCGAAAGTGGTCCAGCGGCCGCCGAATTCGGTCGCCTCGAAATCCGCGTTCTCCAGTACCCCGCCGGTGAAGTCGAAATCGCAACGCGACCAGGATGCTTCGCTGTACGGCCGCAGGTGGTCGGCGATCACGCGCACGATGGTGCCGCGCACCTCGCGGTCGTTGTGCCGTATCCGATAGACGCGTTCGATCTCGCGGCCGGATTCCTGCGCGGTCTCGGCGCGCGAGATCAGGTGGTTGGCTCCGTCGTCCGGTTCGTAGGGCAGACGCAGGTATCCGCACAGCACGTCGACGCACTGCTGGCGCCGCACGGGAGCCGAGAACTCGTCCGCCACACCGGCCATCGCGTAGACACCGGCCAGCCGCACGGCCGGATCGTCATCGCCCAGTTGCCGCGCCGCAGCCCCGAACAGTTCGGCGAACCGGCCACGCTCCAGATCTCGCTGCCGCCGGTATGCCACGACCAACGCCACCGCGCCGCCCGCGCCCGCCGTCACCGACAGCGCAATCCTGGTGAGGTCCACCTGATTCGGCGTCTCCGCCTTCGCACCCAGCCCCAACCACAACAACCACCAGGTCAACCCCGCGACGGCCAGTCCACCGATGACCGCACCGAGCACCGCGAACAACAACGCCGCGCGGTGCATCCGGCGCCCCAACCTCCCCCACCATCGCATGAGCTGCATGGTAGCTCGATTTCCCGCGACCCGACCAGCAGAAGTCGAGCCCAGCCTCGCAGAGGTTCGCCACGCCTCGCAGCGGACGCAGGCGCTGCGAAGCGTGCGAAAGCGCTGCGCGGCACCGCATTCGTATGATTTCGGGATGACCGGGAATCATGAGATGGAGATCGCTGGTGCGGTCGAAGCGCTGCACGCCGACCTAGCCGCTTGGCTGGGGTCGGCCGCATCGGACGAGATCTTCGAGCGGTTCGCCGCGGCACAGCACGAGCGGTTCTCCATGGTGACTCTATCCGGTGCGGTCCTCGGCCGCGACGAGCTGCTGGCCGGATTGCGAGGAGCGCGAAATGCGCAGCCGGGCTTGCAGATCGAGGTGTCCGAGGTCATGGAGCTCACTCGCGCGGGCGAGCTCGTGGTGATCCGGTTCCTGGAGCGCCACGGCACCGAGGAGGACTCCTCTTCGCGCCGGGTGACGGCCGTGCTGTGCGCCGAGGATGGGCCGAGCCCCAGGTACCGCTGGCTGGCGGTGCACGAGACCGCCACGGACGAGTAGATCGGCAGCAGCGCTAGTCCGAAACCGCCACCGCCTCACCCACTTCCGCCCGGGAACCGCGAATCCCGAGCCCCGCCGCCACCAAGCACGCCACCGCTACCACCGCGACGAACCAGGGAAACACCGTGTCCAACCCCCAGGTCGTCGCCGCCCAACCGGCGAGGATGGTCGGCAGCGCCATCGCCGAGTACGCCAGCAGGTAGTACGCCGACATCGTCTCCCCGCGCTTGTGGTGCGGGACCACATTCGACAGGTGTCGCAGCGATCCGCCGAAGCCGAGGCCGAAGGTGGCGCCGAGCACGACGCCCGCGCCGAGCACCGCGACCCAGTTGTGGGTGGCCAGTGCGGGCACCGTGAGCAGCAGTGCCAACGCCATGCCGGTGTCGCCGAGGACGGCGGCCCTGCGCGCCGGGATGCCGGTCGCGAAGAGTTGCGCGGCGGCGCCGGACAGGGCGGTCGAGGCGACGACCGCGCCGCCGAAGACGAGATTGTGGATGCCGGTCTGCTGCGCGGCCAGCGACGGGTACAGCGAGAGCAGCACGCCGAGCACCGACCATGCGGCCATCACACCGATGGCCGAGAACCAGAAGTCCGCCCGGATCTCCTGCGGCACGGCCGGTTTGGCGATGCGGATCCGCCCCGCCTGCCGGGCGCCGTGCGGTTCGCGCAGGGCGAGCACGCCCGCGGCGATCGCCAAGCAGACCACCGTGATGACGACGTAGGGCGTGCGCAAGGGGTGCGGCGCGTACTGCGCGAGCAGCGCCGAACCCAGAATCGCCACGGCCATGCCGACATTGAAGGCGACGCCGCTCAGCTGCCCGGACCGTGCGCCACGGTGCGGTCGCAGGTCGAGCAGTGCGGCGGCACCCGCCACCACGGTGGAGCCGACGGCCATGCCGTGCAATGCCCTGGCCAGCAACAGCATCGGAACCGAATCGGCGAGGACGAACACCACGAGCCCCGCGATCATGGTGGCGAAAGCGCCGAGCAGCACGGGCTTTCGGCCGACCACGTCGGAGATGCGGCCGGACACCAGGACCGCACCGAGCGCGGCGACGGCATACACGGCGAAGACGGTGGTAGTGGTGAGCGGCGAGAGGTGCCACTGCGTTTCGTAGATGCCGTACAGCGGCGCGGGCACGCCCGACACACCGAGCGCCACGCCGCTGGCGACCAGCACCAGCGCGTACGCCCAGCGTTGGGTGGTCTGCTCGTCGGCGGCCACTGCCGTTGTCGCTGCCATCGATAACCCCGATCAGGTAAGTTTGATATTGATCGAACTCCATCGACCATACAACCCGGTTCGATGATCATCAAACCCCCGAGTGAGGTAGATCATGACCGATGGCACCGAAGCCGCGCCGCCGATCGCACCGCTGCCGACCGTGCTGGGCGCCCTGCAGGACCCGGTGCGCCTGGAGATGGTGCGCCGCCTGCGCAACGCGGGTACCGCAGTGCGCTGCGGCGCGCTCTACGACGTGATCAACAAGTCCACCGCGACCCACCACTTCAAGATCCTGCGCGAGGCGGGCGTCATCGAGCGACTCGTCGTCGACGGCCAGACCTGTCAGCGGCTACGCGCCGATGACCTCGACGCCGCGCTCCCCGGCCTGCTCGACGTGGTCGTTGACGCCGCCAACCGGGCACAGGAGAATGCGGCGGCCGACGCCGCCCGCTGACCCGCGGATCGGATCAGGACGCCCCGGTGAATGTCTCGGCCGCCATCCGCAGGAAGCTCCACCGAGTTCCGAGCACCGCGAGGGCGAGCAGCGTCAGCAGCGTGGCGCAGTAGGTGACCGGCCGACCCCAGTTCCTCGGCCCCAGGGCGAAGACGAGCAACAGCTCGAGCAGCAACGTCACCACGACCATGCCGAGCAGCGCGGCGACCACCGGGAACGCCGCGGGCTCCCGCGACCACCACCGCAGCGCGCCGAGCACACCGAGCACACCGAAACCGAAGCACACCACCGCGATGACGCTGAACAGGGCGTAGTCCTCGGCGGCATCACGATCGGTCTCGCCGTGGTAGCGCCGCAGCCACGCCGCGAACAGCAGCAGGTGCGCCATGCTCGCGCCGAACACCCCGACGATCAGCAGCGCGTAGCCCGCGCCGACCAGCGAGGTGCGCAACATCACCGCGCCGAGATCCGCGAACAGGCTCGCGAACACCAGCGCACACAATCCCAGCAGCGCCTCGGGGCGGCGCAGCAGGCGCGTTCGCAGATAGCGCGGCGGCAGCTGTCTGCGCAGGGCGCGGAACACCCGGACCCACGCGACGAGCACGACGATGAACAGCAGCGGAGTCGCCACCCGCAGCACGCCGGGGCCCACCCACATCGACAACGTGACGACCGCGACCGCGAAGAACCACACCCAGACTGCCAGGCGCAGCAGCGCCCGCCACATGATCTCGGCGAGGAGTCGCCGCGCGGGCGCGTGATTCGGGCTCGCGCCGAGCAGTCCCCGTAGCGTCGCCACCGCCTTGTCGCGAGTGGAGAAATCCCCGAACTCCAGCCGGGCGCGGGTCTCCAGCAGCTCGACGTGCAACGGATTCTCGGCGAGCCCGCGTTCCACGTGACGGCGCGCCTCGGCCAGATCGGGCAGCTTTCGATAGCTCTCGGCGGCATGGGCGAGGACGTCCGCGTTCTGCGGCGCGTAGGCACACGCACTGCGCAGCGCGGCGCGGGCTTCGGCGCGCAACTCGTCCGTGTTCGACCGGCCCGCGATGATCTGAGCCAGCGTGAGCAGCGCGCTGACGCTGTGCGGCGCGATCCGCACCGCGGTGCGCGCCAGCCGCAGCGCCTCGTCCTGCTCGTTGTTCCGGTGATGGACGAGGGCGGCCGTCAGGTAGGCGTCCACCCGGTCCGGGTCGGCGGCGATCGCTGCCTGCGCGCCACGCAGCGCCGCGGCGTAGTCGTTCAGCCGATAATCGATATCGGCCAGTTCGGCGAGCAACAGCGGATCGTCCGGCGTCACCGCCAGCGCCGCGCCGAGGATGCGCCGCGCCTCCGCAGGCCGATCCAGATCGCGGGCGGTGTGCGCCCGCCTCACCGCCTCCCACACAGTGCTCATCTACTCCCCCCGCGCCACTTTCGTCGCCCGCACGCTACCCGGTCGGCCCTCGGGGGAGGCAAATCGACGGACGGACGGGCCGACGCCGAGGCCGCCAACTCGGCTATGCCCCACCGCATTCCGAGGGCGGCGCCCAAACCGTCACCAGCAGCCGAAGGCCGACGGCAGGCGGATCGATGGCCGCACCCGGACGAGCTCGACGGTAGATCCCGGCCTGGATCTACCAGGCCTACTCCCAGCCGGATACGACGCCGAATCAGCGCCGCACCTCGGCGTGCCACCCCGACTACCTGGCCACTACGGCCAGGTCTGCGTGAGCGCGACCCCCGGCACCGCCTCCACCGTTCCTCCAGCCGCGCAACAACTTACGCGTACGCGGCTCAGTGATCGACGAGGTGGCGCACCGCGGCGGGCAGGTCGCGGGTGCGGCGATACGGTCCGGCGACCGAGGCACCGAACGGCCGGGCGAGCAAGGTGCGAGCGATGGCGGTGACCTCGTCGGTGGTCACCGCGTCGATCCGCGCCAGTGTCTCCGAGACGCTGCGGTGGTTGCCGTAGCTCAGTTCGCTGCGACCGATCCGGTTCATCCGGGAGGCCGAATCCTCCAGGCCCAGTACCAATCCGCCGCGCAGCGAGCCTTTCGCGCGAGCGCATTCTGCGTCGGTGATGCCGTGCTCGGCGACCTCCTCCAGCACACCGCGCGCCAAAGTGGCCACCTTGCCGAGGTTTTCGGGCTGGCAGCCGATATACACCGAGAACGCGCCGGTGTCGGCGAAGGTGTCCACGCTGGAGTACACCGAGTACGCCAGGCCGCGCTCCTCCCGAATCCGCTGGAACAGGCGGGAACTCAGCCCACCGCCGACGACGGTGTTGAGCACCGACAGCGGCCACCGGCGATCGCCTTCGTGGCGGCCGAACGCGCGGACCCCGAACGCGAGGTGGGCCTGTTCACTGTCGCGGTAGGTCCGCTGCAAGTCCGGAGCGCCGTGCGGACGGAACCGTCCCTCCCGGCGCGGCGCGGGTTGCGCGTCCGCGTCGAGGCGGCTTTCGAAGGCGCGGTGCACCAATTCCACGGTGTGGTCGTGCTCGACATTGCCCGCGACCGCGACGACCATCCGGTCGGGCCGGTACCTGCGCAGGTGAAAGCCCCGCAGCTGACCGGCCTGCATGGCCTCGATGGACTCCGAGGAGCCGATCACCGGGCGTCCGATCGGGTGGTCGCCGAAGAGTGCGGTGAGAAACGCGTCGCCGACCAGGTCTTCGGGGTCGTCGTCGCGCATGGCGATTTCCTCGAGCACCACCTGCCGCTCGACGTCCACGTCCACCGAGCGGCACAGTCCATTGAGCACGACGTCCGAGACGAGATCCACTGCCAGCGGCAGGTCCTCGTCGAGCACGTGCGCGTAGTAGCAGGTCTGCTCCTTGGCGGTGAAGGCGTTCAGCTCACCGCCGACGGCGTCCATGGCCTGCGCGATGTCCAGTGCGCTACGGCTCGGGGTGGCCTTGAACAGCAGGTGTTCCAGGAAATGCGCCGCGCCCGCGACCGTGCGTCCTTCGTCGCGCGAGCCGACGCCCACCCAGACGCCGATCGAGGCGGAGCGGACGCCCGGCACGTGCTCGGTGACCACCCGCAACCCTCCGGGTAGCACCGTGCGCCGCACCCCGGTATCCGCCATTCGCGCCTCGTCCACCCGCCGCTGTAGTGACGAACCCCCCTGCCCGGTCGGGAGCAGGGGGGTTGCCGTCTTCTTCTTCGTCACACCGACAAGTACTACTCGGTTCCGGCGTCGAGGGTATCCGCATCGGCGGTCTCCTCGGCGCTCTCGTCGACCGGGATCAGCGAGATCTTGCCGCGGTTGTCGATGTCGGCGATTTCCACGCGCAGCTTGTCGCCGACGTTCACCACGTCCTCGACCTTGGCGACCCGCTTGCCGTTGCCCAGCTTCGAGATGTGCACCAGACCGTCGCGACCCGGCAGCAACGAGACGAACGCGCCGAAGGCAGTGGTCTTGACGACCGTGCCGAGGAAGCGCTCGCCGACCTTCGGCAGCTGCGGGTTGGCGATGGCGTTGATCGCGTCGATCGCGGCCTGCGCCGACGGGCCGTCGGTCGCGCCGACGAACACGGTGCCGTCGTCCTCGATGGAGATGTTGGCGCCGGTGTCCTCGGTGATCTGGTTGATGACCTTGCCCTTGGGGCCGATCACCTCGCCGATCTTGTCGACCGGGATCTTGATCGCGGTGACGCGCGGTGCGTACGGGCTCATCTCGTCCGGGGTGGTGATGGCCTCGGCCATCACGTCCAGGATGGTGGTGCGGGCGTCGTGCGCCTGGCTCAGCGCACCGGCCAGCACCTGCGAGGGGATGCCGTCCAGCTTGGTGTCCAGCTGCAGCGCGGTGACGAACTCACGGGTGCCCGCGACCTTGAAGTCCATGTCGCCGAAGGCATCCTCGGCGCCGAGGATGTCGGTCAGCGCGACGTAGCGGACCTCGTCTTCGCCCTTGTCGTTGGTGACGGTGTCGGAGACCAGACCCATCGCGATGCCCGCGACCGGGGCCTTCAGCGGCACACCGGCGTTCAGCAGCGCCAGGGTGGAGGCGCACACCGAGCCCATCGAGGTGGAACCGTTGGAGCCCAACGCCTCCGAGACCTGACGGATCGCGTAGGGGAACTCCTCCTGGCTGGGCAGCACGGGGATCAGCGCCCGCTCGGCCAGCGCGCCGTGGCCGATCTCGCGACGCTTCGGCGAACCGACGCGACCGGTCTCACCGGTGGAGTACGGCGGGAAGTTGTAGTGGTGCATGTAGCGCTTGGAGGTCTCCGGGCCGAGCGAGTCGACCTGCTGCGCCATCTTCACCATGTCCAGCGTGGTGACACCCAGGATCTGGGTCTCGCCGCGCTCGAACAGCGCCGAACCGTGCGCCCGCGGCACCACGGCGACCTCCGCGGACAGCGCGCGGATGTCGGCGAGGCCACGGCCGTCGATGCGGAAGCCGTCGGTCAGGATGCGCTGGCGCACCAGCTTCTTGGTGACCGAGCGGAAGGCGGCGCCCAGCTCCTTCTCGCGGCCCGCGAAGTCGTCGCCGAGACGCGAGAGCACGTCGAGCTTGATCTCGTCGATCTTCGCCTCGCGCGCCTGCTTGTCGGCGATGCTCAGCGCCTCGTTCAGCTCGCGCTTGGCGGTGCCCTCCACGGCCTCGAAGACGTCGGCCTCGTAGGGCGGGAACAGCGGGAACTCGCCGGTCGGCTTGGCGGCCAGCTCGGCGAGGTCGGCCTGCGCACGGCACAGGCGGGCGATGAACGGCTTGGCGGCCTCCAGGCCCTCGGCGACCACGGCCTCGGTCGGCGCCTGCGCGCCGCCCTCGATCAGGGCGATGACGTTGTCGGTGGCCTCGGCCTCGACCATCATGATCGCGACGTCACCGGACTCGACCACGCGACCCGCGACGACCATGTCGAACGTGGCGCCCTCGAGCTGCTCCACGGTCGGGAACGCGACCCACTGACCCTCGATCAGCGCGACGCGCACGCCGCCGACCGGGCCGGAGAACGGCAGGCCCGCGAACTGGGTGGACGCGGACGCGGCGTTGATCGCCACCACGTCGTACAGGTCCTTCGGGTCCAGGCTCATGACGGTGACCACGACCTGGATCTCGTTGCGCAGGCCGTCGACGAACGACGGACGCAGCGGACGGTCGATCAGGCGGCAGGTCAGGATCGCGTCGGTGGACGGACGGCCCTCGCGGCGGAAGAACGAGCCGGGGATGCGGCCCGCGGCGTACATGCGCTCCTCGACGTCGACCGTCAGCGGGAAGAAGTCGAACTGATCCTTCGGCGACTTGCTCGCGGTGGTCGCCGACAGCAGCATGGTCTCGTCGTCCAGGTAGGCGACGACCGAACCGGCGGCCTGGCGGGCCAGCCGACCGGTTTCGAAACGTACGGTGCGGGTGCCGAAGGAGCCGTTGTCGATCAGCGCGACGGACTCGAACACACCCGGCTCGACCTCGACGGCCGAGGACTTGGGTTCAGTTGTTTCGGACATTCTCTTCTCTCAACCTCTCGTCTCGCCGGCTCGAGCGCACAGTGGGCGCGATCCGGCTGTCGTCAGCCGTACCCGGGTACGGACGCGCGGCAACCCTCCTGGCTGCGACGCGCACACCCGGCCGGACCCCCTTGGATACGGCGACGCGGAGGCGGTCATCGATCGAAGCCCGCCGGCGCTACGCCGGGAGGCCACTACCGAAGACCGACGCCACGCGGTCGGGTGCATACGGCTGTCCATGTTGTCGTACGACGGGATGCTCTCCACCCCTCATACACAAATAGCCAACGGGGAGATTGTACGTCTCCTCGTTGGCGATATGACGACCGCCTCTGGTGGGCGCGTGTCGGGCGTCCGTTCGCACCGACTCATCGCCTCGCGCGAGGCCGTCGATCAACTGTTCGCGGCCCCGGCCCGAGATCGTCCGATCCCAGGCCGGGAAGCCGCGGAACTCGCCGCGCACCAGGCGCGGCGGGAGATCACCGGCGCAGGCCCAGGCGCTCGATCAGCGAGCGGTAACGCGCGATGTCGTTGTCCTGCAGGTACTTCGAGAGGCGCTTGCGACGACCGATCAGCGCCATCAGGCCGTGGCGGGTGTGGTGGTCGTGCTTGTGCTTCTTCAGGTGCTCGGTGATGTCGGCGATCCGCTTGGACAGCAGCGCGATCTGCGCCTCCGGCGAACCGGTGTCCTTCTCGTGCAGGCCGTACTCGGCGAGAATCGCCGACTTCTGCTCGGTGGTCAGCGCCACGTGGCATCCACTCCTATTTCTCAGTTCCGCGTTCGAAGGTTCCGGTCTCCCGGGTCGGGCGCCACCGCGGACCGCAGCAAACCCGAGGATCCACCTTACCGGAGCGCCCCGCGCGGACCCAATCGCGGTGCGGACGCGGGATCGGCGTGCTGCAATCGAGCCATGGACCCCGCCGTGCACGACGTGCTGGACGCTCTGGCCCGCGAGGACTACGCGTCCCTGCGCCCGCTGCTGCACCCGCATCTGCGGTGGACCGACGGCGCGGACACGATTCACGGGCGCACCAAGGTCCTCGCCCATATCGCCGCGAATCCGACCACTGCGCCGCCCGTCTCCTACGAGCTGCGCGACGGCCAGATCTACCGCTGGGCGGTTCCGACCGAGGACGAGGAGGCTGCGCCGGACTCGACGCCGGACTGAGCCCCGATCGCGCTAGGACTCGGCGCGCGACCGGCCTCAGGACTCCGTGCCGGACCTGGCTCCGGTGTCGGCGGCGGTGAGCATCTTGCGCGCGTTCTCGACATCGCGGCCCATGGCCTCGATGAGGTCGTGCATCGTGTCGAACTTGCGCATCCCGCGCAGGTGCTCGACGAAGTCCACCGCGACGTGCTGACCGTAGAGGTCGGCGTCGCCGTCGATGACGTACGCCTCGACGGTGCGGGCGCGGCCGGAGAACGTGGGATTGGTGCCGACCGAGATGGCGGCCATCGCCCGCTCGCCGGGGGTGACGGTGCCGATCGTCGGACCCGGCCCGAGCACCGTGAACCAGCCCGCGTACACGCCGTCGGCCGGGATCGCGGCGTGCATGGGCGGCGCCACGTTGGCGGTGGGGAAGCCGAGTTCGCGGCCGCGTCCGTCGCCGTGCACCACGACGCCCTCGACGCGGTGCGGGCGACCCAGCGCCTCGGCGGCCGCGGCCATGTCGCCCGCGTCCACGCAGGCCCGGATGTAGGTGGAGGAGAAGGTCACCGCGTGCTCGCCGATCAGCTTCACGCCGTCGACCTCGAAGCCGAAGCGCTCGCCCAGCTCGCGCATGGTCTCGACGGTGCCCGCCGCCTTCTTGCCGAAGGTGAAGTTGTCGCCGACCACGACCTCGGTCACATGCAGCCGCTCGACCAGCAGGTCGTGCACGTAGCGGCCGGGGGTGAGCTTCATGAATTCCTGGGTGAACGGGATCACGCAGAACACGTCGACGCCCAGTTCCTCGACCAGTTCCGCCCGCCGGGTCAGCGTGGTCAGCTGCGCGGGGTGCGAGCCGGGCCGCACCACCTCCATGGGGTGCGGGTCGAAGGTCATCAACACCGCGGGGACGCCGCGCGCGGCCGCGGACTTCACGGCCCGGCTGATCAATTGCGCGTGGCCGCGGTGCACTCCGTCGAACACGCCGATCGTGAGCACGCACCGTCCCCAGTCCGCGGGCACCTCATCGAGGCTTCGCCATCTCTGCACGTTCGCAGCCTACGCAAGTCGAGGTCCGAACAGTATTCGGGCGTACCAGATGTCACAGAACGCTTGCCATCGCACCGAGTGCGGACATGCGAGCGGCCCGCCTGAGCTCGAGGGCCGCTCAGGTTCAGGAGTCCGCGCGCAGATACGTCAGCACCGCGAGCACGCGGCGGTGGTCGTCGGGTTCGGGCTGGAGACCGAGCTTGACGAAGATGCTGCGCACATGCGCCTCCACCGTGCGCTCCCCCAGGAACAGCGCGGCGCCGATCGCCCGGTTCGAGCGTCCTTCGGCCATGAGCCGCAGGACTTCTCGTTCGCGCGGCGAGAGCTCGTCGAGCGGTCGGTGGCCGCGGTGCGGGCGGCCGACCAGGCGGGTGACGAGGTCGGGATCGATCGCCGAGCCGCCGCAGGCGACCCGGCGCAGCGCGGCCACGAAGTCGTCGATGTCGGACACCCGGTCCTTGAGCAGATAGCCGAGGTGGTCCGCGCCGTTGCGGAGCAGGTCGAGCACGCTGTCGGTCTCGATGTACTGCGAGAGCAGCAGCACGGCCGTCCCCGGGCAGTCGCGACGGATGGTCGCGGCCGCGACGACGCCCTCGTCGGTGAAGGTGGGTGGCATCCGGATGTCGACGACCGCGACGTCGGGGCGGTGCACCCGGACCAGGCGCAGCAGGTCGGTCGCGTCGCCTGCTTGGCCCGCCACGTCGATGCCTTCGTCCTGGAGCAGCCGGGCGACCCCTTCCCGCAGCAGGACGGAGTCGTCGCCGAGCACGACCCGCAGCGTCGCCGGGCTCGGCGCGCCGTCCACGGTGACGGTTCGATCGTCCTGGCCGTCCGCGGCGAGCGCACTGCGCGCCGCGGCCGCCAGCGCGGTGCAATTCGGATAGCGGTCGGCGGGTTTCTTCGCCATCGCACGCGCGATCACCTGGTCGAACGCGCGCGGCAGCCCGGGGGTCACATCGCTCGGCCGCGGCACCGGCGCGTTGAGGTGGCCGTTCATGATCGCCGCCGAGCTCGGACCCGGATACGGCGGACGGCCGGTCAGCAGGTGAAACAGCGTGCAGCCCAGCGAATACTGGTCGGTGCGATGATCGATCTGACGCCCTTCGATCTGCTCCGGCGCGGCGTAGCGCAGGGTCGCGACCAGCGTGCCGGACGCGGTGAGATGCACGGTGTCGTCGAGTGCTTTCGCGATGCCGAAGTCGGCGAGCAGCACCCGCTCGAGCTCGCCGGGATGCGCCGGGTCGCCCAGCAGGATGTTCGACGGGTTGACGTCGCGGTGATACACCCCGGCGGCGTGCGCGTAGTCGAGTGCCGTGGCCACGGCGGCGACGATGCGGACGGCGCGCTGCGGCGCCACCGGACCGGAGCGCACCAGGTGCGCGACATCGGTACCCGGCACCAATTGCATCGCGATCCACAGCCGGTCGCCCGCCCGGCCCCGGTCGTAGACGGCCACGATGTTCGGGTGGTCCAGCCGGGCCGCGTGATCGGCTTCGGACTCGAATCGGGCTCGCACGCAGTCGTCCTGGGTCAGCGCGAGGTGCAGCACTTTCAGCGCGACGCTGCGCGGCAGGTGGGGATGGCGGGCCGCGTACACCGAGCCGGTGCCGCCCGCGCCGAGCACGCGTTCGACGGTGTAGCCCGCGAACACGTCGCCGGGGTCGAGGTGGTAGCCGTTCACGGGGTGTCCTTCGGACGCAGCGGCAGGGTGGCCACCAGCACGGTGCCGCCACCGTGCGGACTGTCGATCGTCAGATCGCCGCCGAGCGCCGCGGCCCGGTCGCACAGACCGCTGAGCCCGCCGCGGCCGACCTGCGCGCCGCCCAGCCCGTCGTCGGCGACCACGACTCGCAGCGTCTCGTCGCGGGTCTCCAGGCGAACGGCGACGTGCGTGCCGCCGGAATGCTTGGCGGCGTTGGTGATCGCCTCGGCGATGATGAAATAGGCGGCGAGTTCGACGCCGGGAGACGGCCGGGTGGTGAGCGCGCTGTCGGTCTCGACCGGGATCGGCGAGCGCTCGGCGAGGGCGGTGACCGCGGCGGGCAGTCCGCGCTCGGCCAGCACCGGCGGGTAGACGCCCCTGGCCAGCTCCCGCAGCTCCGCCAGCGCGGTGTCCACCTCGCTCGCGCTGCGGGTCAGCAGGTCGCTGTGGGTGTTCGGGTCCGCCATCGCACGCTGCGCGCGGCGCAGCATGATCGCGGCCGCCACGAGGCGCTGTTGCACGCCGTCGTGCAGGTCGCGTTCGATGCGCCGCCGCTCCCGGTCACCGGCGGTCACGATGCGCTCGCGGGAACGCCGCACCTCCGCCAGCTGCTCCTGCAGATCGTTGCGCAGCTGTTCGTGATCCAACGCCAGCTCGGTCGCGCCGCGCACCGCGGCAAGCAGTTCCGGTTCGGTACGGAGCAGTTCGTCGTAGATCAGCGCGGCGACCGGGACACCTTCCCGCTCGAGCACGGTCGCCACGCGCCGGGAGTCACGCGGCAGCTCGCGCACGACACCGTCGTCGTCGACGTAGCCGCCGCGGACGGGATCGAAGCGCCAGAGGGCGAGCGTGGGATCACGCAGAGCGCGGCGCAACGCCTCGAGGAACCCGGCCCCGATCGGCGTCGCGCCGATCTCCACCATCGCGTCACTCACCGCGGCGCGCGCCATCCGGTATCGGACCTGGCCGTAGGCGATGGCCATCGGCAACAGCACGATCGGGACGTAGCGCAGGTTCAACGTCCAGCTCTGCTGCGACCCCGGGAACCGCAGGGCCGTCGCGAGGATCCACAGCACGATCACGCCCGCGATCGTGGTGCCGACCATCACCGGCCAGAAGCCCGCGCGATAGGCCACCGTCCCGGTGTGCCAGCGCCGGATGCACACCACGACGAGCACGACACCGATGAGAAAGGCCAGTGAACCAACCGTGAGCTGGATGCGGTCGGCGATCACCGGGTCGTGCCGGATCAAGAACAGGTTGACCGAGGTGGACGGGTACGGAGCGGGCGCCTGCCTCGGGTCGAAGAACATCCACTCGGCCGCGACGCCGAACACCGCCAGCACCCAGCACCCCCGGACGCACCACCGTTCCCACGATGCGTGCAGGCGTCCGGACGGGAAGCCGAGCAGGACCGGGATCACCACTGGCAGATAGAAGTTCGTCAGCAACGCACCGCCGGTGAACAGCAGCGGGTCGCTGGATCGGCGCACGCCCGCCGCCAGCCACGTCAGACCCGCCACGGCCAGCAGCGGACCGGCCAGGTCGTAGCGACCGCTGATCCAGATCCACAGTCCCGGCACCACGAACGCCGCACCGGCCAGGAGATAGAGCGCGAGTTCGCCGGGTCCGAACACCGGCCACGCCGGATGCTGCGCCGCCGCGAACGCCTCGCGCGGCCCCAGCAGCAGCGTGCGCGCCGGATCGTGCACGGCAGCCTCGCTCCAGTCCACCGCAAGCACCACACCGATACTCAGCAGGGCGGCGAGTGCCGCCACGCCGATGATGTGTGGGGTCGCTCGTGGGACCACGCGAACCCGCTTCCGACTGCCCCGACCATCTCAGCATCCTCCGCCGGAATCGACGGCACAACCGGTCCACTCGCGGACCGGCCCTTGGCTTCCGCTCCTCTTCATGCGCTCGGGACGCACCGCGTAACCGCCCGCGTTCTGCACACTCCGACCTGCGGTTCCCGCGCGGAAGTGGCCTCCGGGTGACCGGGCCGCGACCGGCGAGAACACGAGTGGCGAACGAGTTCGCCGCATCCCGGTGTCCGACTGTGTGAATCGGGAGGGATGTGCATAAGCTCGAGTATGTGCCTGGTAAACGAGACATCGCCACCCGCCGCGAGCTGACCGAGGGCGAGCCGAACGGCAACACCACGACCCTGGCGCCGGAGCTGACGTCGGTCGCCCAGGACTACCTGAAGGTCATCTGGACCGCACAGGAGTGGTCGCAGGAGAAGGTGTCGACCAAGCTGCTCGCCGAGCGCATCGGCGTCTCGGCCTCCACCGTCTCCGAAGCCGTGCGCAAACTCGCCGACCAAGGACTGGTCGAGCACGCCAGGTACGGGTCGATCACGCTGACCGAGCACGGTCGCCGCGCAGCGGTCGCGATGGTGCGCAGGCACCGCCTGATCGAGACCTTCCTGGTCAACGAACTCGGCTACGGCTGGGACGAGGTGCACGACGAGGCCGAGGTGCTCGAGCACGCGGTCTCCGAACTGCTCATGGCCCGCATCGACGCCAAGCTCGGCTACCCGGACCGCGATCCGCACGGCGACCCCATCCCCTCGGTGGACGGCGCGGTGCCGACGCCGCCTGCGCGCCAGCTCAGCGATTTCCAGGCGGGCCAGTCCGGGCGCGTCGCCCGGATCTCCGATTCCGACCCGGACATGCTGCGCTACTTCGACTCCGTCGGCATCGCGCTGGACACCGCCATCGCGGTCGTCGAGCGCCGCGACTTCGCGGGCACCATCGCCATCCGCATCGGCGACGGCACCGCGACCACCGACCTCGGCCGCCCCGCCGCCGAGGCCATCTGGCTGACGGCCTGACGAACGACTTCCCGGCACATACCGTTTCGACGCCTCACAACGGCACTGCCGCTGTGAGGCGTGTGCGGGATGTGTGAACCTGCGATATCAGCAGGAGTGGAAGTAGGGCTGGAGGCGGGCGGGAACGCCGTCGGCGGCGGCGGTCGACCAGCAGGTGTCGTGCGGGAAGACGACGTAGGTGCGCCAGCCGTCGGGGGTGCGGTGGACGATGCGCTGGCTGTCGCCGGGGATGTCCCAGGAGATGACCGCCCACGCGCCGTCGCATTCGCTGACCGTCGCTGCGTCGGCGGTCAGGTCGCCCGCGTCGTCCAGTTCTCCGACGATGGTCTCGGCGGCACAGGCCTCGGGCGCCGGATCGTTGAAGCGCAGCGTGCCGGTCACCACCAGACCGGATTCGGTGACGAACAGCGTGTGCATGCCCTCGGGGACCGGGTCGGTGCCGGGCGGCGGGTCCATCCGGAACCGGAAGCAGCCGACCGGCACCACGAAGACGGCCCGCCCGTCGTCACCGGTCACCGCATCCCAGCGCGCGATCTCGGTGGCGCCCAACGGAATATCGAGCTGGGCCATATCGCACGGCCGCATCTGGCGCACGCTGACCGGGACGTCCGGCACCGCGACACCCGCGAGCGTCACGGTCTCGATGACGGCGGTGCCGAGCGCGGGTGAAGCGGGCGGTTGCGGCGCGGGAGCGGGAGCCGGCGGTGCCGGGC
>NZ_BDBP01000112.1 GCF_001613045.1 Nocardia lijiangensis NBRC 108240 | reverse complement strand
GACGGGCGACGGGCGACGGGCGACGGTACCGCGCGGCAGGCGACGGCGGCAGGCGACGGCAACAGGCGGACTACTGGTCGTGACCGACCGAAGTCCGCCGACCGACCCACACCGTCACGGCGAAGAGCAACGTGCCGACCACCGCGAGACCCGCGCCGACGGCCGCAGGCGCGGTGTACCCGAGACCCGCCGCGATGACCAGGCCACCGATCCACGCGCCCGCCGCATTGGCGATGTTCAGCGCGGCGTGATTGAGCGCGGCGGCGAGGGTTTGGGCATCCGCAGCGACGTCCATCAGCCGGGTCTGCAGGCCGGGCGCGAGCGCCGCGCCGGTCGCGCCGACCAGGAACGCACCCACAGCGGCGGTGAACGGATTGTGCGCCGCGGCGACGAAGCCCGCGAGCACGACGGCCATCGCGACCATCGCGAAGAAGACGGCGCGGTCCACACCGCGATCGGCGAGCACGCCGCCGACGATATTGCCCGCCACCATGCCGAGACCGAACAGCATCAGCACCAACGGCACCAAACCCAGCGACATGCCTGCCACGTCGGTGAGGGTGGTGGTGATGTAGGTGTAGACGGCGAACATGCCGCCGAAGCCGACGGCGCCGACCGCCAAGGTCAGCAGCACCTGCGAGCGACGCAGCGCACCGAGTTCGGTCATCGGATCGGTGGTCTTCATGCCGGTGAGCTCCGGCACGAAACGGGCGAGCGCCGCGACCGTGGCGATGCCGATCAGCGCGACCACCACGAAGGCGTCCCGCCACCCGAGGTGCTGGCCGAGCCAGGTGGCAGCGGGAACGCCGACAACGTTGGCGGCGCTCAGTCCCAGCATAACCGCGGCAACAGCTTTGGCGCGCTGTCCGACGGGCGCAAGTGTGGCGGCGGCCAACGAGGCGACGCCGAAATACGCCCCGTGCGGCAGACCGGAGACGAAGCGCGCCACGACCAGGCTCTGAAAGCTCGGTGCCACCACCGTGGCCGCGTTGCCCACCGTGAACGCGATCATCAACGCGATGAGAAGGCGCTTACGCGGCACCCGCGCGCAGAGCGCGGCCAAGACCGGCGCGCCGATCACCACACCAAGCGCATACGCCGACACGGCATGTCCCGCGGTCGGCTCCGAGACGTTCATGGCCTGCGCGATATCGGGCAGCAAACCCATGGTGACGAACTCGGTCGTGCCGATGCCGAAGCCGCCGAGAGCCAGCGCCAGCATCGCGGGAACATGCCATTCGGTCCGCGCCTTCTCGGGCGGGGCGGGCAGATGGGTGGCTACCTGACTCGTCACGCCTTCATGTAACCGGCGCGCGCGGACGATCGCTTCCCGAGCCGACGTGAGTTCGACCACCACTCGCCGCGGTATCAGTCCAGCTCACACGGCATCGCCCTACGCCGCCAGAGACACCGACAGCTCGGTCTCGAGGGCGGCAGCGATCCGTTCCAAAGTGGTGATCGTCGGCACCACGTCCCCCGCTTCGAGGCGACTCACGGCATGCTGGCGCATTCCGGCGCGGGTCGCCAGTTCGGTTTGCGACCAGCCGCGCGCTTCACGAGCTGCGCGAATCTGGCGGCCGAGTTCGTGCGCCAGCGTGTAGGCGCGGGCAGCAGCCTGGTATTCCGGGGTCGCGCGGGTCGCCGCGAGGTGGGCGTCGAATTCCTGCTGGCTGGTCATGATCCGGTGTCTCCCATGGGATCGAAGGTCAAGTGCGCCGGGTCGGTGTGCTCCGATTCGCACATCTTGCGGGCCAGTTTCGCGCGGTCGATCTGGGCTGTCTCGCGTTGTTTCGTCTTGTGAAACACGGTCAGCAGCACCACCTTCCGGCCTCTTGGGAACCAGTACGTGATCCGCGTGGCCCGGCTACGTGTGAGGGTGAACCGCAGCTCACGCACCCCGTCACCGAGGTAGCGGCAATACGGTTCGCCGAGTTCGGGGCCGTACATGGCGAGGAGGCCTGCGGCGAAGTCGGCGCGAGCCAAATCGACCGGCGACAGTCCAGCCAGGAACGAGCGAACCTCGGGCTCGATCTCGATCGCATACAGCACGACCTGAGGCTATCACATCTGTGTGATGACCTTCCGGCAATTGGAGCCGGTCAGGCGATCGGCTCCCGGCGCGCGAAGGTCCGCCGGTACTCGGCGGGCGTCACGCCGACCACGGACGCGAAATGGCGGCGCAGGTTGGTCGCGGTTCCCAGGCCGGAGAGGCGGCTGATCCGCTCGATGTTGAAGTCGGTGGTCTCCAGCAACGACTGGGCGTGCGCGAGTCGCTGGTTCAGCAGCCACTGCATCGGTGTGGCTCCGGTGGAGCGGTGCAGGCGGCGGTGGAAGGTGCGCGGGCTCATGTTGGCCTTGGCCGCCAAGGTGTCGACAGTGAGTGGCTCGCCGAGATGCTCGACGGCCCATTGCAGTACGACGCCGAGGTCGTCGGCGGGACGCGCCGGAACGTTCCGGTCGACGTACTGCGCCTGGCCCCCGGACCGATGCGGCGGGACGACCATGCGGCGCGCCAGCTGGTTCGCCACCTCGGCCCCGAGATCGCACCGCACCAGGTGCAGGCACAGGTCCACCGCCGCGGTCATGCCCGCGCTGGTGAGCACGTCGCCGTCGTCGACGTAGAGCACCGAGTCGTCGACCTCGATGTTCGGGAAGCGTTTCGCCAGCATCTCGGCGTGCGCCCAGTGCGCGGTGACGCGCCGCCCGTCCAGCAGCCCCGCCGCCGCGAGCGCGAAAGTGCCGTCGCAGAGCGCGACCATGCGCGCGCCACGGCGATGCGCGGTCACCAGCGCGTCGAGCAGTTCGGGTGGCAGTTCGCGTTCGGCGGTGACGCACTCGTGGGCCACCGAGGGGACGATCACGGTGTCGGCGGTGAGCAGGTCGTCGAGGCCGTGCTCGGCGCGCAGAAAGGCGCCGAAGCCGATCGGCTGGGTCGGCCGGTCCGGGGCCACCGAGCACACCTTCAGCTCGTACCAGGGGTCGGCCAGATCCGGCTGCGGCGTGCCGAAAATCGCGGCGACGACGCCCAATTCGTACAGATCCCAGGGATGCAGCGCGCCGGGGGCGATGGCCATGGCGACGGTTCGGCCGGTCATGCCTTCGAGTATGGCAGGAATAGTTCGATCAGCGTCAGTTCTGCCACTCACACCTCGGCGGCCCGAGCGCGAAGACTGGTCGGCGGGCGCCCACCCGACAGAGCGACACAACGGAGGAATCATGAGCAAGACATCGATCACCGTGCTGGGTCTCGGGCGGATGGGCGCGGCGATCGCCGAGGTCTTCCTGCGCAACGGCCACCCGACCACGGTGTGGAATCGCACGCCGGACAAGGCGATTCACCTCGATGAGCTGGGCGCACGGCGCGCGAAGAGTGTCGCGGACGCGGTCGCGGCGGGCGAGTTGATCGTCACCGTGCTGGCCGACACCGCGGCCGCCGGGGATCAGCTGGTCCCGCTGGGCGGGGCGCTGCGCGGACGGACGGTGTTGAACCTCGCCACCGGCCGGCCCGACACCGCGCGCGAGCTGGCCGACCGGCTCGCCGCGCACGGGGCACGCTTCCTGGACGGCGGCATCTTCGGCATCCCGCAGACGGTGGGCACGCCCGACACGCTGCTCGTCTACAGCGGCGCGGCCGAGGCCGAGGCCGAATTCGCGGACGTCATAAGGGAACTGGGCGTGACGAAGTACGTGGGTGCCGACGCGGGCGTCGCTGCGCTGCACGACATGGCGGTGCTCGGCGGGATGTACGGGCTGTTCGGCGGGTTCTTCCAGGCGACCGCGATGGTGCACACCGAGCAGGTCTCCGCGGTCGATTTCACCGACACGTTCCTGGTGCCCTGGCTGCGCGCGCTGCTCGACATGCTGCCGACGCTGGCCGCCGAGATCGATTCGCGGGAGTTCCCGGTGAACTTCTCCGACCTCGCGGTCAACGCAACCGGGCTCGCGGATATCCGCACCACCAGCCGAAACCAAGGCGTGGCAACGGATCTGCTCGATCCGCTGCAGCGGCTGTTCGACGCCGAGGTCGAACGCGGGCACGGGACCGCCAGCTTCACCAGGGCGTTCGCCGGGCTGCTCGACGCACCGGTGCCTTCCGGAAGCTGAGGGCGGCGTTCCCGGATACACGTCGGGCACCCGTTCACCGCGAGGTGGGCGGGTGCCCGTTCAACCCGGCGCTGGGAAATCCCAGCGCCGGTCGGGGTCGGACGGATCGCGTCCCGGCCCCGGTGCCGACTCAGCGCAGCGCGCGAGCCAGGTTCGCGTCGAGCGCGCCGAGGAACTCCTCGGTGGTCAGGTAACCCTGGTCGCCGCCGACGAGCAGCGCGAGGTCCTTGGTCATCTGGCCGCCCTCGACGGTCTTGATGACGACGTCCTCGAGTGTCTGCGCGAAGCCGATCACCTCGGGGGTGTTGTCCAGCTTGCCGCGGTGCTCGAGGCCGCGGGTCCAGGCGAAGATCGACGCGATCGGGTTGGTCGAGGTCGGCTTGCCCTGCTGGTGCTGGCGGTAGTGCCGGGTGACGGTGCCGTGCGCGGCCTCCGCCTCACAGGTCCTGCCGTCCGGGGTGAGCAGCACCGAGGTCATCAGACCCAGCGAACCGAAGCCCTGGGCCACGGTGTCGGACTGCACGTCGCCGTCGTAGTTCTTGCAGGCCCAGACGTAGCCGCCCTCCCACTTCATGGAGGAGGCGACCATGTCGTCGATGAGGCGGTGCTCGTAGGTCAGGCCCGCCGCGTCGAACTGGCTCTTGAACTCGGCGTCGAAGACCTCCTGGAAGGTGTCCTTGAACATGCCGTCGTAGGCCTTCAGGATGGTGTTCTTCGTCGACATGTACACCGGGTAGTTCTGCTGCAGGCCGTAGTTGAACGACGCCCGCGCGAAATCCTCGATGGACTTCTTGAAGTTGTACATGCCCATGATGACGCCGCCGTCCTCCGGCATCTTCACGACCTCGTGCACGATCGGCTCACTGCCGTCGTCGGGGGTGAAGGTGAGGGTGACGGTGCCCGCCTCGAAGACCTTGAAGTCGGTGGCGCGGTACTGGTCGCCGAAGGCGTGACGGCCGATGATGATCGGCTTGGTCCAGCCGGGAACCAGTCGCGGGACGTTGGAGATGATGATCGGCGCGCGGAAGATGGTGCCGCCGAGGATGTTGCGGATGGTGCCGTTGGGCGAGCGCCACATCTTCTTGAGGCCGAACTCCTCGACCCTGGCCTCGTCCGGCGTGATGGTGGCGCACTTCACACCGACGCCGTGCTGCTTGATGGCGTTGGCCGCATCGATGGTGACCTGGTCGTCTGTCTTGTCCCGGTATTCGATGCCCAGGTCGTAGTACTCGAGGTTCACATCGAGGTACGGGTGGATCAGCTTGTCCTTGATGAACTGCCAGATGATCCGGGTCATCTCATCACCGTCGAGTTCTACGACGGTGCCTTCAACCTTGATCTTGGACATGGATCTTCGTGTCCTCCTAGGATGGTGCCCTTTTGCACGGCCAGGCGAACACGCTTGTGAGCGGACCCCAGCTGTTCAACAGACAACGTATATGTACCGCGTTGTTTGCGGGACGTGTGGTGCAAGCAAGACAAGCGTACTGCTGCCGACGATCTCACTGCGCGGGGAGGGCCCACTGTGCGGACTCCGCGACGAGTTACCGACGAGTAGCTCACATGTGACCCCAACCACTTTCTCCATCATGGCATCCCGGGCGATCGAGCTCTCCGACCTGGGCAGGAACTGGACGACCCCCGGACGCGACACGGCCCGCGCACCGGATCTCGAGGAAGCGATGCGCGGGCCATACCCGATTCGAATCAAACGGCGATCGGGATGCGAGCACCCTCCTCCGCGTCCTCGGCGAAGTTCTCCGGTCCGGCCTTGATCATCAGCGCGATCACCGGGATCGCGGCGAGGAAGAAGCCCGCGCCGACATAGAACGCGACGTCGTAGCTGTAGATGGCGGCGCGCGCGGCCAGGTCGTCGACGGTCGGGTTGTCGGCGAAGTAGTCCTTCGCCGCCTGCACCGAGATCGTGGTGAGCAGCGCGGTGCCGACCGCGCCGCCGACCTGCTGGGCGGCGTTGAGCAACGCGCTGGCGACACCGGCGTCGGCGTCGTCCACCCGGTGCAGCGCGACCGCCTGCATCCCGACGAACAGCGGCCCCATGCCGAGCGCGATCAGCACCTGGGCGGGCAGCACACCGGCCGCATAGCTGTCGCCGTAGCTCAGCTGCGCGAGCCAGATCAGCCCGACCACGCCGAGCGCGGCGCCCGCCACCATCAGCGGACGCGGGCCGAGCTTCGGCAGCAGCGCGCTGGTGATGCCCGCCGACACCGCGATGCCCGCGGGGAACGGGAGGAACGCCACGCCCGCCTTCAGCGGCGAGTAGCCCAGCGTGACCTGGAAGTAGAAGCTCAGGAACAGGAACATCGCGAACATCGCGATGGGGATGAGCAACGCCGCGAGCAGCGCGCCACCGCGGTTGGTCTCCCCCGGAATACGCAGCGGCAGCAGCGGATTCGACGAACGACGCTCGATCGCGACGAACGCGATCAGCAGCGCGATCCCGGCCGCGAGCAGCGCGAGGGTGCCGCCCGAGGTCCAGCCGTGATCGGCGGCGCGGCTGAAGCCGTACACGATGGCGATCAGGCCCGCTGTCACGGTGACAGCGCCGGGCACGTCGTAGCCGCCGGTCCGCCCGACGGGCACATCCTTGATCACGAACGCGAGCGCGCCGACCAGCGCGAGGATCGCGATCGGGGTGTTGACCAGCAGGGTCCACCGCCAGGACGCGTATTCGGTGAGCGCGCCACCCGCGATCAGCCCGATGGCCGCGCCGCCCGCGGAGATGCCCGCGAACACCGCGAACGCACGAGCCCGCTCCTTCGCCTCGGTGAAGGTCACCGAGACCAGCGCGAGCGCCGCGGGAGCGAGCAGCGCGGCGAAGGCGCCCTGCAGCCCGCGGCCCGCGAAGAGCTGGGCGCCGTTCTGCGCCAGACCCGCGAGCGCCGACGCGGCGGCGAAGCCGACCAGGCCGACCATGAAGATCAGGCGGCGGCCGAGATAGTCGGCAAGCCGGCCGCCGAGCAGCAGCAGTCCGCCGAAGATCAAGGTGTACGCGGTGAGGGCCCACTGCTTGTCGCCCTCGCTGATGCCCAGGTCACGCTGCGCGAACGGCAGCGCGATCGTCACGATGGTCGCATCGAGGACCACCATCAGCTGGGCCAGGCCGATCACCCCCAATGCCAGCCAGCGGGTCGAGCCGCGCCGGTTGTCCGGCACGTGCACCGCTGTCGAAGTGTCGCTCACGACTGCACCTCGCTGGCGCTCGGCTCCGTCGTGCGCGAGTGCGCGCCGTGTTTCCGGTTCGCTCGCTGACGCTCGCTCACGACTGCACCTCGCTGGCGCTCGGCTCCGTCGTGCGCGAGTGCACGCTGTGTCTCTGGTTCGCTCGCTGACGCTCGCTCACGACTGCACCTCGCTAGCGCTCGGCTCCGTCGTGCGCGAGTGCACGCTGTGTCTCTGGTTCGCTCGCTGACGCTCGCTCACTGTGTCTCCTCGTCCTCGGAAGTGGCGTGGACAATCCTGGCATCACCAGACATTTGGCGTCAATAGAAAAATGTCGCAATCAGACATTTGCCGCTCTGTGACAGTTGCTAGGAGACCTGCGTTACAGTGAAAACATGCTCGACTCATCCACGCCGGCGGGCACGAATGCCGCAGCGACCGGGGACAGCGCGGCGGCCACTACGACGAACACCGCGCCGCTCGGCCTGCGCGAGCGCAAGAAGCAGCAGACCAGGACGCGGATCGCGAACATCGGACTCGAGCTCTGTGACGCCCAGGGCTTCGACGCGACGACGGTCGAGCAGATCGCGAATGCGGCCGACGTGTCGCCGCGCACCGTGAATCGCTACTTCGAGACGAAAGAGGACATCGTCCTCGCTCCCATCGCCGACTTCGGCCAAGTGGTTGCCGAGAGGTTGCGAGAGGAGCCGCTCGGCGGCAACGAGCTGCGCGCGCTGTGCAATGCCTACCTGTTGGTGATCGACGACGCGGCGACCGAGAACTCGCAGGTCTCGTTCCGCAGGTTCCAGCAGATGCAGCGGATCGCGCGCGGCTGCCCGTCGGTCAACAGCCGCGCGCTGGAGTTCGCCGACAACAAGTCCGACGCCATCACCGCGGTACTGGCCGAACGTCTCGGCACCACGCAGGAGGCGATGTCCGTCCGCCTGATCGTTTCTACCTGGCAGATGCTGTGCCACCTGGCGATGGACGCGCACCACGACCTGATCATCGACGGCGATGCGGCCACCGCGGTGCGCGCGTCGCGGGAGACCTTGCTCGACGCGTACGCGGAGTTCATGCGGGTCTGCGCGGAACCGGCCGCCGAAACGGCGGAGTGAGATCGGCTACGAATTTCGGCCATTGGCCGCCCGCCAGCTACCATGTCCGTCAGGTCATGAGTGCCAGCGCCAAGCCCCGGCTCGCTGGACGGCAACCCTCCAGCAGCGGTGGGGTGCTCCGGGTGATGACCGGGCCCTCGACGGTCGAGGGCAAGCGCGCTGTCAGGAGGTTCCCGGAAATGTGTTGTTGTAGACCGCATTCCCGATCTCGTTAGTTCCGGCGAACAACTCTTGTGGAGCATGACATGACCGACCCCGTCGCGGCCGAGTTCGATCCTGCCCTGTGGTCCTTCGAGACCAAGCAGATCCATGCGGGCCAAGCCCCCGATCAGAGCACCGGCGCCCGCGCGCTGCCGATCTACCAGACCACCTCCTACGCCTTCCGCGACACCGACCACGCGGCGGCGCTGTTCGGGCTCGCCGAGCCGGGCAATATCTACACCCGCATCATGAACCCGACCCAGGACGTGGTCGAGCAGCGCATCGCCGCCCTGGAAGGCGGTGTCGCCGCGCTGCTGGTCGCCTCCGGGCAGGCCGCCGAGACCTACGCGATCCTGAACCTGGCGTCCGCGGGCGACCACATCGTGTCCAGCCCGCACCTCTACGGCGGCACCTACAACCTCTTCCACTACTCCCTGCCCAAGCTCGGGATCGAGGTCTCGTTCGTCGAGGACCCGGACGATCTCGAGCAGTGGCGCGCCGCGATCCGGCCCAACACCAAGGCGTTCTTCGGCGAGACCATCGCCAACCCCAGCAGCGCCGTGTTGGACATCACCGGCATCGCCGAGGTCGCGCACGCCGCAGGGATCCCGCTCATCGTGGACAACACGGTCGCGACCCCGTACCTGATCCAGCCGCTGGCGCACGGCGCCGACATCGTGGTGCATTCGGCCACCAAGTACCTGGGCGGGCACGGCGCGGCCGTCGCGGGCGCGATCGTCGACGGCGGCGCCTTCGACTGGACCGTCCGCGACGACAAGGGCGAGCCCCGCTTCCCCGGCTTCACCACCCCGGACCCCAGCTACCACGGCGCGGTCTTCGCCGACCTCGGCGCGCCCGCCTACGCGCTGAAGGCCCGCGTGCAGCTGCTGCGCGATCTGGGCGCGGCGGTCTCGCCGTTCAACGCGTTCCTCATCGCGCAGGGCATCGAGACGCTCAGCCTGCGCGTCGAGCGCCACGTCGCCAACGCGCAGGCGGTCGCCGAGTTCCTCGCGGAGCATCCGGCCGTCGAATCGGTCTTCTACGCGGGCCTGCCCAGCTCGCCCTGGCACGAGCGGGCCAAGCTGCTTGCGCCGAAGGGGACCGGCGCGATCGTCTCCTTCGAACTGCGCGGCGGCATCGACGCGGGCAAGAAGTTCGTGGACGCGTTAGTCCTGCACAGCCACGTCGCTAACATCGGGGATGTGCGTTCTCTCGTGATCCACCCGGCCTCGACGACGCACTCCCAACTGACTCCCGAGCAGCAACTGGCCTCCGGCGTCACCCCCGGACTGGTCCGCCTCGCCGTGGGTATCGAGGGAATCGATGACATTCTGGCCGATCTGCGCGCCGGATTCACGGCGGCGACGACGTGACCGTGAGCACCGATCGGAGCACCGCCCGTACGACCTCCGGCATCGGCCTGCTGCCACCGCCGGACGGCAGTCCGGGTGTGATCGCTATCGGGGACGTGCGGCTGGAAAGCGGCGCGGTGATCCCGAACGTGCACCTCGCGGTGCAGCGGTGGGGCGAACTCTCCCCCGCCCTGGACAATGTGGTGCTCGTCGAGCACGCTCTGACCGGTGACTCGCACGTCGTCGGTACGCCCGACGACATCCACTCGCAGCCCGGCTGGTGGGAGGGCATGGTCGGGCCGGGCGCGCCGGTGGACACCGACGAGTGGTGTGTCATCGCGACCAATGTGCTCGGCGGCTGTAAAGGCAGCACCGGGCCGTCCTCGCTCGCGCCCGACGGCAGGCCGTGGGGCTCACGTTTCCCGGAGATCTCCATCCGCGACCAGGTGACCGCCGAGGCCGCGCTGCTGGATCTGCTCGGCATCGAGCGGCTCGCCGCGGTGGTCGGCGGTTCGATGGGCGGCATGCGGGTGCTGGAGTGGATGATCGGCGCGCCGCAGCGCGTGGCCGCGGCGCTGGTACTCGCGGTCGGCGCCCGCGCCACCGCCGACCAGATCGGCACCCAGACCACCCAGATCGCGGCCATCAAGGCCGATCCGGACTGGCGGGGCGGCGATTACCACGACACCGATCGCGCGCCGACGACCGGCATGGGCATCGCCCGCCGCATCGCGCACCTGACCTACCGCACCGAAGGCGAGCTCGACCACCGCTTCGAGAACCGGGCCCAAGGCTCCGAGAATCCGTGGCGCGGCGGCCGCTACGCGGTGCAGAGCTACCTGGACCACCAGGCCGAAAAGCTCTGCAGGCGTTTCGATCCCGCCACCTACGTGCTGCTCACCGAGGCCATGAACCGGCACGACGTCGGGCGCGGGCGCGGCGGAATCGAGGCGGCGCTGGCCGCGACACCGGTGCCCTGCGTGGTCGGCGGCGTCGACTCCGACCGGCTGTACCCGCTGCGCACGCAACAGGAACTGGCCGACGCGCTGCCCGGTTGCGATCGCCTGGAAGTGGTGCACTCCCGCGACGGCCACGACGGATTCCTGACCGAGGCCGCAGCCGTTTCGAAGTTGCTCATCGAGACCATGCGACTGGCCCGCGAGAACCGCTAGCCCCAGCTGAAACGCACCGATTTCGCGTGCGCGCTTTCCTTTTCGGTCAGTCCCACACAGCCGGCACACGCCGCACAGCGGCAGTGGCGCTGTGCGGCGCCGAAACGATCTGTGGGCTCAGCCGACGCCCAGGGTGTTGATGGTCGCGGCCAGAAAGACGATGGCGGAGCCGAGCAGACTCAGCGCGCCGACGTCGAACGGCTTGCTGCGCACCGCGAGCAGGCCCACCTGCGCGGTCGGCAGACACAACCGGAACGCCGCGGCCAACAGCGTCGCGCCGCCGAAGAACAGCGCGCCACGCCGCCAGCGATCCGAAGCGACGAAGACCACCGCGACCAGAACCACCAGCGCCACGGCCACCATCGGCAGGTGACAGCGCAGGAACTGCGCGGCACGACTACCGCCTGCGTGCCGTCCGGCGGACGTGTCGACATCGGTCACGGCACCGATTCTTGCAGACGAGCCCGCGCTCTCTCGATCCAGTCGATACGTCGAGATCGGTCACGGCACCGATTCCTGCAGACGAACCCGCGATCGTTCGATGCAGTGGATGCGATGCGATTCACTAAACTGAACGGCATGACCGCAGCGCATGACTACGACGACCTGCACGATCTGGTCGATCGGCTCACCCCGGCGCAGGCGCATGCGCTGCGCGCTGTCGCGCTGCAGTTGGTCGTCACTGATTCCACCGATCCAGGCACGGCAAGCGAACCTGTCGGCGAACGACGCAGGCGGCTTTCTTTCGCCGGTTTGATGCATGCCGAGCCCGATCTAGCTGCCAGGTCGGAGGACGTCCTCCGCGAAGAGCGTGGTAGACAAACCGAGTGATCGTCTGCGACACAGGACCACTCGTTGCGGTACTCAACGACAACGACGCTGATCATCGACGTTGCTTGGACCTGCTCGAGTTGCACGCCGGCCCGCTCCTCATCCCGAGCCCAGTGCTTGCGGAGGTCTGCTATTTCGTGGAAACGCGCGTCGGGCCCGAGGCCGAAGCGACGTTCCTCGAATCGGTCGCCAACAAGGAGATCGAACTCGTCGATCTCACCGAGACCGACTTACTGCGGATGGCCGAACTGGTCCGCAAGTACGCGGACTTCCCGCTGGGAGCCATCGATGCGTCTATCATCGCTGTCGCCGAGCGGCTGGACGTGGGCGAAGTAGCGACCCTCGACCGGCGGCACTTCAGTGTCGTTCGCAGCCGCCGCAAGACACCGTTTCGGCTTCTACCCAACTGAAAGGCGTCGGCATCAGCGGTGCCTTTGCGGCTGGGCAAGCAAGGGCAGCTTCGATGAGCCGCGCCGGTGGCCCGTCGACCCGGCGGAAGCGGGGCCTGATTGACTGGGGCGGTGTTCCGCCTGATGTTTCACGAGCCGTGTATCCCGCCGAACACCGGCAATGCGATCCGGTTGGTCGCTGGGACCGGTTGTGAGCTGCACCTGATCGAGCCGCTGGGGTTCGATCTTTCGGAGTCCAAGCTGCGCCGCGCCGGGCTGGACTACCACGATCTGGCCTCGGTCACCGTGCACGAGAGTCTGTCCGCCGCGTGGGCGGCGCTGCGGCCGGAGCGCGTCTACGCCTTCACCACCAAGGCGAGCACCCGCTACACCGACATCGCCTACCAGCCCGGCGACGTCCTGCTCTTCGGCACCGAACCGACCGGCCTTCCCGACCACGTCCTCGACGACCCGCACGTCACCGCTCACGTGCGCATCCCGATGCTTCCCGGCCGCCGGTCCATGAACCTCTCCAACGCCGCGGCCGTCACGGTGTACGAAGCTTGGCGTCAGCTGGGCTTTCCCGGCGGGATCTGAGAGCGGCGCGGCTACCATTTACGCATGCCAGAGCCGCACCGCGAGCAGCCGAATCTTCCCACCCGCCTGACATGGGAGGAACTGGAGAAGCTACCCGCCGAGATCGCCGCGCAGATCGAGCTGTGGAACGGGCGGGTGGTCTGGCTGCGCCGTGGCCCCGGCGAACACCAGACGTTCACCCGCCGATTGACGAATGCGCTCGAAGGCCTTGCGCGCAAGGACATGTCGCTGAATACCGAGCACTGCTGGCGCGCGAACCTGGAGACCAACGTCTTCTTCGGCAGGACTGGCAAGTCCGACTTCGTGACGCCGGACTTCCTCGTCCACCGCTGCCTGGAACGGCCCTACCAGGATGTTCGCGCCGGTGATGTCCTGCTGGTCGGTGAAGTGCTCTCCCCGGGCAATACCCAATCCGACATCGAAGCCAAGAAGGCGCGCTACGCCAGCGGTGGCATCCCCTGGTACTGGGAGGTCACACTCGCCCGCGACGACAGCGCCATAGACATCGTCCGGGTCTACGGACTCGAAACCGGATATGGACAGCTTCCCGACGGAATTCGCCCGCTGCGTCCCTCCAACTATCTGCTCACCGGGGAATGGACCCGCGAGGCCCCGAACGGTATCGAGTTCGATTTCCCGTTCCCGATCAGCATTCCGTGGACCGAACTCGAGTTCTGAGACGGCCCCTCAGTCCACGATCTCGAAGCGTTTGAAGCGGGAGGTGGCGCCCGCGGTGAGGCGGACGGCGGTTTTGGGGACGTTGTAGTGGGTGGCCAGGAGTTCGATGGCGGCCTTGTTGGCCTTGCCTTCGACGGCGGGGGCGCGGACGTAGAGCTGGAGGGTGCCGTCCGGAAGTGGTTCGACGAGCGGGCCTTTACGGCTGTTCGGTTTGATGATCGCCCTGACCACCGTCGGCGGCATCGGGGGCTCCTGTTCGGGTAGCTGCGGGAACCGCTGTGGTGGAAGGCGTTTCGGCCGGTCGGCGCTTGCGGCGCACGACGCGGACGAGTGCGAAGACGAGGCCGCCGACGATCGCGAGGAAGCCGAGCCAGGGAATCGCCCTGCCGGTGAAGACGACCGCGTCCTTCAGCCAGTCGACCAGGGAGTTCCAGCCCGCGACGATACCGTCCCAGAAGTTGCTCGGCCCCTCGTCGGATTCCTTTCCGGTCGTGGTGATCTCGATGGTGAGGGTGGACAGCGCGACCTGATCGTCGAGGCGGCGTTTCTGGGCGGTGAGACTGTCGAGCTCGCCCTGGCGGCCGGCCAGCGCCTCTTCGGCGGCGATGAGATCGGCGGTGTTGGCGGCGCCGGCGATCAGCGCGCGCAGCCGATCGACCGAGGCTTGCAGCGCCTTGATCCTGGCGTCCAGGTCCTCCCACTGCATGGTGACGTCGTCACGGTTGGTGCTCACCCTGGTGAGAGTGCCGATCGCGCCGAGACCGTTCACGAACGCGTCCGTCTTGTCCGCGGGCACCCGCACGGTCAGCAAGGCGCTGGGCTCGGTGTCGTCCGTGCCCGGCTGCTCGGTGCGACTGTCCACCCGGCCGCCCGCCTCGCGCACCCGGTCGCCGACCTTCGCCGCGGCCACGATCGGATCGCCCGAGGTGATCTCGATGCTGCCGGTGACGACCTCCTTGCGGTCGACAGTGTCGGTGTCCTGCCCGCGTCCCTCCCCGGGCGACTTCTCCCGGAACCCGGGTGGCGACACCGGCGCGGGCGCGGCGGTCACCGCCGTCGATCCCCCCGAATCGGCACGCTCATCGGCCCCGCAGCCGACGATCAGCGCCAGCCCGAGCAGACCGGCGCACAGCACAGCAAGCTTCCGCATGCTCGCAGCGTAGTGCGGTCGCCGAGTCCCGGTCATCGGAAATCGCGCGACTTCCCCTCGATCCGGAGATGCAGTCGCTGAAGATGCTCCGCGACAACGGTGACCGCGCCCTCCGCGTTCTGTACCCGCCCGCGAACGAGCAGCGCGGTGGCGCTCTGGGCCAGGCGGCGGTAGCGGGCCCACAGCCCGACCGAGCAGACCACGTTCACCATGCCGGTCTCGTCTTCCAGGTTGAGGAAGGTGACGCCGGCGGCGGTGGCGGGGCGCTGGCGGTGGGTGACCGCCCCGCCGACCAGTACCCGGGAACCGTCGGGGACGGCGAGCAATCCGGCGGCGGGGACGGCGCCGAGCGCGTCGAGGTGGGGGCGCAGGAATTCGGTCGGGTAGCTGCCCGGTGAGATCCCGGTGGCCCACACGTCGGCGGCGGCGAGTTCCAGCTCGCTCATGCCGGGCAGGGCGGGCGCGGTGGTCGCCGCCCCGGTGCCGGGCAGCCGATCCACGCGTTCCCCTGCCGCGGCGCCCGCCGCCCACAGCGCCTCGCGCCTGCTGATGCCGAGACTGCCGAGCGCGCCCGCGGTGGCCAGCGATTCGGCTTGGGCCACAGAGAGTTCCACCCGTCCGGTCAGATCGAGAAACGAGGTGTAGGGGCCGCTTTCGCGCCGGGCGGCGACGATCCGCTCGGCCAGGTCCGTGCCGAGGTGCCGGACGGCGGCAAGCCCGAGCCGGACCTCGGCGCCCGCCACCTCGAGGGTGGCCTCGGCGAGGCTGGCGTTGATGTCGGGGCCGTGCACCGCGACCCCGTGCCTGCGCGCGTCGGCGACCAGGGATTGCGGTGAGTAGAAGCCCATCGGCTGGGCGCGCAGCAATCCGGCGCAGAACGCGGCGGGATGGTGCAGCTTGAACCACGCCGAGTAGAACACCAGCGCGGCGAAACTCTGCGAATGACTTTCCGGGAAGCCGAAATTCGCGAAGGCGTAGAGCTTCTCGTAGATGCGGTCGGCGACCTCGCCGGTGATGCCGTGCAGTTCGCGCATGCCCTGGTAGAGGCGGGCCTTGATGCGCTCCATGCGTTCCGGTGAGCGTTTGGAACCCATCGCGCGGCGCAGCTGATCGGCCTCGGCGGCGGTGAAACCGGCGACGTCGACGGCCATCTGCATCAGCTGCTCCTGGAACAGCGGCACGCCGAGGGTGCGGCCGAGCGAATTCTCCAGCGCCGGATGGTCGTAGGTCACCTTCTCGCGCTCGTTGCGGCGGCGGATGTACGGATGCACCGAGCCGCCCTGGATGGGACCGGGACGGATCAGCGCGACCTCCACCACCAGATCGTAGAAATCGCGCGGCTTCAGCCGGGGCAGGGTGGCCATCTGCGCACGCGACTCCACCTGGAAGACGCCGACCGAGTCGGCGCGCGAGAGCATTTCGTAGACGGCGGCTTCCTTCAGGTCGAGCTGGTGCAGTTCCACCTCGACACCCTTGTGCTCGCGCACCAGATCGATCATGTAGTGCAGCGCGGAGAGCATGCCGAGCCCGAGCATGTCGAACTTCACCAGCCCGACCGCGGCGCAATCGTCCTTGTCCCACTGCAATACGCTGCGACCGGGCATCCGCGCCCACTCCACCGGGCACACGTCGGCGATGGGGCGGTCGCAGATCACCATGCCGCCGGAGTGGATACCCAGATGCCTTGGCAGACCTTCGATGTCGGCGGCCAAGTGCAGGACCTCGTCGGGGATGTCGGTGCCGGTCTCGGCCGCGACACCAGTCCAGCGGCTCACCTGTTTGCTCCACGCGTCCTGCTGTCCCGGCGAAAACCCCAGCGCGCGTGCGGCATCGCGCACCGCCGACTTGCCGCGATAGGTGATCACATTGGCCACCTGGGCGGCGTATTCGCGGCCGTACTTGGCGTAGACGTGCTGGATCGCCTCCTCCCGGCGATCGGATTCGATATCCACGTCGATATCGGGCGGGCCGTCGCGTTCCGGAGACAAAAAGCGTTCGAACAGCAGCTGATTGGCCACCGGATCGACATTGGTGATGCCGATGGCGTAGCAGACCGCGGAGTTGGCCGCCGAACCGCGGCCCTGGCACAGGATGTCGTTGTCCGCGCAGAAGCTGACGATGTCGTGCACCACCAGGAAGTAGCCGGGGAAGCCGAGCTGCTCGATCACCTCGAGTTCGTGTTCGATCTGGCGGTAGGCCGCCGGATTCTCCCGCGGCGAGCCGTAGCGGCGGGCCGCTCCCCGGAGTGCGAGCTCACGCAGCCAGGTGTTCTCGTCGTGGCCGTCCGGCACGTCGAAGGGCGGCAGCTGGGGTGCGATGAGGCGCAGGTCGAAGGCGCACTCCCCGGCCAGCGCCGCGGCATTGGCCACCGCGTCGGGACAGGCCGCGAACAGCCGCGCCATCTCCGCGCCGGAGCGCAGGTGCGCGCCGCCGGTGGGCGCCAGCCAGCCCGCGATGTCGTCCAGGCTCTGCCTCGACCGGATGGCGGCCAGCGCCATAGCGCGGCGGCGTTGCGCCGGGGCGGCGAAATGCGCTCCGGTGGTGGCTATTACGGGCAGCCCGAGCCGGTCGGCCAGGTCGATCAGGTGGGCGTTGCGCTCGTCGTCCTCCGGGACGCCGTGGTGGGTGAGTTCCACGCCGACCCGGTCGCCGCCGAAGCGTTCGGTGAGTTCGCGCAGCGCGGCTTCGGCTCGCACCAGGCGGGTGTCGCCCGCACGCAAGTCCTCTGCGAGCGCGCGGCGCAGGTGGCCCTTGCGGCAGCCGGTCAGGATGTGCCAGTGCCCGCCCGCCGCCGCGGTGAGGACGTCGAGGTCGTAGCGGAGGATGCCCTTCTCCCCCGCGGCCAGGTGGGCGGCGGCGATCTCGCGGGAGAGCCGCCGATAGCCCTCTTGGCCGCGGGCCAGCACCAGCAGGTGCGGCCCTGCCGGGTCCGGCGCGCCCGTGCGTGGCGCCGAGTCCGGCGCGTCGGCATGCGTGGCTTGCGCCGCGCGCGGCCGCCCGTCCTGCGGACCCAGCGACAGTTCCGCGCCGAAGACGGTCGCCATCCCCCATTCCTTGGCCGCCTCGGCGAAGCGCACGGTTCCGTAGAAGCCGTCGTGGTCGGTGAGCGCGATCGCCTCCAGCCCCAACCGCACCGCCTCTTCCACCAGCTCTTCGGGCTGGCTGGCGCCGTCGAGGAAGCTGTAGGCCGAATGCGCGTGCAGTTCCGCGTACGGCACCGTCGGGCCGTCGGGGCGTATCGGCTCGGCCACGTACGGCTCGCGTTTGCGCGACCAGGCCGGGCTGTCCCCGCCGTCGCCCGGGTACATGGCGTCCGGATTGGTCCGGCCGGGGCGACCGGACAGCACCCGCTCCAGCTCCGCCCAGGTCGGCGGGCCGTTGCTCCAACCCATGACACATCACCTCTATCATCGAACATACATTCGATAGATGGAGAGGAGCGCGTGGGTCCGCCCAACGGATACCGAGTCGCAACAAGCGGGCGGCAGGCCCCTCATCGGCCCGCCGCCCGCCCGCCGATCAGCCCCCTCGAACCCGCTCGGTGGATCCGGCGGCAACCGCGGCATCCACCCGGTCCAACCCGTCGCGGATCATCTCGCCGTACGCGTCGTCGGCCAGGATCCGCAGATGACCGCGGGCGATCGCCAATTGCATTCGGGCGCCGTCGAAATCGCCGAGCCTGCGGTGACTGTCGGCCAGGTTCAGGTACAGCGAGGGCAGGAAGCAGCGCAGACCCTCGTCCAGCGGGATGCCGGGGCCGAACACCGCCATGAGCGCGCGCTGATCCCAGTGCAGCGCCTCCTCGTCCGTTTCCTGCAAGACGGCGAGGTGATGTGCGATCACGCAGCGCTGCAAGGGATCGCCGGACGGATCTAGTTCCTCCCACAGCGCACCGAGCGCGCGCTGCGCCGCTTCCGGGTTTCCGCTGCCGAGCCGCACCGCGGCAAAGATGTCCGCCATCCGATCGTCCGCCATGCGCACGAGTATCGCACATATGTTCGATGTATTCGAGGTTCGTTCGAGCGCGTCTTCGAGCGTGACGAGCGCCACTTGGCGAGTAAACTTACTTCAGAGTAAGTTCGTGCCGACCCTGGCCGTCTCCGTTGACGCGACAAAGGAGCAAACCCCGATGACCCAAGCTTCCGCCGACGACGCCGGTGTGCGCGGGCAGATCCGACGCAACCGCCGCAACCGGGACCTGACCGGCAGGCACGTCCTCATCACCGGCGCCTCCTCCGGCATCGGCCGGGCCGCCGCGCTGGCCGTGGCAGGCAAAGGCGCCACCGTTTTCCTGCTGGCCCGCCGCGGCGACGAGCTCGCCACCGTGGTCGAGGAGATCCGCGCCGCGGGCGGCTCGGCGTACGGATATCAGTGCGACGTCACGGATTCCGATTCCGTCGACCACACCGTGAAAACCATCCTCGATGAGCACGGCCACGTCGACATGCTGGTGAACAACGCTGGCCGCTCGATCCGCCGCGCCATCCACCGCTCCACCGACCGCCTGCACGACTTCGAGCGCACCATGGCGGTGAACTACTTCGGCGCGCTGCGCATGACGCTCGCTGTGCTGCCGCAGATGCGCGAGCGCAAGTTCGGCCACATCGTGCAGATCAGCAGCGCGGGCGTGCAGGTCGCGACCCCCCGGTTCTCCGCGTACCTGGCCAGCAAGGCGGCACTGGACAAGTTCACCGAGGTGGCGGCCGTGGAGACCATGGCGGACGGCGTCACCTTCACCACCATCCACATGCCGCTGGTGCGCACGCCGATGATCACACCGAGCGGCGACCAGGGCCCGTCGGAATCGCCCGAGTGGGCGGCGGCCACGATCGTGCGCGCGCTCACCGAACGGCCCAAGCGGATCGACGTCCCGATCGGCACCTTCGCCGAGTACGGCGCGCTGCTCACGCCCAAGTTCCGCGACCGCGTCCTGCACCGCTACTACCGCGCGCTGCCGGACTCCCCCGCCGCCAGGGGCGAGACCGCCGACACCGAGGACGACGTGGAACCCGTTGCCCCGCAACCGGAACGGCAACAACGGTCCGCCGCGCGCCGAGTCACCGGCAGCGTGCTGCGCCGCGCGGCGCGCTGGGTCCCCGGCACCCACTGGTGACCGCCCTGCACGATGTGGCGATGTCCCGCGGGCACCGGGTGCGCTACCCCAGCACCAGGCGCGGCTCCGGCAGGTAGACCCGCGCCTGCGAGCGCACGCTGTGCCACATCGCCAGGCCGACGGCGGGCGTATTGGAGGCGATGTGCAGCTGCCGGTTCCCGAGATCCACGATCGCGGGCGACACCACCGAGCCGAAACTCATCGGCCGGTTCCGCAGCGCCTGCACGGCGGCGGGATGCACGCGTTCGGACACCAGCGCGGCCACGCCCATGGCGCCACCCTTCACCCCGAACACGCTGCGCCTGCGCTGGTTCTTGGCGAAACCGTCGACCTGGCGCGGGAAGTCGTCGATGGCCGCCGGTGAGATCTCCTCCAACGTGGCGACGCAGAGGACGAGGTCGATCGGGTTCAATGCGGTCGCGATCACCGCTGTGACGCCGACCAGGCTCATCAGCGGGCCGACCATGTGCTGGTTGATCTGCATGCGGCCGCGGGTCATGTGGTGGGTGACCGCGGTGAGGTAGGCCTGGACGGCGGGGGTGCCGGGGAACTCGAGGGGCGGCGGGGCGGGGTGTGGTGAGTAGCCCGGCGGAGCGGCATGGGGGTGCTGCTGGTAGCCGGGCGGAGGAGCCGGTTGCCCATGCGGCGGGACAGGGTAGCCGGGCTGAGGGGCCGGATAGCCCGGCGGCGGCGCGGGATAAGGCGGCGGCGCAGCCAGATGGCCATGCGGAGAGGCCGATTGGTCTTGCGGCGCGGCTGGATAGCCGTGTGGCGGCGGCGTGGGATGCCCATGCGGCGAGGCCGGATAGCCGGGCGGCACCGCAGCCGGATGGCCGGGCGGAGGTGGGACCGACTGGCCTTGCGGTGAGGCTGGATAGCCAGGCGGCGGGGCCGGATAGCCGGGTGGGAGTGGGCCCGAATGACCTTGCGGCGGAACGGGATGCCCGCCGTTCGGCGGAGGCGGGACGGGAGGGCCCCCGTAGGAATGCGGCGGATACCCCGGCACGCCATCCTGCGGCAGTCCGGGCGGATACCCCGGCACGTCCTCATGCGGCGGTCCGGGCGGAGTCCCCGGCGTGTTCGATCCCCACGGCGGTGTCGTCATCTCATCCCTCCCTCGACCGGCACGTTTGCCGTCGGGACATTACCTGCCCCGCGCCGCACCCGGTCCCGTCGGCATCCGAAGCCACACGCCCACAACGCAAGACCTCGTCGCTGCGTGTCGAGCGGAGGACGCTGGGATAAGGTCCGGCGGGAGGTTATGGGGATGAGTTTCAGGCTGGCCGCGTACGCCGTGTGCATCGAGGACGGGCGCGTGCTGCTCGCCCGTCACGTACCACAGGGCGGCGAAACCACCTGGACTCTTCCGGGCGGAGGGGTCGAGCACGCGGAGGATCCGTTCGACGCGGTGACCCGGGAGCTCGCCGAAGAGACGGGCTGCCACGGGATCGTCGAACGTCTGCTCGGCGTGGACTCGCGGGTGATTCCGGCGGCCGCCGCGCGTGCCGGAGCCGAGCACCAGAATGTCGGCATCTTCTACCAGGTCCGCGTCACCGGCGGCCAGCTCCGGCCCGAGCCCAACGGTGAGACCGCCGAGTCGATCTGGACTCCGATCGCCGACGTCGCCCGCCTCCGCAGGTCCGCACTCGTCGATATCGGTCTCGCTCTGGCTCGGACCCTGCCGGCAACCGGCCACGTCGCTCCCGTCCCGGTCGGCGGCTTGATCCAGCACTGAGGCGCCGCCAACCGGCCACCGATGACGGACGAAAGCTCTGAGTGGGTAATGGATTTGCCCAGGGCGGAATCAGGGCAGCGGTTGAATGGGGTCGGCGACGAGGGCGGTTACCGGTTTCGGGCCCGCGCCGCAGCTGGCCTGGCGCGGGGCGTAGGCGACCGTCCGCGCGGTGACGCGCCAGCGCCTTCCGTCGCGGTGGGTGACGACCGCACTGCCCGCGTGCGTGGGATCGGTTGCGATGGAGTCCTTTTCGAGCTGAACCGTGAGTTCGTCGAGACCAGCGGCGATCTCCGCGCGCACCGCGAGTTCGGCAACCTGTTCGACGGGCCGGTGTCCGCTGCGCCCGCGCAGACCGGTGAGCGCCACCTCGCCGCGGTGCACGGCCGCCAGCGCTGCGGTCGCGGCGGCGGCGTCGACGCGGCCGTAGGTGAGTCCCGAGGGCAGCAACACCATGGCGGGGGCGAAGCGGTGGCCGCCGGTGTGCGAGCACTCCCAGACCCGGTCGGGGTGGTCGGCCGACAACGCCGCGGCGATGGGACGGCCGAGCAGGGCACAGCATTGGTCGCGCTTACCGTGCGCGCACACCAGGACCAGCGGGTCGGTCACCCGCTCCCCGAGACCCGGCGGCGGACCGGCGAGCAGGTGCAGGTCGAGTTCGAGCAACTGCTTCAGGTCGGTGATCTCGAGCCGCTCGCACCAGCCGCCCTCGGCGCGCGAGTTGACCAGCAGAACCGTTCGGACTCCGGTGAATTCGCTGCGTCCCGGGCGGCGAATCAGGGTCGGGCGGACGCGCGCGGCGGTGGTGCGCGCGGCGAGTTCCGCGGTGATTTCGGGGCTGAGCACCTCGTCGCCGATCACGTCACGCCCCCACGCGCCGGGATGTTCGACGCAGAGCCAGCCGCTCACCCTCGTCGCGGTGCCGGGCAGCGGGACGTCGGCCGAGGCCGCCGAACACGTCATGTCGTCGAAGGCGTTCACCGCGTGCTCACGCGTCCGGGCGCGCGGCGACGCGCACTATGACGAACGGACCGGGTGGTAGCGAGCACCGTTTCACTCTAGATCCGCGCGACGTACACGATTCCTCACGGCACGGCGAGGAACGGCAGCACCACGGCCTCGAACTCGCGATACCGGTCGCGATGGATGCTGTGGCCACAGGAAAACGGGACGTCGGTGCAGTCGGGGACCAGGCCGAGCAGCACCGCCAGCTTCTCCGGATCGACCATGCCGCCCGGCCCACCGCGCAGCACCAGCGTGGGCGCGGTGATGTCGGCCAGCCGGTCCCACCATTCCGGGTTCGGCTTGCGGAACTGTTCCAGCGCGGTGCGGGTCATCGAGCGGTCGAAAGCCAGCACGGCGCGCGGATGCCGAATCAGGCTGGTCGTCGCGTGCCAGAGTTCTGGCACGGTGGGGAACCTGCGGGTCAGCCGCAGTTCCTCGTCGCCGGAGCGCAGCGGCAGCGGGCATTCCTCGATCACCAGCCTGCGCACCAGCTCGGGCCGCTCCTGCGCGACACAGGACACCGCGTAACCGCCGAGCGAGTGCCCGACGAGATCCACCTGGCGCAGATCCAGGCGCTCGCACAGGCGCAGCACGTCGGCGCCGAACTCGTCGAAACGGTAGGAATCGGTGTGCGCGCTGCGGCCGTGCCCGCGCAGGTCCGGGATGATCACCCGCCGACCCGCCCGCGCCAACCGGCGCGCGAAGCGATCCCAGGTGTGTCCGTCCCCGCCCATCCCGTGCACCAGCACGACGGGTGTCTCGTCGACCACCCCCGAATCGCGATAGGCGATCTGCACCCCACCGAACGCCATCCGGGCAACCGTCAGATCCACGATGTTCGAGGGTACCGACCCCTACCGTGCCGCCACCCAGGGTTTGTCGGGAGTATCACAGCGGCCGAGCACCGTTCGGCGATTCGCCGAGCAGCCGTCAGTCCTCGAGCGGGTGTTCCTCGCCCCACTTCAGCATGGCGTACAGGATGCCGCTGAGACTCTCGCCGTCTTCGGTGAGTCGATAGACGACCCGGGGCGGCACTTCGGCGTAGACGGTGCGGGTGAGGATTCGCTGGTGTTCGAGGGCGCGCAGGCGGTCGGTGAGGGTCTTGGCGCTCGGCGAACCCAGGGCGGTGCGCAGGTCGCCGAAGCGTTTGGGGCCGGAGAGCAACTCGCGGACGATCAGCGTCGTCCACTTCCCGTCGAGAACCTTCAACGTGCGCTCCACACCGCACCCCGAACAGTCGGCGGATTGCAGATATTTCAGCTGCTCATCGCCAATGGTTTCCATTGGGAAATTATATCACTTTCTGGGTATTGCTTCCTTCCTGAAACTAGCGTCGACGGCATGAGCACATCAACCGTGATCGTCCACGGCGCAACCGGAACCCAAGGAGCCGCCATCGTCCGCGGCCTGCTGTCCGCGGGGCACCGCGTCCGGGGCATCGTCCGCACTACTCCCGCCCTGCTGCCTCCGGACGCCGAGCCGATCGAGGCCGACCTCCTCGAACCCGGCTCGCTGGCCGCCGCGTACGAGGGCGCCGACGCGGTGGTCGTGCAGCTGCCGCTGATCTTCACCGACCTCGCCGTCCAGCAGGCCGAGGCGATGCTGGCCGGACTCCGGAAGGCAGGCGTCGAGCGGGTGGTTCTCAACACCGGCAGCGTGATGCCGCCCGTGCCCGTCGGCGTGCCCTTCGTGGACGCCCGCGTGCTGCTGTCCACCGAACTGTCCCGCGGCGTCGAGGCCGCCACGGTGGTCGCGCCCGCGCGGCAGTACATGGAGAACCTGGTCGCCTCTTGGTCCGCTCCGCTCGTGCGCGCCGGGGAGCTCGCCTATCCGCTGCCGCGGGAACTGCCAGTCCCGTGGGTCGCGCTCGACGATCTGGGATCGACCGTCGCCGACCTGATCACCGCGACCACTCCGCCGCCGCTGCGGATCGTGGCGGGCCCGCAGGCGCTGACGGGAGACGAGGTCGCCGCCGAGCTCGGTGCGGTCCTGGGACGCCCGGTGCGGTGGAACTCCATATCCCCCAACTCCTATCGGGAGATGCTCGCCCCGCACCTCGGTGCCGAGGCTGCCGAAGGAATCGCCGGGGTATACACACCGCCGCCCCCGGGAGCACCCACTCCGCCGGAACCCGATCCGTCGGTGCTGGAGATCGGAGCCACCACCCTGCGCGACTGGGCGGCGCGCCAGGACTGGCAGACGGGCAGGTAGACAGCCGATTTCGCGGCAGGTGACCGGCACTTCTCGTGTGGTCCCCTCGAAAACGATTGGCGGGGAGAGCACATCGCGGCGCAGGATGCGCACATGCCGACATTCGCCGACTTCGACCGCCGCAACTACAACACCGTCGACGTGGCCACCGGATACGACGGGTGGGCGCCGACCTACGAGCGCACCGTGCTGGACGAGATGGATCTCGGCCTGCTCGCACGGCTGCGTGTTCCGGTGTGGGATCGCGTCGAGCGGGCGGCGGACTTGGGGTGCGGGACCGGGCGGACCGGCGGCTGGCTGCGTGAGCGCGGGGTGCGCAGGATCGACGGCGTCGACGTGAGCGAAGGCATGCTCGAGCTGGCCCGCGCTCGCGGCGCGCACACCTCGCTGCGCCGCGCGGACGTCCGGGCGACCGGCCTGCCGGAGGGCGCCTACGACCTGGTGATCGCTTCGCTGATCGACGAGCACCTGCCCGAGCTCGGCCCGTTCTACACCGAGGCAAGGCGGCTGGCCGCGCCCGGCGGTCGCTGTGTCACGGTCAGCTATCACCCCCAGTTCATGATGGTGACCGGCATGCCGACGCACTACACGCCGGAGGGCGGCGCGCCGGTGGCGATCAGCACCCACTTGCACATGCTCGGCGAACACCTGACCGCCGCGCTGGCGGCGGGCTGGGCGCTCACCGAGGTCGTCGAGGCGGTCGTGGACGACGCCTGGGTGCGGGCCAAGCCGAAATGGGCCGAGCTGCGCGGACATCCGTTCACCATCGCGTTCGTCTGGTCGCGGGACGGTCAGTCGTAGAGTCCCTCGGCCCGCCACGACTCGTCGCTGTAGACGAGCAGCAGCACCCGGACGTCGCCCGCGTCGCCGCCCAGCTGCACCTGGGCGCGGGCCGCGGCGGCGGAATCGGGGACCCACCAGTGTTCGTCCATCGGCCACGGCCCGGCCCACCCGGCCAGCGGCCAGCTGCGGCTGCCCCAGTGCAGGCGGGCCGGGTCGGCGGTGAACAGGCCGCGTTCGGTGACAAGGACCGGAGTTCCGTCGGCCGCTTCCAGACGCACCGCGGGACGGTTCAGCAGCAGCACCGCGGGGGCGGGTTCCGGTAGCCGGCCGGGCCATGGCTGTTCCGGATCGGCTTCGGGCACCCGTTCGTCACCGAGCACGACCATGGTGACGCGTTCGGCGGGACCGCGGCCGCCGCTGAGCACTCCCACCTGGACCGCCTCCCCGCCGAGCAGTCCCTGCACCCGGACCAGGGCGCGGCGGGCGCGCTCGTCCTCCTCGCCGACGCCGCCCCACAGACCCAGTTGCAGCGCGCCCGCCCGCACGACCTCCACAGGTTCCAGGCGTAGCAGCGTGACCGGGGCGGTGGGGCGGTCGCGGCGGGTCAGCCAGCCGTCGAGCTGCCAGCGCACCCGGTCGGCGGTGTCCCCGGGGGTGAGCGGCTCGGCGCACCGCCAGATCCGGGAGAGCTGTTCGCCCGCTTCGGTTTCGGCGAACACCGCGAGCCGGGTGCAGGCCAGTGCGGCGTCGGACAGTTTGGCGTGCAGACGGGTGGATAGCATGCGTCCCGCGAAGGCGGCCGCGTCGACCCGGTCGATCGGCGGGTCGCAGCGCTGCTCCACCGCGAGCTCCGGCGGCGGGCGG
>NZ_BDBP01000111.1 GCF_001613045.1 Nocardia lijiangensis NBRC 108240 | reverse complement strand
GACGATCGCGCGCTGCTGCCCCGCGCCGCCGCGCGACGACTGGCCGATCTGCTGCGCGACCGGTCCCGTTTCCTGTCCGAATGGTTCGAGGCCGCCGCGCCCCACGATTTCCGCGCGCCCGATGCGTTGGCGGCCCAGCTGTTGGACTCGGCGAGCGCGCAGACCGGCCTGCGCGAACCACTGCTGCGGCTGGCGGGCGAACGCGGCCGGTGGCTCGCGCAGTGGCATCCGGAGTGGCGAGAACTGCTGGCGGAGTTCGTCTTCGACACCGGCTCCGACGAGATCTGGCGCTACGGCGCTGCCCCGCAGCGACGCACCTGGCTCGCCCGCCTGCGTGCCCGCGATGCCGGCGCCGCGCGGGCGGCGCTGGCCGCCACGTGGGGCACGGAAACCGGTCAGGCCAAGGCCGAACTGCTCGCGGTCCTCGCCGACGGCGTCACGACGGCCGATGAGCCGCTGCTGGAGACGGCGTTGGACGACCGCCGCGCCGAGGTGCGCCGGACCGCCGCCGGACTGCTCGCCCCGCTCCCCGATTCGGCCTTCGCCCAACGCATGCTGCGGCGCGCCGCGGACTGGATCGCCGTCGAGGCCGACCGGACGCGGTTGCGGATCGCGTTGCCCGACTCGCTCGACGCCGACGTCCGCCGCGACGGCATCACCGACCGCGCCGTCGAATTCAGCTACCGCTGGAACGGCGTCCCCGACGTCACCGCGGGCCGCCTGCGCCAGCTCGTCGCGGCGACGCCGCTGCGACACTGGACGGCCGCGCTCGGCGCACCCGAGCGGGCGGCGCGCGTCACGGTGGACGACCGGTTCCGGCAGCCGCTGTTCGACGGCTGGGTGGATGCCGCACTGGCGCAACGGGATCCGGCCTGGGCCGCCGCGCTGTTCGCCAACGGGGTACCCTCCGACACCGCCCTGCTGCGCCGCCGCGAGCTGTTCGCCCTGCTGCCGGTGGACGAGCGCGTCCGGCACCTGCTGCGCCTCGACGGCGCCTGGCTCTCCGAGCTGGAGGCGCTGCTGCCCGCAGCGCCGCACCCGTGGCCGCAACCGCTGGCACAGCACGTGATCCTGCTGCTGTTCGAGCGCGCACGGACCGCCGCGCAGCGCGCGGGCGGGCACGGCACGGGCCCCGCCGCGCACCGATCCCTGCTCACCGCGGCGGCCGTGCATCTGCCCGTCGACGCGGCGGCCGCCGTCGCCTCGATCGCCCAGCGCTGCGACGATGTGGCCTGGGCCCGCGCCTTCGACCAGCTCGCCACCGACCTCACCCACCGCTCCGACATGCTCGAGGAGTTGCCGTGACCAGCACCGACGCCAGCACCCTGCTGCGCCCGCACGCCGAACAGGCCTACGCCGAGGAGCTGCGCGCACTGGCCGCCGCCGACGACCGCCCGCGCCCGCCCTCCTGGCGGCTCTCGCCCTGGGCGGTGGTCACCTACCTGCTCGGCGGCACGCTCGACGACGGCACCGTGATCAGCCCGAAGTACGTCGGCCCGCGCCGCTTGATGGAGGTCGCGGTCGCCACCCTGGCCACCGACCGTGCGCTGCTGCTGCTCGGCGTGCCGGGCACCGCCAAAACCTGGGTGTCCGAACATCTCTCGGCCGCCATCTCCGGCTCGTCCACGCTGCTGGTGCAAGGCACCTCGGGCACCGCCGAGGAGGCCGTTCGCTACGGCTGGAACTACGCCAGGCTGCTCGCGGAGGGCCCCAGCGACGCCGCCCTCGTCCCCTCGCCGGTGCTGACCGCGATGCGCACCGGCGCGCTGGCCAGGATCGAGGAGCTCACCCGCATCCCGTCCGACGTGCAGGACGCGCTGATCACGGTGCTGTCCGAGAAGACCCTGCCGATACCGGAACTCGGCAGCCAAGTGCAGGCGGCCAAGGGTTTCAACGTGATCGCCACCGCCAACGACCGCGACCGCGGCGTGCACGAGCTGTCCTCCGCGCTGCGCCGCCGCTTCAACACGGTGGTGCTGCCGCTGCCCGCCGACGAGGAGGACGAGGTCGCCATCGTGACGCGCCGGGTCGCCCAGCTCGGCGCGGCGCTGGAGCTGCCGGAGGTGCCCGCCGCCGCTCAGGAGGTGCGCCGCGTGGTGCGGGTTTTCCGGGAATTGCGTTCCGGCATGACGGCCGACAACCGCACCAAGCTCAAGTCGCCCTCCGGGACGCTGTCCACCGCCGAGGCGATCTCGGTGCTGACCAACGGCATCGCGCTGTCCGCCCACTTCGGTGACGGGGTGCTGCGCGCCACCGATATCGCGAGCGCGCTGCTCGGCGCGGTGGTCAAGGACCCGGTGGCCGACGCCGCGGTGTGGACCGAATACCTGGAAGCCGTTGTCCGCGAACGCCCCGAGTGGGCCGACTTCTACCGCGCGTGCCGCGAGGTCACCGGCTAGGAACGGCGATGCAGGTACCGGAGAACGACCGACGTGCGAGTCAACGTGCCGATGACGCGGTGACGCGCGTCTTCGGCATCCGGCACCACGGCCCCGGCTCGGCCCGCTCGTTGCGCTTGGCGCTGGAAGACTTTCAGCCCGACACCATCCTGATCGAGGGCCCCGCCGACGCCGATCCCCTGGTCGGGTTCGTCACCGCCGAGGGCATGGACCCGCCCGTCGCGCTGCTCGCCTATGTACCCGATCAGCCCGCGCGCGCGGCGTTCTGGCCCTACGCCGTGTTCTCGCCGGAGTGGCAGGCGCTCCGCTACGCCGCCGAACACGAAGTCCCCGTGCGCTTCTGCGATCTACCGGGCAGCGTCGTGCTGGCCGCCGAGGCGGAGCCAGGCGACAGCGTCGACCCGTTGGCCCATCTCGCGGCCGCCGGAGGCTACGACGACGCCGAACGCTGGTGGGATGCGGTCGTCGAATCCAACACCGACATCGACGTTTTCGACGCGCTCACCGAAGCGATGGCCGCGCTGCGCGAAACGCCCGCCACGGACCGGCCCGAGAGCGAACAGCCGCTCCTGGCCCCTGAGCCGCCGGAAGACCGGCTGCCGGATCTCGAAACCTTCGGGCCCGACCACGAATTCGACCGAAACGAGCCGTCGCCGAACGCGCGCCGCCGTCGACCGACCCCGGCCGCCATCGATGCGCACACCCTGCGCCGCGAGGCCTACATGCGCCAGACGATGCGCAAGGCGCTCAAGGGCGGCGCGCGCCGCCTCGCCGTGGTCTGCGGCGCCTGGCACGCCCCGGCGCTGGCGGGCAAGCTCGGTCCGGCCGCGCCCGATGCCCGGCTGCTCAAGGGCATGCCGAAGGTGAAGGCCACCGTCACCTGGGTGCCCTACACCCATTCCCGCCTCGCCGCCTCCTCCGGCTACGGCGCGGGTGTCGGCTCGCCCGGCTGGTACCACCACCTGTTCACCGCCGCCGACCAGCCGATCGCGCGCTGGCTCACCAAGGTCGCGGGCGTACTGCGGGCACACGATCTTCCGGTGTCGAGCGCGCACGTCATCGAAGCCGTCCGGCTCGCCGAAACCCTTGCCGCACTACGGCAACGACCGCTGGCCGGGCTCTCCGAGGTCACCGAGGCGGTGCGCTCGGTAATGTGCGGCGGCGACGAGACCATGGTGCACGTGGTATCCACCGAGCTGGTGGTCGGCGAGGCGCTCGGCGCGGTGCCGGAACACGCGCCGACGGTGCCGCTCGACGCCGACCTGCGCGCCAGGGTGCGCAGGCTGCGGATGAAGCTGGAACCCACGGTGCGCACCGTCGACCTGGACCTGCGCAAGGAGCGCGAACTGGAGCGGTCGCGCCTGTTGCACCGGCTACGCCTGCTCGGTATCGAATGGGGCGCCCCGGCCACCGGGGAGGTGCGCAGCACCGGCACCTTCCGTGAGACCTGGACGCTGCGATGGCGCCCGGAGTTCGCGGTCGCCGTCATCGAGGCCTCGCGCTGGGGCACCACGCTGCGCACCGCCGCCGAGGCCAAGATCCTCGACACCGCGCAGCGGCCGGACCGCACCCTCGCCGACCTCGCGGGCGCGCTGGAGCTGGCCCTGCTCGCCGATCTGGGCGGCGCGACCGCCGGACTGATCGCCCGGCTGGAGACCGTCGCCGCGCTGGACCACGACGTCACCCACCTGCTCGCGGCGCTGCCCGGCCTGATCAGAACGCTGCGCTACGGGGACGTGCGCGGCACCGATACCAAGGCCCTCGCGCACGTCGCCGACGGGCTGCTCGTCCGCATCTCCGCGGGCCTGCCCGGCGCGGTGACCGGCCTGGACGCCGACGCCGCGGCCGAGCTGCGCACCCAACTGGACGCCGCGCACCTGGCGATCCACACCCGCGACGACGCGTGGGCCACCGAGACCTGGCTGGCCGCCCTGCGCAAGCTGGCCGACCGCGAGGACGTGCACGGCGCGCTCGTCGGCCGGGCGGTCCGGCTTCTCAGCGACGCGGGCATCATCGACGACGCCGATTCCGGCCGCCGCCTCTCCGCCGCGCTGTCGATCGGCGCGACCCCGGCCTCGAAGGCCGCGTGGATCGACGGCTACCTCGGCGGCCGCGGCCTGCTGCTCGTCCACGACCGAGAGTTGTTGCGCCGCATCGATGACTGGCTGCGCAGCCTCGACGACGACCAATTCCTGGAGACACTGCCCGTACTGCGCCGCACCTTCGGCGCCTTCGAATCCGGCGAACGCCGCGCCATCGGCCGCGCGATCCACGACACCGCACGAGTCACGACGATCGAGCCCGCGGGCGTGGACACCGACCGCGGCCGCCGCGCCATGCGAGCCGCCGCCGAAATCCTCGGGGTGGCGGAATGATCCATCCTTTCTGTCGGCGAGGAGTCGCACTATGAGCACGCTCGGCGAAAACCCCTCCCGCCGTTGGCGTCTGGTCCTCGGCGCAGCGGCCGAACCCGAGCTCGGTGGACTCGGCGGCGCCGACGACGTGGCCGTCGACCGGGCACTCGGCGCCCTCTACAACACCGGCGACGAACCCACCTCCGGGAAACGCTCCGGCAGCCTTGGCGATTCGGCGCCGCGGGTGGCGCGCTGGCTCGGCGACATCCGCACCTACTTCCCCTCCAGCGTGGTCGAAGTGATGCAGCGCGACGCCATCGACCGCCTGCAACTCACCGAACTCCTGCTGGAGCCCGAACTCCTGACCGCCGTGGAGCCCGACGTGCACCTGGTCGGCACGCTGATCGGCCTCAACCGCGTGATGCCGGAGACGACCAAGGCCACCGCGCGCACCGTGGTCGAGCGGGTGGTGCGCGAGATCGAGCGGCGCATCGCCACCCACACCCGCACCGCCGTCTCCGGCGCACTCAACCGGGCCGCACGGATCAGCAGGCCGCGGGCGCGCGACATCGACTGGGACCGCACCATCCGCAAGAACCTCGCGAACTACCTGCCCGAGCACCGCACGGTCGTCCCGGAGCGGCTGGTCGGCTACGGCCGCAACACCCAGACCGTGCGCCGCGACGTCGTGCTGGCCATCGACCAGTCGGGGTCGATGGCCGCGAGCGTGGTGTACGCCTCGGTGTTCGGCGCGGTGCTCGCCTCGATGCGGGCGTTGCGCACGTCGCTGGTGGTCTTCGACACCGAGGTGGTCGACCTCACCGATCTGCTCGCCGACCCGGTGGACGTGCTGTTCGGCACCCAGCTGGGCGGCGGCACCGACATCAACCGGGCCCTCGCCTACTGCCAGACGCTGATCGCCCGTCCCGCCGACACGCTCTTCGTGCTGATCTCCGACCTCTACGAGGGCGGCATCCGCGCCGAGATGCTGCGCCGGGTGCACGCCATGAAGGATTCGGGGGTGCAGGTGGTGGTGCTGCTCGCGCTCTCCGACGACGGCGCACCGGCTTTCGACCACGACAACGCCGCCGCCCTTGCGGCGCTGGGCGTTCCGGCCTTCGCCTGCACGCCCGACCGCTTCCCCGACCTGCTCGCGGTGGCGTTGGATCGCGGCGATGTCCAGTCCTGGGCGGATGTGAACGCCGGAAGGCCGTGACACCGTTCTAGACTCGTCGAATCTCGGCACGCTGGAGGGGGGCACGCATGTTGCGCCGTGGTGAGGTGTTCGCGGGCTACCTGATCGAACGCGAACTCGGGCGCGGCGGCATGGGTGCGGTGTACGCCGCACGTCATCCTCGATTGCCGAAGACGACCGCGCTGAAGCTGCTGCACCGGGAGATGTTCGACGACGCCGAGATTCGGCGGCGGTTCGAGCGGGAGGCGGACCTGGTCGCGCAGCTGGACCATCCGAACATCATCACCGTCTACGACCGCGGCATCGAGGACGAACGGCTGTGGATCTCGATGCAGTACGTGGACGGCCAGGACAGCGCCGCGGTGCCGCCGACCGCGATGTCACCGGAGCGTGCCGCGCAGATCGTCGTCCAGACCGCGGGCGCACTGGATTACGCGCACGCCCGCAGCGTGCTGCACCGGGACGTGAAGCCCGCCAACATCCTGCTGTCCCGTTCGTCGGGCGTCGGCACGGGCTTCGACGAACGAGTTCTGCTGACCGACTTCGGCATCGCCAAACTGCTCGACGACACCGCCGGGCTCACCCGCACCGGAAATCTGACCGCGACCCTCGCCTACGCCGCGCCCGAACAGCTGACCAACGCGCCGCTCGACCATCGCTGCGATCAGTACGCGCTGGCCTGCACGCTGTTCCGATTGCTCACCGGCGCAGGGCCCTACGACGGGCCGAACCTGCCCGCAGTGCTCTTCGGGCACCTGCACGGTCCGATCCCGTCGCCGCGCGCGGCCCGGCCGGATCTTCCCGAGCGACTGGACGCGGTACTCGCGAGGGCGATGGCCAAGGACCCGAACGACCGCTTCGACTCGTGCGGGGAATTCGCCGAGGCCGTCGTACGCGCCCTGCGCGACCAGGTTTCCACTGCGGAGACGCCCGCCCGGCCGCCATCGGGTCCGGCTGCTCGGCCGACGCCGAGCCCATCCCCCATGGCGACGACCGAACCGCCCGCGCGGTCGGCCGTGACCATGCACGCGACCGCGTACCGCAGGCAGCTGCACACCCAGGACAACGTGGTGCACGGCTGCCTGCTCGGCGGCGCCATCGGCGACGCGCTCGGCGCGCCGGTGGAAAACATGCTGCTGCACCACATCCGGCAGCGCTACGGTCCGCGCGGCGTCACCGGCGCACCGGAAACTTACGAGGGCAAGATCTCCGACGAGACTCAGCTGACGCTGTTCACGGTGGAGGCTCTCGTGAAAGGTTCGGTGCGGGCGCGCTCACGCGGCATCGGCGGCGCGACGCTCGGCATGATGCAGCAGGGTTTCCTGGTGTGGTTGCAGGGTCAGGGCGTCATCATTCCCGAGCAGAAGTTCCGCCCGCACAGCGCGCTGGCCGGGCATCCGGAGTTGATGGGGCACCGCGGCACCACGCACGCCGCCATCACCGCGCTGCAGAAGGCGGCGGCGCGGCGCGAACCGGCGCGCCCGCTGGGCACCAGGACCGAGCCGATCAACGATTCCAAGGGCTGCGCCGCCACCGTGCGCGCGGTGCCGTGCGGCTTCGGCTACGCCGTGGACCGCGCGGGCGACGCACTCGAGCACGTCTTCGAATTGGGTTGCGACGCCGCGGCACTCACGCACGGGCATCCCAGCGGCCGGCTGCCCGCCGGTGCGGTGGCCGCGCTGATCTACCTGCTCTGCCGCGGCGCGGAACTCGACGACGCGCTCGACCGGGTCCGCACCGAACTGTCACGCCACGAGCACCACGAGGAGACCTCCACGGCGCTCACCGCGGCCGTCGACCTGGCCGCCGCCACGGCGCGCCGGACCCAGACCATGCCGCAGCCGGAGGACTTCGACGCGCTCGGCCGCGGCTGGATCGCCCCCGAAGCGCTCGGCATCGCGGTGTACGCGGCACTGTGCGCGCAGACTGTCGGCGGGACGCCGGAGCGCATCTTCGGCAACGGAGTCCTGTTGGCCGTCAACCATTCCGGCGACAGCGATGCCACGGGCGCGCTGTGCGGCAGCATCCTCGGGGCCCGTCACGGCCGCGCCGCCATTCCCGATCCCTGGCGCACCGCGCTGGACGCCGCGCCCATCATCGAGCGGCTGGCCGCCGACTACTGCACCGAGTTCGGCCCGACCCCGCCGCGCAACGCCCACGGCGAGCCGCCGTTCGACTGGTACGCCCGCTATCCGGGATAGCGGGCGTCCGATCAGAGGTCCGCGATGGCGGCCAGCGGCGGGGTGCGTGCGGCCCGGATGCCCGGCCACACCGCGGCGAGGACGCCGACGACGGCCGAGGAGATCAGCACCAGGATCAGCTGATTCCACGGGATGTCGATCTGGTCGATGCCGAAATCCCGTAGCGTGCGCAGGAATCCGATGCCGAGACCGATGCCGAGGATCACCCCGACGATGGCGCCGAACACCGCGATCAGCATCGACTCCAGGTAGATCGTGCGGCGCACCTGCGAGCGCATGGTGCCGACGGCGCGCAGCATGCCGATCTCCCTGCGCCGCTCCACCACCGAGAGCGCCAGCGTGTTGATGATGCCGAGGATCGCGATGACCACGGCCAGCGCGAGCAGGCCGTACAGGATGGCGAGCAGGGTGTTGATCTGGCGGCCCTGCGCGCCCTTGAACTGCTCGCGGTCCTGCACCTGGACCACCGCGAACTGATCGGTCGCCCGCTCCAGGTCGGTGCGCATCGCGGCCAGGTCGGCGCCCGGCTTCGCGGTGACGAGCACGTAGAAGTTGTTGCGGAACGCCGGCGGCGTCACCTCTTCGAAGATCGCGGGCGGCGTCACCAGGTCACCGAGCAGCGGCGTGTCCTTGTACACGCCCGCGATGGTGACGGGGACCTTCTGGTTCCGGTCGAGGGTGGTCAGCTCGATCTGCTGACCGGCCCGCCAATCGTGTTCGGACGCTTTGTCTTCCGAGACCAGGACGCTGCGGTCGCCGAGCGTGCCTGTGCCGTCCAGAATCTCGTAGTTCAGCGCCCGGTCGATCGGGCCGTCCGGCGCGACGCCCGCCAGCCGATCACCACCGGCTTGCACGGCCACGCCGCGGAAGCCGATCACCTCGGCAGCCTCCGGCACCGCGGTGCGCACCGCGTCGGGCACTCCGAGCGGCAGCCCGATCAGCTGCTGTTGCGGGCCCGCCAGCACGTACTCGGACCGGACGCCCTTGTCCACCAGCACCCCGATGCTTGCCTTGGCCGACGCGCCGAGCATGCCGATGGCCGACACCAGCATCAGGCCGAGGGTGAGGGCGAAAGCCGTCGCGGCCGTGCGGCGCGGATTGCGCACGGCGTTGTTGCGCGCCATCCGTCCGATCGGCCCGAACGGGCGGACCAGCACCCCGAGAGCGCCGACCACCGGGCGGGAGATCGCCGGCGAGGCCAGTAGCACGGCCAGGATCAGCGCCAGCGCGCCGACGCCGACGGTCGCCGCCGCGCTGCCCCCGGTCGAGCGAGCGCCGAGCACAACGAGCACCACGCCGAGCACCCCGAGCGTCCCGCCGACCGCGGTGCGGACCCGCAACGACTCTCCCGCGGACGCGAATTCCTCTCGCATCGCCTCCACCGGCGGGATCTTCGCCGCCCGGCGGGCGGGCGCGTAGGCGCTGATCACGGTGACGACGAGACCCACGACCATGGCGACCACCACCGTGCGCGGCAGCACGGCCATGTCACCGGTGGGCAGGCCGAGATCGAAGGCATTGAGCACCGCGGAGAGCCCGAAGGCCAGGCCGATGCCCGCCGCGAGACCGATCGCGCTGCCGATCACCCCGATGACCAGTGCCTCGGCCACCACCGAGCCGCCCACCTGTCTGCTGCTCGCGCCGACCGCGCGCAGCAGCGCCAGCTCGCGCAGCCGCTGCGCGACGATCATCGAGAAGGTGTTGTAGATGATGAACGTGCCGACGATCAGCGCGATCGCGCCGAACGCGAGCAGGAAGTAGTTGATGAAGTTCAGCGCCTGGGAGACCTGGGCTTTCAGGTCCTCGCGCACCTGCTCGCCGTTCTGCACCTTGAAGCCGGGCAGCGCGGCGGCGATGCGGTCGCGCAGTTCGTCGCCCGAACCGGTCGCCGCGATATCGATGTAGGCCACGTGCGTGCCGTCGGTGAACAGCTGGCGGGCCTGCGCGTCGGCGAAGAGCACGCCGATGAAACCGCCGGTGTCGGATGGCACCTCGTAGATGCCGGTGACGGTCACGTCGATCACCGGGCGCTGCTGGGTGCTCTGGGACGGGATCAGGATCTTGGTCTTGTCCCCGACTTTCAACCCGGCACGGTCGGCGCCGCCGCTGTTGATGGCGATCTCGCCCGCGGCGGCGGGCGGCACGCCCTCGAGGAAGGTCTCCGGCTCGGCGACCGCCCGCTCCGGCGGGATGTAGGACTGGCCCCAGCTCGGCGCGCCGCCGGTCTGCACGGGCTTCTTGCCCTCGGGGTCGAGGACCACCAGCGGACCGTTCACGCTCGGCGCGACCGCGCGCACACCATCCATCTGCGAGACCATGTCCACCACGCCGAGCGGAACGCCGAAGGACTGCTGTTCTTTCGGGCTCACCCGCACGTCGACGCCCTTGGCCTGGCTGGCGAACAGACCGTCGAACGTGCGCTGCAAGGTGTCGGTGAAAACGAACGAGCCCGCGATGAAGGCGGTGCCGAGCACCACGGAGAGCACGGTCAGCGCCAGCCGGACCTTGTGCGCGGCGAGGTTACGCAGCGCGACCTTGCGCATCGGGCCGCCGGTCGTCACGCTCACGCCTGCTCCAGCGACTTCATCCGGTCCAGCACCGATTCCGCGGTGGGATCGCGCAATTCGGAGACGATGCGGCCGTCACCGAGGAAGATCACCCGGTCGGCGAAGGACGCCGCGTGCGGCTCGTGGGTGACGATCACGACCGTCTGGCCGAACTCGTCCACCGCGGCGCGCAGGATCGACAGCACCTCCTCCGAGGCGCGCGAATCCAGGTTGCCGGTCGGCTCGTCGCCGAAGATGATCTCGGGTTTGTCCGCGAGCGCCCGCGCGCACGCCACCCGCTGCTGCTGACCGCCGGACAGTTCGCTGGGCCGGTGGTCGAGCCGGTCGCCGAGGCCGAGTCGCTTGATCACAGTGTCCAGCCAGTCCTGGTCGGGCTTGCGGCCCGCGATGTCCAGCGGCAGCGTGATGTTCTCCAGCGCGGTGAGCGTGGGCACCAGGTTGAACGCCTGGAAGACGAAGCCGATGCGGTCGCGGCGCAGGCGGGTCATCTGCTTGTCGGTGAGGTCGGTCAGATCGGTCTCGCCGATGCGCACCGTGCCGGAGCTGGCGCTGTCCAGGCCGGCCAGGCAGTGCATCAGGGTCGACTTGCCGGAGCCGGACGGCCCCATGATCGCGGTGAACTCCCGCTTCGCAAACTCGACCGTCACCCCATCCAGCGCCTTGACCCGGGTATCCCCCGATCCGTACACCTTGGACAGGTCGAGGGCCCGGGCCGCCACCTCGGGCTGAGCCACCGACTCGGCGGTCTCGGCACCCACAGCTTGCGAAGTCATGCCCTCCAGTCTGTCTGCGAACCCCGCCCCGCGCCATCAGGGATTCCCCCGAGTCCTCCGGTCGTACTCCGATCCACACCCCGGGTCAGCCCAGGGGCGCGGACCGCCACCACTTCTTCAGCTCTTCGAAACTGCTGGTGCCCGCGCCATAGAGGAGATAGGACGACCGATTCGGGTCGTCGAGGAAGGTCGTGGCTATCTTCGGCCCGGCGTAACAGCACGCGTACAGCTCGTAGCTCGTGTACCGGACACCGCTGTTGACGTCGGTGAATTCCTTCTTCGACCCGAGCCCGTCGACGGCCGAGCGGACGTCCTTCGCGTTGCGGTAGCCGAAGACGACGAACCCCGACTCGCGGAAGGTGAAGCCACCGCACAGCCACGCGCCCGTCCACTTGCCGAAGTCGAGGTCCGGGAAGTCCTTACGCTTCTCGCCGCGCGGGTCGACGCGAACACATTTGTCGCCGTTGTAAATCGTGCCGCCGTCCTCCACGGGGAGCAGCTGCGGGAACGCGCGGCTCATGGCTTCGAACGGCGGATCGACCTCGGATGCTCGCTGAAAGACGATGATTCCGGCGACCACGGCGATCACCAGTACGAGCGCCGCACCGCCGAGCGTGAACAGCAGCCGGTTGTCCGAACGCGGGGGCTGCGGATGACCCGGCATGCCGTGCGGCGGATATCCCGGCTGCCGACCGGCCTGCGGATAGCCGGGCGGCGCACCGTGCTGGTGCGGATATCCCTGCGGCGCACCGACCTGCGGATAACCGGGCGGTACCGCGTGACCGGGTCCGAACCCGGGCTGTGGCATCGGTCCGTACGGCTGCATCGCTCCCCCTCCATCGATCTACCACCCGGCACCTTAATGCCGACGCAATGCGCTCGGCCACTTCAGCTCAGCGCCGTCGCAACGCTTCGGGCAGTGCGACGCCGCGCGCTCGGCTGCTTCGACGCGCCCGCGCAGGAGGCGCTGCCGGACAGAGTCCGCCAACAGCCGCGCACGGCCGGAGGTACGTCTACTTCAGGATGAGGAGGGCGGATTTCTCTATGCGGTCGGCGATTTCGGAGTAGGAGGCGTAGCCCATGCCCGCGCGGACGAGGGCGCCCGCGTAGAGGAGTTCGAGGGATTCGACGACGTCGGGGTCGGCGTCGGGGCCGAGGGCGCGCAGGATGCGTTTGCGGATCTCCGCGCCGATGCGGTCGCGCAGGTGCGCGACGTCAGGGTCGCGGCCGAGCAGGGCGCTGGTGACGGCGCCAGAGAGTTCCTGTTCGTCGGCGACGAGCAGGGCGATGTTGCGCAGTTCGGCGACGACGCGGGCGTGGGGGTCGTCGGCCTCGCTGGCCGGGGACGGCGAGGCCACCAGGCGGCGCCAGAAGATCTCGGCGACCAGGTGTTCCTTGGAGGAGAAATAGGTGTAGGCGGTGGCGGTGCCGACCCCGGCGGCCGCGGCGACCAATCGAATGGTCATGCCCGCGAAGCCCTCGCGGGCCAGCACCTCCACGGCCGCCTTGGTGAGCTTGTCGACAGTGTCGGCCTGTTTCCCGCTGAGGCGGCGCCGCGTCGCCTCCAGCATGATGGAATCACCTTCGGACATGTGTCCAGACACTATCAGGCCCTCATCAGTTCTTGGCTACCGCGACCCCGGCCCGGCGGCCGTAGAAGCTGCCGTCGCCGAGCGAGGCCCCGCTGACGTATCCGCCCGCGCACAGCCCCGAGGTGCAGCGACCCGCCGCGTACAACCCGGCGATCGGCTCCCCCGAGACGTGCAGCACCCGCGAGTCCAGATCGGTGCGCAACCCGCCGAGGGTGAAACCCGCCGTGAAGTTGCGCATGTCGAAGGCGGCCAACGGCGTGCCGATCGGGCGCACCCACTGCGGCTTCTTGCCGAGCAGCGGATCCTTGCCCTCGGCCGCGTGCCGGTTGTAGGTCTCGACGGTGGATTGCAGCGCCTGTTCCGGCAGCCCCATCTCCGCTTCGAGTTCGGCGACCGTTTCCGCCGCCCAGGTCGGAGGCTGGCGGAAGAACGGCGTCGCGGTCACCGTCCGCAGCGCCTCCTCGTAGGACGCCTCGTCGATCACCAGGTACGCCTGGTTCTCCTGCTGGATCAGCGTGGCCTGCCCGATCCGGCCCGGATAGGTGTCCTCCGGGATGTAGCGTTGGCCGCGTCCGTTCACCAGAATGCCGCGCACCAGCAGCTGCGGGTCGCCGAAGAAGGCCACCTCGGTGGCGTCCATGTGGGCCAGGTCCGCGCCGAGCGCCTGCGCCACCCGGATGCCGATGCCGTCGTGCTCCTCGATCGCGGCCGCAGGCCTGCCGATCAGGCGCGGCGCGTACCCCTCGACCATCTGCGCGGCGTAGGCGAAGCTGCCGGTGGCGAGCACGACGCCGCGTTCGGCGCGCACCGCGACCTCCTTGCCGAAATGCGCGGCGACCACGCCGACCACCCGATCGTCGTCGTCCACGATCAACCGCCGGATGCGGGTGTCGTATTCGACTCGCACGCCGAGACTTTCGGCGGTCTCGGCGAGCGGCTTCATGAGCATGTAGCCACCGCTGCGCTGCCCGATCCGCTTATCGGCGTACTGCGGAACGTGTCCGCGCGGCGCGGGTGTGGCCAGGGTGTTGAACGGCGCGGCGTTCTCGCCGCCGGAGTACATCAGGCCCTCGTCGTGCGGCGGCTCCCAGCCGGGTTCGCCCCAGAACGCCTCGCGGAACGGCACGCCGCAGGCGACCAGCCAGTTGTAGTGCTCGACGCTGTTGCGGCAGTAATCGCCGATCTTGGCCGCGTCGACGCCCGGCCCGAGCGCGGCGAGCAGGAACTTCTCCATGTTCTCCGGGCTGTCCTCGAAGCCGAGTGCCCGTTGCAGCGGCGTGCCGCCGCCGAGGTAGATGAACCCGCCCGCCATCGCCGCGGCGCCGCCCCACCCGCCGGAGCGTTCCAGGATCAGCACGTCGGCGCCGGAGCGTGCGGCCTCGATGGCGGCGCACACGCCGGCGATGCCGTACCCCGCGACGACGACATCGGCGGCGTGCCCCCATTCGGAGATCTCGCTGGCACGCAGTGGACGGATGGACTTGGCGTCGGTCATAGCTCGCTTCCTCGGACTGTCAGGCGTTCTCAGGCTGGTCTGCCGCGGCGCGGGCGGCCTTCTTCTGCTGCGCCACGATTGTTCCCACCAGCAGGTCCAATTTGGTGCCGTTCGGCCAACCCACGTAGTGACACAGGAACAGCGCGATCTCGTGTAACTGCTCCTCGGTGAGTTCGCCGTTGCGCAACGCGGCGCCGATCTGGATGCCCGCGGTGTCCATCAACCCCTGCGCGGTCAACGCGCCGAGCAACAGCAGGCGGCGATCGCGCACGGTCAGGCCGGGGCGCGACCACACGTTCGCGAAGAGGTGATCGGCGGTCATCGCGAAGTGGTCGCCGGGGTAATCCTGGAATTCGGTGCCGTAGACCTCGGCCATCTTGGCCAGCCCGCGCTGACGGACTGTGTCCGATGCGCCGGCAGCGTCCGATGCACCATTGGCGTTGTCGCTCATGAGTTGTGCCTTTCCAAGGTTTTGTCGCCCGCGCCGACGCCGAGACCTGGGCCGAGGCGCTCGAGCGCCAGGCGGGCCAGCGGCAAGTCGAGGTCGAGCCGGTCGCCGAGTTCCAGCGCAAGGCCGAGGTCCTTCTCACCGAGATCGCGCACGTGGCGCAGGATCGGCAGCCAGAAATCGTCCGGCTCGATCGGCGCGGTGCGATCGCGCAGCATGATGGCGCCGGGGCCGCCGGTGACCGCGTCGGAGTGCCGGACGATCTTGCCCAACGTCGTGATGTCGAGTCCCGCGGCCTCGGCGAGCCGTTGCGCCTCCGTCGCGGCGCCGAAGGCGACGAAGTGCAAGAGGTTGCGCGCCAGCTTCATTCGAGTCCCCGCACCGACCTCCCCCGCGTGCACGACGAGGTCGGCGAAGCAGCCGAAGGGCTCGCGCACCCGCTCGAAGGCCGCCGCGCTGCCGCCGACCATGACCGCGAGCCGACCCAGCTTCGCGCCGGGAGCGCCGCCGCTGATGGGCGCGTCGAGAAGATCGAGGCCGCGTTCCGAGCAGGTCACGGCCAGCTCCTCGGCGGTCCGGTCGGCGATCGTGGAGTGCACCGCGATCACGGTCCCCGGCGCGGCGGTGCTCGACAGCTCGGCGACCACGGCGCGCACCTGCGCGTCGTCGAGCACCGCGACGGAGACGACGTCCGCCTCCTCGGCGACCCGCGCGACGGAATCCGCCACCGCCGCACCCGCTTCGGCGAACGGCCGCACCGCCTCGGGCCTGGTGTCACACACCGTGAGCCCGCCCGGCCAGGCCAGCAGCCGCTGGGCCATCGGCGCGCCCATATTGCCGAGCCCGATGAATCCGACGCGCAACGGTGTGTTCATGAGCGGAAGATCTGTCCGCCGTCGACATTGAAGATCTGCCCGGTGACCCACGCCGCGTCGTCGGAGAGCAGGTACAGGCAGGCGCCGACGAGATCCTGCGGCGTGCCCATACGTTTGAGCGGCAGCCGCTTGATCATGTCGTCGACGATGACGCTCGGCGTCACCGTCTTGGTCGCCTCGGTGTCGATGGGCCCCGGCGCGATGGCGTTGATCCGGATCTTCGAGCCGCCCAGTTCGAAGGCCAGCTGCTGAGTGAGGCCGTTGACGCCGACCTTGGCCAGGCCGTAGAAGCCGGAGTACACCCAGGCGGCGGTGGACGACTGGTTGACGATCGAGCCGCCGCCCGCGCGCACCAGGTGCTGGAACACCGCCCTGGTCATGTTGAGCGCGCCGTCCATGTTCACCGACATGAACTTCTTGTAGTAGTCCCACGGCACGGTCAGCAGCAGGTCGAGTTTCATCTCGCCGTAGATCGCGGCGTTGTTGACCAGGTGGTTGATCGCGCCGAACTCGCCGACGGTGAATTCGGCCAGCGCCGCGGCGGATTCGGGATCGGCGACGTCGACCTCGCCGAACACCGCGGTGCCGCCCGCCGCCGCGATCTCCGCGGCGACGGTCTTACCGCGCTCGACGTTGCGATCGGCGACAACGACTTTCGCGCCCTCCTCGGCCAGAGCCTTGGCGTAGACCGCGCCGATGCCCTGTGCGGCACCGGTCACGATGACGGATCTTCCGGCGAAACGCTCCATGGGGTCCTCCACAACTACTCTGCCGATCTATCTGCCGCCCAGCGGGTTTCAGCCCGCGGTGGCGATCAGCTTGATTTCCAGGTATTCCTCGAAGCCGGCCACGCCCATCTCGCGGCCGATGCCGGACTGCTTGTAGCCGCCGAACGGCGCGTCGGCGGAGTACCAGACGCCGCCGTTGACGCTGAGCGTGCCGGTGCGCACGCCCTCGGTGACGCGCCGGATCCGTTCCGGGTCGGCGCCCCACACCGAGCCGGACAACCCGTAGGGCGAATCGTTGGCGATGCGGATGGCGTCCTCGTCGCCGTCGTGCGGGATGATCACCAGCACCGGTCCGAAGATCTCCTCGCGGGCGACGGTCGCGCTGTTGGGCAGGTCCGCGATCAGCGTCGGCTCGACGAACCAGCCGCGCTCCCGGTCCGCGGGCCTGCCGCCGCCGACCACGATCCGCCCGCCCTCGGCCCGCGCCATGTCCAGGTAGCCGAGCACCCGATCGCGTTGGCGACGCGAGATGAGCGGCCCGCAGACGGTGCCGGGGTCGGTGGGATCGCCCGGCTTCATCCGGCCCATGGTGGCCGCGGCCACCCGCACCGCCTCGTCGTAGGACGCGCGCGGCACCAGCAGCCGAGTGGTGAGCGCGCACCCCTGCCCGGCGTGCACGCACACCGAAAAGGCCGCGACGCCAACGGCTCCGGCGATGTCGGCGTCGTCGAGCACGATGAACGCGGACTTGCCGCCCAGCTCGAGGAAGGTCTTCTTCAGTGTGGGCGCGGCGGCGGCCATCACCAGCCTGCCGGTCTGCGTCGAGCCCGTGAAGCTGATCAGATCCACCCGCGGGTCCACCGAAAGGCGCGCGCCCAGACCGTGATCGGAGGAGGTCACGATGTTCACCACGCCGGGCGGGATGTCGGTCCGTTCGGCGATGATCGCGCCGACTGCCGCCGCGCACCACGGCGTATCGGGAGCGGGCTTGAGCACCACCGTGTTTCCGGCCGCGAGCGCGGGACCCAGTTTGGCGAAGCCGATCTGGTGCGGGAAGTTCCACGGAATGATCGCCCCCACCACGCCGACCGGTTCGCGGCGCAACGTCCGGCGCGTCTTGATGCCCATCGGCTCGGCGACTCCGAGATCCGTTTCCCACGCGTAGTTTTCGGCCAGCCCCGCCGCGAAGGACAGGTCCGCGATCGGCCCCTCCAGCTGCGGCCCCTTGGTGAGCATGACGGGCGCGCCCGCCTCGGCGACGGTGATCTCGCGCAGCGCTTCGACCTCGCCTTGCAACGCGACCCGCAACTGTTCCAGGCACCGGGCGCGGAAAGCATGGTCGCGGGACCACTCGGTGTCGTCGAAGGCGGTGCGCGCGGCGGCGATCGCGGCGTCCATATCGGCGGCGTCCGCGTTCGCGGCGAGCCCGACGACCTCCTCGGTGGCGGGGTTCACCGTCTCGAACACACCGTCGCCGCCCTGGCGGAGTTTGCCGTCGATCAACAGGCGCGCACCGTCGGTGGGCAGGAGACTGCTCATGGTTGCTCCGATACTGTCTGGACAGGTGTACGGAATATAGTCCAGCCGCGCTCTGGCATGCAAGAACATGTTTCACTATCAACGACCGGACCGGGACGGAAACCGATGCGGAATGCGACCGATCCATTGTCTCGATATCAGAGCGCTGGTACTGTCCAGACACATGTCCAGCTATGTGTCCTCGCGGACCGGGCTCGCCCCTGCTCAGCGCGAGAACTCGTTACGGATTCATCGGAGATCACCATGACGGCAGCCTCGCTGGAACCGCTGACCTTCGACCCGTACGACTACCGCTTCCACGACGATCCGTATCCCACCTACCGGCGGCTGCGGACCGAGGCGCCGCTCTTCCACAACCCCGACCTGGACTTCTGGGCGCTGTCCCGGCACGCCGACGTGACCGCGGGCTTCCGCGACGCGGCCCGGCTCTCCAGCGCCAATGGCGTCTCGCTGGATCCGGCGGCGTGGGGCCCGCACGCACACCGGGTGATGTCCTTCCTCGCCATGGACGACCCGAGGCACATGCGGATGCGCAAGCTGGTCTACAAGGGCTTCACGCCGCGCCGGGTCGCGGAGATGGAAGACCGCATTCGCGAGATCACCCTCGCCTGTCTGGAACCCGCGCTGGCGCGCGAAACCTTCGACTGGATAGAGGATTTCGCGGGCAAGCTGCCGATGGACGTGATCTCGGAGCTGATGGGCGTTCCGGAGCAGGACCGCGCCGAGATCCGCCGCCTCGCCGATCTCGTGGTGCACCGCGAGGACGGCGTGCTCGACGTGCCGATGGCGGCGGTGGACGCTTCGATCAAGCTCATCGGCTACTACACCGACATGGTCGCCGAGCGCCGCCGCGCACCGGGCGACGATCTCGTCTCCGCGCTGCTGGATCCCGACATCGACGGCGATCAGCTCAGCGATCAGGAAATCATCGGCTTCATGTTCCTGATGGTGGTCGCGGGCAACGAGACCACCACCAAACTGCTCGGCAACGCGCTGTATTGGGCGGCCCGCCACCCCGGCGAATACGCGAAGGTGGCGGCCGAGCCCAGCCTGGTGCCGGACTGGGTGGAAGAGACGCTGCGCTACGACACCTCCAGCCAGATCGTGGCCCGCACGGCCGTCGTCGACCTCGACTACCACGGGGCGACGATCCCGGCGGGGGCGAAGGTGCTGCTGCTGATCGGTTCGGCCAACCGCGATTCCGCGGCATTCGACGACGCCGACACCTACCGCATCGACCGGACCGGCAAAGGCAAGCTCGCCAGTTTCGGTGCGGGCGTGCACTTCTGCCTCGGCGCCCACCTGGCGCGGCTGGAAGCCGGTGTGGCGCTTCGGGAATTCGCCGCCCGGGTGCCCGCCTACAGTGTCGTGGACAGCGGCATCGTGCGCGTGCACTCGACCAATGTCCGCGGCTTCGCCGCCCTTCCCCTAGTCGTGGAGAGGTAGATGCCCCGCTACGAACCCCACCCCGCCCGCAGGCCTTCGCTGATCGCGGGCGCCTCCTCCGGCATCGGCGCCGCGACCGCGCTCGCGCTCGCCGAACTCGGTCACCCGGTCGCGCTCGGCGCGCGGCGCGTCGAACTCTGCGAGGAGCTGGCGGCCAAGATCCGCGCCGACGGCGGCGCCGCCTTCGCCCACCGGCTCGACGTCACCGACGCGGACTCGGTGGACGAGTTCGTCACCGCCGCCGAACGCGAGCTCGGCCCCACCGAGATCCTGGTGTCCGGCGCGGGCGACATCGAATTCTCGCTGGTGCAGGAGATGGATCCGGAACGATTCCTGCACCAGGTCCACGTACACCTGGTCGGCGCGCAGCGACTGGTGCATCGGGTGCTGCCCGGCATGCTCGCCAGGCGGCGCGGGGACGTCGTGCTCATCGGGTCCGACTGCGCGCCCGAGCCACGGCCCCGAACCGGCGCCTACAGCGCGGCCAAAGCCGGACTCGAGGCGATGGCGGTGCAGCTGCGAATGGAGCTGGAGGGCACCGGGATTCGAGCCTCTGTGGTGCGGCCGGGCCCGACGCTGACCAATATGGGCATGAACTCCACACCGGAGGTCGTCGGACCGCTGCTCGAGGACTGGAAGGTGTGGGGTTTCGCCAGGCACCCGCACATGCTGCGCGCCGGTGATCTCGCGGCGGCGGTGGTGGCCGTGGTGTCGGCGCCGCGCGGGGCGCATCTGGTTCTGGTGGAGGTGCAGCCCGAGGCGCCGCTGCGGTAGAGCGAATTCGCGCGCCGTTGCGCCGGATGCGCGGGAACCCGGCGTGAGACAATGAGAACGTGTTCTAATTCCATACCGAGGGACGCGCGTCGCGGGCGCGTCGCAATCGCACGCCTTGGAGAGACCCGATGAGCACAACGCACGCCACGGACGAGACGACAGCGACCCTGCCGCCGCGGATCACCGCGGAGCTGATCGCACGGCTGACCGGCATGGTCGCCGCCGGGTCCGGCGCGGATGCCCGTCCGCCGTTCCCGATGACCGAGGTCTACACCGGCGCGCACGTCGGCGACCTGCCGCAATCCCGGCCCGAGGACATCACCGAGGCCTTCGCCGTCGCCCGCGCGGCGCAGCGGGAGTGGGCGAGCTGGCCGCTGCGCCGCAGGCTCGCGGTGTTCGAGCGGGCGCACGAGCTGATCCTGCGGGAGGGCGAGACCATCGCCGACCTCATCCAGATCGGCTGCGGCAAGACCCGGCGCATGGCGCTCGAGGAATCCTGCGACGTGCCGATGGTCATCAGCCACTACCTGAAGACCGCGCGCCGGGTGTTGCGCCCCCGGCGACGCGGCGGCCCGATCCCGCTGGTGACCGCCTCATTCGAGGAGCACCGGCCGAAGGGCACGGTCGCGGTGATCGCGCCGTGGAACTTCCCCTTCGCCATCGCGCTCTCCGATTCGGTGCCCGCGCTCATCGCGGGCAATGCCGTCGTGCTCAAGCCGGACAACAAGACCGCGCTGTGCGCGCTGTTCGGCGTCGAGCTGCTGTATCGGGCGGGCTTGCCGCGCGGGCTGTTCCAGGTCGTCTGCGGCACCGGCCCCGATGTCGGCCCGCCGCTGATCGGCGGCTCCGATTTCGTCATGTTCACCGGTTCCACCGCCACCGGGCGGGTGGTCGGCGAGCAAGCGGGCAGGAACCTCATCGGATGCAGCCTCGAACTCGGCGGCAAGAACCCGATGATCGTGCTGGACGACGCGAATCTCGACGAGGCGATCGCGGGCGCGACGTTCGCGGTGTTCGCCAACTCCGGCCAGGCCTGCATGCACATCGAGCGGATCTACGTGCACGAGCGGATCCACGACGAATTCCTGCGCCGTCTGGTCGCGGCGGCCGAGGACCTCGGGTCGAAAATCGGCGCGGCCTACGACTACGCACCGGAATTCGGTTCCCTCGTCTCGGCCGACCAGCTGGCCAGGGTGGCCGAGCACGTGGCGGACGCGCGCGCGAAGGGCGCCACCGTGCACACCGGCGGCCGGGCGCGCCCCGACATCGGACCGGCCTTCTACGAGCCGACCGTGCTGACCGGCGTCACCCCCGAGATGGCCCACGCGACGGCGGAGACCTTCGGGCCCGTGGTGAGCGTCTACCCGTTCCACGACGAAGCCGACGCCGTCCGCCTCGCCAACGACACCGACTACGGGCTCAATGCCAGCGTGTGGACAACCGACCTGGCTCGGGGCAGGCGGATCGCGGCCCGGCTCGAGTCGGGCAACATCAATATCAACGACGGTTTCGTCGCCACCTACGCCGCCAAGTCCACGCCGTCGGGCGGGGTGAAGCAGTCCGGCGTCGGCACCCGGCACGGCGACCAGGGCCTGTTGAAGTACACCGACACCGTGAACATCGGCGTGGTGAAGCGCCAGGTCATGGCCGCCCGCGCGGGGCTGCCGTACGAGAAGCAGGTGAAGACCACCCTGGCCACGCTGCGGCTGATGCGGCGAACCCGGCTGCGCTGAACCGGGCCCGGCGACCCTTTCTCCGGAACTCGCCCGGACGCGCCGATCCGGTAGCGTGGCGCTCGGGGTGGACCCATGGAATCACAGAATTGGCAGGTGCGAGACGAGTGAGCATTCGGGATATTCCGCTACAGACCCTGACCGGTGCGCCGACGACGCTGGCCGAGCTGGCCGGTGACAAGGCGGTGCTGCTGGTGAACGTGGCGTCCAAATGCGGTCTGACGCCGCAGTACTCGGCGCTTGTCGACCTGCAGCAGACCTACGGCCCGCGCGGGTTCACCGTGATCGGCGTGCCGTGCAACCAGTTCATGGGCCAGGAACCCGGTTCGGCCGAGGAGATCCAGGAGTTCTGCTCCATCACCTACGGCGTCGACTTCCCGCTGCTGGAGAAGACCGAGGTGAACGGCGAGAACCGGCACCCGCTCTACCGCGAGCTGGTCGAGACCGCCGACGCCGAGGGCGCCACGGGCGACATCCAGTGGAACTTCGAGAAGTTCCTCATCGACCGGGACGGCAAGGTGACGGCGCGGTTCCGCCCGACCGTGAAACCCGAAGACCAGGCGGTGGTTTCGGCCATCGAGTCGGTCCTCTAGGACCTCCGCACTCCAAGATTGCGGCACGCGGCCCGCTTTCGCGAGCCGCGCGCCGCACACCGCGTCCGTTCCGGGCAGCCTCAGCTCTGTGATGAACTCGAGCTCCGTAGTGAACTCGAGCTCTGTAATGAACCCAGCGCCGCGGTGAACCATTCGACGATCTCTGCGAGTTCCGGCGGCGCGGGCCAGCCGTTGACGGCGGCAACGAGTCGCCAATACCGCTCCACCCGTGCGTCGTTGGCGATCGTCAGCCGCTCCAGCAGCCAGCGGCGCAGGTCGGCGTCGTCGGCGCGGCCGAAGGTGCGGGCGTAGCGCGCGGTCAGCTCGTCGACCACCTCGGCCGCCCCGGGCTCATCCGGAGCCGTGCCAGCGGCCAGCGCCGCACCGACCAGATGGCGGACGGCCTCTGTCAGTTCGTGGTGCAGCCCGGTGATGTCGCCGTTCGCGCGCTCGCGGGCCTGGTACTCGGCCATGCGCCGCACGGCCGCGCGGAAGTCCGCGTCCTGGGCCAGCTCGGCCAACTCCACCCAGGCCCGGACCTGTTCGGGCGCGGGATCTTCCGGCAGGTCGGGCACCGTCGCGCGCAGCAATTCGACGAGCTCGGGATTCGCGTCGACGCCACCGAAGGCGTCGTCGACGAAGTCGTGGACGATCCTGCGGCGCTCGGCGTCGGTAAGCGTGGCCAATCGGTGCATGGTGTTCATCTCCTCGGTGTCGGTGACCCGCTGCGCGACCGCGCGCAACACCGCCCGCCGCTGCCGCAGGATCCGGATCTGGAGGTCGATGGCGTCGGCATGGGCCGCCGCCACCTCGGGCACGGTGCGTTCCCGCGCCAGCACTTGGCGCACGGTGTCCAAGTCGAGGCCGAGGGCGCGCAGGGTGCGGACCAGTTCCAGGCGGGCGATCGCGTCGGAGTCGTAGCGGCGGAAGCCATTCGGGCCGATGGCGGACGGCGCGACGATCCCTCGGTCGGCATAGAAGCGGATGGTCTTGACCGTCAAGCCGGTGCGTCGCGCCACCGCGCCGATCGGGAGGAGCGTGTCGTCGTCCATGTCCGACAGCCTGGCGTCTCCCCTTGATGGAGAGGCAAGTCCAGGATTCGACACGGTCAGCTCAGCGGTGCGGTGTGCCACCAATTCATGAATTCCTCCTGGGTGGCGATGAAGCCGACGCTGTACATCAGGAAGTTCTCGCGCTTCTTGGAACCGGTGAACACGGTGATCATGCGGGGGCGTTTGGCGGCGGGGTGGCCGTCGAGCAGGTAGTTCGTATAGGTCTCGCGGCCGTGGCCGGCGGTGGAGCGGGTGTGGGTGGGCAACGTGTCGACGGCGGCTTGCACGTCCTCGGGCGAGCGGTAGACGAACAGCTCGTAGCTGGCCTTGTTCGGGCCGCCGAAGCAGTACCAGTACGCGGTCCAGTTGCCGAAATCCGGTGCGCCCGCGTCCATCGCGTTCGCCGTACCCTCCTCTTTGGCGAAGCAGGTCGACCCGTTGTGGCCGGGGCCGGTGTGCACGATGTTGTCCTGGTCCACCTCGGGGGTCATGCCAGGGAAGGCCTTGCTGATCTGCGCGATGTTGTCGACGTGGGAGGCGGACTCGTCGTATTTCTTCGAGGTGGTCGGCGCCGCAGTGGTTTTCGCGGGGCGTTGCGTCGACGGCGACGGCTCGGCAATGCTGGTGGTCGGCGCCGCCGACGTCCCTGCTTCGGACTGACGGTCGAGCACCAGCGCGGAAACGGCGAGAATCGCGATCACCGCACCCACGGCGACGCCGATCACCCCCGTGCGGTGCGATCGGCGCGACGGGGTGCGCTGGTGCAGCTCGCCGGAGGCGTGCGGACGCGATGCGATGTGGCTCGAATGTGCCTGCGCCCCAGGTGAACCCGGACCGAAACCAGCACCTCCGTGCCGTGGCACCGAAGGCGACGGCTGCCGCGCGTCGGCGGCGTGTGCGGCCTCAGCCCCAGGACGTCGGGGTGGGTACTCGTTCCAGGCCGCCTGCTGGTCCGGCACGACGGGCACGGGCGGCGAGGTACCGGGACCTGTCCGAGGAGCCGTGCGATTCCCGGGACCGGTCGCGGGTCCCGCGACCGAGGCATTCGCGAACGGGTACCCGGGTGTCGTCGGCGGAGCCGTACCCGGAGATGACCACTGCGACTGCGACTGCGGCCGCGCGCCTTGCCCGGTGTCGAAACCGTTGTCCGCCAGCGGGAAAGGGCCGGAGCTCGGCTGCGTCATCGCCTGCCGCGCCGCCTCGGCGAAGTCCGCGCAGGAGTCGAATCGGTCGTCCGGGCGCTTGGCGAGCGCGCGGAGCAGCACCGCGTCCAGTGCGTGCGGCAGACCGGGGCGGACGGTGCTCAACCGCGGCGGCGGTTGTGTCATGTGTCCCTGGATGACCGCAACCGGGTTGCCCGCCTCGAACGGCACCGTTCCGGTCAGCATCCGAAACAGGCTGCACGCCAGCGAATACTGGTCCGAGCGGTGGTCGAGCACGGCGCCGGAGAGCTGCTCGGGCGAGGCGAAGGCCAGGGTCGCGGTGAAGGTTCCGGTCTGGGTCAGCTTTCCGGTGTCGTCACGGAAACGGGCGATGCCGAAGTCGGTGAGGAACACTCGTTCCAGGCCGCTGTCGGCTCGCTCCAACAGAATGTTGGCGGGCTTCACATCCCGGTGCAGCACGCCTTTGCCGTGCGCGAAGTCGAGCGCCTTGGCCGTCTCGGCGACGATCTGCACCGCGCGCTGCGGCGGCAGCGCGCGAGCGTCCAGCGACGCCGCGTCGACACCGTCGACGTACTGCATCGAGATCCACAGCTGCTCGCCCTCCACCCCGCGGTCGAACACGGTGACGATGTTCGGGTGGTCCAGCTGGGCGACCAGATCGGCCTCCCGCTCAAACCGAGCCCGAATCTCGGTGTCGAAGAACAGCTCTCGATTGAGCAGCTTCAACGCCGTCCATCGCGGCAATCGCGGATGCCGCGCCAGGTACACCGACCCCATGCCCCCGCGCCCGAGCAGGCGTTCGACGGTGTACCCGGCGAAAACCGCGCCGTTGTCCAGCATGCGTCAGTTCAGCGGTGCCGACCGCCACCAGCGCAGCACCTCGTCGATGCTGCCGACGATGCCGTCGGTGTACATCAGGAACTGCGCGCGGTCCGGGTCGCCGGTGAAGACAGTGACCATCTTGGGGCCGCTGTTGTCGAATTTGTAATTGGTGTAGGACTTTCCGCCGTTGCTGTCGGTCGACTTGGTGGCGTCCGACGGCAGGTTGTTCAGCGCCGCTTGCGCGTCGGCGGCCGACTTGTAGACGTAGATGGTGAAGAACGGGTCGTCGTTGCCGCCGCCGCCGAAGCAGTCCCACTGGTAGGCCCAGTTGCCGAAATCCGGTGTGCCGTCGGTGGGTACCGAGGGCCGGTCCGGCGAGTAGGCCCCGCAGGTGGCGCCGTTGTATCCGATGTCGCCGTCCTCGTCGGCCGGAACCATGCCCGGGAACTCGTTGCTGATCGCGTCGGCGTCGGCGGGCACCGGGCGCTTGGTCGTCGAGGTGTACGACGGCGCGGCGGTTGTTGTGGTGGTGGTACCACCCGAGGACGAACTACTGCTCACCGCAACGGCGATGCCGACGACCACGGCGATCAGCACCACCAAGCCGACGGCCAGCGCGGCGATCAGTCCGGTGTTGGACTTGCGCGGCGGCTGGTGGCCGCCGCCCATCATCTGGCCCCCGCCCATCGGCGGTCCCGGCGGCGATGCGTATCCGAACCCGGATTGCGGCGGGTACTGAGTGGGACCGGTCTGCTGGTGCGGGCCGGTCGCGGTGGGCATGGCGCCGTGCGGCGTGGTCATCGGCTGACCGGTGAGCGGCTGCGAACCGCTGGTCGTCGGGCCGACCGGGTACTGCCCGCCGGTCACCGGGATCGGCCCGCCGGTGATCGGATGCGGACCCGAAATCGGTTGCGGCGGAGCGGTGACCGGCCGTGGGCCGCCGACCAGCGGCATGGACGGCACACTCTGCCCCGACAGCGCCGCGTGCGCCGCCGCGGCGAACTCCGAGCAGCTGGCGAAGCGATCGTCGGGCCGCTTGGCCATCGCCTTGGCCAGCACGCCGTCCAGCGCGAACGGCAGCCCGGGGCGCACGCTGCTCAGCGCGGGCGGCGCCGACTGCAGGTGACCCTGGATGACCTGGGCCGGGTTGGTCGCCGCGAACGGACCGCTGCCGGTGAACAGCCAGAACAGCGCGCAGGCCAGCGAGTACTGATCGGAGCGGTGGTCGAGCGACGCGCCGGTGAGCTGCTCGGGCGAGGCGTAGGCGAGGGTGGCGGTGAAAGTGCCGGTCTGGGTGAGGTGGCCGGTGTCGTCACGGAGCCGGGCGATGCCGAAATCGGTGAGGTAGACCCGTTCGCCGCGGCCGCCGCTGGAGCGGGCGAGCAGGATGTTGGCCGGTTTCACGTCGCGGTGCAGGACGCCCATGCCGTGCGCGTAGTCCAGCGCGTCGGCGGTCTCCTTGATGATCTGCACGGCGCGCTCGGGGGGCAGCGTCTTCGGATCCACCGAGGCGGCGTCGATGCCGTCGATGTACTGCATCGAGATCCACAGCTGCTCGTCTTCCAGGCCGCGGTCGTAGACCGTGACGATGCCCGGGTGGTCGAGCCGGGCGACCAGATCCGCCTCCCGTTCGAACCGCGCCCGCACCTCCTTGTCGAAGAACAATTCCCGGTTCAACAGCTTCAGCGCCGTCATCCGCGGCAGCCGCGGATGTTTCGCCAGGTACACCGAACCCATGCCACCGCGACCCAATTGCCGTTCGATGACATAGCCGGCGAAAGCCTCACCGCTGGCCAGCATGTCTGCTCCAATTCCCGCCTGCACCGGGACCCACCGGGAGGCGTACAGCATAAGAACGCGCGGTCAGCGCTTACCCGACCACGGAAAACATCGAAACCATAGCAGCAGTCGCGCGGCCTTCGGGTGTCCGAGGAGGCGGGGTATGCCAGGCGACATCAATAGCGTAAAGCTATGGCGGAGGGCGTGGTTCGGGCGGTTGCGGGCCGTTTCCCGGCCCCTGCCCCGCGGGCCCGATCCGCCCCCGCCGCACTCGATCCGGAAGCGCGATCGTAATCGGCCGGGCCGCACGCTTGGCCGACCGTGCGGGCGTGCGAGGCGGCACGGGCGCGTCCCGCTCGGACGCCGCGCGGGGGCTGTCGGCAGCCGCCGCACCATGCTCCGACCGCTGCCC
>NZ_BDBP01000110.1 GCF_001613045.1 Nocardia lijiangensis NBRC 108240 | reverse complement strand
GGTCGGCGCGGCCGCGCTCGGTATCCCCGCCGCCGCCGTGGGCGGCCTCATCGGCGGCGCGGTGGGTTCGCAGATCGGCTGATCACCGCCCGCTCGGATCGAAGAAACCGGACGAGCCCCGTCGTCGCCATAGCGACGGCGGGGCTCTCGCGCATGGCGAGGGATTTTTCGCGTCGGATCGCCTGTTGTATCGGGGGCCGATAATGGTTGTCGGGAAGAACAGCTCGCTATGCGAAGGAGGACGCGTGACCGACACGCGGAAGGCGATTCTGGCCGGCGGATGCTTCTGGGGCATGCAGGACTTGATTCGTAGGCAGCCGGGCGTGCTGTCGACGCGGGTCGGGTACACCGGTGGGCGCAACGATCACCCCACCTACCGGAATCATCCGGGGCACGCGGAGGCCGTGGAGATCGTGTACGACCCGGCGCAGACGGACTACCGGGCGCTGCTGGAGTTCCTCTTCCAGATCCACGATCCGACGACGAAGGACCGGCAGGGCAACGACATCGGTACCAGCTATCGCTCGGCCATCTTCTTTCTCGACGAGGATCAGCGGCGGGTCGCGCTGGAGACCATCGCCGATGTCGAAGACTCGGGGTTGTGGCCGGGCAAGGTGGTCACCGAGGTGACCCCGGCGAGCGAATTCTGGGAGGCCGAGCCGGAGCACCAGGATTACCTGGAGCGTTACCCGGACGGGTACACCTGCCACTTCCCGCGGCCCGGGTGGAAGCTGCCGAAGCGGCAGACCGCGCAGTAATCCGACCGCGCGGTAATTCGAACACCGCGCGGTAATTCGAACACAGCGCAGTAGTTTCGACGAAGACCGACCGTTGCCGAAGCGCGGTCGGTCTGGCACTCTTGTTGTCATGATCGTTGGAAAGGACAACACCACCGTCATCCGGTGAGTGGTCTCACGCAGCGGGATGCTGCAGAAATTCGTCGAAAATGGTTGGGCCGGATGCTGTCCACCGCACCCGCCGACCGTCCAGCCGCCGAAGCGGCGATCTCTCAACTCTACGAATCGGCCGGACTGAGTCCGCCCCGATTCCGGTGGGTATCCTCGCCGTTGATCGCATTGTCGACCGGTGAGCCGGGGTTGCCCGGTCAGCTCGGGCAGCGTTACTCCGACCTCGATGGCACTGTGCCGCAGGCTCTTTTGTCGCTCGGCAGCGACATTCGGCCGGGGGCCGAGGCGTCGAGTCGATTGTTCGAGATGTGGGTTTCCAAGCCGCTGTCGGCGTCGTGGAGCAGCTGCGTGGATCCGATTCTCGATGCGGCGCACGGCCGACGCAGCCCATTGCTGAGCTGGAACAAACGATTTGGAATCGGCTGGATTCCGGCCTGGTTCGATTTCGTGCGCAGGCGTCGACCCGGCGCAGCGCGGCTGTGGGATTCGCTGGCCGCCACGGTGAGCGCGTGCGGCCCGTGGTGGTGGCCGGACGAGCGAGTGTGCGTCGTTTCAGATCCGCCCGAGTCGCTCGTCGTGGAGACGGCGGGTGACAGCGACGAGGTGCGGCCGCACTGTGCCGACGGCCCCGCCGTGCGCTTCCGCGATGGCTGGGAGCTGTACTTCTGGCACGGCACGCGGGTGCCCGAGTGGGTGATCACCGACCCGACCGCCGCCGCCATCGACCGTGAAACCAATATCGAGGTACGGCGGTGCGCGATCGAGCATCTCGGCTGGCCCGCTTACCTCGACCAGACAGGAATGCGGCTCGTGGCGACCGCGCCTGATCCGGGAAACCCCGGTTTCGACCTGCTGCTCTACGACCTGCCCCGCAACGAACGCGTCCTGGTCGCTGTGAACGGGTCGGTCGAACGCGACGGCACCCGCCGCCGCTACGGGCTGACCGTGCCCGGGCACTTCGACGACCCCCTCGCCGCGGCCGGCTGGACCTACGGCCTGAGCGGCGCGCAGTACTCCCAGCTCCTCCATCGCACCTGAGGTGAGAAGCTTCTCATGACCGATTCCCTTGTGCTCGAACAGCTCGAGCAGGCAATGCGTATCCCCGTCATCGACGGCATGCACGCGCAGGGTGACCTTCTCGTCATCCCCGTGCGTCTGCTCGATTCGGTGGCGCCCCGACCGGACGCGTTATGGCGCCACGTACCGCCGGGCGGGATCGAGGTGCTCCGCGGCGTCGCGGGCGGAAACCCGCACACGCTCGTCGCCGAACCCGGCTCCTGCCGATGGACGATCCAGCTCGACGATCCCACCGGCCTGGCCTTGGGAATGTTCGTCGCCGACACCGTCGCCTATCTCATGCACCCCGAACATGGGGCCACCGGGTCCGCTCCCGGCGCCTACGTGATCCGTCGCCAACGCGAGAACAGTTTCTACGGCGTCCGACTGGTTGCCGACTGACCCCAGACGCCGATAGCGCCATTTCTCCTGTCCACGACCGGTTTTCGAGTGGCACCGCGTGCCGGGCGGTGCCACCGAGAGCTTCGACGGGCCGACCCTCGCTACCGGAATAGTTTAGCGTTGAGATAAGTTACTTAGCGCTAAGAGATTATGGAGCGAGGAGGTTCTCACGATGCGGATCACTGTGTTCGGAGCGGCGGGAGAGGTGGGGCGCCGGGTCGTCGCGGAGGCGCTCGCGCGGGGCCATCGGGTCACGGCGGTGGTGCGCAACCCCGAACGGGCAGCGGGCCTGCCGGACGGCGTCGCGGTGCGTACGGGTGACGCCGCGAGCCCGGAGGACGTCGAATCGCTCAGTGCGGGGCAGGATCTGGTGATCACGGCGACCCGGCCCGCCGTCGGCCGGGAACCCGAGTTGCCGGGTATGACCGCGGCGCTGCTCTCGGGAGTGGCCCGATCGGGGGTTCGGCTCTTGGTGGTCGGCGGCGCGTCGACGCTGATCGTTCCGGGCGCCGAGGGGGCGACCTTGCACGAGATGCCGGATTTCCCCGCGGAGTTGCGGGCGATCGCCCAGGCCTGCGCCGACCAGCTCGCCGTGTGCCGCGCCGACGACACCGCCGAGTGGACCTACCTGAGCCCGCCCGCGGAACTGCTGCCCGGCCAGCGGACCGGGGAGTACCGGGTCGGCGGCGACGAACTGCTCAGCGGTCCGGACGGCGTCTCCCGAATCTCCATGGAGGACTTCGCGGTCGCGCTGCTCGACGAGGCGGAGCGCCCGCTGCACCGCGGCGTGCGGTTCACCGTCGCGGCGGCGTGAGGACGGTAGCGGCGCGACCGAGGTCGGACACCGGGCGCACGAGCGACCGGCTCCGACCTCGGCGCGGACGCACCCGATCAGGAGCGTGGTTCAGTGGTGCCCGTGCGGCGGCACCGGCTTGCCATCGGGGCCGAGCGGAGGCGGGCACGGCTTTCCGTCGGCTCCGATCGGCGGGGGCAGCGGCTTGCCGTCGGCGCCCAGCGGCGGAGGCAGCGGCTTGCCGTCCTGTCCCAGCGGGGGCGGCGGGCAGCCGTTGCCCGGATGGGCCGGGTCGTGGTCGAAATGCGCCGCAGGCAGGATGTGGGTGAGGGGTTCCGCCGTCACCGGTCCCGCGGTGATCACGCCGAACACCGCGATCGCGGTGGAAGCGAGGAGGGTGGCCGTTCGAAGCCTCATGCATCGTCCTGTCTCGAAAGAAGTTGTCTGTCATGGCATTGGACGTTTCGCGGCACGTTCGGTTCCCCGGCGCACGAAGATGTGACGGTCATCACCGGCTGTGCGCGGGACGAAACCATCGGGGCGCGCACTGGATCGAACGGCGGCGTCCGTAGCAGCGGCCCGGACGGGTCCCTATCCGGTGATCTCCCGGAGGCGCGCGGCGAATTCCGCGTCGGTGCGCTCGAAGGTCTCGCGGATGGCGCCGAAGAGGGTCTGGATCTCGGTGGCGACCGCGATGTAGGCGCCGAGCGTGTCGTGGGCGTTGTTGGGTCCGCCGAAAGCCTTCTCCCGGAACAACTTCACCAGCTCGATCGCCGACCAGAGGCGGGGGTCGTCCTCGCCGAGCCCCCAGTGACCGAGGTCGCCGAGCGCTCGCGCGTCGTGCTGCGCGTCCGACAGCGCGGCGATCAAGTCCCCGCACGCGCGGTCCAGGTCGACGAAGACCTGGGGTTCCAGGCGCACCTGTAGCGCACCGGTTTTCGCGTCTTCGATGAGTCCCCCGAACGTGCTTGCCCCGTCCATGTCGGTCGCCCTTTCCGCCGGTTCCATCGATGAATGAGACGCGCGGGCCTCGGAACCGGTTCCATCGAAACACGAATTCACCCCGACACGCCGCGGCTTTCCGGCGCGCCCGTCGCGGCCGGAGCCGCGGCCCTCAGCCGGCGTCGCGGGCGACGATCAGCGGGCAGTCCGCGGAGAGAACCAGGGATTGGCTGGTCGAGCCGAACACCATGCCCGCGAAGCCGCCGCGACCGCGGCTGCCGACCACCAGCAGCTGCGCCTGCTCGGACCGTTCGCGCAGCACCCGTTCCGGCCGGTCCTTGACGACCTCCCGGTGGATGCGGACGCCGGGGAAGCGCTCTTGCCAGCCCGCCAGGCTCTCGGCCAGCACGTAGTCCATCTCGGTGGCGATCGCGTCCGGTTCGGCTCCGTAGCGCTCGGGCAGTTCGACACCGGTCCAGACGTGCAGCGCGACGAGGTCCACCGCGCGTGCCGCTGCCTCGGCCAGCGCGATGCCGATCGCGGGCTCGCTCACCTCGGTGCCGTCCACCCCGACGATCACCGGCCGCGAACGCACTTCGGGGGAGAGCGCGATGCCCTCGCGCACGATCGCGACGGGACAGTGCGCGCGTCGTGCCAGCGCCGAGCTGACCGAACCGAGCAGGGCACGGCGCAGGCTGCCGCGTTCCCGGGTCCCGACGACGATCATCCGGGCGCCCGCGGTGTGATCGAGCATGCTCGGGGTGGTCACCGCCTGCGTGAGTTCCGTGGTGATCTCGGCGCCCCCGAATTCCGCCGCCGCCTTCTCTGCTTGCTGGGTCGCTGCGTCGAGCAGCCGGCGACCGTGCTCGGTGAGCCGCGCGTAGTCGGCGGCGGTCAGCGGCTCCGTGGCGCCGGGGCCGTAGTCGGCCACCACGTCCACGATATGGAGCAGGTGCACCGGCGCCCGGTGCCGCGCGGCAGTCTGCGCCGCCCAGAGCACCGCCGCCGTCGAGCCCGCGGAACCGTCCACGCCCACCAGGATCGCCGGATTCACCGCCATGACCGTCTCCTCTCGTGTGCCACACGCTGGCAAGCCCTCGAGAAAGTTCCGGTGGACTCGGCCACCTCCCGCGACGATACCCCCTGCGATCGCCGGTCTTCCGATGCCGAACGTCGCAGCGACGGTGACGGCGGCCTATGGCCGCAACGGGCTCAGGAATGGGTGGCCGCGGGTTCCCCGGTCTTTTCCAGGACGGTGGCCACGTGCCGCCGTGGGCGCCGCGACCCGGGCATCCACCAGTTGGCGCCGCCCATGAGCTGCACGAGCGCGGGCACCAGCAGCATCCGCACCAGGGTCGCGTCGATGACGAGGGCGATGATCATGCCGATGCCGAGGAACCGCATCGGCGTCAGTGGCGAGAGCGTGAACGCGCCGGTGACCAGCACCAGCAGCACGGCGGCCGCGGTGATGACGCGGGCGGTCTTCACGGTGCCTGCGCGCACCGACTCGGCGGTGTCGGCGCCCGCGTTGTGCGCCTCGACCATGCGCGAGAGCAGGAACACCTCGTAGTCGGTGGAGAGGCCGAAGACGACCGCGATGATCAGCACCACCATGCCCGCGGCGAGCGGTCCGACGCTGACGCCGAGAACTCCCGCCAGGTGACCGTCGGAGAAGATCCAGGTGAGCACGCCGAATGTCGCGGCGAGACTGAGGAAGGCCATCGCGACGGCCTTGAGCGGCAACACGATCGAGCGGAAGGCGGCGAGCAGGAGGCCCATGGTCGCGAGCACCATGGCCAGCACCATCAGCGGCATTCTCGCCACGATGGAATCGACGCTGTCCCTGGTGGCCGCGGTGTCGCCGCCGACCTGGATCACGGTGTCGGGCGGCGGTTGCATGGCCCGGATGTCGCGCACCGCGGCCGCGGCGGCCTCGCTGCGATCGGTGGCGGTCAGGAAGGCGTGCAGCACAACGAAGTCCTCGGCCCGCCCGACCTGGAGCACCGAGCGGACGCCGGATACGGAGCCGAGCGCGCGCAGCGTCTCGTCGACCGCGGCCGCGTTGGGCACCGAGCCGTCCACTCCGCGCAGCACCGCCGTGACACCGCTGCTCGCGGCGGGGAAGTCGGCGGTGAGGCGTTCGACCGTCTCGCGCATCCCGTTGCCCGCGGGCAGCGCCCGGTGATCGATGTCGCCGAGCCGGATTCCGCTGAGCGGCGCGGCCAGCGCGAGCAGCACCGCGCCCACGGCGATCGTGACCACGCCCGGCCTGCGCAGCACGGCATCGACGATGCGGCCCCAGAACCGTTCGGTGCGTTCGGATGTCCCGGCGCGTCCGATGCGGGGCCCGAAGAGTGTGAGCATCGCGGGCAGCACGGACAGCGACAGCGCGGCGGCCAGCCCGACGGCGGCGATGGCGCCGAAACCCAAGGAGCGCAAGACCGCCTGCGGGAAGACGAAGGTCCCGGCGAACGCGCAGATCAGCAGCAGCGCCGAGAAGGCGACGGTGCGGCCCGCTGTCGCGCAGGTGCGTTCGATCGCCCGCGGCACGTCGTGCCCGTCGGCGATCTCTTCGCGGAAGCGATTGACCAGGAACAGCCCGTAGTCGATCGCCATGCCCAACCCGAGCAGCGAGGCGATGTTGACCGCGAAGGTGCTCACCTCGGTGACTTCGCTGATCACCCGGATGGCGCCCATCGAACCGGCGACCGCGAGCATGCCGACCACCACCGGCAGCGACGCCGCCACGACCCCGCCGAACACCAGCACAAGCAGCAGCAGCGTCACCGGCAGTGAGATCGATTCCGCCACCAGCAGATCCCGTTGTGATTGGGCGGTGATCTCGGTGGAGAGCGCGCTGTAGCCGGACAGCTCGGTGTCGATGCCGGGAACACGCAGCGCCGCTTCGAGTTCCGGATAGGCGGCGATGCGCTCGGTCTCGTCGCCCGCGGTGAACACCACCGCGAGCGCGTGGCGCTTGTCGGGGGAACGCAGGAAGTTCGTGCGCGGCGGCACGCTGTTCCAATAGCTTTCGATCGGCCGCGCCAGCAGCGCGGGATCGATGGCCGCGATCGCCGCACGCACCCGCGGCCCGATGTCCTCGAGTGTCTGTCCCTCCGGGGCCGTGTAGATCGCCACCACGTCGGGATTCTGCGGGCCGAAGTGCTCGGTGACGAGCCGGTCGACCAGTGCGGATTCGCTGTTCGGGTCGATGACGCCGCCCGCACTGAGCTGCTTGGCGGCGCCCGCCCCGAACAGGCCGCACAACCCCATCACAACCACCGCGACGCCGAGCACCGTGCGCGGCCGCGCCATCACGAATCGAGCCCAGGCGATCATCGCGGACCTGCCCGATGGTCGCTCCCCGGAATATACGGATCGGTGTCGCTCATCGGAAACTCCTGTGCCGCAGTGGTTGTGCCGTGGATGTCCGGCGTCAGCGCGCCGTCGACGACGCCGCGAGTTCGCGTTCCAGCGTGGACACGATGTGGTCCAGCAGCGCGTCCAGCCGGTGCTCGACCCCCGCGCCGTTGCGGCACGACACCGTGATCTCCAGCCGCCCGGCCGATTCCACGATGCCGAACAGCAGCGGCATCATCCCGCTGTGCTGCGGTAGCACCCGGATGGACGTCGGGGTGTAGCCCGGGACCGTCATCTCCGTCAGGTCGAAGACGCCCACGTGGGTTATCGTGGCGGAGACCAGGTTCCGGCCCAGGCGCGCACCGATCCAGTTGCCCGCGCGCATCACCCCGCGCACCACCGCGGATGGGAACGCCGTCAGCCCGCCGTTGTCCATCTGGTTGAGCTCGCGGTTCTCCCGGAGGCCCGCACGCAACTGGTCGTTGACGGATTTCCAGTCGTCGCCGGGGGCGACGTCGAGGAACAGCGGCAGCGCGAGGTTGGCGGTGGACCGCAGTGTGTAGTCGTGCCTGCGCAGGTCGACCGGAATCATGAAGCGGGACTTGGCCTGCGCCGCGTCGGCGAGCACGGCGGCGACCCGCGCGAGGACGCCCTTGCCGGTCGCTTCGATCGTGCGGTGCCGAAGCAACCAGCGCGACGCGGCCCGATCCTGCTTGCCGTGCCCGGCCGCCGACGAATAGGTCGGCAGCAGCAGCGCGGGCTTGCCGGGGGCGCCGAGGCGCGCGACCAGCTGGGCGTCCGCGACCGGGTCGGGCGCGCCGAGTGGTTCGGCCCCACGCAGCGCGCGGAACACGTCCTCCACCCACATGCGCATGCCCATGCCGTCCATGACGCCGTGGAAGCCGCGGAAGACGATGGTCACCGGATCCGCGGTGAGCAGCAGGACTTCGCAGGTGCGGTCGGGGGTCGGACCGATCGGGCTGTTGAGGACGGGGTCGTTCTCCAGCTCGGGATAGGTCAGCGTGTGGCCTTCGACGACCCGCACGGTGGGGGAGACGCCGGTGTCCACCCAGTCGGCGCCGTCTCGGACGAGCCGGGAGCCGGGGATGGCCGCCGCGGCGACGTCGACCGCGCGTTGCAGCTCGGCGGGGTCGAGCGTGCCCTGCCCGTGCACCGCCACCTGCATCAGGAACGGCGGAGCGAGCTCCCGCGCGGCGAAGTACAGGCGTTCGGTCGGGGTGATGGGACGGCGAAAAGTGGTGTCGCTGCTCATGATTGCCTCCGGGTCGCGGGTCAGCGCAGGTGTCTGGTCAATTCGCGGACGCCCCCCTGGGTGTCGAGCCAGGCGAGGAAGCTCGCCAGCCCGGTCGCTCGATCCACGATCGGCCGGTAGCCGAAATCGCGGGTCGCCGCGGCGGTGTCGTAGGTCGCCGAGCGGGTCATCAGCGCCACCGCATACCGCGACAGCGGCGGCGACCAGCGGGTGGACACCGCGGGGATCCGCCAGACCGTCTCGATCACGGCCACCACCGCGTCGAGCACGCGCCGGTTCGGCTGCCTGGTCGGCGGCTGATAGCCGAGCTCGGTGGCGACCTGGCCGAGGAACTGCCACACGTTCGTCCGCTCGGCGTCGGCGATGAAATACGGCTTGCCGCCGACGGCTTCGGTGTCGAGGGCCAGCACGACGGCCTCGACGATGTTGTCGACGTGGCAGAGCGAGGCGTACACCTCGCGCCCGTACGACAGGTCGGGCAGGCGGCCCTCGGCGGTGCGGCCGAGCAGCCGCACGATCGGACCCGACCGGTCGCCCGCGCCCCAGATCGCCCGCGGCCGCAGCGCGCAGGTGGCGAAACCCGGTGCGTTCGCGGCGAGTACGGCGCGCTCGGCCGCGGCCTTGGTCTCGGAGTAGAGATTCAAGTAGCGGCGCGGATAGGGGAGGGACTCGTCGACGTCGAGCAGGTCGCCGCCGTGGTAGTCCATCATCGCGCTGGGGCTGGAGATGAACACGAACCGCGACGCGCCGCCCCGCTTGGCCGCGTCGAGCAGCCGCTGGGTGGCGCGGACGTTCTCGTCCCAGAACTGTTCGCGCGTGCCGCGTTCGTCGACGCGCGCGGCGCTGTGCACGACCGCGTCGATCCCGCCGGTCGCCTCCACCAGTGACGGCGCGTCGGTGAGATCGCCGTAGACGATCTCGACCCGCTCGCGCGCGTCTCCCAGATCGCTCAGATTGCTGGTGCGCCGCACCAGGATTCGCACGTCGTGCGCGCCGTCGGCCACCAGCCTGCGCACGAGCGCGCCGCCGAGGAAGCCCGAGGCCCCGGTAACGAGAATCTTCATCGCTGGTCCTCTCGATGATCGGTGGGTGTGCCGTCGCCGGTCGCGCCGGCCCGGCCGGAGCCAAGCCGATCGCCGTACCAGGTCAAGCCGAAGATTTGGGTGAGCACCGCGGTTTTCAGCGGGGAATGCCCGGTGCCGCGCGTGGCGCGCAGCGCGACCGGGATCTGGGCCGCGTGCACCACGACGCTGAGAAACGCGTCGATCCACCACACGGCGCGCAGCCAGCGGTTGCGTGGCGCCCGTTCGACGAGCGCCGCGACCAGGCCTGCCGCGAGGTAGAGCCAGCCGAGGATCGGAATCGCGCGCAGCGCTGTCGTCTTCATCGCCGCGCCTCAGCTTTCAGCTGCTTGCCGGCCCACACCGCGAGCTGTTCGCGACCGATCTTGGCGTTGTGCCTGATGTCCACCGGGAACTCGGGGTGCACGAGGACATCGGTGATCTGCTTGGTGAGCTCGTATTCGGCGGCGCGGGTGCGCAGCTTCATCTCGACGGCGGTGCGATCCATGCCCGGCTTCAGTTCGACGCACAATACAGGCCGCTGCGAACCCTTCGCGCCGACGCCGACCAGCGCCGTGCGCGCCACGCCGGGCACCGTGGTGAAGATCTGCTCGACCTGCACGGTGAACATCGGTCCGTCCGCGGTGACCACCCGCTGACTCTTGCGCCCGCAGAACCAGATTCGTCCCTGTTGGTCGATCCAGGCCAAATCGCCGGTACGGTGCCAGATCCGGTCGCCGTCAACGATCTTGCCCTGGTGGTTGGCCTCGTCGGGCCAGTAGTACCTGGTGCTCACGTTCGGGCCCGAGACGACGAGCTCGCCCACGCCCCTCGTCTTCTCCAGCTCGCCCGCCAGCTCCTCAGCGCTCGCCCAAGTCGGGATCGGCGCGTCGGTGATGGCCACCAGGCGCGCCTCGATCCGGTTCGACGGCCGCCCGATGCAGGTCCCTTCGCCCTGGTGCGCCCTGGTCACCAAACCGCCGAGCAGTTCCCGGGATTCGATGGTGGACATGGGTAGCGCCTCGGTGGAGCCATAGCCCGCGAAGATCTGCACGTCCTCGTCGAGCACCTCGCGCAGCCCGGCGATGCACCAGTTCGGCACCGGCGCGCCGCCGGAGTAGATGCTGGCGAGGGTGGGCAGATCCGTTGGGCGCTGCTCCAGATGGCGCAGCAGCGGGATCAGCACCGCGGGCGAGGCGAACATGGTCCGCACCCCGAATCTGCCGATGGCGTCGACCACGTGCGCCGGGTCCGTCGAGCCGACCTGGCTCGGAATCAGCGGCGGCAGCACACAGCGCGCGCCGAGCAGCAGATCCAGCACGCCAACCAGCGGCAGCGTGATCAGCGAGGTGTCCGGAGGGACGTGTCCGCGCGCGGCGTCGACCTGCTCCAGCGTCGCGGCGAGGTTGCCGTGGGTGAGCTGAACCGCCTTGGCCGGGCCGGTGCTTCCGGTGGTGAAGGCGATGATCAGCAGACTGTCCGGGTCGGCGGGAGCGCGTTCCGGCGCAGGGCGCTGCGGGCGGCGGGCCCAGTCCTGCAACCGCTCACCGCGCCAGAACCATTGCTTGCCGACGGTGACCGCGGTGCGAACGCCGCGGAAGCTGCGGGGGAACAGGACGCGCAAGGCGTGCGCCTGCGGGATGCCGATGAACGCCTCGGCGTCCACCGCGCGCAGGCAGCGCAGCATCTTGCGCACGCCCATGCCAGGGTCGATGACCACGGGCGCGGCGCCGATCTTCAACAGCGCGAACATGATTGCGTAGAGCTCGGGACTCGGCAGCACCAGTACGATGGTGTGGGTGCCGGTCCCGACGCCGGAGGCGGTGAGCCGCTCGGCGATCGCGTCCGACCATTCGTCGAGTTCGCGATAACTGATGTGCCGGTAGGCCGGCAGGCCATCGGGATTCTTCCCCTCGGGGTAGATCACCGCTTGGCGGTCCGGCTCCGTGCGCGCGAACGCACGGAACCGGTCGATGGCCTGCCAGTAAGTCCCTGCGGTCACGCGGGCGCCCCGACGAGGGCAGGCAGCCGGTACAGCACCGCCGCCGCCGACGGGCCCGCGCCCGCCGCGACGAACAGCACCCGAGTGTGCGAGCCGAACGTCTCCTGCGCCACGGCGCGGTCGTAGGCCAGCGGCAGCGCGGCGGTGTGCGGGTCACCGTCGGAGAGATCCGGTGTGCGCACCGAATCCCGGGCGATGCCCAGCGCGTCCGCCAGCCGCAGCGGGAATTCCGCGCTCGGTGTCGAGGCGATGAGCACCGTGCCGGACAGGTCGGCGTCACCGGCCTCGGCGAGCGCCGCGCGGGCGGTGTCCAGCGCGACCGCGAGCAGCCGGTCCTCGAAGCCTGCCTCGCGCTCGACGGTCATCAGGCCGCGGCCGACGGTGCCCATGGTGGCGGTGTCGACGTAGGCCTCGATGGCCGGCGTGCCCTCGGCGGTCGCGGTGTGTACGCGGCCGAAGCCCTCCTGCTCGTCGGTGCGTTCCAGCAACAGGGCGGCACCTGCGGTGGCATAGGGGAATTCGTCGTCGGCGATCGCCCGGGTGAGCGACGGGTGGGTGTCGCCGGAGACGATCAGCACGTGCTCGGCGCTGCCGGTCTCCAGGATCGAGGTGGCCACCTGCACGGCGTTGAGCACGCCGACCGCGCCGTTCATCAGGTCGAACGAGAACGAGGTCGGATCGTCCTTCTCGTACTCGAGGCCGATGCCTGCCGCCTTCTGGATCAGCGCGGACACCGCGGGTTCCACGGTGTTCGAATCGCGGTGCACGCCCGCGTTGATCAGCACGCCGACCTGCTCGGGCTGGATGCCCGCGCGGTCCATCGCGCGCCGCGCGGCGCGGCCGCTGTGCTCGACGATGCTGTGGGTGTCGCCTGCCCGGCTGACTCCGGTGGACTTGATACGCACGCCCATGTCGATACCTCAGACCTTCAGGGAGGAGATGGTGGTGGACAGGAAGCCGGTCACGACGCCGGAGGCGGCCGGAATCATCAGCAGTTTCGATCCCGCCGGGATGTTCTGATCGCCGAGCTGATCGTGCAGCACGATGAAATGCGAAGTGGTGGAGGTGTTTCCGTATTTGTGGATGACGTTGAGGTCCGGCGGCATCGGCGTGCCGAACTCGCGTGCGGCGATCGCGTTGGCATAGGGCACCGCCGCGGCGCCGAACTGGTGATGGATGATGTAGTCGAACTGCTCGTCGGCGAAGGTCGTGCCCTGCGCGTCCAGGTAGTTGCCCTGGGTGTTCGGCCAGAGCATGAACCGGGCCTCGTTGTGCATCTTGCGGTTGTCGGTGTAGAGCGCGACGCCCTGGGTCCGGCCGCTGGGCATGCCGAGGCACAGGTGCGAATGCTCCGAGGCCGTCATCATCTCGATGTAGTGGATCTTGTCGTCGTCGTCGACCGCCTCGTCCAGCACGATCGCGCATCCCGAGTCGCCGACCGAGAGCGAGGCGAATTGCAGATCGTATTTCTCGGAAATCTCGTTCACCGCGGTTTCGGAAATCGGCGTAATTGCCTCACCGCTGACCACCATGCCGTTCCGGACGATGCCTGCGCGGATCATCCGATCGAGGATGTAGGTGCCGGAGAGCATTCCGGCACACGCATTCGAAATATCGAAAGTGATCGCCTTTCGAGCGCCGACGTGCTTGGCGATCGAGGAGGCGAAAGCGGGCTCCATGTATACCCGGGTGCCGTGCTTGCTGCGCGTGATCGAGCTGGAGATGATCACGTCGAGGTCGGCGGCGGCGTACCTTGACCTGGACAGACAGTCCTCAGCGGCCTTGATGGCGAGCGCGAAGGAATCCTCGTAACTTTCCGGACGCGTATCGTGCACCCGGCGTTCCTTGATTCCTGTGATTCGCTCGAGATCGAACGACGGCGGCACCTTGAGCCGCGCAATCAAGTCCTCGGTGGTGACGATATTCGAGGGCAGATAAGCGCCGATGGATTCGAAGCGAGAATGCGACACGTGAGCTCCTGGAAATCGTTGATCGATACGGTTCCGGATCTTCTCTGATCGTCGGTGCGTCGGAACACTACCGGACAGTAACTAAGAATGGGTACGGTCCGAAATCGACCGTCCTTCTGAGACAGTCGAGGGGGTGGAGTGTATGTCTCGTGCGGTATCACTAACTGGACACTCCCCGGCTATGGCCGCTCGCTATGGTGGCCGGTCGGGGGCACTTCACCGCCCTGACACCCGTTTTGCGAGCTTGCCGCGCGGCGCGGGCGGTCGGGGCCGCGATGCGAGCGCGTTGTGAGAGCGAACAATTGGCGAACCGAGGTTCGAAGTAGCTGGGCATATGTACGAACGGGTACCGCCGAGCTTCCTGTGAGTGACCTCACTCGGCTGCGCGGGCTTGCGAACCGGTCGGTATCGGGAACCGCTGCGCAGGTTCGGAATCCCGGCGATGGCGTTGGCCGTCGACTGGCTGCGCCGGTGGCGCGATTAGGCTTCGGGTATCAGCGGATGCGCCGCCGCACCCGTCCGCAGAAGAATCGGAGGAGCTGAGTCATGACGACCGAGACCGAGCACGTCGACGTGCTCATCGTCGGTGCCGGGTTGTCCGGCATCGGCGCGGCGTACCACGTGCGGCAGGCCTTCCCTGGACGTCGTTTCGCCGTCCTGGAGAGCCGCGCGGCCCTCGGCGGCACCTGGGATCTGTTCCGCTATCCCGGAATTCGCTCCGACTCGGACATGTACACCCTCGGCTACCGCTTCCGTCCGTGGCTGGAGGAGAAGGCGATCGCCGACGGCCACACGATTCTCGATTACCTGCGCGACACCGCGCGCGAGAACGGGATCGACGAACACATCCGCTATCACCACCGCGTCGTGCGCGCCGAATGGTCCTCGGCAGATAATCGGTGGACCGTGCGCGCCGAACGCACCGACACCGGCGAGGTGGTCACGCTGACCACCGATTTCCTGTGGTGCTGCTCGGGTTATTACCGATACGACGAGGGCTACACGCCGCAGTTCGCGGGCACCGAGCGCTTCGCCGGTCCGATCATCCACCCGCAGCACTGGCCGGACGAGCTGGATGTCGCGGACAAGCACGTGGTGCTCATCGGCAGCGGCGCCACCTCCGTGACGCTCGGGCCCGCGCTCACCGCGCAGGGCGCGCACGTCACCATGTTGCAGCGCTCACCGAGCTACATCATCTCCGTGCCCGAGCGCGACGACCTGGCCCACCGGGCGCGAAAGTGGTTGCCCGCCAAGGCGGCCTACGCGGTCGCGCGCGCGAAGAACGTGGCCATCGCGACCGCGATCTATCAGCTCAGCCAGCGCTACCCGGAACGCATGCGGGCCCGCATCCGCGGGTGGCAGCAGCGCTGGCTGCCTCCGGGCTACGACATCGACACCCACTTCACGCCGAAGTACAACCCGTGGGATCAGCGGCTGTGCCTCGCCCCCAACGGCGACTTCTTCCGCGCCATCCGCAAGGGCCGGCTCGACATCGTCACCGATCGCATCGAGACCTTCACCGAGCGCGGGCTCGCACTGGCCTCCGGCGCGCAGCTCGACGCCGACATCGTCATCACCGCAACGGGTTTGAACCTGCTCGCCTTCGGCGGTATGGAACTCGTGGTGGACGGGGAGCCGGTCGAGATGGCCGATCACCTCGCCTACAAGGCGATGATGCTCTCGGAGGTGCCGAACTTCGCCTTCGTGATCGGCTACACCAACGCGTCGTGGACGCTCAAGGCGGATCTGGTCAGCGAGTACGTGGTGCGCGTGCTGCGGCACATGGACGCGCACGGCTACGCCCGCTGCATGCCGGTGCGCGACCCTTCGGTCGGCAAGGCGCCGCTGTTCACCAACTTCATGCCCGGTTACGTGCTGCGCGCCGCCACCCTGTTTCCGATGCAGGGCGATCGCGCGCCGTGGGCGCTGCGCATGAACTACGTGCGCGATCTGATCACGTTGCGCCACGGCGCGATCACCGACGGCGCCATGCGATTCGAGGGCGCCGCGCGGCGGGACCCGGTGCCCGCCGCGGAGTAGGTGGCGCCGGGGACACGGTCCGGGTCAGGACGAAGGTGAGTTCTTCGCCGGTCGGCGGCTCCCGATATCGAGCACCAGGATGTCGAGCTGGGTGTGGTCGACTTGCCACATCACGCGTCTACCCGTCGACCGACGTCGGGACGGCGCGAGCCCGGCCAGGCCCGAGGTCCGGGCGCGGTGCTGCGGAAACGCGCTGCCGCGCAGGGTGTCTCGCGGACGTTCGTTTCCGATCCACGATGCCGCGCGCCACGCGGCAGATGAGTGCTACTCTAAAACAAGAGCGGTGCTCACAAAGGAGAGTGATGGTCACAATCAACGATGCGCAGCGGTACTTGAAGCAGGGGCGGGTAGATCCCGCTGCGCGCATCCGCGCTCGGGTGGAAACGACCGTGGAGGCAGATGCAGACACCCTCTTTCAAGTCTTGGCAGACCTCCCCAAATGGCCCGAGGTCCGCAGGTCGATTACCAAAATGTCGGTCGATGGGCCAATCGCGGCCGGTACATCGTTCCGGTGGACATCCTCCGGCGCGCTCCTGAGTTCCACGCTCGCGGTGGTCACCCCCGGGCGGGAAGTCTCGTGGAGCGGAAAGTTCCTATGGTTTACGGCAATTCATCGAAACACGATCGTTCCGCTGACTGCTGGCAGGTCCACACTCGTCAGCGAGGAGTCGATGACCGGGATCGGGATCGGGCTGATCTACTCATCGTCGAAACTGGAAAAGGAACTGCGGGGATGGGTTGACGAGTTCGCCGCATTCGCGCAGCAACTCCAGCGTTGACAACTCGTCGCGGGATCGTCCCCGAAAGAACCAGAAGGCTTCCACAGCTGGATGAGAACGTCGGAAGGATGTAGTTCGTCCGTAGCTCGCACCTGGCCCGAGGGAGGCGGAGGTGCGTCTACTTCGCGTCCGAGGATCGGACCAGCGCGACGGCCGTGAGCAGGCGGGCGGCGTGCTCGTCGAACCGCTCGCGCGGGACGTCGATCGCGCCGTCCAGCCACGGCCGGTACAGGTAGGCCAGCGCGCCGAAGATCGCGTTCGCGTTGAGCATGCTGTCGAGATGGTCCGGGCCGGGTTCGCGGTAGTCGCCCGCGCCGATGGTCATGGCGATGGGCGCGGTGAACAGCTCGATGAGTTCGTCGCCGCGCCGCGTCAGCACGGGGGTGGCCTGCGATTCCACGAACATGACCCGGCCGCGGCGCGGATCCTCGGTCAGATAGTCGGTGAAGGCGGCCACGACGTGGCGGAACATCGCCTCGCGGTCGATCGGCGCCTCGGTCAGCGCGTCGAGCAGGTGGTCGCGCGCCCCGACGACGACGGTCTCCAGCACGGTGGTCAGCAGCGCGTCCAGATTCGGGAAGCTTTCGTAGAAATAGCGCTCGGTCAGCCCGGCCTGCCTGCACACCCCGCGCATGGAGATCTCGGCCGCACCGACGGTCGCCATCAGCTCGGTGGCCGCCTCGACGAGTTGTGTTCGGCGCGTGGCGATCCGCTCGGCGGGGGCCAGGCCACGCCAGTTGCGCATACGGGCGAAGGATTCGTCGGAATCGGCGACCATCCCCCGATCCTCTCATGCCCGAATCGGCTACGACGGGGTCGAGTTCCGGCGGTCAGCCTGCCGTGGGGGGTGCCTGGGGGAAGAGGTTCGGGATGTCGAGGGCGTATTCGATGTCGGCGCGGGTGCCGAGGGTGGTCAGCAGGACGCGGATCATGGTGAGTCGCGCGGCGTCGACCGTCTCGGCGTCGGGTTCGGCGCCGGGCGCGGTGCCCGCGGAGATGCGGTAGACGACGTACTCGCAGACGTGCAGCGCGGCGTCCAGGTCGAGCGGGGAGGGGACCGGGCGGCCCAGCTCGGTGAATGTCTTGCGGACGGTCGCGCGGATGTCGTCGAGGGCGCGTTCCCGATAGGCGGAGACGGGCGAGGCCGGATCGTGCAGCTCGGCGAACAGCGGGCGCAGCATGGCGCCGTGGCCGCGCGCCCAGCCCAGGTAGGCGTCGATGAGCCGGATGCCGAGCTCCACGGGGGCGTCGGTGCCGGTGAGCGCGGCGCGGATGCCGCCGACCAGGCCTTCGTTGGAGGCGGTCAGCAGCACGTGCAGCGGTTCGGCGGCGTTGCCGAAGTAGCGGTAGAACGTCGGCCGCGCCAGCCCGGCCTGCTCGATGATCTGGGCGACGCTCAGGCCGCGCGAGCCGTTGCGGGTGAACACCTCCGCGGTGGCCAGCACGATCCTGGCCTTGACCTCCTCGGCCTGTTCCCTGGTCTGCGGCGGGCGGCCGCGGCGCGTCGTCGTCGCGTCAGTGGGCATGGTGAGGCCTCACAGCCGGCTGCCTGGCATGTCTGTGCTGCACAACGGAGAGCTTGACACGGGACGCGTCACGGGCATTAATCTAACACTACTGTTCAGTAAATGCACTGGACGGGCGCACCCCGAACCGTCCCACGAGAGGGCCGACAATGACGACCGCCCACAAGCCGGCCGCCGAAGCCGCCGCACTGCCCGCCGACCTGGTCCGGCCGCTGCTCGAGCATGCCGTCGCGGGGGGCGCGCCCGCCGTCGAGATGTTCGCGCCCGCCACCGGACGGCCGATCACCGCGCTGCCGCAGTCCTCCACCGGCGACATCGAGCGGGCCTTCGCCACGGCGCGGGCCGCGCAGCGCGAGTGGGCGCGCCGGCCGGTGCGGGAGCGCGCCGCTGTGCTGCGCCGCTTCCACGACATCGTGCTCGCCGAGCAGGACGTGATCCTCGACATCGTGCAGACCGAGACCGGCAAGTCCCGTGCGCACGCCTTCGACGAGGTCGGCGATGTCGCGGTGAACGCCAGGTACTACGCCGCGGTCGCCGAGAAGCTGCTGGCCACCCGCAAACCCCGCGGCGTGCTTCCCGTTCTCACCCAGGTCGACGTGCGCAACCGGCCCAAGGGCGTCGTCGCGGTCATCTCTCCGTGGAACTACCCCCTGGCCCTGGCCGCCTCCGACGCGCTGCCCGCCCTGGTCGCGGGCAATGCCGTGGTCGCGCGGCCGGACAACCAGACCGCGCTCACCGCGCTGTGGGCCATCGACGCCGCGGTGCGCGCCGGACTGCCGCGCGGCCTGTGGCAGGCGGTGCTCGGCCGCGGCTCGGTGATCGGCGGCGAGGTCATCGGTCGCGCCGACTACGTCGACTACACCGGCTCGAGCGCCACCGGCCGCACCATCGCGCAGCAGGCGGGCGAGCGGCTGATCGGTTACTCGCTGGAGCTGGGCGGTAAGAATCCGCTGCTGGTACTTGCCGACGCGGACGTGTCCCGTGCCGCCAAGATCGCCATCCGGGCCTGCTTCGCCTCGGCCGGGCAGCTGTGCGAATCCATGGAGCGCATCTACGTGCACGACGCGGTCTACGACCGGTTCGTCACCGAATTCGTCGCCAACGTGCGCGCGATCGAGCTGGGCGCGGAGCTGAACTACGGCAGCGACATGGGCTCGCTGACCTTCCAGCGGCAGCTGGACACCGTGCGTGCGCACGTCGACGACGCGGTGGCCAAGGGCGCGCGGGTGCTCGCGGGCGGCCGGGCGCGCCCCGATCTCGGTCCCTACTTCTACGAACCGACGGTGCTCGCCGACGTGCGGCCCGGTATGACGGTCTACCGCGAGGAGACCTTCGGCCCGGTGGTGTCGATCTACCGCGTCGGCAGTGACGAGGAGGCGATCGAGGCCGCCAACGACACCGCGTACGGCCTCAACGCCAGCGTGTGGACCAAGGACGTGCACCGCGGCCGCGAGGTGGCCGCGCGCATCAACGCGGGATCGGTGAACGTCAACGAGGGCTTCATCGCCGCGTGGGGCAGCGCCGACGCGCCGTCCGGCGGCCTCGGCATCTCCGGCACCGGACGGCGGCACGGTCCCGAGGGCCTGCTCAAGTACATCGACACCCAGACCATCGCGGTGCAGCGCGTGCTGCCGATCGCGCCGCTGCCCGGGATGTCGGAGGAGCTGTGGGCCAAGACGATGACGCTCTACTTCACCGTCATGAAGACGCTGCGTCAGAAGTAGCAGCCGCATCAGAAGTAGAGCCGCGTCAGAAATGAAGCCGCCGGGCCGGAAACGACCGTCGTCGGCAGTGACGTCGCCGGACACGAATGCAGGGATAGGGAACGGATGAAACTGGACACGGTTGCGGGCAAGAAGGTCCTGGTCACGGGCGCTGCCATGGGGCTTGGCAAGTTGTTCGCCGAGCGGGCGGTGCGCGAAGGCGCCGCGGCGGTGGTGCTGTGGGACGTCAACGAGGTCGCGCTGAAGGGCACCGCCGCCGAACTCTCGGGCCGCGGGTCGGAGATCCACCACAACGTGGTGGACGTGTCCGACCGCGACGCCATCGCGGAGGCCGCGGCCGCGGTCCGCGACGCGGTCGGCGACATCGACATCCTGGTGAACAACGCGGGCATCGTGCGCGGCAACACCTACTTCTGGGAAACCGAGAACCGCGCCGACATCGACAGGACCATGGCGATCAACGCGCTGGCACCGATGTACATCACGCTCGAATTCCTGCCCGCCATGGTGCGGGGCGCCGGTGCGGCGCGGGTGCTGAACATCGCCTCGTCCGCGGGCCTGGTGTCCAACCCGCGCATGTCCGTCTACGCCGCGTCCAAGTGGGCGGCGCTGGGCTGGTCCGACTCGGTGCGGCTGGAGCTGGAGCAGGCGGGCCACGAGCACGTCACGATCACCACCGTGTGCCCGACCTACATCAACACCGGAATGTTCGACGGCGCCAAGGGTTTCTGGCTCACCCCGATCCTCGAGCAGGACGAGGTCGTCGACACCTCGTGGAACGAGATGAAGCGGGGCAACGCGCTGGTCATCCTGCCCTGGACCTCCCGCCTCAACCGGGCACTGTCCGGCATCCTGCCGCTCAAGCTCCGCGACTTGTTCCTCGACACGGTGGGCGTCTACCACTCCATGGACGAATTCACCGGCCGCAAGAAGTAGCCACGATCGCGTCGGGGCCGCTGCCCGCGTGCGGTGGTCAGGGGCGGGTGCCGACGACAACGGTGGCGTAGTGCTCCTCGGACTCCGTGACACGGGCGGCGAGGCCGTGCTCGGCGAGGATCGCGGTGGCGATGATCGCCTGTTCGGGACTCGATTCGACCAGCAGGTGGCCGCCGGGGGCGAGCCACTCGGAGGCGTCGGCGGCGACGCGGCGGAAGACGTCCAGTCCGTCGGCGCCGCCGTCGAGGGCCGAGCGTGGCTCGTGGTCGCGGGCTTCGGGAGGCATGCCCGCGATGTGGCCGGACGGGACGTACGGGGTGTTGGCGAGCAGTATGTCGATGCGGCCGCGCAGGTGGCCGGGGAGCGGCTCGAACAGGTCGCCCTGGTAGACGGCCGCGCCGAGCGGATCGAGATTGCGCTGGGCGCACGCGACCGCGGCGGGTTCGATATCGGCGGCGGCGAGCTCGACCGGCCGTCCTTCGGCGATCAGCGCGGTGGCCAGCGCCAATCCCAGCGCTCCCGAGCCGCAGCACAGGTCGACCACCACGGGCGCCGACCCGGCGCCGCCCGCGAGCACGAGGGCTTCCTCGACCAGGAAGACCGTGCGCTGCCGCGGCACGAACACCCCGGGCCCGACCGCCACCCGCAGCCCACGGAACTCCGCCCACCCGAGCAGGTGCTCCAGCGGTGTCCCGGAAACCCGTTCCTCGACAAGACCGTTCAGATCACCCCCGGTCTCGGCCGCCGCATCGATCAACAGCCGCGCCTCCTCCTCGGCGAACACGCACCCCGCCACCCGCAACTGCGCCGCCACCTCGGCGACCTCCACACCAGACACCCGGCCATCCTGCATCAGCCGCCCCGGCCTTGGCCAGCCGATATCCGGCGACCTCGGAACCGCGACCACCCTCACCCGTCGAGCCAGCACCCCACGATCCGCGCGTATTCCTCCGGCACCTCCCAGGGCGGCAGATGCCCGACCGACTCGAAGACGTGCAAAGCCCAGTCGGGATGTCGCGCCAGCAGATCATCGATGGCGCGCCGTTCGACCAGCGGATCGTCGTCGCCCCACAGCAGCAACGTCGGAGCGTCGAGCCGGTCGATGGCACGCAGGGCAGGGCCGCGATCGACGTACATCGAGGACAAGGCCGAACCGAACGCCACGACACCGTCGCGCAAGCGGCGTGGCGTTGCGGACAGCTCGCCGAGCGTCTCGTCGACCACCGCGATCAGTTCCGGATCGACGCGGCTCGGGTCGCCGCCCGCGAGGTCGAGCGCCCCGTGTCCGGTGAGGCGACGCCGCTTGCGCTCGACGAGGGCGGGTCCGGCCACCGCGAGCAGCAGCGAGGTCAGCGGAGGACCGAGCCGCAGTGCGGCACGGCCGACGGTGGCCCAGCCGAGCCGCTCGGCGCGGGTGAGGGGACCGGGCAGAGCCGGATCGGTGAGGATCACCCGGGAAACCAGCGCGGGACGCAGCTCCGCGAACAGCACCGCGATCAATCCACCGAAAGACCAGCCGTGCAAGGTTGTTCGTTCCATGTCGAGTGCGGCGGTGAGCGCGCACAGGAACTCGGCGCCGGGCTCGGCGCGGGCCGCGTTCCGATGCGCAGCCGCGGTCTCACCGAGCACGGCCCCCGGCAGGTCGGGTGCGACGACCGGCCCGAACGCCGCCAGCGCGGGCATCACGTCGAGCCAGAACACCGCGCCCGCGGCCATGGGGTGGACGAGCAGCTGCGTCGGCGCGTCGGGTGGCGCGGTCGCGGCGGCGTCGATCCGAAGCAGGTGGACGGCGGCGCCGGAGACGTCGACCGTCGCACTCCGGATACCCGTCCATCGCGGCGAGCGCTCACCCCAGTCCGCATAGCGCATCCGTCGGCCCTCCTCCTCCGATGATGCACGCGTGCGGCCCTGCGCGGGAAGCGAAGTCGCCAAGGACGCTTCGCGGCCCGAGCGAGGACGTCTCGCTCGGGCCGCGGGTGCGCGCGACTATCGGGCGAGGGAGAGCTGGAAGGTGCGGGTGGCGTCGAGGTAGATGCCGCGCTGGGCGTTCCGGGCGGGCGGGGGCAGCTGGGAGACCAGCTGCTCGAGCGACGTGGTGGCGCCGACGACGTGGGTGCCCGCGACGATGAAGTCGGCGACCGCCCTGCGGATGTGGTTGGGCGAGGTCACCACGACGGCGCTCGTCGCGCCGACATCGCGTAGCAGCCTGGTACTGAACAGCGCGTTCTGCACCGTCGAACCCGCCCGGTTCTCGACACTGATGCGAGAAGCCGGGATGCCGCGACCGACCAGCCAGTGGCGCATGGCCTCGGCTTCGGTGATCCCGTTCTGCGGGTTGCCGCCGGTCACCACGATCGGCGAGAACGGTGACACGATGGACTGGATCCAGGCCGCGGTCAAGCGATTCACCAGCTCGGGGCGCAGCGCGCCGTCGGGCAGCAGACCGTAACCGAGCACCACGATGCCGGTCTGCGGACCGATCAGCGCGGGCAGCGGATTGGGCAGCGTGCCGACCGCGGCGCCGATGGCATTGAGCACGTGGCCGGTGCCCGCGGCCATCCCGGGGTCGGTGGCGTGCAGCCGCGCCATGGCATCGGCCAGCCCGGGCAGGTCGTTGGAGTAGTGCGACCAGATGGCTTGCAACGAGAGCGCTTCGGCGTCACCGGGATCGGCGCCGAGCAGCGCGCGCAGGTCGGCGAGGCCCGCGCCCTCGTTGCCGTCGGTGAAGTGGCGCTGGGCCGAGTTGTAGAGGGCGTCGGTTTCGGGGGATGCCTGGGCGGGCGCGCCGGCCAGACCGGTGAGGGTGAAGGCCGCGAACGACGACGCGACCAGGGTTTTCCAATGCCTCGAGATCTTCACTACAGTCGACACCTTTCCACGTGTGAAACGGGTTTCGGTACGTCAGCTGACAGATGGCCGGTGGCAAAGCTGTCCCCACGATACGACCGGCCCACGGCGGAGCCCGGTAATTGCCGGGAGACACGCCTCCACTCGGGCCGCGCGGGTTGCTGACGGAGTGCCACCGGCCGCGCCCACTAAGCTGTCACCTCGTGGACACCGTTTCGCTGACCGGCAAGGAACTCGCCGCCGCTATCAACGCCGACACCAAGGAGCGCACCGCCGCGTTCGTCGTGGGTGGTCGCGCCCCACGGCTGGCCCTGATCGTGGCCAACGACGATCCGGCCAGCGCCTGGTACGTCAATTCGCTGCGCAAAGCCGCCGAGCGGCTCGGAATCGCGTGCGATCGCATCGATCTGGGCGCCGACGCCACCGCCGAGCAGATCCGCGCGGAACTCGCCGCGCGCAGCGCCGATCCCGGCTTCGACGCGATCATGTTGCAGACCCCGCTGCCCGCCGGCGTCTCGCTCGACGACGTGAGCTCGGCGATCGCCGCCGACAAGGACGTCGACGGCGTCAGCCCGCTCTCGCTCGGCCTGCTGGCCGCGGGCCTGGACGGCTTCGTGCCCGCCACCTCCGAGGCCGTGGTGGAACTGCTGAAGCACCACGAGATTCCGCTGCGCGGACGGCTGGTCGCGGTCGTCGGGCGCTCGAACATCGTCGGCAAGCCGCTGGCGCAGCTGCTGCTCGCCGAGGACGCCACCGTCACCGTGTGCCATTCGCGCACCGCCGACTTGGCGGCCGTGACCGCCACCGCCGAGGTGGTCGTGGCCGCGGCGGGCCGGGCCGGGCTGGTCACCGGCAAGCACGTGCGTGAGGGCGCGGTCGTCATCGATGTCGGCACCAACGAAGCGCCGGACGGCGGCATCGTCGGCGACGTGGACGCGGATTCGGTGCGCGGCAAGGCCGCCGGACTCAGCCCCGTCCCCGGCGGCGTCGGCCCGGTGACCACCGCGCTGCTCATGCGGCACGTGGTCGCGGCGGCGGAGAAGCTGCGCGGCTGAGGCCGCGGGCAGACGGGCAGCGCTCGCCGCGGTTCAGCCCGCGGCGGCGATGCTCGTGATGAGGGTGCGGTCGCCCGTGCGGGCCACGCTGACCAGTTGGGCGTTGTAGGTCATCGGGTCGCGGCCCGGCCGGTTCTCGGTGATCACGACGCGATACTGACCCGCGAAGGCGCCGGGGGTGATGGCGACGCAATGCGTGGTGCCCGCGGGAATGCTGTCGATACCGTGCTGAATGTCGTTCACCGTCGGCACCGAGGCGTTCGGCGCGACCACGGCGCGCACCTGTTCGGCCGAACGCGTGACGTAGTACGCGTACTGGAAGGCGAAGATCGCGCCGGGACCGGAATCCGTGCCACCGTCGCCGTTGCCCTGGATCTTGTTGCCGACGCGCTCCGCGGGGCACCGCGAGGCGGGAACCACCGGCTCGGCCGCCGGGGCGGGGCTGTTGGAGGCGGTGGGCTGCGGTGCGGGATCGTCGCGGAAGTACAGGAAAGCCGCGGCCGTGACCGCCAGCGCCGCAACGGAACCGATCAGCGCGGGGGCCCAGCGGCGAAGCGGCGGGCGCTTGGGGGATCGGTCGATCATCCGCGCGAAGACGTCTTCCTCGGGGAAGTGCATTGGCTCCGGCGCGAATTCGGCTTCGGGTTCCCACTCGGGTTCGGGCTCCGAGTCGTACGGCCGCCGCGGCACCCGGTCCGCCCACTCGCCGCGATAGTTCTGTTCACCGGGCCACGGCGGTGTTCCGGGCGCGGCAGCCCGCGGGATCATGCCCTGGCCGGGTCGTGTCGTCATGTCCGGTCGTTCCATCTCCCCGCCTTCATCAGGTCACGCCGTCGGGTCGTCCCACATCGAAACCAGCTCCCCGGCACGATACTGCCAGGGAACTGCGTTCTGCGAAACGTCCGGGGCGCGTCGCGCGGGGAGACGAACCGCCGAACCCGGGATCACCAGTGCACGTTGACCGGATCGCCGATGCCGACCGTCTGGTAGTACCAGGCCGCGTCGTCGGGTGCGAGATTGATACAGCCGTGGCTGACGTTGGCGTAGCCCTGCGAGTCCACCGACCACGGCGCCGAGTGCACGAAAACGCCGCCCCACGTGAGGCGTTCGGCGTATTCGCCGTTGATCAGGTAGCCCTCCGGCGAACTCAGCGGTATGCCGATGGTGCGGGAATCGAAGACCACCGAGCGAAACTTCTCCAGCACCGGGAAAGTGCCTGTGGGAGTTTCGAATCCGGGCTTGCCCATGGAGGCGGGCATGCTGCGCACGACCTGGTCGCCGATGCTGACGGTGAAGGTGTACGCGGACATGTCGGCCTCGGCGTAGACGCCTTCGTTGGTGCGGAATTCGGTGCGGGCGTTGCCGACTCGGACCGTGATGTCGGAGCGTGCGGGCAGGAAGCCCGTCGGCGTCCAGGTGAGCTCGCGGTCGGTCGTCCAGGCGAAGGTGCCGTCGAGCGGGTCGGTCGAGCCGATGGTCACGAGTCGTTCGGCGCGAGCGCGATCGGTGACGGGCGCGGCGAACTGGATGGTGACCGGATGGGCGATCCCGACTTCCTGCCCGGCGGACGGCGTGATCGCCGTGATCCTGTCGGCGGACGGGGGACCGATCAGTGTCGCCGCCGCCGCACCGGAGCCGAACGCGACCAGAGCGACGACCACGATCGTGAGGAACACGTGGCGAAGTACGCTCCTCATGGTTCCACCCCTTCCGAGATGGTGTGGTACGCGAAAAACCAGTCTACGCCTTCATGATCAACCCGTCTTGCCGAACATGTACGCCAGGATTCCGAGGATATAACCATGAAACCGGTCGGTTTTCTCGAGCCATCGAGCAGCGATGCGAAAGGTGTGTTCGCTCAGTCGCGGTGGACGGTCTTCGTCGTCGCGTACCAGTGCTGTCCCGCGGGCTCGCCCGCGAGATTCCAGCTTCACGACACCGTGGGTTGTGCGCTCACACCTGCGCGCCGCCGCGCGCCGACGGCGAGGGCGGTTTGGGTGTCGCGGGAGCACGGGAAATACGCCCGCCGAGCCGTTCGTGCACCGTGAACCCGTGTCCGCGACACCAGCGCGCCAGTGCGGGGATCGCGGCCTCGTCGTCGCGGAAGGTGGGCAGCAGCTGCCCGACGATATCCAGGCGGTGCGCGTCGGCCGTGCGGCACAGGTGCGTCAGTCCCGCGCTGCCTAGCCCCATCCCGCGCAGCGCGGGCGTGACCGTGATGGCGCCGAGTTCGATTGTGCTGGTGTGCATCTCGAAGCCGATCTCGATCGGGCCCGATCCGCGCCTGCGCAACTGGGCGACATCGGAGGGGATCGGGCGCAGTCCGCCGGGGAGATGGTCGATCAGCCGCTGGCGCGCCGCCTCGGAAGGGGCGAGCCGGACGGCCTCCAGTAGCCGGTGGGTGAGTTCGTCGACGCACCCGCGGTCGCCCTCGGCGGCCTGTTCGCGCACGAAGGGGCAGTCGCGGGCGATGGAGCGCAACTGCCGCGCCCACTGTGGCGCGATCACCGCGAAACGCGTCGCCACGACGGCGATGGTGGACTCGATGCCGACCACGCCGTCCAAGGTGAGCGTCTCGCCGCCCGAGAGCAGTCCCCAGGCGTGCTCGTCGGCGCCCACCCCGTGCCTGCCCAGTTCACGCCGCAACCGGTCGAGACGCCGCTCCGCCCGCTCGTACGCGCCGCCCGGCAGGCGGCCGAGCCAGGCGGGCCTGCCCTGCAGGTTGGTGCGGATGCGCAGATCGGCCAGCGCGATGCGCGCGGCATGAAAGTTGCTCCAGGCTTGCGCGCGTCGCGCGCGAACCTGGAGTGCCGGGTCGGAGCCGGGCGTCTCGGAGGACGGGGGATCGTCACTCATGACCATCAACCGTAGATCCGCGCACCGCACCTGGGGAGTCCCGCGAGTGCATTGCCGCAGACGCCGCCGGTGTGCCGCTGGTCAGCGCGTCGTTGACGGGAAGTTGTCGGCGTGTCTCGGTTTGGGCGTGTCGCCGTGGGCGGGTCAGCTGCGCACGGCGTGCACGACCTCGGCGTGCAGGCTGTCCGCGCGCGCGGCGATCTCTTCGATGCGCAGCAACACCGGGGCGAACTTGTCGCCCAGCGCGGCGGGCAGCGAGGCCAGGTTGATCTCGATATTGAGCTGCGAGCTCGCGGCGGCCGCGCGGGCGGCGTCGGCCGCGGCGCCGATGTCGGTGACGACATTCGGATTGCCGATCGGCAGCAGTTCCGCGGCCAGCGAGAGCACCTCGTCGGCCTCGTCGACCACCGCGGCGGGCACCCGCGCGGCCTCCACCAGTGCGGCGTTGATCGCTTCGGTACGAGCCGTGGCTTCCTCGTGGGTGCCCTTCGGCAGCTTGTACGCGGCGCCGACGGCGGTGAACGCGGCGGCGTCGGCATCCGCGAGGGCCAGCGAGCGGGCGCGGGCGGCGTCGGCGGCCTCGATGATGCGATCCACGATCGGCCGGTGCTCGGCGTCCTTGGCCCGGGTCGTGTAGCGGGCCACCATGGCGATCAGTGCCGCGCCCTGCGCGGCGTGCAGCGCGGCCACCGCACCGCCGCCGGGCGCCGGGATCTTGGCGGCCAGATCGGACAGGTACTGCGCGAGGGTGACCTCACCGAAGGAAGACGCAGTTTCCTGGGACGACGTGCTCGGCTGCGACACGGGTGGCCTTTCGTTCTCCGGCGGCGTGAATTATCCATCACGCTACCGCCTCCCGCCGCGCGCACCATGCCCGCCCGCCGCGTCGGATGGCCGATGCGTGGTCGGTGCATACCTGCGGTTATGTTGAGCACATGCGTATCGGATTGGGTATCAACTACTCGGGTGGTTTCAAGGAAGCCGCGGCGGAAGTGGCCGACCTGGAGCGGGCCGGGTTGGACACGGTGTTCGTGCCCGAGGCGTATTCCTTCGATGCGGTCAGTGCGTTGGGGTATTTGGCGGCCAGGACCGAGCGGGTGCAGTTGGCGTCGGGGATTTTGCAGATCTACACCCGCACCCCGAGCTTGACGGCGATGACGGCGGCGGGTTTGGATTTCGTGTCCGAGGGCCGGTTCCTGTTGGGGTTGGGTGCGTCGGGTCCGCAGGTGATCGAGGGTTTCCACGGGGTGGCCTACGACGCGCCGATCGGACGGACGCGGGAGTTGGTGGAGATCTGCCGCAAGGTGTGGCGCCGGGAACGGCTGGAGTATCAGGGCAAGCATTACCGGATCCCGCTGCCCGAGGGCGAGGGCACCGGTCTGGGTAAGCCGTTGAAGTT
>NZ_BDBP01000109.1 GCF_001613045.1 Nocardia lijiangensis NBRC 108240 | reverse complement strand
CCGCCGCTCCGCCGCGGCGAGCTTGGGCAGCAGCTCGGGCACCGGCGGCGACGTCTCGGGTACGGAGCCGTCAGGCGTCCCGATCATGCCGAGCGCGGTCTCCGCGGGCACCAGCGCGAGCATGCCGGGCAGCCCGGCGAGCTCGGCGACGGCGGCGCGGCAGTCGATGCAGCCCGCCAGGTGCTCCTCGTATTCGCGGCGCTCGCTGCCGGTGAGGGAGCCGAGCACATAGGGCGCATCCCATGTCGTGTAGTCGTCGGCGATGTCCGTCATCGGTTCGTCACCCCCATTTCGTGCAATGCCAGCCGCAGCGCCCGCATACCGTAATGCATGCGTGATTTCACGGTGCCGGGTGGAATCTCCAGTTCGGCCGCGATCTGGTGGGTCGACAGGCCGCGGTAGTAGGCGCGCACGATCACTTCGCGGTGGTCGGTGCTGAGCCGGGCGAGCGCGTCGGCGACCAGCCAGCCGTCCAGCGTCCGATCGGCCTGATCCGGTGCGGCTTGTTCGGGCGGGTTGTCGGTGCGGAACTCCCTGCGGTTGCGGGCGCTGCGGTGTTCGTCGACGACCAGGTTGCGGGCGACCGTGAACAACCACGCGCGCGCCGACATCGTCTGCTGATCGAGCACGTTCGGACGCTGCCACGCCCGCAACAGCGTTTCCTGCACGATGTCCTCGGCCCGTCCGGCGTCGTGCACCAGGCCGAGGGTGTAGCGCCACAGCGCGGGCGCGTGCTCCTGGTACAGCACGCGCATCAGTTCGGCTTGATCGTCCGGGCCGCCCGCGGTTCCGTTGTGCGGTGCCGCGTCGGTCGGCCGGGGTTGGTCCGGCGTGCCCGGTGAGTTACCCATGCGCTCACCGGATCAGTTCGTGCGTTTCACAGTGTGGACTCCTTTTTCCGTCTCGAGGAGTTACACGTGCTCAGTTGCGTTCGAGTTCAATCGGGTGGGTGGCCAGCAGCGAGAGCGGCAGTGGCTGGCGGCGCAGCACGTGCGCCCAGAGGTCGGAGCGGCCGGTGCTGATCGGGTCGGAGGAGAGCGCCGAGAGCACGATCCAGTCGTCGTTCTCCAGCTCGCCCTCCAGCTGACCGAAGGTCCAGCCGGAGTAGCCCGCGAAGATGCGCAGGCCCTCGACGAGCGGGCCGATCCGGTCGGGGTCGGCGTCGAGATCGATGAGCACCACGCGGCCGTCGACCCGGCGCAGGCCGGGCGCCCCGGCGGTGGTGGCGCCCGCTTTCAAGGTGCCGAGGCACAGGGCGGCGTCCCGTTTCACCGGCCCGCCGCTGAACAGGGTGCGTGGCGAGGTGGCCAGCTCCGCCCAGCGCGGCAGCACATCGTGCACCGCGGTATCGGTGGGGCGATTGAGCACGACGCCCAGACTGCCGGAATCGTTGTGCTCGATGATGTACACGACAGTTCTTCGGAAGGTCGGCTCGACCAGGTCCGTCGCCGCCAGCAGCAGGGTGCCCGCGCGCACCGCCTGCTCGCCGCGCCGGAAATCGCGACGGCGACGGTCACCGTGCCCGCCGTGAGTTTTCCGATCGTCCGGGTCGTCTCCGCGTGCCACCCGCACATCATCGCAGTTTGTGCGCCTCAGTGCTCGTTTCCAGGCCCCTCGATTTCGGCGAAAGTTCACTTGTAAGCACAATCAGCCCCAACTGTCTGAGTCGATTTGGCCGGTACTGGCCGGTCCCTTGCCCGATGTGGCGCATACCCGGCAACGTCGTAGAGTCGGCTGCATGGAACCGCCCGAGGTCGTCCTCGAGAACTGTGACGCCGTTTACGACTACTACCGCGATCACCGGCAGAACCGGCTGAAGGCGATGGCCGCCTATGCCCTTCTGGGACGCCGCTACCATCCCCGGATCAGCTACGCCGATCGGGCAAAAGAGGCGGTTCGGACGCTGACCAGGTCGGGCAAGCCCATCATCTTCGCGATCAACCATCTCTCGCAGAACGATCCGTACACGGTGGCCGCGGCCGCCTGGCGCAGCCCGCTGCGCGCCATCATCGGCCGGGTGCGGGTGCTGGCCAAGGACGAGCTGTTCATCGAACCCGACCAGCGGCGCAAAGTGGACATGATGGGCGGCATCCCGGTGTTCCGCGGCAAGGATCACGGCATCCGAGCGGTTAACGCCGCGGGGCAGCGCATGATGGACATCTGCGCCGAACGACTGGCGCGCGGCGATCACGTGGCGATCTTTCCCGAAGGCACCTGCAACGACGTCGATCCGACCCAGGTGCAGGCCATCGGCAGCGGCATCGGGCACATCGCGTTCCGTGCCATGAAACTCGGCGTGCAGCCCACGCTGGTCAGCCTGGGTCTGAGCTACGGGCCCCGTCCCGACCCGACGATCGAACCGACCAAGGAAGAGGCCAAATCGGCCAGCTTCTACTTCCAGACGCCGATCGCCGAGCTGCCGAGCAAGCCCGGGGAGATCGCACGGTTGGTGCGCTCGGACCTGCAGCTCGCGCTCGACGGCGCCGTCGCGAACTACTGAGATCTACTGCGGCAGGTCGAGGCGGCCTCTGGCCCAGTGCGGTACCGCGGCGATGTACTCGGGGTGCGTCTGCACGAAGTGGTGCACCAAGGGGCACATCGGCAGCACGCCGAAGCCCTCCCGGCGGGTGCTCGCCAGCGCCGTGCCGAGCAGCTGCGTAGCGTAGCCCTGCCGCTCGTAGCGCGGGTAGATCTCGGTGTGCACGAACGCGCGCTCGGATGCGGTGTCCTGATACTCCGCGTGCCCGGCGATGGCACCGTCGACGTAGATCTCGAAGCGTTCCAGTGTGGTGTTGTTGCGGACCTCGGTCGACATGGCTCGACGCTACTCCGGTGTGCCCGTTGGCGAGACATCGCAGCGGATCCCGGTGTGAAATCGACCGGTTCGACTTGTCTACCGCGCGGCTGCCCGAGCAGAATGACCTTGGTCGTGCGCGCGCTTCCCGAGAGCGGCGGCTCGGCGGAGGTGCGAAAACATGATGAGGACGCGTATTTCACGGGTGGCCGCCACCCTCGCCGCAGCTGGTCTGCTCGGCGGGACGGTGGTGACGGGTCTCGCCGACGCCGCTCCCGCACCGGCTTTCGGGTCCTGCCCGGTCGGCGCGGTGTCCGAGGGCACGGGTGCGCAGTGCGCCGTGATCAGCGTGCCGATGAACCACTCCGAACCGGACGGCCCGCGCATCGACCTCACCGTCAGCCGGATCGCCGCCACTGGTGAACGGCACGGCGTCATCTTCACCAATCCGGGCGGCCCCGGCGCGGACGCCCTCGGGTTCTGGGCGCAGCGCATCGAGGTCATGCCCGCCGCATTGAACGCCAACTACGACCGCATCGCGGTGCAGCCGCGCGGCCTGCGCTGGGCCACCCCGCTGCGCTGCGCAGCCCCCACGGAAAACGCCGAAGGACAACAGGTTTCGATCGGCGGCGGCAGCCGCGACGAGATCAAGAAGGCCTGCGACGCGGCGCAGCCCGGCTACCTGGACACCATCACCACCGAGAACACCGCCCGCGATATGGAGGCGGTGCGCGCCGCCCTCGGCATCGAGCGGATCAGCTACCTCGGCACCTCGTACGGCACCTATCTCGGCGCCGTCTACGCCTCGTTGTTCCCGGACCGGGTGGAGCGCATGGTGCTGGACTCCAACGTGCACCCGGACTGGGTGTGGACCGAGGAGTTCGCCCAGCAACAGGCCGCGGGCAAACAGCGCCTCGACGACCTGTTCGCCTGGATCGCCGAGCACAATGGCGACTACCGGCTCGGCGACACGGCATTGCGCGTCTACCAGAACTGGGTGCGGCTGGTCTCCGCGCAAGGCGGCGGCTGGTACGCCAATCTGACGCCGCCGCCCGCGAGCGTGGCCGACCTGCCCGGCGAGCTGCCCGAGCCGCTGGCCGAGTTCGCCCGCGACGGCTTCAACGGCAGCGTGGAGCAGGCCGGCAAACTCCAGAACCTGGTGCGCACCTTGATATCCGGCGGCGCGTCCGCGCAGGTGCCGCTGGTCGGCGCGACCGCGGTGGCGACCTACACCCGCTCGTTCTGGCCGACCTTCGCGCGGGCGATGGCCGACTCCAACGCCGATCCCGCCAACGTGCAGCGGCTGCTCGCCATCGAGGGCGCCACCGCCACCGACCCCACCGGCCGCTTCGTCTTCTCCGCCATCACCTGCAACGAGAACGCGGTGCCCGGTCGTCCGGAACTGCTCGGCGCCGCGATCGGCACCATCGCCTCCGGCGGCAATGCCATGGACGCCCGCGCCGATCTGGTCCGCGCCGGCCTCAGCTGCGGCTCCTGGCGGCCGGTCGCCGAACCGGTCCCGCTCAGCGGCGCCGCGCTGCGCACCAAACCGCTGCTGCTGCAAAGCAGGCACGACGCGCTCACACAATACGAAGGCGGCCCGGCGATGGCGCGGGTGCTACAGGGTTCGCTGATCACGATCGAGGGCGGGGATCACGGTACTTTCGGGCGCGGGAATCCCGCGGTCGACGACGCGGTGCTTGCGTACCTTCGCACCGGCCAGGTCACCGTCAGCCATGCCGAACAGGCGCCGCTGCCGACTCGTTGATGCGCGGGGTTGCTCTCACGCGTGTCCCGCGATGTGTGCGGTTCGCCGACTTGTGCGGCCCGGCTGCACGTTCGGTTTCTGCTGATCTCAGAGCCTCTGCGAGGTGGCGGAGTTCGGGCTGGTGCTCTGGCCGAATCAGCCGGGGCGGTGTCGTGCATGTGAGGGCATGATTCCATTCAGCAGCATCATTGGGTGATCAGTAAGATGTCGACGACAAGAGGGGATTCCATGCGTCACATCAGAATCGCTGCTCTTTCCAGTGTCGTTGCCGCCGTGATCATCACGGGGTGCGGGTCCAATACGAACAAGGACGCAGCGCCGAGTACGACAGCGGCACCCGCAGCACCGGCCGGGGGCGCATATCCGGCGGCCGAGCTGTGCCCTCCGGACGGACTATTCGCAAGCGACGACACCGAGCTCGTGGCGTTCCTGTCGGGCCTGAAACTGCCGGACAACGTCAGCGTGGCGAACGGGCGAGTGAGCACACAGAGCGATAAGCCGGGTTTGGTGGGAGTCGCGATTGCCCTGTGCGTCAGGGGATCCAGCAGTGCGGCCGATCTGCGGCCGATCGCGACCATGATCGCCGCCGCGCTGAAACCGACCGATCTCGGCGCCCGGACTTTCGCGCTGTACGTCTCGGATATGGACGTGACCTACAAGGATGAGGCGAAGGTCAAGGACCCGGAATACCAGGTACATCTCTGGAACGGGGAACCGTCGGCGTCGGCTGAGAACCAGCTGTGGGAGGTCCTCGCGGGCTGAGCAAGCACACGAGCGCCGCGCGGAGCGGCGGGCCGACTGCGATTCAGAGTTGGCGTTCCGCGATGTGCGCGCCGATTCGCTTCAGCAGTTGCGCGGCGTCGGCCATGGAGCGAGCGGGGTCCGGTTGGAGGTCGCTCAGTGAGTAGCAGGCGGTGAAGCCCGCGGTGTGCAGGTCGTTCGGGGTGAGCTCAACGCGGCCCGCCACTGCGACGATCGGGACGCCCGCGGCGCGCGCCGCCGCGCAGACGCCGAGGGGGGCCTTGCCGTGCAGGCTTTGGGCGTCGAGCGAGCCTTCGCCCGTCACCACCAGGGTCGCATCGCGTAGCAGGGCCGGGAAGTCGAGGAGTTCGAGCAATACCTCGATGCCGCTGCGTACCTGGGCGCCGAGCACCGCGAGTGCGCCGAAGCCGGTGCCGCCCGCCGCGCCCGCACCTGGGCGCTCGGCGAACTCCTGCCCGACCAGCTTCGCCCAATTCGTCAGCGCCGTTTCGAGAGTCACCTGGTGCTCCACGTCGGCCCCTTTCTGCGGGGCGTACACCGCGACCGCGCCGTTCGGTCCGAGCAGCGGATTGTCCACATCGCAGGCGAGGGTGAACCGGGCCGCGGCGGCTTTCGGGTGCAAGCCGGTGCGATCGACTTGCGCCGCACGCACCAAAGCGCCTCCACCCGTGGGTAATTCGCGTCCTTCGGCATCGAGCACGCGAACACCGAGCGTGCGCAGCAGGCCCGCACCTCCGTCCGTGGACGCGCTGCCGCCCAGGCCGAGCACTATGTGCGTCGCGCCGCGCTCCAGCGCGTCCGCGACGACGACGCCGAGCCCCTCCGTCCCCGCGCCGAGCGGATCGTACTGTCCGCCAGGGAGTTTCACCAGCCCGACGACCTCGGCCAACTCCACGACCGCGGTATCCCCACGCAGCGCATAGGCAGCGGGCGCTGGCACACCCGTCGGCCCGGGCGCGATCGATTCCACTCGCTCCCACCCCGCGGCGACGAACGCGTCCACGGTGCCGTCACCGCCGTCGGCCACCGGAACCCGCTGGATCTCCGCGTCCGGCCGCGCCGCGACGATCCCGGCGGCCAGCGCGGCGGCCACCTCGGATGCGGGCAGCGAACCCTTGAACTTGTCCGGGGCGATCAGCACCCGGGGCGCGGAGGTCATCCCCACATTGTGTGCGCAGGTCATACGGTCGGCACGTCACGGCCCGGGCAGTCCACCGGATCCACATCCGATCGCTTGCCATGGCGCGCGCCGAATGCCGCACAAACCACGGCCGCGGCGCCCGAACGACGCTCCCCATGGCTGGAGCCATTTCTCCTGCCGGTCGCGCCGACTCGGGCTGGGGGCTTTCAGCTGACCGAGGCCAGGTTCCCGAGCAACTCCACGCGGTGCTTGTCGCCCCACTCCTCGAGCGGGCGCAGCGCCGCCGCGAGCTCGTGGCCGATGGGAGTCAGGGAGTATTCGACGCGCGGTGGGATCTCCGGGAACACCTCGCGGTGCACGACGCCGCTGGCTTCGAGCTGGCGCAGGTTCTCGGCGAGCACCTTCTCGCTGACTCCTTGCAGCATGCGGCGGATTTCGCCGAAACGCTGGGGGCCCGCGCCGAGAACCCACATCAGGTGCAGTTTCCACTTACCGCCGACGACGTCGATGGCGACCGACATGCCGCACACATCGTGATCTACGTCACTGTTGCCGTTCATCGCCGACCTCCTGACCATATTTCGGACCTCGAGGTAAGTATCCCCACCTCGACGTACGGTCTTGTCGACTCTACCTGCACGGACGACCATCGGTTCCGGCGCCGCGAACCAGCAATCCAGAACCCGAAGGGGCACACAATGTCCGAGCAGTCCACCCGTTCCGTTTCCGTCGTCGGCCTCGGTCCGATGGGTCAGGCGATGGTGCGGGCCTTCCTCGACGCGGGCGTCGAGGTCACCGTCTGGAACCGCAGCAGCGCCAAGGTCGACGCGATGGTCGAACTCGGCGCGAAGCGGGCCGCGACGGTCGCCGAGGCGCTCGACGCCAACGAGCTGACCGTGCTCAGCCTGACCCACTACGCCGCCATGTACGACGTGCTCGGCCAGGCCGAGGATCGGCTGGCGGGCAAGGTGATCGCCAACCTGTCGTCGGATTCGCCGGAGAAGGCCCGCCGGGGCGCGGCGTGGGTGCGCGAGCGTGGCGCCCAGTTCATCTCGGGCGGCGTCATGTCGGCGGGGGACAACATCACCCACCCCGCGTCCTACATCTTCTACAGCGGTCCGCGCGAGGTGTTCGACGCGCACGCCGAGCTGTTGCTCCCGCTGAGCCCGCAGGAATACCTCGGCGAGGACGACGGTCTGGCCCAGATCTTCTACCAGGCGCTGCTCATCACCTTCCACCCGTGGCTGCTCGCCTTCGACCAGGCCACCGCCGTGATCGCGAAGTCGGGCCACGACATCGCCCAGTTCGTGCCGTACGCGGTGCGTTCCAGCGAGGCGTACCCCTACTTCATGCAGGAGTTCTCCGTCGCCAACCAGGCGGGCGGCTGGGCCGACCTGGCGAGCCTGAAGATGATGGACGCGGGCGCGCAGCACATCATCGACGCCAGCGAGGAGGTCGGCGTGGACGCCACCTTGTCGCACACCTCGCAGGCCTTGTGGCGCAAGGCGATTGCCGCCAGCGAGGAGCAGGGCAGGGCCGTCTCCGTCTACGAGCTGATGCTGGGCGAGCGCAAGGCCGACTCGGTGTGAGCCGACTGGACGCGGTCCGCTCGGTGACCGTCATCGGGCTCGGTCCGATGGGCCGGGCGATGGTGCGAGCCTTCCTCGACGCAGGGGTCCGGGTGACCGTATGGAACCGCACCGCCGCCCGCGCCGATGCCATGGGCGAGCTCGGCGCCGAGCGGGCCGCGACCGTGGCGGAGGCGCTCGACGCCAACGAGGTGATCGTGCTCAGCCTGACCCACTACGCGGCGATGTACGACGTGCTCGGGCAGGCCGAGGGCCGCCTGTTCGGCAAGGTCGTGGTCAACGCGTCGTCGGATTCGCCGTCCAACACCCGGGCGGGTGCGGCATGGGTGCGGGAGCGGGGCGGGCAGTTCCTCGCCGCGGGCGTCATGGCGCAGCCCGACGAACTTGCCATGCCCGCCTCGCGACCAGCTCGGCGTGGACACGTCGCTACTGCGGTCGGCTCGGGCGATCTGGGACCGGGCGCTGGCGGAGAGCGAACGGGCCGGCGAACCGGTGCCGACGTACCGCCTCCTGCGTGGTGCGTACCAATAGAGTTGTCCCTGAGGCGATCCGGCGCGACAGGCGACATCGACATGCGCCGGTAGCTGAAAGTGCCTTGCCTCAGGCGGTTTCGGAACCAGAGCCGAGCCGCGGGAACGGGGCGGTGGAGAAGACGACCTCCACCGCCACCTCGAAGTACTCCGCGATCCGCAGCGCCAGATGCAGGCTCGGGCTGTACTCACCCCGCTCGAGGTAACCGATCGTCTGATAGTGCACGCCGAGCGCCTCCGCCAGCTCGCGCCGGGAGATGCCGCGCTCGGCGCGCAGCATGGCGATCCGGTTGTAGATGACCTCAGTAGGCACGCTGCATGGCCTTCTCGCGGCGGGCGGCTACGCTCGAGCCCGACTCCCGCCGCGCCATCCTGCGCAACAGGATCGGCGCGACGAGGAATCCCGCGGCTGCCCAGATGCCCAGTACCACAATGGTTTCCAGGTGTCGCCAGGAACCGCCCAACTCGACGGCCGCGGCGTCGTCCGGCAACATCGCGGCACGCATGCCGAGGCCGAGCCAGTACACCGGGAAGCATTGGGCGAGTCCCTGCACCCACCCCGGCATCGAGGTGATCGGGTAGAAAATGCCAGATACCGCAACGAGTCCCATGATGGGCATCGACACGAACCCGACCCCGCGCGGGCTGGCGAACAGCGAACCGATGCACGCGCCGATGGGCAGCGTGGCCAGCATGCCGAGCAGCACCACTCCGATCAGCGCGAACCACGCGCCGACCGTGTTCAACTCGGTGCCCCCCACCAGGAACAACCCGGGGATCAGCATTATCACGAACGGCACGAGCACCCAGCCGGACACCGTGACCACCTTGCCGACCAGGTATCCCACCATCCCGTTCGGAGTCGCCTTGGCGCGCAACAGGGTTCCGTCCTCGCGCTCCATGCTGAGCATCTGGCCGATGCCGAATATGCCGTTGAAGGCGACCAGCATGCCGAGGATGCTCGGCAGCGCGAGCGAGCCGAGGTCGAAACCGCTGGCTTCGAACTTCGCGTCGCGCATGAAGAACAACACGACGACCATGATGACCGGCCAGAACAGTATGCCGAACAGATCTTGGCCGTTGGTCACCGATTGCCGGAGCTCGATCACGCCGCGGGACAGGCCCGCGCGGACCGCGTTCGTGGTGGGGTTCATCGCTTCACCTCCTCCAAGGCGTGGACCTCGTTATCCATCCGACCGGATTCGAACTGCCGCACCAGTGTCATATACGTGTCCTCGAGCGACGCGCGCCGCACCTCGAGTTCGCCGATGTCCTCGCCGTACTGCTTGAACAGCTCGTAGACGAACTTGGTCGACGCGGTGGTGGTGTGCACGAAGCGCTGGCCGTCGCGGGTCCAGCGCACCTCGGCCTCGCCCGCGATGCGGCGGGACAGTTCGTCGGCCGAGCCGTTCGCGATGATCCGCCCGCCCGCCAGGATCAGGATGCGATCGGCCAGCTTCTCGGCCTCGTCCAGGTCGTGCGTGGTGAGCAGGATGGTGGTCTGCTGGTCGTCGGCCAAACGGTGAATCAGGTCGTGGAATTCGCGACGGGCCTGCGGATCGAAACCGGCCGTCGGCTCGTCGAGGAACAACAGTTCCGGGCGGCCGACGATACCGATGGCCACGTCGAGCCTGCGCCGCTGACCGCCGGACAGAGACATGATCTTCGCGCCCGCCTGTTCGGTGAGGCCGACGGCTTCGATGAGCTCGTCGGTGTCCCACGGTCGGCGGATCCGCTCGGTGCCGTACGGCGCGTAGTACCCGCCGAGATTCGAAAGCAATTCGCGCACACGCCATTTGCCATGATCGCGCCAGGATTGCAGGACGACGCCCATGCGCGCCCGCCAGGCCTCGTCGCCGTGCGCCGGATCGGCGCCGAGCACCTCGACCCGGCCCGCCGAACGAAGGCGGAAGCCTTCGAGTATCTCGATCGTGGTGGTCTTGCCCGCGCCGTTGGGGCCGAGCAGGGCCAGGACTTCCCCGTGACGAGCTTGGAAGCCGACGCCCCGCAGGACGTCTTTCGCGCCGTAGCGCATACGCAGATCTTCGACGTCGATGACGACGTTTTCACCCACGGTCATCGCACCCTCCCGTTATGTGGACCGGATGTTTCGTAGCATACCTACTACATTTCGGGGGAACAATGCTTTATCCGATCCGGGCCGTCCTTGACGTGCAACCTTTCGGCTGCCTATCGTCGAAATATGCAGCTGAATGGCTGCATGAATGGAAAGGTCGCATGGACGAGGTCTTCAAGGCGCTGGCCGGCCGCAGCCGCCGCAGGTTGCTCGACAGCCTCAACGCCCGCAATGGGCAGACGCTGCGTGAGCTCTGCGCCGGGCTGGACATGGCGCGCCAATCGGTGAGCAAACACCTCGCCGTGCTCGAGGCCGCCAACCTCATCACCACCCGGCGCAGCGGCCGGGAAAAACTGCACTACCTCAACGCGGAACCCATCAACGCCATCGCCGATCGCTGGATCACCCAGTACGACCGCGCCCGCGTGCACGCGCTCGCCGACCTGAAGAGAGCACTGGAGGCAAACCCCATGAGCGACACGGAATTCGTCTACACCACCTACATCAAGACCACCCCTGAGCGGCTGTGGCAGGCGCTCACCGACCCGGCCTTCACCGCGCGCTACTGGGGTGCCACCTTCGAAACCGATTGGCGCACCGGCTCACCGATGACCTGGCGGCAGCGGAACTGGGTGGGCGAAGACGCCGAGCAGGTCGTCCTGGAATCCAAGCCCTACACCCGCCTTTCCTACACCTGGCACGCCATCACCCCCGAATTCGCCGCCGAATTCGGCCTGCCGCCCGCCGAAGTCGCCGACTGGGCCCGCGAACCCCGCTCGAAGATCACCTTCGAACTCGAACCCCAGGGCGAAACCGTCAAACTGACCGTCGTCCACGATGGATTCGAACCGGGAAGCCGGATACTCGAAGGCATTCGAGGCGGCTGGCCCGCCATCCTCTCCAGCCTCAAGACGCTCTTGGAGACCGGGGAGGTGCTTCCCGAACCTGTTGAATCCTGATCGTCCCGAGGTCGGAGGGTGTGCTCACCCGCATCGGGCTTCAGCAGCTTCCGGGCTTGCCTCCGATTTCGCCGGTGGTCACCGTGATCCGAGTCCCGGTAGCGACTTTCGTGCCCGCGGCGGGTTCCTGTTCGGCGACAACGCATTGACCGCCTTGTGGTCCGCGCCCGGTACCGCCCACGACTCGCGCCGTCAGCCCGGCCTCCGCGAGCAGGTTCTCCGCTTTGGTGGGCCGCTCGCCCCGCACGTCGGGCACCGTGACCGAGGCGTCCGGCTGCTGCGAGTCACCGTCGAGGGTGAGACTGCTGGCCTCGCGCGAGACCTTGAAACCGGTTCCGTCCAGGTTGAATTGGCAGGTCACGCCGGTCTCCGCGGAGTGGCAGGTGTAACCGTTGGCGATCAGCGACGAGCGGTAGGGCAGCACCGTGCTTTCGGAGGTGAACAGCGGCGAACCCGCGATGCAGAGGAATTGCGTCCCGGAGGGGCCGACTCCCAATCCGGGAACGGGAGCCTGCAGGCCATCGGGTTTCACGCAGTCCTGCTCGCCAGGGGGAGTGGCGGCGCGGCCTTGGCAGGCGGCTCCGATCGGAAGCCCGAAAGTGTCGAGCGGTGTGTCGAAGATGGCGCAGGAGAAGGAGCCGCTCGGTGAGGAGAAGAAGTATCCGGCGCGTCCGAAGCCGTCGTCGTCTTGACGATATTCCGTGCTATCGACCGGTTTCGCGCTCTTGCTCGTGGTCGGCGTGCTGGACCCGGGTGAAGCTGCCGCGGCCGCCGCCGCGGTCGGCTCCGCGGTGCCGCCGGAATTTTCGGTGGAGCACCCGGACAACAGTGCGGTGAATGCCGCCGCGACCGCGACGACAACGGGCATCTTCACTGGAAGCCTCCTCAGCGACCGACGAAGGCCACGTAGCGATCAGTACCGCACGAGACTATTTGCCGCCGTGATGCTTTGCCATCGCGGGTGCGGCGGCACGGTGTCGAGCGGAGGTCAGTGCGCCTTCGTTGCACGCGTCGATGGCGGCGGCTGTGGCTTCGGTGGCTGAAGGATAGTTCCAGGATTTCCCGGTCGCTCCGGTCGACGTCGAGATCGCGATCGAGGCGTACTTGGTGTCGGCGGCCGACGCCGATGCCTGCGGGATGGCGAGCGCGAGGCCTGTCGCCGCGGCGACGACGGCGGATCGAACGAGAATTCTGGTGGAACGCAATGCGAATTTCGGCATGTCGACAGCGCTCGGCACAGCGCTTTCCGAAAGATTGTGAAGCGCACATCATCTCGAATGGTCGAGGTACCGCCTACCGCCGGATGGGCGGAAAGCTTTTCGATCTAGTTCGCCGCCACGCCGCGCTGGTCGTTGCCTTATGGCTGTTCGTTATTCAGCCTTAGCTATGCCTGACACCTGCCCCACCTGCTCGTGGTCCTCGCCGATGCTCGTGTCCTCGCATCGCTCGGTTCGCTATTTGCGCTGCGTGTGCGGTAGATGGCTGGTTGCGCACGGTGGTGGGGTCGACCTGATCGCCGGGCGCGCAGGTGCGGCCGAATCGCAGGAGGCCGATCATCTCGAGCTGATCCCGTTTCCCGAGGGGTGAGCGCGAATTCGACGTGAGGCGACTGTCGATCGCGAAATCGGTGTACCGCGCGAAATCTTTCATCGCATGCGTGGTCATGGCCGGTGTACTCGCATGTGGACGTTGACGGAATTTCCGTTGCCCGTGGCGCTGCTGCCGTTGTCGTGCCGAAACCGGAAGCCCCCGCTGCCGAGCGGTTTTGACGGCTCGCGACGATCTCGGTGCTCGCGGGCCTGTTCCTGACTCACTCGTTCGGAGGGTGAATCCCCCGCCTTCCGGGAGATTCTCGCCACCCGCTCCGCCACCGTCTCGGCCATCTACGTGTACTTCAACCGGAATTTCTGAGCGGACCTGCGCGGCTCCGGTAGCACCTCGCCATCATGCGGGCGAGGTCGTTCTCGCCTGATCTACCAGCGGCGATCGGTGCACGCGGGGTATCGGCGTCGCATCAGGAGGCACTCGAATACAGAAAAAGAGAGCAGTGCTCTTGACTCTGCGCGCCCAAAGGTGGATGATTGATCCCAACAGAGAGCAGTGCTCACAAACGGAGGAACCATCATGGACGCCAGCACCCGCTACATCGGCCCCACCGGCCTGGATCCGATCATGAACCGCGTGTTCAACTGGCTCCCGCGGCTGGGCATCAGCATCGCCGGATCGCGGCTGCTCGCGGTGCGCGGCCGCAAGAGCGGGGAGTGGCGGACGACGATGGTGAACCTGCTGGTGGACGAGACCGGCGCGCGCTACCTGGTGGCGCCGCGCGGGCACACGCAGTGGGTGCGGAATCTGCGGGTCGCGGGCACGGGCGAACTGCGGCTCGGGCGCAAGGTGGAGGCGTTCACGGCCGCCGAGGTGGCCGATGCGGACAAGACGCCGGTGCTGCGGCTCTACCTGGAGAAGTGGGGCTGGGAGGTGGGCCGGTTCTTCGAGGGCGTCACCAAGAACGCGACCGACGACGAGCTCGCCGCCATCGCACCGGGTTTCCCGGTTTTCCGTATCGCGTGAATCAGCGGGTGGCGAGGAATTCGATGGCGGCCGCGTAGCCCTGAATTCCCATGCCCGCGATCACCGCGGTGGCGATGGGCGAGATGAAGGAGTGGTGCCGGAATTCCTCGCGGGCGTGCACATTGCTGATGTGCACCTCCACGATCGGCACCTCGGGAATCACCAGCGCGTCACGCAGCGCGACCGAGGTGTGGGTGAGCCCGCCTGGGTTGATGACGATCGCCGACTCCGCGCCGCGCGCCTGGTGGATCCGATCGATCAGCGCGCCTTCGTGATTGGACTGGAACGCGGCGATCTCCCTGTCGAATCTGGCGGCGGTGCGCTTGCACAGTTCGACCACGTCGTCGAGCGTGGCCGAACCGTACACCTCGGGCTGGCGGGTGCCGAGCATGTTCAGGTTCGGTCCGTTGAGGACCAGGATCGGAGCGGTGTCGGCCATGCGCCAACCCTAATGGGCGTGGCCGGGCGGCGAACCGCGCCCGGCCGAGCCGGACCGCCCGCTCACAAACCCTGCGGGCCCTCCGACCGCAGGTCGTCGACCTTGCGCATCGCCGTGCGCAGCTCCTCGAGCCACGCCTCGGCGTGCTTGCCCGCCAGTTTCACCGTCCAGGCCAGCGCATCCGAGCGGGAGCGGGCGACGCCGGCATCGACCAGGGTGTCGAGCACCTTGCGCTCCGGCTGGCGCAGCCGCGTCATCACCGGAACCGCGAGGTGGGTGAACATGATTCGTTCGCCTTCCACGGAGACGCCCCACGCCACGTTGCGGGCATAACGGTGCTGGGCCTCGCCCGCGATCTGCATCCGCGCGGGGCGGGTGGATTCGCGGAAGCGCGCGACGGCGCCCTCTTTCGTTGCGGCCGGGATCTTCTCGGTGGGCGCCTCGGCGTCTTCGGTGTCGGCGGGCTCGGGCTTGGGCAGCGGCAGCTCGCCGATCACCACGATCTCGTCGCGGTCCACCTCGATCACCGGTTTGCCGACGAACCAGTCGCTGGGCAATCGGCCGGCGAACCAGTCGGGCACGTCGGCGGGATCGGGTAGGTCGGCCTGTTGCCAGCCGCCCGGCCGTCCGAATCCTCGTCCGCGGTGTGCGTTTCTCATGGCGGGTCTCCTTCCGGAGTGAAGGCGGAAATACGCCCACTTACCGTGATGCTGTGTTGCAGTGATTACAAGATTACTCCGCAAGTCGGCGCCGTGATTCCGCTCTGTGTGAACAGGGTGGAAAGGGGGTACTCCAGACAGGTCGCGCTGTGCCGGGCGTGGCCGGCTCGGGACTCGAGGGTTCTCGCCCGCGTTCGCGTTTCGGCCGGTACGGTAGCGGCGCCGGTTATCGCCTTGTGACTGGCCACCGTTATCGTTCGAACCCTCGGACTCCGCGTCTCGAGGCAGAATTGACACTGCTGAGCATGGGTAACGGCCCGGTCACCGGGACGTCGCAAACCGGTTCATTTCAGGTACGGTGGTCTTGTTGCTGGAGTGACAAGAGTGAAGAGTGGGCGACATGGATGTGTGGGGATCGCGCCGCTTTCGCGTCCGGGGCGCAATAGCACTCGCGGGGGTGGCGGCTGTGGCAGTCACTATGGGCTCCTGCGGGTTTCGTGAGGAACCCAACGAGCCCGCGGCCGTCGTCGAGCGCTTCACCGAACTCCTCGACAACCAGGATTACAAGAAGGCATCGGAGCTCACCTCCTACCCGAACGCCGCTTCGGCAACGCTGAAGCAAATGTTCGAGGGCCTGCATCCCGGCAAGGTCGACTACCAGAAGACCCAATTCATCGGCCTGGACTCGCAGTCGGCGATCTTCAGCATGGACGTCGACTGGAGCTTCGGCCAGAACAAGAACTGGAGCTACAGCATCCAGGGCACGGTGCGCAAGCTCGCGATCGGCTGGCGAATCTCCTGGGAACCCTCGGTCGTGATGCCGCAGTTGCAAGGGAACCGCACCGTGAAGCTGGTGCGCACCACGCCTAAACCGCCGCCGCGGGTCCTCGACATGGTCGGCGCGCCGCTGATGCACGAGCAGGTCATCAACGTGATCAAGCTCGATCCGGCGCGGCTGCCGGACCCGATCGCCTCCACCGACGCGCTGGCCAAGGCCATCGAGCCGGTCGCGCCGCTGATCACCGGTCCGGCGCTGATGCAGCAGCTGGCGTCCTCGCAGGGCAAGCCGATCGTCGCCGTCAACCTGCGCGAGGGCGATTTCGCGATCCTCGAGCCGCGCATGGCGCCGATTCCCGGCGTGGTGATGGAGAAGCACCCGCGGCTGATCTCCTCCGACCGCCGGGTCTGGTCGCCGCAACTGGACGCGCTGCGCAAGGTCTGGGAAACCAGCCAGGACGAGCACTCCGGCTGGGGCGTGCAGATCTACGAGCCGGACGGACGATTCATCAGCCAGGTCGCCGGGTACCAAGGACCGCCGGGGCCGGACATCATTGCCACCATGGACCAGCGGTTGCAGCGCGCCGCCGAGGACGCGGTGGTGAGCGTCGGCACGCCGGCCTCCATCGTGGCGATCCAGCCGTCCAGCGGCGCGGTGGTCGCCGTCGCGCAGAACAGTCAGGCCAGCGCGCACGGTCCGGTCGCGTTCACCGGCCTGTACCCGGTGGGCGGCAATATCGAGCTGTTCCGCGCCGTCGCGGCGGCCGGTAACGGCAAGGCTGCGCAAGACGTTTCGGTGCAGGAAGCGGCGGAGGCCGCCGGCAGGCTCGGCATCGGCATCGATTTCCAGGTGGCTGGCCTGGACGAGGTGACCGGACGGCTCGCCATCGCCGGGCGCAGCGCCGAGCAGGTGCGCCAGGGCGGCGGGTCGGACGCGGTGCTGGCCAGCCCCTTCGGGATGGCGATCGCTGCGGCCTCGATCGCGCGCGGCGAGGTGCCCGCGCCGAAGATCGAGGTCGCCCACACGGGCGGCACCGACGCGCAGCTGACACCGCTGGGTGGCGAGCTGACCGAACGGCTGCGCACCATGCTGCGCGAGGCGACCGGGTCCCCGAACCTGACGCCGCTGCGCCCGTACCCGGTGATCGCCTACGCGGCGACCGCGGGCGAGGACGGCTGGCTGATCGCGAATATGGGCGATCTGGCGTTCGCGGTGCACATCAACAATGTGGACAGCGGGAACGCCACCTCGCGGATGGCCGCCCGGATGTTGCAGTCGCTGGTCGCGCCGGAGCCGTGATCGGCCGCTACCGGGCTCGAACGGTGGGGCAGCCGATCAGTTCAGCGCTCGGATCGCCGCGCGCCAACCCAGCAGGAACAGAGCCAGCACCGTGGCCGCGACCAGCACGAAGCTGAACGCGATTCCTTGCCCGCTGACCGCGCGCAGCAGCATGCCGCCGCAGAGAGTGCACAGCCACACCAGGACTCCGGTGGGCCACACCAGGGTTCCGTCGGAGCGCCCCGTGCGCCCCGCGACGGCGAGCGCCACGATCCATCCGATCGCCAGTCCGATGGCGAAGGGCCACGCGGTCTTCAGCAGACCCGCGATCACCGCCTCGTCGTGACTGCGCCGGCCGATGACGCAGAACAAGATCACCAAAACTGCGTCCACCGCAACCGGAACCAGTCTCTTCACGTGCGCAAGCGTAGTGCGGCATCGTTTCGATCTCGATCATGACACCGATCCGGTACTCGCCCTGTTCAGTCACCCGCCGGGGCGTACACCGGTCGGCGTTCACAACGTGCGGCGCGTCTCGAATTCCTTTTCGTAGGCGGCGTCGTCGGCTTGAGGTGTGCGGAAGAGGAAGGCGAAGACGATCCAGCCGACGATGGCGACCAGGATGAAGCTGACCATCCGGTAGACGAAGGCGGCGGCGACCGCCTGGGCGGCGGGCAGGCCCGCGGCCACGGTGAGGCTGTAGATCAAGGTCGCGTCGACGTAGACGATGCCGCCGGGGGCGAAGGGGATGGAACCGACGGCTTTGCCCGCGGTGAAGGCGATGAGCAGGCCTGCGAGTTTCGGGTCGGCGCCGACGGCGTAACAGGCCGCGCCGAGGCAGGCGACGTCGCCGAATCGGTGCACCACGGCCCAGCCCGCCACCCACACGCCGTCGCGCTTGCCGAGTTCCACCGACTCGAGCTGGGTCAGGATCTCGGCGACCTTGCTCATGCCGTGGTCGGCGGGGCGCTTGCGGATCCGGTTGACGCGCGCGAGCAGCCAGCGCAGCACCTTCTCCAACGAGCCGGGATTGCGCGAGATGTAGTTGCCTGCCCAGATCAGGGCGGCCACCGCGGCGAGCGAAAGAATGAGCTTCAGCGGGCCCACCCGGTTGCCGACAAGCAGCGCGCCAGTCATGGCGAGCAGCGCCAGCCCGGCGGTCGCGATCACACCGGAGATGACCAGCTGCCAGGACGCCACGATCGGACTCGCGCCCCAGCGCCGGGTCTGCCGGTAGGTGAACGCGGTGGAGAACACCTGCCCCGCGGGCAAGGTCACCGCCATCGCGGTCGCGCCGTACACGACTGCTACGGATTTGCGCTGACTCACGTCGACGCCGCCCGCGTGCAGCAGTTGTTTCTGCACCCGGCCGAATCCGCTCATGGAAAGCGCTTGAAACCAGATGCAGGCCGCGACCCAGCCCCAATGAATTTCAGTGAGCTTTTGCCATGATTCGTGCAGCCGCGGCCACAGATAGACGCCTTCGCCGATCAACAAAGCCAGCAGCGCGGCGCCCAGCAGCCATTTGACCCACCAGAATTTGCCCCGGCCTCGCTCGACGGTGGACGCTCGCGGAGCAGGCCTGCCCGCTGAATCCCCGTTGGCCGTCACGTCGTCAGCTTAACGAATCGGCTGTTTCGGCGTCGGCAACGGTGCGCGGGTCGACCCCTTCTTTCGGCCAAGCCAATCGCGTTTTCCGGCGACGACCGCGCAGCTGCACCTCTTCGCCCGCCACCCAGAACTCCTGCTCGCTTTCCTCCGCGAAATACAGCGCACTGCCGGAGGCGAGTACCCGGCCGGGTTGATCTTTGGCCAATTCGGTCAATCGGGAGGCCTCGTTGACCGGGTCGCCGATCACCGTGTATTCGAAACGATTGGCGGCACCGATATTTCCGGCGACCGCCAGACCCGCGGACACGCCGATGCCGATGTCGAGGCCGGGCACCTCGCGCAAGGCCTCGCGAAGCTCGCGGCCCGCCGCGAGCGCCGCGGTGGGCGCGTCCGGCCGGTCCAGCGGCGCGCCGAAGATGGCGAGTGCCGCGTCGCCGACGAATTTGTTGACGAACCCGTGGTGCCGGTCGATCACATCGACCACGATCCGGAAGAACTCGTTGAGCAGGCTCACCACCTCGGTCGGCGGTCGTTCGGCGGCGGTCGCGGTGGAGCCGACCATGTCCACGAACAGCACCGCGACGAACCTGGTCTCGCCGCCCAGCTCGGTGCCGTAGTCGAGGGCGCGCTGCGCGACTTCCTCGCCGACGTGCTGACCGAACAGCTCCTGAAGCTGACGGCGCTTGGCCGCCTCCTCCATCATCCGGTTGAACCCCACCTGAAGCAGGCCGATCTCGCTGCCGTCGAACACCTCGACCTGCACATCGCGGGCGCCCTCCTGCACCCGGTCGATGGCCTGGCTGAGCTGGCGCACCGGGTCGGAGATGCTGGAACCGGCGAGCATGGACAGCGCGAGCGCTTGGAGGATCACCACGCCGCAGAGCAGCAGGATCGAGATCGCCAGCGACTGGGCCGAGAACTTCACGTCCGAGGAGATCTGGGTGACGCACAGCAGCACGATGGCGATGGTGGGCGCGAAGGTGCCCATGCCCCAGGTCATCGCCATCCTGGTACCGACGCCCGGCGTCAGAGTGTGATCGAAGATGCCCTCGGTCAGCGCCTGCGCCGCGACCGGACGCAGGATGCGCTCACCGAGCATGTAGGTGAAGCCGAACACGATGGTGGCCGCCATGCACTCGGTGATGATCACCGCGCCTGCCAGCTCGGGCGTGTCAGAGATGATGAGTCCGGCGAGCACCGCACCGCCGATCAACCACAGCGCCAGATGCAGGATCGCTTGGCGCAGCGGTGCGTGCAGCGCGGCCATCTGTTCCTGACGGCTCGGCGGACCACCGCGCATCTGCCAGCGCATGACCGGGCGCAGCATCAGCGCCGAGGCGGCCAGGCTGAGCAGCCCGCCGGTGATGAAGACGAGGGCGGGGATGAGCAGACCGGTGCGTCGGGTACCGGCCGCCTCGCCTTCCGGAACGGGGAGTCCGTACTGGATGAACGCCCACACCAGCACCGCGCCGAAGGCATTGGCCAACAGCATCGATGTCAGGTAAAGCGGCCAGCGCGTACGCATGGTCTGTTTGACCGCTTCCAAGGGCGCTGACACGCCCCCTAATCTAGCGTTTAGATCATTCGTCCACGTCGGGCTGTCTCTCTTGCGCCTGGTCGGAGGTACGCACGAGGGGCGCTGCCGGACGCAGTCCGCCGACAGCCCCGCGCACGGCCGGAGCGAATGCGGGAGGTACGCACGACGGGCGCTGCCGGACGTAGTCCGTCCACAGCCCCGCGCACGGCCGGAGCGAATGCGGAGGTACGCCTATTACCCTGAGCGAGGTGACCGAGCTCGAGGAACGTCCGCGCCGGGACTCCGCCGCGGATGCGGTGCACCCGATCGTCCGGCAGACCGCGGAGTGGGCATGGCGCCTGCTGGTCATCTTCGCCGCCGTGCTCGCACTGGTGATGATCGTGCAGCGGCTGGCGGCCGTCGTCATTCCGATCGCCATCGCGCTGCTGGCGGCCGCGCTGCTCGCGCCGCTGGTGGACTGGATGCAGCGGCTCGGCGTGCCCAGATGGGTGGGGGTGTTCGTCGCGCTGGTCGGCTCGCTCGGGCTGGTCGCGGGCATCTTGACGTTCGTCATCGAGCAATTCGTGGCAGGCGTGCCGCAGCTGTCCGACGAATTCACCGACAGCATCCACAAGATCCAGGACTGGTTGATCAACGGTCCGCCGCACCTGAGCGACGATCAGATCCGCAACGCGGGCGACACCATCGTCAAGACCATCCAGTCCAATCAGGACAGTCTCACCTCCGGCGCGCTCACCACGGCCACGGCAATCGGACACATCCTCACCGGCACCTTCCTCACCCTGTTCATCCTGATCTTCTTCCTCTACGGCGGCGATCAGGTCTGGGAGTTCGCCACCCGGATCGTGCCGAAAGCACACCGGGAGCGGGTCCGGCTTGCCGGGCAGCTCGGCTTCGGCTCGCTGGTCGGCTTCGTGCGGGCCACCGTGGTGGTCGCGGCGGTGGACGCCATCGGCATCGGGGCGGGTCTGGCGATACTCGGGGTGCCGCTGGCGCTGCCACTGGCCTCGCTGGTGTTCATCAGCGCGTTCATCCCGATCATCGGCGCGTTCCTCGCTGGATCCATCGCGGTGTTCATCGCGCTGGTCACCAAGGGACTGGTGACGGCGCTGATCGTGCTCGGCATCATCATCGCGGTGATGCAGCTGGAAAGCCATGTGCTGCAACCACTGCTGCTCGGCCGGGCGGTGAGCATCCATCCGCTGGCGGTGGTGCTGGCGATCGCGGCGGGCGTGGTGCTCGGCGGAATCGCGGGCGGTCTGCTCGCGGTGCCCGCCGTGGCGGTGATGAACACCGCCATCCGATCGTTGCTCGCCGAGAGCCCGGAGGAGACGTTCGGCGAATTGCAGACCGCCGAGCACCGGCTGTACTCGGCGGAACCGGACCGGCCGGACCCGGGGAGGTTCGATGTCGAGGCGACGCTCGCCGAGGAAGTCGCGCTGCTGAGCAAGGCGCGCGGGAGCGACACCGGACGGCGGGACGCCGATGAGCCCGGCCGCGCCGACTGAGCTCAGCCCCGCGGACGCCGCGACCGCGCCGCTGTGGCGGGCGGTGCAGGCGTTCCGGCTGGTCACGCTGCTGTACGCGGTCGGCCAGCAGATCGCGTCCGTGCCCTACTACCAGAATCAACGCCTGAGCTGGGTGTTCATCGCGCTGATGGTGGTCTGGTCCGGGCTGTCGGCGCTGATGCTCTCGCAGTGGCAGGCGGACAACGTGGCCAGGGTGCGGCTCTGGGTGGTGATCGGCGATCACATCGTGGTGGTCGGGTTGATCGCCGCCACCCGGCTGGTCGCCGACTACGACTGGTACCACGGGCACCAGACCCTGCCGACCACCATGTGGGCGGCCAACGCGGTGATCTCGGCGGCGATCCTGCGCGGGCCGATCGCGGGCATCGCCTCCGGGCTGTCGATCGCCGCGGTGATCATCACGGTGCGCGAGCAGTGGGGACAGGACGTGTGGGCGGATGCGACCGCGCCGGTGCTCGTCTCGGTGGGCCTGGCGCTCGGGCTGGCCGCCAACACCGCCCGGCGGGCGCAGGAGCAGTTGCAGCGCGCGGTGCGCCTGACCGCCGCGGCCGAGGAGCGCGAGCGGCTCGCCCGCGAAGTGCACGACGGCGTCCTCCAGGTGCTCAGCTACATCAAGCGGCGCGGCAGCGAAATCGGCGGCCCCACCGAAGAATTGGCGATGCGCGCCGGTGAGCAGGAGGTGGCGCTGCGGGTCCTGATCTCCGAGCAGGGCGTGCGCGAGGACGCGGGCGGGGCCGAGGTGGATCTGCGTCCGTTGCTGACCGTGCACGCTACGCCGAGGGTGTTCGTCTCGACGCCGGGCGAGGCGGTGCGGGTGGGCCGGTGGGCGGCAGGTGAACTCGCCGCTGCCGTGGCCACGGCCTTGGTGAACGTCGAGCTGCACGCCGGGCCGGACGCGAAAGCCTATGTGCTGCTGGAGGACACGGGCGACGAGCTGATCGTCAGCGTGCGCGACGACGGCGTCGGCATCGCGCCGGGCCGGTTGGCCGAGGCGGAAGCCGAAGGGCGGATGGGAGTTTCGCGGTCGATCGTCGGGCGCATCGCCGCGCTCGGCGGGACCGCCGAACTGCTCACCGAGGGCAGCGCGGGCGAGGGCGCCGAGTGGGAGTTCCGTGTTCCGCGCGATACGCGCTGACCTGGCGCTTCTGGCACGATGAAGGCGACGGCGAAAGGAGCGGTGCGGTGACCGACGACGGTGCGGCCGGGACCATTTCGGTGATGGTGGTGGACGACCACCCGATGTGGCGCGACGGCGTCTCCCGCGACCTCGCCGAGGCCGGGTTCGAGGTCGTCGCGACCGCCGACGGCGTCGGTGCGGCCACCAGGCGCGCCGCGGCGGTGCGGCCCGCCGTGGTGCTGATGGACATGCAGTTGCCCGACGGGAACGGCGCCGTGGCGACCGCCGAGGTGTTGCGGGTGTCGCCGCAGAGCCGGGTGCTGGTGCTCTCGGCCTCGGCGGAGCGCGACGACGTGCTGGACGCGATCAAGGCAGGGGCCTCCGGTTATCTGGTCAAGAGCGCGTCGGCGGCCGAACTGATCGACGCGGTGCGCGCGACCGCCGCCGGTCAGCCGGTGTTCACGCCGGGTCTGGCCGGGCTGGTGCTCGGCGAGTACCGCCGGATGGCGACCGCACCCGCCGAGCCGGACGCACCGCACCGGCCCGCGCTCACCGAACGCGAGACCGAGGTGCTGCGGATGGTGGCGAAAGGGTTGTCCGCCAAGCAGATCGCGTCCCGGCTCGGGTTGAGTCACCGGACGGTGGAGAACCACGTGCAGGCGACGCTGCGTAAGTTGCAGCTGGCCAACCGGGTCGAGCTCACCAGGTACGCGATCGAACAGGGGCTCGAGTAGGCGGGACATCCGCCCAGCGGAGGACCCGCACGCGCGCCGGAATCCGGGATCGCCCTGATGCCGAGACCCGCCGATCCTCGGTAATCTCGAAGCCATGGGCGGCCCCGAATCGGTATCCAATGGCGTCGGCTCCGATGGTGGTGTCGGCGATCGGGATCTGCGTGTCTCCGACGCCGAACGCGAGCACGTCGGTCAGCTGCTGCAGCGAGCGGTCGGGCTCGGGATGCTCTCGCTCGGCGAGTTCACCGAGCGGATGGACACCGCCTTGGCCGCCAAGACCCGCGGCGAACTGAACGCCGTGCTCATCGACCTGCCCGGCGTCCGCCTGATCGGCGGTCCCGCCGCCCCGCCCACCACCTTCGTGAACTCGGCGCCCTCGTTCCGCAAGCCGCCGCGGCCGCCCGCCACGGCCGGAAACGTGATTCGCGGCCGCTTGACGAATCCGACCCGGCGCGGGCCGTGGCAGGTGGCGCCCTCGCTGCACCTGAACAACTGGTTCTCCGGCGTCACCCTCGATTTCACCGAGGCGGTCATGTCCACCCAGGTGGTCGAGTTGAACGTCGACGATTACTTCAGCTCGCTGACCTTGGTGGTGCCCGCCGAGGCCACCGTCGACCTCAATGGTCTCGACCTCGTCGGCGCCAGCGTCACCAACAAGGTCCGCACCGGCCCCCCACTCGGGCCCCTCCACCTGGTCGTCCACGGGCGCATCCGCTTCGGCTCGGTCACCGCCAAACACCCGTTCATCGCCCACTGGCGCAAACTACTCGGCCAATGATCCGCGCCGCACCCTGGCAACGGGCGAATTGCCCGGGGTGACTTGGTAGTTCGGACGTCAGGTGTTGACGCCGATGCGGCGGGCGAAGGCGCGCAGGGGGACTCGGCGGTCGTGGTCGAGGAGTTCGGAGACGATGTGGCGGGGCAGGGACTGGTACTTGATCCAGTCGACGCCGCCGACGCGTTCGGCGTTCAGCAACGCGTCCAAGGCGCGCTGGTGCTGGCCGGTGCGGGTCAAGGCGACCGCGGTGTCGGCGAGATGGCGGGCGCGTGAGGCTTGCGGGAGACCGCTGTTCTGCGGCATCTCCTTCGCCGCGGCCAGTGCCTCGGGGTAACGCTCGGAGGAGACGTTCACGTCCACCGTCTGCATCACGACTTGTGAAGGCCCGAAATAGGTTTCGTAGTCCTGCCGGTCGCCGCCGATGCGCAGCGCGACTTCACCAGCCGTCTCGATCAGCGACAGCGCCTCCGGTACGTTCTGGGCCCGGCCGGACGCGGTCGCGCCCTGCAGCACGAGGGAACCGTAGGCGGACAGGTGCGCGGCGGGCACTTCGCCCGCGGGCTCCAGGTCCGTCGCGGCGCGCAGCGCGACCCGGCGTGATTCGTCGTACCTGCCCTGCACCAGCAGCTGCCACGCCACCGAGCCGCGAATGGTCGCCAGCAGCAGCTGATCGTTGCCACGCTCGGCGGCGGCCAGCGCCTGGCGGATGGCGAGGAACGCCGGATCGGTGTGCCCGAGATGCACCAGTGTGCAACCGGTTACCCAGCACATGCGGGCGAGCAGTTCGTTGGCCGGGGCGACCGTGCCGTTGCGGGCGGCGTGCACTGTCGCGCGCAGCTGGGTGAGATTGGCGGGCAGGATCGTGGTGAGCAACTCGTAGCGGCCTGCCCAGTACGCGCCCCAGGCGTAGTCGACCGCGCGGCGGCCGTCGTCGAGGCTCACCGCCTCCTCCTCGGGCACCTCGCCGAGCAGATCGTCGACGGGCGTCAGGGCGCGCCGGATGGCGACGATGCCCGCGTCCGGGTTGCCGGACGGTATCCCGTGGCGCTTTCCGATCAGATCCGAGATGTCCACATCGAGCGCGCGCGCCAGTTTCTGCAGGCTCGCGATGGAGGCGGTCTGCCGTCCGCCCTGCTCGAGCTTGCGCACGAGATCCACGCTCACCCCGGCTTGGTCGGCAAGCTGGCGCTGCGTGAGCGCTTTGCCGCGGAAGCGCCGGATCCGCACCCCGATCGACGATTCGTCCATGTCACCCGAGTCCTTTGTTACATCCAGGTTTCAGGGTACGACGCTAAGGGATTAAGTTCACCCCTAGTGGGACATTGCGTACGACTCGTTGGCCGCTGGTTGGAATACCGTTGCCTTTCTGCAACTTTGAGAACGCAAAGGGCGGCGGCAATGACCACGATGCCGAACACCATGCGAGCCCGGCGCGCCGATCGCGCGACCGCATCGCAAGCACTTCTCGCTCGACCCGATCAGTTGCGCCCGCGAGGCCGTGACCTGCACGGCACACTACGCCGAACGCCGATCACCTGCCACAGCAACGTCATAGCTTGAGGGGAAGCATCATGTTCGAACGCTGTCACAGCCCGCACGACGCGGCGCACCTGCTCCGACATCGGTACGGCCTGCCGGTCCAACTGCTCGCCGGGCGTCCGGTGGTGACCACAGGCACCCTGCTCGGAGGCATCGTCATGCCTCCGGAACTCGGCAGGAAAGTGCTCGCCATGCTCGACCGCCAGCTGATCGCCCCGGTGGTCGCCGATCCCGGCGACCGCACCTGGACCTTCCTTGTGACACCGCCCAGCCCCGTCACCCCGGTCGACGTGCATGTCCGGCGCAGCCTGGCAGGCCATCAGGTCACCGTGATCCCGGGCGGCCGTCACGTGCTGCTGCCGAGCACCGACTCCCGCCTCGGCTGGCACTGGGCAAGCGAACCCGCCCCGGGCGTGCTGCGCATGCCGCCGCGTTCGGCGGTCATCAGCGCCATCCACCAGGTGACCAGCATGCGCGCCGCGCCTGCCTCCTGACCGCCCGGCGCGACCGGCCCCCACCCGCAGCCCGGCTGGGGGTCGGTCGAGGCGGAATCGGGTAGATATCGGCCCGTCGCCGGGGGTTTCTACTCATGTTCGGTAAGCATGAGGGGCCGAGCATGGGTCTATGACTACATCTATCGATCCGGCGCTGATCTCGCGCTTGTCCGGTGAGTTCACTGCGCTGGGGACGCAGATGGGTGCGCTCGGGCGGGATCTGGCGTTGCTTCGCGAACAAGTCGCGCCGGAACTCGCCGCGGAGCGCGAAACTTTGGCGCCTGCCGCGGGCGGTTCGAGTGCGGGTGCGCCGTACGGCGGGGCCGACTCGGGCGACAAGAATGCGGTTCCACCGCCACTACGCGGCCCTGCCTCGATGCCAGCCGGGCGGCGTGGCACATCCGCTATGGACTCGGCTAGCGCCGGTTCGATCGTGTCTGCCGGCGTGAGTTCTGGCGACCCTGGCAGGCCGAATGCCGAGCCCGGCTCGGGCTTCGCTGCCGGTGCGAGCACGACCTCGACCACTGGGGCGGGTGGATCGAGCACGTCTATCGGTAGCGCCGAGCGGCCGAGTTCGGCTGACGCCGACAGCGGTTCGTCTGCGGGCGCGGGGCTCGCTGCCGCGGCAACTGAGGAGGCCGGAGCTGGAGGCGCGGCGTTGGGCGGCGCGATCCCGGCTAGTGCTGGGGCCGGGTCGCTCGCAGATTCGTCTGCTGCCGAGGGTGGTTCGTTCGCGGGCGCAAAGTCTGGCATGGCCGGTGTCGAGGGGGCTGGTGCCGGAGGTGGCTTTGCGGGTGCAGGATCGACTCCGGCCGTGGCCGGGGAGTCTGATGCCGGAGGCGCAGCGGTAGGTGGCACGAGCTCGGCTGGTGCCGAGGGCGAGTGGCCTGCGGATTCGGCTGTGGCCGGTGGGCCTGGATCGGCGTCCGTTGTCGGTGGCGGTTCGAGTCCTGCCGCTGGGGTTCCGTCGGGTCCGCCTCTGCTGCCTGGGGCGCCCCAGCCTGCGTACGGGTCGGCGTATGCGGCTGCGGCGGCGCAGGATTGGGGAGCGGCGCCACGATCGGGTGCGATGCTGCCACCGGGGGCGGTGCCGCCACCGGGCGTGATGCCGCCGCCGGGTGCGGTGCCGCCGCCTATGCCGCAGGGATGGGCGACGCAGCCGGGGGCGTTGCCGCCGATGGGTACAGGGATGGTTCCGCCTTGGATGCGCCCGCCCGCCCCGCCGCGGCGGGAGCCGCAGGTTCCGTGGTGGCAGCGGGACGGGGTGATCAGCCGGGTGCTTGCGGTGGCCGGGGTGGCGGTCACGTTGATCGGCGTGGTGATGCTGTTGGTGCTCGCCGCTCAGGCGGGGTTCTTCGGGCCGGTGCCGAGAGTCGTTGCCGGAGCTGTGTTCTCGGCCGCGCTGGTCGGTGCGGGGATGCGGGTCTTCGGTAAGGTGGGTGGCCGGGTCGGCGGAATCGCATTGGCCGCCACCGGCATTGCGGGCGCCTATCTCGATGTGGTCGCGGTGACCGCCGTCTACCACTGGTTGCACCCGGTGGTCGGGCTGGCCGTGGCGCTGGCCGTCGCGGCGGGCGGCGTCGGACTCGCGATGCAGTGGAAGTCGCAGCCGCTGGCGGTGCTCGTCGTGCTCGGTGCGGCAATGCTCGCGCCGTTCGTCACCGCGGAGCTGGTGCTGCTCGGATTCCTGATCGTGCTGCAATTGGCGTGTGTTCCGGTGCAATTCGGACGGGATTGGCCGTTCCTGCACGTCGCGCGGACGGTGCCCGCGGTGCTGGCCACCCTGGTGGGCATCGCCATCGCGCTGATCGAGACGCTCGACCACTCGCGCGAGTTGTGGTTGCTGGTGGCCTCGATCGCCATCGCGGCGGTCGGTTTGATCGGCACTGTGCTGGTGGTCCGCAGGCGCGCCGGTGATGTCACCGCGACACTGTCCTTCGCGATCTCCACGACCCCGATGCTGGCGGTGGCGGCGCTGTTCGACCGGCGCATCGGCGCTCTCGTCGCGGCCGCCTACGCGGTGGTTCTGCTGTCCGTCGCGGCGACGGTCTTGATGCCGAAAGTGCGTGCGGTCGCGAAGATTCCGGGCCACACCGCTGTCGCCGCCGCTGTCGCGGGCGCCTTCGCCCTGCTCGAGGCATGCGTCGGCGTGACGAGCGCCCAGACACTCCCGATCGCGACGCTGCTGGTCGCACTGGGCTTCCTCGGCGTGGCAGGGCAGCTGCGTTCCGGCGTCGCCGCGGGACTCGGCATCGCCTTCGCGGTGATCGGTGGACTCGCCTTCTTCGCGAACGCGACCCCGGAAAGGCTTGCGTCGCAACACCTCGCCGAGCAGCACCTGACCATCTCCACCGCGCTGGCGGCGGTCACCGGCATGGCCGTTGTCGCGGCGGGGGTGTGGACCATCCGCAGGCTCGCCGGCACGCCGAAGGGCGGGGCCGAGGAATCGCTCCTCTGGATCGCCGCGAGCGGCGCGGCGCTCTACCTGGTGACCGCCGCGATCGTCGCGGTCGGCGCCACCACCGGCGCCGCGGACGGCTTCGTCATCGGCCACAGCATCGCCACCATCGTGTGGATGGCGGCCGCCACCGCGGCTCTGCTCTACGGCCTGCGCAACCTCTCCCGCTCCGCCGCCATTGCGAAGGTCGCCCTCGGCTCCGGCCTGCTGGTCACCACCGCCGCCCTGGCCAAGCTCTTCCTGTTCGACCTGGCCACCCTCGACGGCCTGATCCGCGTCGCCGCCTTCCTGGTGGTCGGAATCCTCCTGCTACTCACCGGAACCCGCTACGCCCGAGCCTTCGCCGAAGCGGGCGCCGTCGACCTCGAAGCCACCACCGACTGACCGCCGCCACGGCGACCTTCGCGGACCGGAGCCCGTCGGCAAGAGTCGGCGCACCACGTCGCCTCGGTGCGGCGGGCGCTGGTCCGGGTGTTCGACAAAGGAACTCTGCGAGCGTGCGGACGGCCGCCGCGGCCGGAGTGCGGATCATCGGCGAGCAGTTCGGGTCGGCGCGTCCGGAACACCCGGCCTCGCGAAATCCCGTGGGCGGGGCAACCCAACCCACAGACCATCCACACGCATCACAAACCCATCGACTGTGTGCAGCGTGTACACGCTCTGTGAGAACCGCTCGAGCCGCAACTCCCGGAAATGCCAACGCAACTGCGCAGACGCTTTATACGCCTCGCAGACCGCACAACGTATGCGAAGCGTGTGAACGCTCTGCGAGGACCGGAACCCGGAGGGAACTCAGTCCTCGTCGCGGCGGCGGAGGAGTTCGTTCACGCTCACCGAGCGGCCGTCTCCGCTGTGGTGCCTGCCTTCGTCCGAATCCGCGATACGGCGGCGGGAGGAGCGGAGTTCGGCCATCCAGTTCTCGATGCTGGTGCGGTTGTCGTTCGGTGTCTCCTGCGCACCCCGGTCCGCGTGGTGGGCGGGCTCCGCCCGGTGCTGGGGGGAACCCGGTGTGGCGGACGAGGTTTGGTGGTCGGTCGGCGCCGGGGTGTGGTGGCCCGCGGCGACGGCCGGGTCGTAGGCGCTCGCCCCGTGCGTGGCCGAGTCCG
>NZ_BDBP01000108.1 GCF_001613045.1 Nocardia lijiangensis NBRC 108240 | reverse complement strand
CGTCCCCACGCCGCACGCCGCGAATCCGACACCCGCTCCGATCAGCCCGCCGCCGACTCCGCCGACCACCGCGGCGGGGACACCCGCCACGGCCGCGCCGATCAGGGCGCCCCCGGCGATGTTCCCCGCGCGATATGCGTCGACGCCGATGGTCTGCGATGCCGCCGCGACCTGGGCTTCGAAATCGGCGATACCGTGATTGACCACGGCCAGCACATCGCCGGGCACTTCCTGGGGAACCGGTGCGCTGAAGGAGCCTGCCTGCAATGTGTGCGGCGCGACCTCGGGGAGCTGCGGCTCCTGCGGGGCTTCCGGCTCGAGCGGCACGCTCTGCGGAAGGGGCTCCGGTTGCGGGTCCGGTTTCGGATCCGCCGGGTCGGCGTACTGGAGTCCCGGGTCGACTTCCGGTGCGGGCGGCTGCACCGGCTCGACCGGGCCCGGCTCGGCGGGGCGGATCGGCTCGGTGGTGACGCCGGGCTGGCGGGGCGTCGTCGTCGGCGTCGGCGTCGGCGGCTCCGGCGCCACCGCGGGCTGCACCTGCTGCTCGGGCTGACTGATGCCGGGCGACGCGGGCGCGCCGGTCGGATCCGCGGCCGCGGTCCCCGCGCAGACCACCGCTAGCGCGATCGGCACCGCACCTACCATGGGCCGGACGGCATTTCGTGCCCCGGAGTTCTGTACCCGTCGATGCCGACCTGCCACGGCAAACACTCCCACTGCGTAGGTGAATCACACTTGGAGAGCGGGGCGTTGATCGCTGCCCCGATCAACCCCGTTCCCGGGCAGTAAGTTACAGCACAATCGGCCCGGCCGTCACACAGCCGTGATCTGTCACGAAACCGCGGGCCGAAACGTCTGCTCACCGCCGTCTCGGTACGTTCGCCCCCAAGACGCGGCGTCCACCGCTGTGCGGCGGACCGCGCCGGACATGCCGTCGGCGGAGGAGCCGGACCTCACCTTGGTGGCGATCTGCTCCACCTCTGGGGGACCGGCCTCAGCACTCGGGGGCCTGATACCGGCGGCCGATATGGCGGAAAGTAGCACAAGCCACCAGCAGCGAACCGGAGCACGCCATGTCGAACGTCAGCACTGTCGCCACCTCGGCGCATCGACGTGTCACGGTCCGGACCGAAGACGGTGTGGAACTGGCCGTCCGCGAATACGGACCGCGCACCGCGGACCTGACGGTCGTTCTCCTGCACGGCCACTGCCTGCGCACCGAGTCCTGGACCTACGTCCGCGACCGGCTGATGAACCACTACCCGGGAGCCCGGGTCGTCTGCTACGACCACCGCGGCCACGGCGACTCCGCCGCGGCGTCCCGCCAGACCTACACCCTCGAGCAGCTCGGCCACGACCTGCGCGACGTCCTCGACGCCGTCGCCCCCACCGGACCGGTCGTCCTCGTCGGCCACTCCATGGGCGGCATGGCCGCGCTGACCTACGTCGGCCAGTACCCGCACCAGATCGGCGACCGCATCGTCGGCATCGCACTGGTCGCGACCGCGGCGGGCGGGCTCGCCGACATCGGCCTCGGCCGCCTGCTGCGCAACCCGGCCCTCTCCCTGTTCCAGGCCGCCGTCCGGTGCGCTCCGAGCCTGATGCACCACGCGAAGCTCATGGCATGCAAGGTCTTCGCACCCCTCGTCCGCACCGCCGAATTCGGCGATCGCAAGGTCGGCCCCGCGGTGCTCGCCCTCGCCGACGCGATGCGCAACCAGACCTCGATCGTGACGATGGCGAGCTTCCTGAGCGTCTTCGCGACCTACGACCAGACCACGGCGCTGACCGCGCTGTCGAAGATCCCGACCTTGGTACTGTGCGGGTCGGCCGACCTGATCACACCCCCGTCGCATTCCGTCACGATCGCCGCCGCCGTCGAATACTCCGATCTGGTGCTGGTCGACGGAGCCGGTCACTCCATCATCCTGGAGCAGCCCCGGCGGGTCGCCGAGTCCATCGCTCGCCTGCTCACACGGGCGGGCGGCACCCGCAAGGTCGAGGACGCGCGCCTCGCGCTCGTCTCGTAGCCGAACCCGAAGGGTCATGCACGCGGGTGATGGGCGTCTCGAACCGGATCGGCAGCCGTTCTCAGGCGTTCGTGCCGGGAAGGCGGGCGAGCACGGTGCCGATCGCGAGGTCGATGGTGAAGGCGAACTCGGCTTCGCGGTCGAGCCGGGCGAGGTAGGCGGCGGCCTCGCCGACCGCAGGCAGCCCCGATTGTTCGAGCACCGTCTGACGGCGGGCGATCCCCTCGGCATCGCTGAGGCCGAAGGTCGGTCCGGCGTTGACCTCGCGCAAGAGGGTGCCGATCAGGGTCGCCACGAAGGTGCGCAGCAGGTGGACCGACTCTTCGACGGAGCACCCGGCGGCGCGCAGCACGGACAACACCGCCTCGAGGGGCGCGAGCCCGGCCAACGAGGACAACTGGCGGGTCAGCACGAGCGTCGCGGCCTGCGGATACCGGAGCGTGCGGGCACGGAAGGCGACCGCGATGGCGCGCAGGTCCGCTTCGGGCGCCCCGGTCGGCTCGGGGATGTCCATGCCCGCGAGCACGTGCTCGGCCACCGCGTCCAGCAGGTCGTCCTTGTCGTCGACGTGGTTGTAGAGGCTCTTGGCGTCGACCCCCAGCCGGCGCGCCACCGACCGCATCGTGATCGCCGCGATGCCCTCGGTGTCGATCACCTCAAGGGCGGCGTCCAAAATCGCCGCGCGAGACAGCTGGCTCGCCCCTTTCGGCGGCCTTCCGCGGCGGACCTGCCTGCCATGGTCGCTCGGGCTGCGACGTTCGGTCGTGCTCACAGATCTCATGATGCCCCACTCACGCATAAATCAACATCGTGGGTTAAGTCGGCGCGCAGCTAGTCGCCGGTGCTGTCGAAGGCGTCGAGGATCTCCTCGGCGGCGAGTGCCGCGGTCAGCGTGCCCTCGCGAACCTGCTTTTCCACTTGCGCGCGAATCGCTTTCACGTGCGGGTTGTCGGCGAGCCTGCGCAGCAGCTGGTCGTGCACCATGGTCCAGGTCCAGTCGACCTGCTGGCGGCGGCGCTTCTCGTCGAACTCCCCCGCGTCGGTGAGCACCCGGCGGTGCTGCAGCACCGTGTCCCAGAACTTGTCCAGGCCAAGGCCTTGCAGCCCGCTCATGGTGAGCACCGGAGGACGCCACAGCGCGTCGTGCGGGTGGATGAGGCGCAGCGCACCGGCCAGCTCGCGCGCGGCCGCCTTGGCCTCCATCTCGTGCTTGCCGTCGGCCTTGTTCACCGCCACCAGGTCGGCGAGCTCGAGCACGCCTTTCTTGATGCCCTGCAACTGATCGCCGGTGCGGGCCAGCGTCAGGAAGCAGAACACGTCGACCATGTTCGCGACCGTCACCTCGGACTGGCCGACGCCGACGGTCTCCACCAGGATCACGTCATAGCCTGCCGCTTCCAGCAGCACGATGGTCTCGCGGGTCGCCTTGGCCACGCCGCCGAGCGTGCCCGCCGTGGGCGAGGGGCGGATATAGGCGTTGCGCTCCACCGAGAGTCGCGCCATCCGCGTCTTGTCGCCGAGGATGGAGCCGCCGGTGCGGGTCGAGGACGGGTCGACGGCGAGTACCGCCACCCGATGCCCCTTGCCGATCAGGTACATGCCGAGCGCGTCGATGAACGTCGACTTGCCGACGCCGGGAACACCGGTGATACCCACCCGATTCGACAGGACCGCGCTCGCGGAACCCTGCGCCTCGGGGGTCAGCTTCAGCAGCAGCTGCTGCGCCAGGGCACGGTGGTCGGCCCTGGTCGACTCGACCAGGGTGATGGCCCGCGCCACGGCGGCCCGCTCGTTGTTGCGGACCGCCGTGGCGAGTGCGTCGACATCGATGGTGCGGCGCGCCGCTCCCCCGTTCGCGGGAGCCGAACCTGCTTCGTTCATTCGGCGGCGGCGGATTCCGCGGCGCCGCTGCCGATGTCGTGACCGAGCGCGGCCGCGAGCTTCTTCAGCAGATCGATGGCCGCGTCGGCGATGACGGTGCCGGGCGGGAAGATCGCGGCGGCGCCTGCCTCGTAGAGCTCGTCGAAGTCACCGGGCGGGATGACACCGCCGACGATGACCATGATGTCGGGTCGCCCGACATCGGCCAGTGCCTGCCGCAGGGCGGGCACCAGCGTGAGGTGGCCTGCCGCCAGCGAGGACACACCGACGACGTGCACGTCGTTGTCGGCCGCCTGCTGCGCCACCTCTTCGGGGGTCTGGAACAGCGGGCCCACGTCGACGTCGAAGCCGAGGTCGGCGAAGGCGGTGGCGATCACCTTCTGTCCCCGGTCGTGCCCGTCCTGACCCATCTTCGCGACGAGGATACGCGGCCGACGACCTTCGGCCTCGGCGAATTCCTCGACGAGTTCGCTTGCCGTGGTGATGTTGGTGACCTTCCCTGCCTCGTCGCGGTACACGCCGGAGAGGGTGCGGATCTCGGCCTGGTGGCGGCCGTACACCTTCTCGAGCGCGTCGGAGATCTCGCCGACGGTGGCCTTCGCGCGCGCCGCGTCGATGGCCAGCGCGAGCAGGTTGTTCGCCATGCCGCCTTCGGAAGAACCTGCGGCGCGGGTCAATTCGTTCAGCGCCCGCTCCACGGCCGCGGGGTCGCGGTCGGCGCGCAGCTGCCGCAGCTTCTCGATCTGCTCGGCGCGTACACGGGAGTTCTCGACCTTGAGGACCTCGACCTCGTGATCCTCCTCCACCTGGTACTTGTTGACGCCGATCACCGGCTGCTGGCCGGTGTCGATGCGCGCCTGGGTCCGGGCGGCGGCCTCCTCGATGCGCAGCTTCGGGATGCCCTCCGAAATCGCCTGTGCCATACCGCCGTGCGCCTCCACCTCGGCGATGTGCGCGCGGGCGCGGTTGGCCAGCTGGTGGGTCAGCCACTCGACGTAGTAGGAGCCGCCCCACGGGTCGATCGGCCGGGTGGTGTTGGACTCCTGCTGGATCAGCAGCTGGGTGTTGCGGGCGATGCGCGCGGAGAAGTCCGTCGGCAGCGCCAGCGCCTCGTCGAGGGCGTTGGTGTGCAGCGACTGGGTGTGGCCCTGGGTCGCGGCCATCGCCTCGATGCAGGTGCGCGCCACGTTGTTGTAGGCGTCCTGCGCGGTCAGCGACCAGCCGGAGGTCTGCGAATGTGTCCGCAGGGACAGCGATTTCGCGCTCTTCGGCTCGAACTTGGCGACCAGCTCGCTCCAGAGCAGCCGTCCCGCACGGAGTTTCGCGACCTCCATGAAGAAGTTCATGCCGATGGCCCAGAAGAACGACAGCCGCGGCGCGAACTTGTCGACCTCCATGCCCGCGTCGATACCCGCGCGGATGTACTCCACGCCGTCGGCGAGGGTGTAGGCCAGCTCCAGATCGGCCGTGGCTCCGGCCTCCTGGATGTGGTAGCCGGAGATGGAGATCGAGTTGAACTTCGGCATCTTCGCGCTGGTGTAGGCGAAGATGTCGGAGATGATCCGCATCGAGGGCTTGGGCGGGTAGATGTAGGTGTTGCGGACCATGAACTCCTTCAGAATGTCGTTCTGAATGGTTCCGGCCAGCTGCTCGGGGGCGACGCCCTGCTCCTCCGCCGCGACGACGTAGAGCGCCAGGATCGGCAGCACCGCGCCGTTCATCGTCATCGAGACACTCACCTGGTCCAGGGGAATGTGATCGAAGAGCTGGCGCATGTCCAGGATGGAGTCGATGGCGACGCCCGCCATGCCGACGTCACCCTGCACGCGCGGGTGATCGGAGTCGTAGCCGCGGTGCGTCGCGAGGTCGAACGCGACCGATAGACCCTTCTGACCGGCCTGGAGGTTGCGGCGGTAGAAGGCGTTCGAGTCGGCGGCGGTGGAGAAGCCCGCGTACTGGCGGATGGTCCACGGCTGGTTGACGTACATGGTCGGGTACGGACCGCGCACGAACGGCGCGACACCCGGCACGCTGTCGAGCGGATAGCCCTCCGCCGCGACGGCATCCCGATCGGCCTCGGTGAACACCGGCGGCACCTCGATGCCCTCGGGGGTCGACCACACCAATTGCTCGGGGGTGTAGTTGTTGGCCGCCGCCGCGCCCTGCACGAAGGCCTCGACCCGGGCGGTGTCGACCGCCGCGGGTTCGGGCGCGTGCTCGTCGAGCGGCACCTCGGCGAAATTGCCGATCACGTGCTTGATCTCACGCGTAGTCATCAGGCTCCCACCTTCTCCAGCAGGCCGGACAGCGCCGCGACCGCGTCGATCTTCGCGGCCAGGAATCCGTCCGGGCGCTGCGCGCCGCTCAGCTCGGCGACGGCCTTCGCCGCGCCCGCCAGCAGCACCGTCTTCACACCCGCCGCGCGCAGCGCCTCGACCGCCGCGCCCGCCTCGGTGCCGTAGCGTGCATCCGAACCGCAGAGTACCGCGATAGGCGCACCGGCTTCCGTTGCGGCGGAGTCGATTTCGGACACACCGAGCGGGCCCGGGTTGACCGACTCGATACCGCCGGAGGCCAGCAGGTTCGCGATGAAGGTGACCCGCACATTGTGCTCGGCCACCGTGCCGAGCGGCACGAGCAGCGCCTTCGGCCGGGATCCGTTGCCCGCCAGGTACACATCGGAACGGTCGCGCAGCGCCTCGAAGGCGGCGCCGTAGCGGGCGACCCGGCTCGGCGTGCGCGCCGCTTCCGAGAGCGGCTGCTCGGCCAGGTTCGGGAATTCGTTGACCCCGGTCACCGCGGTCTTGCGGTGCGCGACGTCGGCGTCACGCGCGGCCTTGGTTGCGGCGATGCGTTCGGCGAGCAGACCCGAGTCCAGCGCGGCCAGGTAGCCGCCCGCGGCCTCCAGCTCCTGCATGAATTCCCAGGCCTTGGCGGCCAATTCGGCGGTGATGTCCTCGACGTACCAGGAACCGGCGCCCGGATCCTGGACGTGGCCCAGGTGCGACTCCTCCAGCAGGAGCAACTGGGTGTTGCGCGCCATGCGATCCGCGAACGACTTGGAGACGCCGAGTTCACCGGCGGGCAGCGCGGAGTCGAAGGGCAGCACGGTCACGGTGTCCGCGCCGCCCACACCGGCGCCGAAGGCGGCGAGCGTGGTGCGCAGCATGTTCACCCACGGGTCGCGCTGGCTCATCATGGCCGCGGAGGTCACCGCGTGCTGCGGTGCGCCACCGAAGTCCGGTGCGCCGCACGCGTGCGCGACGCGGGCCCAGAGCTTGCGCGCGGCACGGAATTTCGCGATCGTCGCGAACTGGTCGTCGGTGGCGGCGAACCGGAATTCGAACTGGCCGAGGGCGTCGGCGATGTCCTGCCCCTCGGTGAGCGCGCGCAGATACTCCAGGCCCGCGGCCACCGCGGCGCCGAGTTCCTGCGCGTCGGAGGCGCCCGCGTCGTGGAAGACGGTGCCGTCCACGGTGATCGCGCGCGCCGTCTCCGGCCGCGCGATGGCCTGGGCGGCCAGCGCGACGGTCTCCGCGAGATCGGCGTCCGGCAGGCCGGCGAAGCGGCTGGTGAGCGGCGCCGCGCCGAGCGAGAGCAGGATATCGGCGCGCTGCGGCGCCTGGTACCCGTCGAGCACCGCGAAAAGCGCTGCGGCGGCGGACGATACCTGCGCGCCTGCGTCCAGGGTCAGCGGCGCCAGCTCGAAGAGCAGACCTTCCAGCGCCGCGGGCAGCTCGGCGACGGAGACGCCCCGCTCACCGGCGCCGAGCCAGATCGCGCTGATGCCGTTCTCCAGTCCGGCCAGGATCTCCCGCTTGGCCGCGGCGCCCTCGCCCGCGCCGACGAAGGCGCTGACGTACCAGCCGCGGTGCACGTCGCGGGTGGCGTCGCGGCCGCGCACGAAGGGGAAGGCGCCGGGCAGCGGCTGTTCCGGCCGCTCGTCGCGCCGGGTGTACAGCGGCGCGACGGTCAGCCCGTCGTAGGTGGTCTGTGCGAGCAGCTGCTCCGGCTCGTCCGGCAGCTCGGCGACGTCGACCCTGCGTGCCTTCGCGAGCACACCCGCGACGCCCTTGCGCCAGGCGGGATACTGGGGAACCGGATCCGCGCCCTCGGGTCGCTGCGCGCCCGGCGACGGATCTGAAGCAATCGGCATAGCTGCTGTTCCTCTTCCACTCGACCACGGGGCGCACCCTTGGTTGTGCGCCCGAACCATCGCATTCGCCCAGCTCAGCGAGCACTTCGGTTAACGAGCATTCGTCCCGTTTCCCTTGATGCTAGCGGCAGCGGCAGCGTCGGTTGACCCTGGCCGCCGCTACCAACCGGTAACCTGTTCCTGGTGACCAGGCTGTTCCGTAACCCGCGTATTGTCGCCCTGCTCGTCGGCGTGGGTGCGCTGTTCGTCGCGGCGCTGCTGGTCCCGCTACCCGGCCCGACGCAGATCCAGCAGTGGGCGGACTCGGTCGGCCCGTGGTTCCCGCTGCTGTTCTTCGGGGTCTACTCGATTCTCGCAGTGGCGCCGCTGCCGCGCACGGTGCTGACCGTCAGTTGCGGTGTGCTTTTCGGATCATTGCCAGGCACCGCGGTCGCGCTCTCGGCCACTGTGGTCGCCGCGGGGTTGGCGCTCGTCCTGGTGCGCACCCTGGACCGCAACAGGGTGGCGTCCCGGCTCACCCATCCCGCTGTCCGGGCCATCGATGATCGGCTGGAGCGCCGCGGCTGGCTGGCCGTCGGTTCGCTGCGGCTCATCTCCTTCGCGCCGTTCTCGGTGGTCAACTACTGCTGCGGGCTCTCCTCGATCCGCTTCTGGCCGTATCTCGCCGCCACCTTCGTCGGCTCCGCTCCCGGCACCATCGCCACCGTCGTCCTGGCCGACGCCCTGACCGGCGGCTCCCATCCCGCCATGCTGGTGGTCTCGGGCGTGTGCCTGGCCATCGGCCTGCTCGGGCTGCTCGTCGACGCCCGCTGGCGGCCCGAAACCCTCCCGTCCGAGCACGAGTCCGAGCACACGCTCGTCGCACCGCTCGCCACCCGCGATTGACCTACCCCCGAAGGCCACCGTAGATCGCGGCCGCGAGACGATCCCGCTATCGGGTCGGGATCGTTGTGGTGGGTTGCGCACCCATGGTGGTCGTGCCCATGTCATCGGAAACGCCGAGTTCGACCTCGATGTAGGGCTTCAGCAGGGTGGCCCACGCCGCCCGCATCTGTTTGTACTCGTCGACGCAGCCTTCGGCGCGCTCGTAGGGCAGGCGCCCTTCCTGCTCCGGCTCACCCGGCATGGTCACCAGAACCGAGAGCACGTCGGGTAGCGCGCCGTAAACCCAGCACAGCAAGTTGTAGCCGCGGACCTGGGAGAGCGAGTGCTCGTCGGCGAAGGTGTCGGCGTCGAAAGCTGCCGGATCGTCGGAGATGTCGAACCAGAAGTCGGCCGCCGCGGCCACGCCGCCTGCGCCGCTGGGGCCCGGGTCGGTCAACTGGAGCAGGGCGGCGAGCTGGTCCGCGGAGTCTTCCTCGCGTCCCGTGGTGGGCAGCGAAAACAGCGAGATCGCCATGTGCGCGGACTCGTGGAAGGCGATCATGCGGGTGACGCCGTCGAAGTACACGTTGAAGTAGTCCGGACGTCCCTCGGACTGCGCTTTCGCATACTCCTCGGCGACGGCGAACATCTCGTAGCAGAGGACGATCGACTGGCTGTCCGGATCCCAGAACGCGTTGAACGCGCCGCATTCCATGCCGACGACGGGAATGTCCTTGGGCAGCCGGTACATCGCACCCATATCCTGGGCGAGATCTTCGAGGATCTTGTTGTCCTGGGCGACGCTCTTTCCCGCTTTCGCCTCTTCGGAAAAGATCGCACGGTCGTATCTGGGCACGAACTTCCCGGTGTCCGGCGCCTGGCCCGTGGTCGCGGTTCCGGTTGCCTGCGACGCCGGCTTCTCGCCGTCGTCCGCCCCACATGCCGCGGTCGCCACGATCACCATCGCGGCCGCTCCGGCCCATCGACACCACTTGGGAACCATCGCCATCCGCCTCTCGCAACCGCAGGGCCCCCGGCAACTCGATGCTTGCTAGATGGTAGCAACGATGCCCGTCCGGCATCGAAAGATTCCCGTATCGTCGAGGCACCACCGCAATCGCGATGTAGCTGACATATAACTAATCGACGGTCAGTTCGCTCGGCACGGCGATCACGTCGACCATCGCGCCGTTGCGCAGCACGGTGACCGGTGTCGGCCTGCCGATCGCATCGGCGAAGAGCTGGCGCTGGATGCCCTGGGCGTCGCGGACTTCGGCGCGCGCGACGCTGAGCACCAGGTCGCCCCGGCACAGTCCGGCGGTTTCGGCGGGCGCGCCGCGCACCACCTCGACGATGCGCACACCCGCCCGCTGACCGGTCCGCTCGGCCACCTCGGACGGCAGCGGCGCCGGAACGCCGACCAGCCCGAGGTAGGCGCGGCGGACGCGGCCCTCGGAATGCAGGGTGGCGATGATCCGCCGAGTGGTGGCGTTGATCGGAATGGCAAGTCCCAGACCGATTCCTGCCACGGCGGTGTTGATACCCACCACCCGGCCCGCCGAATCCGACAGCGCGCCACCGGAATTGCCGGGATTCAGGGCGGCGTCGGTCTGAATGACGTCCTCGATCACCCGCCCCGCGCGCCGCGAGGCGACCGGCACCGCGCGCCCGAGCGCGCTCACCACGCCCGCGGTGACCGAACCCGCCAACCCCAGCGGGCTACCCACCGCGACGACCAGCTGCCCGACCACGAGCTTGTCCGCGTCGCCGAGCAGTGCCGCGCCCGGCCCGCCGCCCCGGACGCGCAGCACGGCCAGATCCGAGAGCGGGTCGACGCCGACCACCTCGAACCGGGACTCCACGCCGTCGGCGAACACCACCTCGCCGTGCGAGCCCGCGCCGATGACGTGGGCGTTGGTGAGCAGGAATCCGTCGTCGGTGAACACGACGGCCGAACCGCCCCCCCGCCGGGTCCGCACGCTCGCCACGTGCGGGGTGACCGATTCGGCCACCGCGATCACCGTCCGCGAGTACGCGTCCATCGCATCGTCCACACCGACCACCCTCTCGCCGTCGATATCAAGCCCCTCCAGGATGCCCCCGCCCGCCGCGCCGCGCACCGTCTTCGCCGCAGACGCGAGACCGCCGAGAACGGCGGTGCCCAGCGGCCGGATCGCGAGGACGAGTTCGTCTGCGAGACTGCGGTTTTCGGAGAGAGTTCGAGTAGCGGTACGGCGGCCGGATCAGCCGAGGACCACGAGGTAGCACAGGGCGAGGATGCCGAGGGAGACCAGCACGGCCGACAGGGCGAGGATCTTGACGACCCTGGCGTGCTGCATCTCCACGCGGAGCAGCAGCGTCTGCTGGAGGTAGCGGATGCGGTCGTGTTCGGCGCCCGCGCGCCCGCGGACATCGGCGATCTCGGCGAGCAGGTCGCCGATCGCACTGTCCAGACCCGCGGTGCGGCCGCCGTGCTCGGCGAGCAGGCGTCGCCCCGCGCGGGCGAGATCGCGCTGGGTGTCGCGCACCCGGGTGACGGCGTCCTCCACGGCGTCCATCCTGGCCACGGCGGCGCGCAGGCCGGAGATCTCGCGGCCCCGTTCGCCACCGTCGAGGGCGGTGCCCATCACGCGAGCCAGCGCGTCCGATTCCTTCCGCGCCTGACCGAGCACGCCTTCGGCGGCCTCGTTCAGCGAGCGCAACAGGGCGTAGAGCACGCCGTGCGGGGAACCGGCGAGGACGGGCCTGCGCCCCATCTCCGCGACTGCGCGGTCGAACGGGGCGAACGGTTCCGCGGACTGCACGGTGACCACGAAATCGCCGCCGAGCGCGAACACGATCGTCTCGCGCCGCACCGCGTCGGCACGCAGATAGGTCGCCGCGACCGGGAGGTAGACGAAATCGCCTGTCTCCCAGACCCGGTCCTGGGTGCGGGAGAAATCGATGCCGAGGCGTTCGCGCAACACCGCGGCGGTGTCCTCGTCGGACTCCGCCAGCGGAATCCAATGCAAGCCGAGTACTTCGGTGTCGAAACGATCGGTGGGCGTGGTGAGCGCGCTGGTCATCTCGGACTCCGAGTCGGCGTTCCGATAGTGGTATCCGGCATCCGCCGCTCACCCCGCTTCGCTCGTCAGGCTGCTGTGTGGCGCGAGACGCGCCACCATCCATTAGTAACGGGCGTCTCCGGCCGCGTCAATCGACGCGGCTGTGCGGTTCCCCACGCCCGCGTTCACGTATTGGCCGGGGCTGCAGCAAGTTCCGCGCCGACGCATCCTCGGCCACCGCCCTCGGAATCCCGGCGGCGGTCTGCGATCCGGATCGAGCACATCCCGCAGTTCCTCGGTGAGCTCCAGCCTCACCCGCCGGACACGTTCTCGGGGAGCGGCAAGGGCTGGCGGTTCATGTCGGAGCGCGGGGTGACTCCGTGCAGCGTGATCGCCTCGGCCCGATAGTGATTCGCTGTCAGCGCGGCCGGGTACAGGTCTTGGGCTTCGGCCAGCCAGCCGGTGGCCTCCTCGACCGCGAGAGCGGGTGGGCGGGAGGGGTCCGGCCCGAGCACGTCGTCGGCGCAGCGGGGGTCGGCGATCACGGCGGCGGCGAGATGCTGGAGGCAGCGGGCGTTTCCGTGATCGTCACGCAGCGCGCGGTACGCGGTGAGCGCGAGCCGCCAGCAGCGCAGCGCGCGGACGGCCTCGCCGCGGGCCCACCAGACGTGGCCGAGGATCTCGTGCATGTGGGCGCGCCCGTCCGGGTCGCGGCCCTGCCTGGTCAGCGCCTCGGCCAGCTCCAGGCGGTCTTGCGCGTCGTCGAGCAGACCTTGGCGCAACAGCACCACACCGAGGTTGATCAGGACGCAGACCTCGCCGGGAATGTCCTCGCGCGGCAACAGCCACCAGACCCGCTCCAGCTGCCCGCGTGCCTGTTCGAGGTCCGCGGCGGACGTCGCGGACGGATCCGCCAGCGTTTCGAGCGCCTTCGCGTGCTCGTAGCGCGCGGTCAGGTCGGCGTAGCGACCGCGGTCGCCGCCGCGCCGCGGGGGTTCGGCGTGCGGATCGTTACGCAGCCGCACCTGGGCCGCGTGCGCGCCGAGCGCGTCCAGATCGCGCAGCTGGCACAGTTTCCCGGCCAGCTCGGCGTCGTGGCCGCCGGTGCGCGCGTGCCACACATCGAGCGCGTCGGCGATCCGGATCAGGCTGGGCACCGCGGTCCTCGGCAGCAGAGCCTCCAGAGACGCGCACTCGGTCACCAGTCGGCGCAGAAACGGTTCCTCGGCCTCGAACCAACCGCGCCCCGCGGCGGCGAAACGCGGGGTCCCGAGACCGATCGCCCACCGTTCGGCGCGGTCGGCGTGATGCCGCGCGAGCGTGGTGATCGCGGCGCTCCACCGTAGTCCGGCCCTGGCGTCGGCCGGCCTGGGTGTACCGGGGACCGCGACGACCCAGTACTGCTGCACTCCCGCCCTTTCGACGAAGCCCTTCGCCTTCAGTTCGGTGAGCAGCAGCGGCGCGGTCGTCCGCGGCGGCGAGCCGTCGGAGGGGTCGCGCGACGGCGCGTCCAGAATTGCCGAGAGCACGGCGAGCAACGCGGCCGCACTGTATTCGCGCACCGGCAGCTCGCCGAGCACCGCCGCCTCCTCGTGGGTGGCGCCGAACACTGTCGTCAGCGGGGGCGCGTGGGTACTCGGGTTCGCGCCGATCGGCGTCTCGGAATCGTCGAAATCGCTGAGCAGCTCCAGTTCCCTTGCGGTGTGCGGGCTTTCGCGCAGTCTGCGCCGTTCGGCCCGCAGCCAGCGGCTGACGAGGAGCAGCACGGCCAGCAGCGCGATCACGAGCAGTCCCACGGAGAGCAGCACGCCGACGCCGCGCTCCAGGAAGAGGCTGGACACGATGTTGATGACCAGCCCGAGAAGCACGGCCGCGGCCAATGCGCCGCCGCCGAAGCGGAAGCGCAGGAGCGCCGGTGGCGCCGCGGCGATCCCCGGCGATGGCGGCGGCGCGCCGACCGTGCCGTCCTGCCCGCTCACCGCAGCGCTCCCCCGGTCAGCCCCGGCACCAGGAACCTGCGCCAGGTCGCGAGCAACAAGACGACCGGGACGATCGCGAAGACCAGCGCACCGGCGGCCAGCTGCGGCAGGTTCTCCTCGTACTGGCGGGCCTCGCCCCACAGCAGCAGCGACCACGGGCTGACCCCGGCGCCGCTGATCATCAGGCTGACGAAGAAGTCGTTCCACACCAGGATGAACTCGAGCACCGCCGCCGTGACCACGGCACGTCCCGCGCCGTCCCACAGCCGCCGCGCCACGGCGCCGGGTCTGGCCAGCCCGTGCAGTGCGGCCGAACTCGGGTTCTCCTCCGCCGCGCGCATCGCGCCGCGCAGGATGAGCACGCTGACCGGCAGTCCCGCCGCACCGTGGACCAGCATCAGCGGGTACTGCGTCCCGGACAGGCCCAACGATTCGCTGACCTCGTCGATCGGCCCGAGGTACATCTGAGCGGGCAGCACGGCGAGCACGACCAACGCGGTCATGGCGAGGCGAGCACGCCACGTGTCCGACGGCGTCGCCGACAGCCAGCGCGCCACCGGCAGCGCGGCCGAGACCGCCAGCACGGTCGCGACCGTCGCCACCAGAGCGGTCACGGCCAGCGTCGAGGGCAGACCGGCCTCCCAGACCCGGCCGATGGCGGGCCAGCCGAGACCGTCCGGCCGCCGCATCGAGACCCACGCCAGCATCAGCAGCGGCACGACGGACACGAAGCTCATGAGCACCGCGAAACCGGTGACGACCCCGCCCGGCCGCCGCGCCGCCTGCGGTTCGTGCGAGCGCGGGCGCAGCGGCAAGCGCAGTTCCCGCGGACCGCCGGTCTTCCCCAGCGCGAACGCGCAGACGCCCACCAGGACGGCCAGCGGCACCGAGTAGATCGCGACCTCGGCCGCGGTGCTGTCGGTGGTCGCCAATCGCCACCAGCGCACGGTCGCGCTGTCGCTGCCGTACTGGTAGGCGGCGGGGATGCCGATGAGGATGACGTCGAACACCCGGGCCGCCGCGACGACCGCGGCGATACCGGCGATCAGCACCACCGGATGCACCAGCCGCACCCCGCGCCAGGCCATGAACGCGAACCGGAAGCGCCCAGTGGGGGCGTTCAGGTAGCCCCAGCGGACGGGATCCGTCTCGATCGCCCGGAGACCCGCCGAGAACATCCCGGTGAGGAAGCCGAACCAGGTCCACCAGAACGCCATCAGCGGCATCCACCGATACCCGGCCTGGAATGTCGCGACATCGCCCTCGGGCACCACCGCCTCGAACATCACCCGGAACGCCAGGCCCGAGACGAAGGCCGCGACGCCGAACGGCAGCACCAGCGGCAGCCACAACCACCGCACGCCGCGACTCCACCACGCGGTGACCAGCGCCGCCGCCATGAGCCCGAACCCGCCGAGCACGAACAGCAGCGTCCGCCCGTAGACCGCCAGCGTGTCCGCGCTCGCGTCGACCACGAACAGCAGCGGCCCGGCCAGTAGCAGACCGGCGGCGGCGACCACCGCGACGACCCGCGGCGTGCCGTGCGCGAACAGGCGCCGCGCGACCAAGATCGCCGCCCCGGCGAGGACGAGCACCAGCGGCACCCCGACCCGGGTTCCCGCCACCGCCACCGTCCAGCCCGAGGCGACCAGCAGCAGCGCCGCGAGCAGCCACGCGGGCGCCACCCGGGCCCATCCCCATCCGCGCCACGGATTGCGCCCGCCGATCAACGCCCCGCGCATCCGCCGGGTGGCGAGTTCCAGATGCAGTCCGTTGCTGAGGAATCCGGGCGGCGTCGTCATCGAGTCACCGTCCGGCCAGTGCCGAGATCGCGTCGTTCACCGCGGGACCGATGCCGGACCGGTCTCCGTCGACGGCGATCAGAAATTCGGTGAGTATGCGCCACAACCCGTTTCGTCCGCCGAGCGATCCGATCTGATCCGACAGATCGAACACCACCTCATCGCGCGGACCGTATCTCGCGGTGTCGCGCAGCCTTTCGGACGACGGACGCAGAAACGGCGAGTACGCGGCGTCGGTTCGCGTGTTCGGCGCGAGGAACCCGTGGAATCCGTTGATCCAGGGCAGCGGAGCCGTGGGCGCGGCCAGCGCGGCGAGCACCCGGTTCGCGCGGTCGTCGGCCGACCGGCTGAGCACGAGGACGTCGCCGCCGAGGATGCGCGGGCGCGGGCCACCGGGCGCGAGGCCGGGAAAGGCCGTCACGCCGACGACCTCGGCGGGGTTGCGTCCCGATTCCGCGACGGCCTTGCGCACGATCGGCTCGGCGAAATCGGGCGCGACCACCATCACCGCCCGCCTTCGCTCGAACACTTCGCGAACGGCGTCGGAGAACTGCATGGTCAGGGCGGTGCCGACCCCGCCAGCGAAGGCCGCGGAGTTCGCCGCCCACGAACCGAGCAGGTGCAGGGCTGCGCGCACCGCGTCCTTCTCCCAGATCGCCGACTCGCCGTCCGCGGCCAGCGCCGCATAGGTTTCCGGATCCTGCGCGTACAGCAGGTTCTCGAACAGATCGGTCAGCGCCCAGCCGTCCGCCGCGGCGAGCGCGAGCAGCCGCCGGTCCTTCCCGGCTAGGAACTCGATGCGGTCGAGCCAGAAATCCAGCGTCCACAGCGCCGGGGAGCCGACCTCGGACTCGACCGCCGATTCCCGGTCGAACCAGACCATCGACTTGTCGGCCGTCTTGAACGGCACCCCGTACGGGCGTTCCTTGTGGTAGAGCAGCTCCGCCCACACCGCCGAATAACAGGGCTCCTCGACCTCGTCGAGCCACAACGATTCGGGCACATCGCGCAGCGCGCCGTCCTCGGCCAGGTCGCGCACCCGCCCGGCCTGCGGCAGCATGACCAGTTCCGGCGCCGACCGTCCGCCCGTCAGCGCCGTCTCGATCTCGTCACCGAGCGGGATGACGTCGACCGAACTCGACAGGTGCAGCGCGTCGAGCACCGTGCGGAACGCCGCCAGCTCGGAACCGCTCCAGGACACGGCGATACGCACCGTGCCCGGTGTACCGAGCACACCCGTGCCACAGCCCGCCAGCGGCGCGACCAACGCCGCCCGTATCAGCGCCCTCCGCGTCAGCATGTTCTCCCGGATATCCGTTCGCACACGAGCACCGCCCGATTATCCTTCGCGCCGGACGATTTCGGCCGGACATGCCGAAAACCACACTGCCCCCGATTCCTTGAGCGACGCCCGGCCCCGCCGACGCAAACCGCCCCGCCGCTCGAGTGTGAAAGCGACGGGGCGGTGCGGAACCGAATTACTGCCGGTAGTTCTCCGGCGGCTGCCACGGGCGGCCGTGCGGGTCGTCCGGACGGTAGGCCGGGGGCTGCTGCTCCGCGGGTGCCGACTCGCTCGGCGGGACAACCTGCTGGTGGGGCGACGGTTCGCGCGGACGCGGCAGCGGGGTGGGCGTCAGTCCCTCGACGGGCTGGCGCGCACTGGCCTCCGCGGCCCGGACGGCGCGTTCGATGGTGGGATCCGGTGCGGTGTCGAACCAGTCGGCGACATCGGAATCGTCTTCGACCTTGGCCGGAGCCGCGTCTTCGGCGGGCGGCTCGTAGCGGAAGACGCCGTCCTCGCCCTGCGAGCCGAAGCTCTTGGCGAAGCCCTCGAGCGCCTTGCCGAAATCGCTGGGCACCAGCCACACCTTGTTCGCGTCACCGCGGGCCACCATCGGCAGCGTCTGCATGTACTGGTAGGCAAGCAGTTCCGGCGTCGGCTTGCCGGATTTGATTGCGGCGAACACCTTCTCGATGGCCTTGGCCTGGCCCTGGGCCTGCAGGTAGGCGGCGGCGCGCTCACCCTGGGCGCGCAGGATGCGGCTCTGCCGTTCGCCTTCGGCGCCGAGGATGGCGGACTGCTTGGCGCCCTCGGCGGAGAGGATCTGCGCCTGCTTGGCGCCCTCGGCCGTCTTGATCTGCGACTCCCGCGTGCCTTCCGCGGTGAGGATCATCGCGCGCTTCTCGCGGTCGGCCTTCATCTGCTTTTCCATCGACTCCTGGATCGACGGCGGCGGGTCGATGGCCTTGAGCTCCACGCGCGCCACGCGCAGGCCCCAGCGGCCGGTGGCCTCGTCGAGCACCCCGCGCAGCTGGTTGTTGATCTGGTCGCGCGAGGTCAGTGTCTCCTCCAGCGTCATGCCGCCGACCACGTTGCGCAGCGTGGTGACGGTGAGCTGTTCGACGGCGGCGATGTAGTTGCTGATCTCGTAGACCGCGGACTGCGGGCTGGTGACCTGGAAGTAGACCACCGAGTCGATCTGCAGCGTCAGGTTGTCCTGGGTGATCACCGGCTGCGGCGGGAAGGACACCACCCGCTCGCGCAGGTCCACCTTGGCGCGGATCCGGTCGGCGAACGGCACCAGGAAGGTCAGCTGACCGGACACCGTCCGTGAGTACCTGCCGAGCCGTTCGATGACCGCGGCCTCGGCCTGCGGCACCAGCGCGATCGATTTGAACACCACCACGACCACCAGCAGGACGAGCACGGCGGCGACGATCAGTACAGCCATTACGGCCCCTTCCAGACGACGGCCGTCGCGCCGTCGATCTTCATGACGTAGACGGTCACGCCCGGCTCGTACACCTCGTCCGGGTTCATCGGCCGCGCGGTCCACACCTCGCCCCCGAGCTTCACCCGGCCGGAATGGGCGGCCACTTCCTCCAGCACCAGGGCCGACTTCCCCGGCAGCGCATCGACATTCGTCGGAATCGGCGGCGGCGTGCCGAACCGGCGGCGCAGGACCGGCCGCACCCCGAGCATCAGCACCGCGGTGATCACCGCGAAGACCACCGCGTCGACCACGAGCGAGGTGTCCGCCGCGGCACTCACCCCGGCCGTGCCGAGGGCCGCGACGCCGATCATCAGCAGCGTGAGGTCCCCGGTGAGCATCTCTGCCGCCGCGAGCAGGATCCCCGCGACCAGCCAAGCTATTGCGGCCACGCACCCACTCTAACGGCGCTGTCGGTCGATGTCGGTCGAAAGACCGGCCCGGCGGGGCTCGCCGCCGCGCGCACGAGGCCCGCCACCGGCGGAACACGCGGCGCCGCGCCCGCGAAATCCGCGTGCCACCGGGTAGTTTCGGGCGGGTGGGTATGCGCGACAGGTACGGCGACATCTTCGCCGGACACGAAAGGTCCAAGAAACAAGCGGCGCCGAAGGTGACCGCCGAACGCGACCTCGTGGTGGAGGACGCGGCCAGCGGATTCTGCGGCGCCGTGGTCGGATTCGATCGCAGCTACGACGGCGAGTTCGTCAAGCTGGAGGACGCGCGCGGTGCGGTGCGGCTGTTCGCGATGCGGGAGGCGGCGTTCCTGATCGACGGACGGCCGGTCACCCTGGTGCGACCCACCGCCGCCGCGCCGAAGCAGCCGACCAGGTCGGCGTCCGGCTCCACCCGGGTGACCGGCCTGCGCGCCCAGGTCGCCAAGGCCAGCCGGATCTGGGTGGAGGGCGTGCACGACGCCGCGCTCGTGGAGCGGGTGTGGGGCCACGACCTGCGTGTCGAGGGCGTGGTGGTGGAGCACCTGGAGGGTCTGGACAATCTGGCCGAGCGGCTGACCGAGTTCGAGCCCGGGCCCGGCCGCCGGGTCGGCGTGCTCGTCGACCACCTGGTCACCGGCTCCAAGGAAACCCAGCTCACCACCGGCCTCGGGCCACATGTGCTGGTGACCGGGCACCCTTTCGTCGACGTCTGGCAGGCCGTCCGGCCCGCAGCGCTGCGCATGGATGCCTGGCCGCAGGTGCCGCGCGGGGAAGACTGGAAGGCGGGCGTGTGCCGCCGCCTCGGGTGGGGCTCCCCGCAGGACGGGTGGCGGCGGGTCTACGACGCCGTCGGATCGTTCCGCGATCTCGAGGCTCCGCTCATCGGCGCGGTCGAACGCCTGATCGACTTCGTCACCGAACCGGAGTAACCGGGCGCTCGACCAGCACCGGACGAATCCGGCGCCGACCGGGCTCGGATTCGGGAGTGCGTGCAGCTCACAAGGGTTGGTGCGCCGATGCCCGCCGGTAGCCCGAAGCGTTTATGCTCGAAATTATGTGCTCTCCCAGTGCCACGCTGACGGTCTGGGCCGGCTCTTGGCTGGCCGGATGCAGCGCGCCCGACGACGTGCTGGAGGCGCTGCACGCGTGGGCGCCGCGGCACACCATCGCCGCGGGCGACCCGATGACCGGCGGTCGCACCGACCTGCCGTGGTCCTCGCGCTCGATGCTGCCCGGGTCCGGTCTCATGTCGCTGCTCAAGGTGATTCGCGAGGCGATGGCCCAGCCCGGCGCGCAGCTGCGCCTGGTGCTTCCGGTGCCCGGCGACGTGCGCGGACTGCCTCCCGGCACCGTGTTCACCGCCGACGCCATGGAAGCCGAGGAGGGCATGCTCGCCGGCGTGCCCGGCGCCGAGGGCACCGGGCTGATCCCGCGATGGGCCGACGACACCACCCTGCAGTGGACGCTCTACAGCACCCCGATCCCGCCCGCGCCCGGCCCCGACATGTCACTCGGCGAGGCCGAATACGCCATGCGGGAAGCCGTCCGCGACGCCGCCGACGCGCTGATGCAACTGCACACCACCGCGGTCGGCTCCGCCGAATCCGATCCCCGCGAACTCATCGAGGCCGAGCTCGCCGACTACGCCAGGCACGACTACCCGAACTCGATTCCGCTGCGCGCCAAGCGCATTCTCGATACCGCCGATCACGTGGCCGCGATTCTCACGGTGGCGCAACGCGAACCGGCCTCCGCCCCCACCTCCGCCAGCGCCATCGGCGCGCAGGAGACGCTGCTGCGGCCGCTGTGGGACGCGATCCGCGCGGCCCGGCTCGTCGCCGTGCACGCCGCGCCGCGGGGCGCGCGCTAGGCGTCCGCTACCGACGCGACACGCGAATCAATCATCACAGCAGCCACTTTCGGCACCGCCCCGACGTGCCGTGCTAACAGGAGTTCTGGGCGATCCCCGCGTCCACGGGGCCGATGCCGGGGTGGCACATCGAGAGAGAACTCCTCGCATTGCTGCTAACGTGGGCGAGTTGTCGAGTTCTGGACGCTTGGTCGGATCGACGGCGATCGCCCAGCCCGGATCGCCTGTCCGGCAAGGACTGTGCGGTGAACCTGGCGAACAACGGTGCACCCCACCAGAGTTCCGGTACTCGACGCGGAGCCGATGTCCCTCGTCTGGAGTACCGTCTTTTGACCTCGTCACAGTCCGCGGTCACCGCGCCGCATCCCACCGCCCCCGGAATCTGCCCGGTCCAGCACGGATCCCCGATCGGCGCCGACGGCGGCCCCCGGATTCCGCTGCACGGAACGGAGTTCGCCGCCGACCCGCACGGCGCCTACGACGACATGCGTCGCCGTTACGGTTCGGTGGTCCCCATCGAACTGGCGCCGGACGTGCCCGCGACGCTGGTCATCGGCTACGGCACGGCGCTGCGCATCCTCAACGACCCGGACCACTTCCCGGCCGACCCGCGCACGTGGCAGAAGGACATCCCGGCCGACTGCCCCGTCAAGCCGATGATGGAGTGGTACCCGAACGCGCTGCGCAACGCCGGGGCGGTGCACGCGCGCTACCGGCAGGCCTACGTCGCGAGTATCGACGGGATCGACCTACACGCACTACACGCGACCATCGAGAAGATCGCCATCCCGCTGATCAACTCGTTCTGCGAGGCGGGCTCGGTCGACCTGGTCACCCAGTACGCTTTCCCGCTCATCTTCGAGGTCCTGAACCAGATGGTCGGCTGCTCGGCCGAGCTGGGTCAGCGCGTGGCGACCGGCATGGCCCTGCTCTTCGACACCGTCGAGGCCGCTCGCGGCATGGAGATGCTCAGCGCGGCGCTGCTGGAGCTGATCGCGCTGCGGCGCGCGGAGCCCGGTGACGACGTCACCTCGCGGCTGGCGCACCACCCGGCGAAGCTGGACGACGAGGAGATGCTCTGTCAGCTGATCAGCTTCTACGGCGCGGGCATCGAACCGCAGCAGAACCTGATCACCAACACCCTGCTGCTGATGCTCACCGACGACCGATTCGGCGGGCACGTCCTCGGCGGCAGCCTCTCCACCCGCGACGCGCTCGACGAGGTGCTGTTCAACGACCCGCCGATGGCGAACTTCTCCATCACCTACCCGCGTCAGCCGATCCTGATCGACAACACCTGGCTGCCCGCGCACCAGCCAGTCCTCATCAGCCTCGCCGGGTGCAACAACGACCCGGCCGTCCGCGGCGGGGACCGCACCGGCAACCGCTCGCATCTGGCGTGGGGCGCCGGACCGCACGCCTGCCCGGCCCGCTCGGTGGCGTACCTGGTCGTGCAGGACGCGATTGATCAACTGCTCGACGCCCTGCCCGAGCTGGAGCTGGCCGTGCCCGCCGCCGAATTGTCCTGGCGGCCCGGGCCGTTCCACCGCGCCGTGGCGGCGCTACCGGTCGTCTTTCCCCCGTCCCCTCCGTTGCATCTCGGCTGAAGGAGCCCACCGATGGAGTATGAACCGATAGTCCTCGACCTGACCGGCGCCGACATCCAGGGCGAGTCCGCGCGGATTCGCGAGCGTGGGCCCGCCGCGCTCGTGGAACTGCCCGGCGGCGTGCCCGCCTGGTCGGTGACCGACGCCGCCGTGCTCAAGAGCCTGCTGGCCGATCCCCGGGTGTCCAAGGACGCGCGGCAGCACTGGTCGGCCTTCATCAACGGCGAGATCACCGAGGCGTGGCCGCTGCATCCCTGGGTGGCCGTCGACAACATGTTCACCGCCTACGGCGCGGACCACCGCCGCCTGCGCAAGCTGGTCGCCCCGGCGTTCACCCATCGGCGCAGCACGGCGCTGCGACCGCGCATCGAGGAGATCACCGCGCAGCTGCTCGACGCCCTCGCCGCCACGCCGCACGGCGAATCGGCCGATCTGCGTGAGGGTTTCGCCTACCCGGTGCCGATCAAGGTCATCACCGAGCTGCTCGGCGTGCCCGAGTTCCTCGGCCCGGGGCTGCGCAAGTGCGTCGACGGGTTCTTCGATACCTCGCTCGGTCCGGAAGAAGGAGTGGCCAACTACCTGGAGATGTACGGGCTCGTCAGTGAGCTCGTCGCCTACCGGAGGGACAACCCCGGCGACGACGTCACCAGCGTGCTGATCGCCACCCGCGACGAGGACGGCTCCCAGCTGACCGAGAAGGAGCTCGTCGACACCCTGATGCTGGTGATCAACGCCGGGCACGAGACCACGGTCAACCTGCTCGACCAGGCCATCTTCGCGCTGCTCACGCACCCGAGCCAGCGCGCCGACGTGGTCGAGGGCCGGGTGCCGTGGTCGGACGTGGTGGAGGAGTCGCTGCGCCACGAATCGCCCGTCGCGCACCTGCCGCTGCGCTACGCGGTGGAGGACATCGAGATCGGCGAACTCCGCATCCCGAAGGGCGAGGCGATCCTGGCGTCCTACGCCGCCGCGAGCCGCGACCCGAAGGTGCACGGCGCGACCACGAACGAGTTCGACGTACACCGCACGAACAAGGACCACCTCGCCTTCGGCCACGGCGCCCATCACTGCCTCGGCGCTCCGCTGGCCCGGCTGGAAGCGGAGATCGCGCTGCCCGCGATCTTCCAGCGGTTCCCGGACATGCGGCTGGCGGTGGATCCGGCGGAGCTGCTTCCGGTGGGCAGCTTCGTCTCCAACGGGCACCGCACCCTGCCGGTGTATCTGTAAGCGGCGCAGGAGGGTTCAGCCGCGCTCGGGTGGGGTTCCGTCCCACCCGAGCGCGGAGTCGCGATCAGTAGCGCGGCGGGTACGGTTGCTGCTGCGGATACGGCTGCTGCTGATACTGCGGCGGGTAAGGCTGCTGTGGATACGGCGGCGGGTACTGCGGCTGCTGCGGATAGGGCGCGTGCTGATACTGCTGCTGCTGCGCGTACGGGTGCTGGCCGTATGGCTGCTGTCCGTACGGCTGCTGCGGGTATTGCGGCGGCGGAAGCTGCTGCGGCGGAGGGGTTTCGGAGCTCTTCTTGTTGAAATACCGAATCACCAGGACGAGCACGACGATCACCACGATCGCGAGGATGATCCACATGACGTATTCGGAGACTTCGACATCACCGCCGTCTCCGCCGCTGCTCCCACCACCGCCTCCGCGCCGGGCTTCATAGGAATCCAGTGCCGTCCAGACGGCGTCCTTCGCCATCAGATCGGCAGTAGCGAGCAGCTCTGGATACATCGAAAGGGCCTCCCCGGCACGAGTTCTCGGTCGACCCTCCTCCCGAAGGCCGGCCCCGATGCTATCGCAGGCATCGGCGAATACCAACGCGGGCCCACACCGCACCGGCGCGCACCTCGGCACTCGGATGCCTGGCGGTTCAGGGAACGCGAAGAACGACGTCTCGAGCGAAGCAGAACTTTCCGAGCCGCACCGAGCGGATCTCGGTGCCCACTGCTACACCCGGCGCGGCAGCACAGTTCGGATCGCAGCTCAGCGCTGAGAAGGCCGCCCACCCCGGGCGGGCGCGCAGCATCCGACAGCGCACGGCTCCCCGTCGCGGGTGCAGCCGTAACCCGGCACCGCACCGAGCCGTCGCGGTTCGACACCATCGACGTGCTCGCCGACCAATTCGACCACCAGCTGCGCGAATCGCGGGTCGGTGCCCGGCGTGGCGGCACGGGCGAAGGCCATCCCGAGTTCGGCGGCCTTGTCCTTGGCTTCGTTGTCCAGATCCCAGATGACCTCGAGGTGGTCCGACACGAAGCCGACGGGACAGACCACCACGGCCCGCACGCCCTTCCCGGACAGCTCGTCCAGGTGGTCGACGATGTCGGGTTCCAGCCACGGCACCTGCGGCGGACCCGAGCGCGACTGCCAGACCACGTCGTAGTCGCCGAATCCGGTGGCGGCCGCGCACAATCGGGCCGCCTCGGCGACCTGGCGGCTGTAGAGCCCGCCACCGTCGGCGGGCGGGCCCGCGGTGGCGTCGGCGGACACCGGGACGGAGTGCGCGGTGAAGACGAGCCGGATGTCGTCGCGGCGCTCGGCGGGGATCTCGGCCACCGCGGCGCGGATCGCGTCGGCGAACGCCTCGATCAGCAGCGGGTGGTCGAAGTACTGGCGCAGCTTCACCAGTTCCGGCGCGCCCTCACCGAAAGCCGTTCGCGCCCTGACGATGTCCTCGTGGTACTGCAGGCAGCCGGAGTAGCCGCCCCACGCCGAGGTGGGAAAGACCAGGGCGGTGCGGACACCGTCGGCGGCCATCCGCGCGACGGTGTCCTCCACCATGGGGTGCCAGTTGCGGTTACCGAAGTACACCGGCAGTGTCGTTCCCGCGGCGGCCGATTCGCGCTCCACCGCGGCGATGATGTCGCGGTTGAGCGCGTTGATCGGCGACACACCGCCGAAGTGCAGGTAGTGCTGCGCGACCTCTTCGAGGCGTTCGCGCGGCACCCCGCGGCCCCGGGTGACGTTCTCCAGGAACGGCATCACGTCCTCGGGGCGCTCCGGGCCGCCGAAGGACAGCAGCAGCAGTGCGTCGACGGCCGGTGCCACGGCTTCTCCTCCGTTACGAACTCAGTTGTCCGACCAGTTCTCCGGGAACCAGGTGTTGTGGCTGGCGCCGCCGTCGACGTAGATGATCGAGCCGGTGGTGCCGGGCAGCCAATCCGAGAGCAGCGCGACGATCGACTTGGCGACCACGGTCGGGTCGTCGACGTCCCAGCCGATCGGCGAGGCGCCGTCCCAGTAGGTGTTGAGCTGGTTCAGCTTGGCCGCGTCGTCGGTGGCGGTGCCCGCGATGGCCTTGGCGGCCAGGGTCTTGATCGGGCCCGCGGCGATCAGGTTGGAGCGGACCCGCTTGGCGACGCCGACCTCGCGGGCGACGTAGCGGTTCACCGACTCCAGCGCCGCCTTGGCCACGCCCATCCAGTTGTAGTAGGGCATCGCGGTACGCGGGTCGAAGTCCATGCCGACCAGGGAGCCGCCCTCGTTCATGACGGGCAGCACCGCGCGGGCCAGCGAGGCGTAGCTCCACGCCGAGATCTCGAACGCCTTGGCGGCGTCGGGGCCGGGACCGTCCAGGAACGGACGGGCCTCCGGGCCCATCAGCGTGCGCGGCGCGAACGCGATCGAGTGCAGCACGCCGTCGATGCCCTCCGGCGCCAGCTCGCGCAGCTTGTCGGCCAGCCCGGCCAGATCCTCTTCGCTGGTCACATCGAGCCCGATGGCGGGCGGGACCTCCTGGGGCAGCCGCTTCGCGATCCGGTCGATCAGCCGCAGCCGCTCCGGAATGCCGGTGATGAGGACCTTCGCGCCCTGCTCCTGCGCGACCGCGGCCGCGTGGAACGCGATCGACGCGTCGGTGATGATGCCGGTGACCAGGATGGTCTTGCCTTCGAGCAGTCCGCCCATGAGTTCTCGGTTCTCCTGAAGTTGAAAGTCGAGTTGTCGCCCGTCGCGCGCGGGACATCGTCCCGGCGCGCGACGCCGCGGTGTTCGGGGCAGCGAGCCCGGAACGAAAGTACTAGTGGCCCATGCCCATGCCGCCGTCGACCGGGATGACCGCGCCGTTGATGTAGGAGGCGTCGTCGGAGGCGAGGAAGCTGATCGCCGCGGCGACCTCTTCCGGCTGGCCGGGGCGTCCCGCGGGCACGCCGTACTTCAGGACCACCTCGCGCATTTCCTCGGTGACTTCCTCGCGCGTCATGTCGGTCTCGATGAAACCGGGAGCGACGACGTTGGAGGTGATGTTGCGGGAACCGATCTCGCGGGTGATCGAGCGCGCCATGCCGATCAGGCCCGACTTGGAGGCCGCGTAGTTGACCTGGCCGGGTCCACCGCCGAGGCCGACCACCGAGCCGAGGAAGATGATCCGGCCGAACTTGGCCCGCAGCATGGCGCGGTTGGCGCGCTTGGCACAGCGCCAGGCGCCGGTCAGGTTGGCGTCGATAACGCGGGCGAACTGATCCTCGCTCATCCGCATGAGCAGCGTGTTGTCGACGATGCCCGCGTTGGCCACGAGCACCTCGACGGGGCCCTGGTGGGCCTCCACCTCGGCGAACGCCGCGTCCACCGACTCGGAGTCGGTCACATCGCACTTCACGCCGAAGAGCCCCTCCGGCGCCCCCGATCCACGATGAGTGACGGCCACCTTGTGGCCGTCGGCTGCCAGACGCTGCGCGACCGCGAGTCCGATGCCGCGGTTGCCTCCGGTCACCAAGACCGATCGCGATGTGATGTTCGACATAAGCATCAACCTATCTGTTCGGGTTCGTTCGCCGAGTTCCGGGCACCGCAACCGGAGTGCGGTGCCACAGCGAGCGCGGCGTTACGGCAGGCGTTGACGATAGAGCAATCCGGTGACGATGCCCGCGGCGACGACCAGCATGCCGAGCAGCAGCCACGGCCTGCTCGCATCGCCACGGGTCGTTTCGTAACCGATCTGCTCTTCGAGGGTGTCGTAGACGGCGGTGAGTTCCTCCAGGCTGGAGGCGGTGTAGAACTCGCCGCCGGACAGCTGGGCGATCTCGCGCAACGAGTCGTTGTCGACGGGCACCTTGACCCGCTGCGAGCCCTGCCCGTCCTGATCCGGGATCTCCACCGAACCCCATTCGGTACCGAAGGAGATCGTCGACACCGGAACGCCCTTGTTCTTGGCCAGGCGGGCGGCGGTGAAGGCGTGCCTCGGGTTGTCGACGTCCTTGTCGTCGGGCACGGTCTGCTTGCCGTCGGACATCAGCACGACCCGCGCGGGCGGCGGGGTCTCCGCTCCGCCCAGCACGGTGGCCAGGGTGTCGATGGACTGGAGGGCCGTCAGGATGCCCTCACCGGTCGCGGTGCGCTCGGCGAGCTTGATGTTGTCGATGGCGGCCTTGACCGATTCCCGGTTCGTCGTCGGCGACACCATCACCGAGGCGGTGCCCGCGAAGGTGACGAAGCCGAGGTTGATGCCCTGGGTCAGGCCGTCGACGAATTCCTTGCCCGCCTCCTGGGCCACCTGGAGCCGGGTCGGCGGCACATCGGTGGCTTCCATGGACAGCGAAACATCCATCACCAGAACGACTGTCGCGCGGTTGCGCGGCACCTTCTTGACGGCCGTCGGCCCGGCGGCGGCGACGGTCAGGAAGATCAGGCCGACCAGCATCAGCGCGATCGGCACGTGCCGGATCGGACTCGGCCGCGCGGGCGCGACCTTCTCCAGCAGCTCCATATTGGTGAAGCGCAGCATCTGGCGATGCCTGCTGCGCTGCACCAGCACGTAGCCGAGCGCGATCAGCACGACGATCGCCAGGAAGCCGAGCCAGATCAGTGCGGTGAAATGCGAAATACTCACTGGCGCGGCACCCGCCCGGTCGGGGCGCCGAAGCTATGACGCCGGGTGGACACGAACCGGACCACGTCGGCGATCCAGTCCCGGTCGGTCTGCAGGGTCATCACGGGCGCGCCGCAACTGCGCAGCGCCTGCTCCACCTGCTCGCGGTGCCGCTGGGCGGCGGCCGCGAAATCGGTTCGCAGCGTGGGGGTCACGCTGAACTCGCGGGTGCGGCCGGTCTCCGGATCGTGCAGCACCACGTCGCCCACATCGGGCAGTTCCAGATCGCGCGGGTCGAGTACCTCGACCGCGAGCAGGTCGTGGCGCGCGGAGATGGCGCGCAGCGAACGCTGCCAATCGATCTCGCCGAGGAAATCGCTGATGATCACCGCGAGACCGCGTTTGCGCTGCGGGCGGCGCAGCGCCTCGATGGCGCCGCGCAGGTCGCCGCGCACACCGTCGCGGGCGTGCGGGGTGGTGGCCACGCCGCGCAGCAGCGACTGGGCGTGAACGCGCCCGCTGCGCGCGGGAATTCGCACCAGCTGCTCGCCGGTGGCGACGACCGCACCGATCCGGTTGCCGCCGCCGCTGGTGAGATGGGTGATCGCCGCGGCGGCCGCGATGGCAAGATCGCGTTTCTGGCAGGCCGCTGTGCCGAAGTCGAGACTGGCCGAGAGGTCGACGACCATCCAGGTCTCCAGTTCGCGATCGGCGATCATCTGACGCACGTGCGGATGCGTGGTGCGGGCGGTGACCGACCAATCCATCTGGCGCACATCGTCACCCGGCTGATACATCCGGGATTCACCGGGCTCGGAGCCCGGGCCGGGGATGAGGCCGAGGTGGTCGCCGTGCAGCACGCCGTCCAGGCGCCTGCGCACGGTGAGTTCCAGGGTTTTCAACGCCGCCGAGAGCCGCGGGTCGGTCAGCTCTCCGGCCCGGAACGACGGCGGTGCGTGCGATGACGTTGTCACTCGGGAACCCTCGGACTCGGCCGACGCGGCCGTCACTTGGCCTGGTGGTTGCCGGCGGCCGGAGCCATCTGCGGCTGGCTCTGCTGCGGCGGCTGCGGAATCTGCTGCTGGTGCGGCGGCTGCGGCACGCCCGGCGCGGGCGCCGCCTGGCCTGCGGAGTGCACGGCCTGGGGCGCGACCTGCGGCAGGCCGACGGTCTGCAGCACCCGCTTGATCACGTCCTCCGGGCTGACCTCGTCGGCCAGCGCGTCGTAGGACAGCACGAGGCGGTGGCGCAGCACGTCCGGGATCACCTCGACCACGTCCTGCGGTACCACGTAGTCACGGCCGCGGATCAGCGCGACGGCGCGGGCCGCGGCGATGATGCCGAGGCTGGCGCGCGGCGAGGCACCGTAGGCGATCCAGTTCGCCACGTCGGCCATGCCGAAGTCGAGCGGCTTGCGGGTCGCCGCGATCACCCGGACCACGTAGTCGACGAGCGCGTGGTGCACGAAGGTGTTGGCCGCGACCTTCTGCAGCCGGATCAGGTCCTCCGGGCCGAGGATCGCCTTGGCCTCCGGCGGGGTGACGCCCATCCGGTAGATGATCTCGCGCTCCTCCTCGACCGAGGGGTAGTCGACGACGACCTTGAACAGAAAGCGGTCGCGCTGCGCTTCGGGCAGCGGGTAGACGCCCTCGCTCTCGATCGGATTCTGAGTCGCCATGACCAGGAACGGATCCGGCATCGGGTAGGTCTTGCCGCCGATCGACACGTGCCGCTCGGCCATCACCTCGAGCAGCGCGGACTGCACCTTGGCGGGCGCGCGGTTGATCTCGTCGGCGAGCACGAAATTGGCCACCACCGGGCCGAGTTCGGTGTCGAACTGCTCGCGGCCCTGACGGTAGATGCGGGTACCGATCAGGTCGGTCGGCACCAGGTCGGGGGTGAACTGGACGCGGGAGAACGAACCGCCGACCACCTTGGCGAAGGTCTCCACCGCGAGGGTCTTGGCGATACCGGGCACGCCCTCGAGCAGCACGTGGCCGCGTGCCAGGACACCGACGAGCAAGCGTTCGACGAGCCGATCCTGGCCCACGATGACCCGCTTGACCTCGTAGATCGCTTTTTCGAGGGTTTGAACGTCACGCTCCAGGGTGCCCGACGCGGGCTCCGGCGCATCTTTCGCCAGATCTACCCCGCTCACACTGTCCGTCGAAGTCACCAACATCCCCGCTTTCGCCTTGGTCTTAGTGCGTGCTCGCCCCAACTATTCCAGGTATTCGCGCAGCATGCCGCAACCGGCTCCGGTATCAGCGGAATTCGTGTGCTGTCGGCGGCGCCCGAGGTAGCTGTTCACTTCCTATTAAGGGCCGGGCACGACCACCGTCCCGCGATTCCGCCCGCTCGCGAACAGCGGCGACGGGCCGCTCGGGTCACGAGACGATGCGTACCGCGTAGGGCATGATGCCGCTCTCGCGCACCGGGGTCACCTTCACGACGTCGCCCGACTGTGGCGCCTCCACCATCCTTCCGTCGCCCAGATACAGCGCCACGTGCTGGCTGCCGTTCGGGCCCCAGAACAGCATGTCGCCGCGAGCGCGTTCGTCCACGGGGACGCGGGTGCCCGCGTTGTACTGGTAGCCGCTGTAGTGCGGCAGCGAGACGCCGATGCCGGCGAAGGCGTAGATCATCAGACCCGAGCAGTCGAAGCCGACCTTGTTGTAGTCGCCGTGGCTGTCGGCGACGCCGCCGTCGCGGATGCCGAGTGTCGGGCCGTTCTCGTCGCCGCCGCCCCACGCGTACTGCACGCCCAGCTGCGAAAGCGCCCGGTCCACCACGATTTCCACCGCGTGCGAGCCGCGCACCGCCGGCCCGTTCGGCCGCGGCGTGCTCTGCCTCGGAGCGGGGGCGTTTTCGAGCTGCGTGTGCGGGCGTCTGCCGTAGCCC
>NZ_BDBP01000107.1 GCF_001613045.1 Nocardia lijiangensis NBRC 108240 | reverse complement strand
TTCGACACCGGCGCGCTGGCTGCCGCCGCCCAGCTGCTCGGCGCGGGCCGCGCGCTGCTGCACGCGGCCAGCGAATACGCCAAGCAGCGCATGCAGTTCGGTGGCGGATGGCATTTGCGCACTGTGATGAGCTCGACGGAATCGGACCGAACCGTGGTGTAGAGGCGCTGGGTGCGCGGTCTCCGCACCGACTCAATGCGACTCGAGTCCCCGGCCTCGCAAGGACGGACTCCGGCGGCGGCGCGCCACCCCGCGGCGGATAGCGTTGCGAATCGAGATTGATTCGGCGAGTTCGCGCCGTCCGACGACCGAGCGAAAGGGAGCGCAGGCATGGAGACAGTCACTTCCGCGGACGGGACGACGATCGCGTTCGATCGCGTCGGCGACGGCACGGCCGGGACGGTGATCCTGATCGGCGGGGCGTTCGGGTATCGGGCGTTCCCGAAGATGGTGCAGCTGTCCGAGGCGCTGGCCGCGGGGTACGGGCTGACCGTGATCAACTACGACCGCCGGGGTCGCGGCGACAGCGGAGACACTCCCGGCGTGTACGACGTGAGCGACGAGATCGACGACATCGCCGCGCTGGTGCAGGCGGCGGGCGGGTCGGCGGCGCTGTTCGGCTGGTCGTCGGGGGCGGTGCTGGCGCTGCTCGCGGCGGGTTCGGGACGGGTGCCCGGTATCACGAAGGTGGTGGCGTTCGAGCCGCCGTTCGTGACGGATCGTTCCGGGCGCGTTCCGCCCGCGGACCTGGATGTTCGGCTGCACCAGCTGATCGCGGCCGACGAACGCGGCAAGACGGTGCGGTTCTACATGACCAAGGCCATGGGCATCCCGTGGACGATGGTGACGGCCATGCGGGTCACGCCGTTCTGGAAGAACCTGAAGGCGGTGGCGAACTCGACCGCGCACGACTGGGCGGTGATGCGCCCCTACATGCGCGGTGAGCGGCTGCGCGCGGCCGACTGGTCGGGCGTCAACGTGCCGACGTTGGTCATCTCGGGCGCCGACAGCGCCGCCCTGCTGAAGAACGCGGCGAAAGCCATCGCCGCGGCGCTGCCCGACGCGCAGCACCGCGAGCTGGCCAAGCTCAGCCACGACCCGAAGATCGACATCCTCGCCCCGGCGGCGGGTGAGTTCCTCACGCGAGTACAGCGATAGGTTCGCGAGCGCGGCGATAGATGCTCGAGCGCAACTAATAGGTGCTCGAGCGCAGCGCGCAGGTCGGTGAGGCGAGAGCCGTGCGATTGGTAGAGGCCGAGGTCGCGGGCGAATGCCGCCGGGTCACAACCGATGTGGACGGCGCGGGCGGGATTCGCCGTCGCCACCGCGGCGACGACATCCTTGCCCGCACCCGCGCGCGGCGGATCGAGGACCACGGCCCGGGGCGCGGCTCCACCCGCATGCTCGGCCACGCAGCGCTCGACGCGTCCGGCACGCAGCTCCACCCACGGCAGGCACGGCCTGTCCGTCCGCCACGGCGGAACCCGTGGACTCCTCCGCGAGCACCGATCCCCGCGCGCCGACACGATCCGCCAGGCGCGCGGCGAAAACCCTGCGCCGCTGTATTCCGGCGCGCGGCGATGAATTCGCGAGCGGGGCTCCGTCTACACCCGTAACGGCCCAACGCGGCCGAAGAGACCCCGCTGAGGAGCCCCCATGAAGACCGAAAAGCTTTTGGCCGCAGGCATTCTCGCCACCCCGATGTTCTTCGTGGTGGCGCTGGCACAGGCGTTCACCAAGGACGGATTCGACCTGCGCGAGCACATGATCAGCCAACTGGCGATCGGCTCACACGGCTGGATCCAGATCGCGAACTTCCTGGTGACCGGCGCGCTGTTCGCACTGGTCGCGGCCGGGCTGCATCGCGGCCTCACCACCGGGATCGGCCGGGTGTGGGCGCCGCGCTTGGTCGGGGTGTTCGCCGCCGGGATGATCGGGGCGGGCGTTTTCGTCTGCGACCCGTACCGGGGCTACCCGGCGGGCGCCGCCGAGGTGATGACCTGGCACGGCACGCTGCACGCGGTGTTCGCGTCGGTCGCCGGGCTGGCGCTGGTCGCTGTCATGGTCATCCTGGCGCGGCGGTTCCGCAGCGAGCAGCGCACCGGGGCGGCCGTGCTCAGCATCGTGATCGCGGTGGTCTATGTCGTGCTTCCGGTATCGGTTCCGGCGCTGACCAGCATCACCTTCCCGATCGCCTCGTTCCTGGCCTGGGGTTGGGTCGCGGTGTTCGCGGCTGGGCTGCGCACCGAGCGAGTGGTGCAGTCCGCGCGCCGGTCCGGGCAGCTGCAGCCCGCCTGAGTACGCGCATCGAAGAGCCTCGAACCCCGAAGTCGTCGCAGCATCCGTCCGAGCCGGATGCTGCGACGACTTTTGGACTCGAGTTCTGGGCTCTTTCGTTCACTTCTCCGGCGGATGCTGCCGGTAGAACTCGCACGCCTCGCCGGTGAGGTAGCCGTCCATGCAGGCGAAATAGGTCTGAATGCAGCTGTTGGTCGTACAGCCGAGCTCGAGCAGTCGCTCGTGGATGCGCCGGTTGCGCTCCTGCTGGGGGTTCAGGGCGGGCGCGGTGCTCACCACGGCGGACGACGGCACGGGCGTCCCCGACTGGGCGCACCCGGACAGCGCCGCGAGCGCGACCACCGCCGCACCCATTGCCACTGCCCACCGCGCCATCGTCGACACCCTCCTCGATCGCTTAGAGCTGACCGTACCCGGTCGGCCCGGGTCGCTCGATCCGGTAGCCACTAGATGGCCAGAGATCAAGCCCGGCCACAACGACACCGCGGCCACGTACGGCACAGCGCAACGCCAGGCGCGGCGGGTGCACGCCGACCAAAGCGCGCCTGCCGATGCTGCCGCTGACGGCCGGGTCCGGGATGGCCGCACCAACCCGCGAGCATCCACGCCCTACGCGGGCGACTCCCCGCGCATCAAAGCCCCCAGCGACTCGCGGTCGGTGACGTCCATCTTGATGCAGGCCCGGTACAAATGCCCCTCGACGGTGCGGACCGAGACGGTGAGCCGGTCGGCGATCTGGCGGTTGGACAGGCCGGCCGCGACCAGGTTCGCGATCTCGCGTTCGCGGGCGGTGAGGGGCAGCGGTTGGGCCGCCTTGCGCAGTGCGGGGGTGGCGGCACCGCCGCAGGCCGCGGAGAGTCGGTTTGCGGCGGCGGCGGATTCGAGCAGGCGGCGACGGTCGCCCGCCCGCTCGTGCGCCGATGCGGCCTGGGCGGCGGAGTCGGCGGCCGAGAGCACCGCGCCGATGGCCTCGAATTCGGCTGCGGCGGCGTCGAGTCCGGGTCCGTCGTGGGCGGCAAGCGCGACCGCGTGCTTGGCTTGGGCTTGAACCAGCCGACCGTCCACCCGGGCCGCCAGGTCCGCGAGCCTGCCCGCCACCGTGTGGTCGCCGAAGCGAGCGGCGGTATGCAGCGCCATCGCCTCGATGGCGTGCTGACGCGAACGCGCGGCCGCGTCGGCCGCGCCGATCGCCAGCCGGACGGCCGGGGTGACGGTGCCCTCGGCGCCCGCGACGCAGGCCTTGGCGATCTCGAGCTGCGGCTCGTAGACGGCGCTGTGCCGACCGCCGCGGCGCACCGCCTCGGCCACCGATTCGGCGGCGTCCTGCGCGCGGCCCAAGGCCGAATAGGCTTCCGCTAGACGAATTCTCGCCGGGAACAACCACGCGGCCGCACCCTCGGTGGTGAGTGCAGCCAGCGCCTGCTCCAGGTGTTCGATGCCGTCGATGAAGCGTCCCTGCGCCACGTCGACGGTGCCCTGCAGGATCTTCGACATGCCCCAGGCCAGATACTGCCCCGGCGCGGTGTAGCCGAAATTCGGTGCGGCGCAACGCCTCGCGGCCTCGAACTCGCCGCTGTAGATCAGCGCGAGCACCTCGGCGTGGGTGGACATGAACCGGTTGAGCCCATCGATCTCGCGCTCTACCTCGTGCCCGCGGGCCGCGTACTGCCTTGCGGCCTCGGCCTTGCCCATCAGCGCCAAGGCCAGACCGCCGCCGAAGGACGCCCACCAGACCGCCCAGTGCGGAGCGCCTTCGGTGGTCATCACCGACTCGGCCTCGGAAAACGCGTCCTCGATGCGGTTCTCGTTCACCGCGCACGCCGAGGCCAGCCCGGCGAACGTGGCGATGATCTTCGGATGCTTGACCCGCTCCCGGATCTGGGCGAGCACCTCGTCGGCACGGTCGGCATCACCCATGGCCCATAACAGGTTCGACACCCGGGTGCTGCCCCAGCGGGCCAGCTGCACCTCGTTGAGCTTGTCGGCGTCGAAGCTGGCCAGCGTGCGCTCGGCCTCGATCCGATGCCCCTGCCACAGCAGCGCCCTGGCGAGCAGATCGGCCGACTCGACCCCGCCGCGCCGCTCCACCGCGGCCCTGGCGAACCGTTCGCCGAGCGGCAGGTTGGCCAACCCGATGGCGTCGGCAGCGGCCGCTTCGAAGAGTTCCAGATCGGCGGATTTGTCGCTGTCCAAAGCCAATTCGGCCAACCGGATGCGGTCGGCGGCGGAATTGATGCGGCGCTCCCTGAGCGAGGAGTACAGCCTGCCGCGCAGCCGCCGGGCCGACGCGATGCCGAGCCTGCGCCGGATGACCTCGCCGAACAGCGGATGGTTGTAGCGCACGATGAGCTGGTGGGCGTTCTCCACAACGCGAATCACACCGCGGGTTTCGGCGGCCTCCACCGCGTCCTCGCCCGCCAGCTCGGCGAGCACGTCGAGATCGATCGGCTCGCAGAAGGTGAGCAGCTCCAGCACCCGAAGCACCTGCTCGGGCAACTGCTCGACCCGATCCTCGAGCAGCGCAGCCAATTCCGAGGTCACCGCGGCGCGTCCGCGCAGCTGCCACACGCCGTTGACCTGGCGCAGGGTGCCCGCCTCCAGCGCGCCCTCGACCAAATGCCGCAGAAACAGAGCGTTTCCGCCGGAGGACTCCCACATCAGATTGGCGGTGAAGCCCTCCAGCTGACCGCCGAGCATCGACTCGACCAGGTCGACGCTCTGCGACTGGGTGAACGGGTTGAGGTCGACGCGCAGCAGGTGCCCGTCCTTCCACAGCGAGGTCACCGCGTCGGGGACCTGGACCCCGCTGCGCACGGTGGCGACGATATGGGCGGCTTTGTCGATGGCCAACTGCAACAGCAAGGTTGCGGACAGTTGGTCCAGAAGATGGGCGTCGTCGACGCCGATGATGGTGTGCCCGTCGGCGAGCAGGGCCTCCCGCGCGGCGGACATGAACGTCACCGGGTCGTGTGCCGTGTAGACACCGACCATGTGTGCGAAGACGCCCAGCGGAATACTGCGGGCCGACTCCGTGCCCGCAACCCACCGAATACTCCCGCCGACCGCCGCGGTCGCCTGTCTGGCCAGCGTCGTTTTGCCCACCCCGGCATCACCGGTCAGGACAGCACCTACGTACGCCGAACCGGTTAGTGCGGACCGAATTGCTTCGAACTCGGTCTCGCGCTCGATCATCGGCCAGTTCCGAGCCATGATCTAACTGTAGTTCTTCGCCGTTCATGATCGAAGGGAACTGCGAATGGCGGCCGCGCTCAGCGCGTCGTGAGCGGAAAAACGCTGTGGTTCAGCCGAGGACGTCGTGCCTGACGATCGTTTGGTCACGGCCGGGACCGACGCCGATGCAGGAGATCCGCGCCCCCGACAGCTCCTCGAGCCGCCGCACGTACGCCTGCGCGTTGACGGGCAGGTCCTCGAAGGTTCGCGCTCCGGAAATATCCTCCCACCAGCCCGGCATTTCCTCGTAAATCGGCTTGGCATGGTGGAACTCGGTCTGCGTTGTGGGCATCTGGTCCACGCGCTTACCATCGATTTCGTACGCGACGCAGATCGGTACCCGGTCCAAGCTGGACAGTACATCCAGCTTGGTGAGGAAGTAGTCGGTGATGCCGTTGACGCGCGTAGCGTAGCGGGCGATCACCGCGTCGAACCAGCCGCAGCGCCGCGCGCGGCCGGTGGTGACGCCGACCTCGCCGCCCTGCTTGGCGAGGAATTCGCCGTACTGGTCGAACAGTTCGGTCGGGAACGGGCCCGAGCCGACGCGGGTGGTGTAGCACTTGAGGATGCCGAGCACCGTGTTGATCTTGTTCGGTCCGATGCCAGAACCGACGGCCGCGCCGCCCGAGGTCGGGTTGGACGACGTGACGTACGGGTAGGTGCCGTGATCGACGTCGAGCAGGGTGCCCTGCGAGCCCTCGAGTAGCACGGTTTCTCCACGCTCGAGCGCCTCGTTGAGTTGCAGCCGAGTATCGGCGATGCGGTGTTTGAAACTCTCCGCCATGGACAGCACTTCGTTCACCACCTGCTGCGGATCCAGCGCGCGGCGGTTGTAGATCTTCACCAGCACCTGGTTCTTGAACTCCAGGGCGGCCTCGACCTTCTGGGTGAGGATCTTCTCGTCGAGCACGTCCGCGACGCGCACGCCGACGCGGGCCACCTTGTCCTGGTAGCACGGGCCGATGCCGCGGCCGGTGGTGCCGATCTTCTTGTTGCCGAGGAAGCGCTCGGTGACCTTATCGATGGCCACGTGGTACGGCATAATGAGGTGCGCGTCGGCCGAGAGCAGCAGGCCCGAGGTGTCGACGCCGCGATCCTCCAGCCCGGCCAGCTCGGCGAGCAGCACGCCGGGGTCGACCACGACACCGTTGCCGATGACATTGCGCACACCCGGGGTGAGGATGCCGGACGGGATGAGATGCAGTGCGAACTTGTCACCATTGGGCAGCACCACGGTGTGGCCGGCATTGTTGCCGCCCTGGTATCGGACCACCCACTGCAGTCTGCCGCCGAGCAGATCGGTTGCTTTGCCCTTACCCTCGTCGCCCCACTGGGCGCCGATGAGGACGATTGCCGGCATGGTGGTGTCTCCTACGGTTCGACGCGCAACACACTCGTGTTGCAGCTACCTGCCGTACTGAGGCGGTGGCCGGAAGCACATTTTACCCAATGGCCTAGGGCACCCTGGCGGGACGGCACACTACGCCGGTCACAATGCCGACTCGGCCCGGGCGCGGCGGGTTGAACACGGCTATGGTTGCTGCGGGCGGACCGGGGCAGCGAGCCCGCCAGATAGGTGCGAGGGAGTCGGCGGGGTGTGCCGGCAGGATTCGAGGAGGGTGTACGGCAGTTTGAGTACCCACGTTCTCCGCTGCGATGGTGTGCCGGTCCCGATCGCTCTCGCCGCACTGTCGACAACTCAGACGGCCGCTGTCCCCGACACCTCGGTGATCGACGAACTCCTCCCGGTGCTCGCCGCCGACAGCCTGCCGCGCCTGATCGTGCTCGGCGAAGACGCCGCACTGGCCGCGGTATTGACCCACCTGATGCGCACCGAGCGGCTGCACGTCGAGATCGGTTACGTGCCGATCGACAAGACCTACGGATCACGCGCCTACCAGACCGGCAGTGGCAACGCGGCCGCCAAGCGGGCGATCGAGGGCAAGGCGCTGGCGACCCCGCTGATTCGCGACGACACCGGCAAGGTGCTGGTCGGTCGAGCGACCATCACCGGCCCCCAAGGCGCCAAGCTGGAGGGCGAGGCCTACGTGGACGACGTCCAGCTGTTCTCCGGCACGGTCACCGCGATGCACATCTCGCCCACCCTGCACATGCCCGGCGTCCGGGCGACCGTGCGGAAGGGTCTGCGCAAGCGCCGCTGGCTCGAGGGCCGGGCCGCGCAGCTCGGGACGCCGGGCGCGGTGGTCACCCGCGACGGCATTCTCACCGAGCGCCCGGTGCCGCGCTCGACCTTCTACCGACATCACGAAACCTGGCTACTGGTGCGATGAATTACTCCTTCCCCCAGCGCCGTACGGGTCTCGGCGCCGTTCGTCCGAGCCCCGTGTTCCTGCTCGTCGTGGCGATCACCATCGCGGGCGGCGTGCTGGCCTGGGCATCCGACTACGGATCGACGCGCGCCGGCGTCGGCGTATTCGTGCTCGTGGTGGCCGGCTGGATCGTGACGCTGTGCCTGCACGAGTTCGCGCACGCCTACATGGCTTGGCGCGCAGGCGATCACGAGGTAGAGCTGCGCGGATATCTCACGCTGAATCCGTTGAAGTACTCGCACCCGTTGCTGTCGATCGTGCTGCCCGTGGTGTTCATCGCGCTCGGCGGATTCGGTCTGCCCGGCGGCGCGGTGTACGTGCACACGCACAGCGTCAGCGCGCGGATGCAGCGGCTGATCAGCGGCGCGGGTCCGGCGGTCAACGCCGCCTTCGCGGTAGTGCTGCTCATCGCGGTGGAGGTGTACGGCAGCCAGACCTCGCACGCCGCGTTCTGGTACGGGCTGGCGTTCCTCGCCTTTCTGCAAGTCACCGCGGCGGTGCTGAACCTGTTGCCGATTCCCGGTCTCGACGGATACGGGATTCTCGAACCCTCGCTGAGTTATCAGACCCGGCGTTCCCTGGATCAGCTCAAGCCGCTGGGCATGCTGCTGCTGTTCGCGCTGATCTTGACGCCCGCGATCAACGAGCCGTTCTTCGACGCGATCTACACCATCTGCGAGGTGTTCGGCGTCGAGTCCTCGTGGATCGCAAGGGGTGCGAGCTCGGTACGTTTCTGGCTCTGAGCTCATCGGCCGCCCGGCCCCGCAGCGAGACCGGGCGACCTGCTCCGCTCGACGCCGTTGCGCCGCAACCCGCCCGGCCACCACACCATATTGGCCGGTGCGGCGCTGCGTCGTCGTGCGAAGTGTTCGACCGCAATACCCCTCGTTATCGCGGTCATGCAAGGAGATTAGGGAACGGGGCGCGGCCGGACGCGAGTAGTGGACTACCCGAAGATCATCTCGAGGCGGCGCGAACGCGGCCGAATTCCTCGCGGGCCGTGCGATTGTCCGAAAACCGCTGAGTAGCCCGGCTCATTCCTCCGGGCGCACATAGGGATTCGGGACGGTCGGCGGCAACAGCGCGATCGCCGAGATCCGCTTCATGCCGCACACCTGCATCAGATCGACCACGATCGAACGCACCTGCGCGAACACCACGTGCGCCGAAAGTCCCGAGCCCGCCACGAGTTCCGGCCGCGCACCCTTGGCGACGGTGCGCAACACCCTGGCCGCCTCCGCCTGATCGGGCTGTTCACCGGGATCGGCCAGCATCATTCTGCGTATTACGTCGACGGACTGGGCCAGGCGCTCCACCTCGTCCACGAGGCGCGGGTCGAGGATTTCGTCGTCGCGCACCAGGGTGAGCGAACGGCGCAGCAGCACCCTGGTGTTGCGGACGGCGTTGTCGAGCGGGTCGGCGGTGGCGCGAATGCGCTCCAAGCGGGCGCGAGAGTTCCAATACAGCGGGGAGATTCGGCTGATCTCGCGACCGCCCTCCAGGGTGGAGCGCAGCGAATCGATCTGCGACTGCGTCGCGCGCGCGGCGGCAAGGGCCGCGCGGATCTTCTCCTGATCCTGCTCGAGCAGACCGTCGGCGCACTGCGTCAGCGATTTACCCATCACCGCAAGGATTTCCGCGGCGTGCTCGCGGGCGCGGCGCACCGGATGCAGCGGGATCGCCGCGACGATCACGACCCCGACCAGTCCGCCGACCAGCGCGTCGATCATGCGGGAGAAGCTGCCGCCCACCCCAGGCGGCATCAGGGTGGCGACCAGCACCGCCGAACCGGCCGCCTGCATGGTGATGATGGAACCGCCGTCGAGGAACACGGCCAGCGCCATGGCCACTCCGACCACCAGCGCGATCTGCCAGACGCCGGTGCCCGCGCCGGAGATGAACAGATCCCCGATGCCGATGCCGACCGCGACGCCGACCACCAGCTCGATGGCACGCTTGAGCCGCGCACCGAACGAGATGCCGATCGAGACGACCGCCGCGGTCGGCGCGAAGAACGGCACCGGGTGGCCGATGATCTGGTGCGCGATGAACCAGGCCAGCGCCGCGCCGAGCGCGCACTGCACGATCGGCAGAGCCGACATCCGAAGGCGCGTCCAAGCGCCGCGCAACTGCTCCGCGCCGCTGGCCGTGGCGACGCCGAAACGCGAGGCGGGGTCGATCAACTACGACTCAGTCGAGGCCGAGCTCAGCCGCGGCGCGCGGGTCACAGTCTTCCAGCAGGTCCAGGCAGCGCGCGTATTCCTCGGCCTCGCCGATCGCCCTGGCCGCCCGGGCCAGCGCCCCGACGCTGCGCAGGAAGCCGCGGTTGGGTTCGTGGCTCCACGGCACCGGGCCGAAACCCTTCCAGCCGTTGCGGCGCAACAGGTCGAGGCCACGGTGATATCCGGTGCGGGCGAAGGCGTAGGCGGCGACGATGTCGTGGTTCACCACGGCGTCCGCTTCCCCGGCGCCGCCGCGCTCCAGAGCGGCCTCGGCGAGGTAGGCCCAGGCGATCGACGCCGCCGGGTGCGCGGCCGCGACCTGCACCGGATCGGTGTTGTCGAGCAGCGCGTCCTCCGCTTCGGAGTTTTCGGGTAGCAGTACCGGTTGCGGGCCGAGCAGATCACCGAACGAGGTCATGCGGTCAATTGTGCACTTCGGGTGGGCGGTCGCGCCCGCGGGCCGGGGGCGTCGCCGACACGCTCCGCATTCACTGTGGCCGCGCACGAGGTTTTTGAAGGACTTCGTCCCGCCGCGCCTATTAGGCTGGCCGTCGACTGCACAGATCCGCATGAGCGAGGGGTAGTAGGTGTCCGACCCGAACGACGAGAAGAACCCGGTACGCGATTCCGGTTCCGCCGAACAGGCGGGAGCGCGGGACCCGCGCGACCGGCGTCCCGTCGTGCACCCGCAGGCCACCACCCCCACCCAGCCCATGCCCGCCACGCCGCCGAGCGCGGACTCGGCGGGCTCGACCCCGTCGCGGATCATTTCCGGAGGCGGCTTCGGCGCGACCTGGGATCAGGACGACAACGCAGACGCGCCGGCCGCGGCAGCCGATAGACCGGGCGCACCGCAGGGTCGGTCCGAAGGGTCCGGTCAGCAGGGAACCCCCGGGGCGCAGCAAGACGCGCCTGATGCCGGCGGCGCTCGCAAGCTCGACGCGGCGACCACGGAAATTCCGCGCAGCAGTGATCGATCGACCGCGAGCACCGCGGCAGCTGCTCCCACAGGCACCGGGACCGCGGCCAGCCTCCCCGGCTCGGAAGAAGGCACCCGCTCCGGGGGGCAGAGTGCGGCCGAACAGCACGTCGATTCCCAGGGCAGCCCGACCCCGGGCCAGCGCGAGGCCGCGTCCACCCAGCAGACCGCGCCCGCCGACCGCGCGACCACCGGCGCTCAAAAGCTCGGCGCAATCGATGCGGCAACCACTGAAATCCCACGCAGGGGCTCGGCCGCCGAGCCCGGTCGTTCGACCGGCACAGGCCCTGCAGCAGCCGCGGCCCAGGGAGCCGAGGCCGCCTCATCTGGTACGTCATCCGCTCAGCAGGGTGCACCCGGAACCGCCGCTCACCCCGGCACTCCTGCCGCGCAACCAAGCACTTCCACCGCCGCTCAGCAGAGCGATTCCCAGGGCTGGGAGCACGTGACCCCGGGACAGCGCGATGCCGCGTCCACCCAGGAAAGCGCGCCCACCGACCGCGCTACCGCCAGCGCTCGAAAACTCAGCGCAATCGACGCGGCAACCACGGAAATCCCGCGCAGCGGCTCGGCTGGCACGAGCCCCGCAGCAGGCGCTGGGACAGTCCCCACATCCGCTCAGCAGGGCACACCCGGAACCGACGCCGCCCAGCCCGGCGCTCCCGTCGCTCAGCAGGGCACTCCGAGCCCCGCCACCGCCGCAGGCACCCCCTCCAACGTCGCTCAGCCAGGCGCGGCCACTGCGGCAGAGTCCAGCTCCGCCGCGACCGGAACCGCTGCCACTCGATCGGGCGTTCCTGCCGGGGCCGACACCGCGCGAACCGCCGCTGCGGCCGGAAATGCTGCCCAGTCGGTGCCCGCCGCCGGTGAGGGCACTCGATCCGGCGGACCGAGCGCTGCCGCGCAGCAGGGTTCCGGGAACGGGCCGAGCGTGACCCCTGCGCAGCCCGATGCCGCGTCCGCTCAACAATCCGCCTCCGCGCAGCAGGGCGGTCCCGCCGCGCAAAGCGCTGCCACCGGGCAGGGTCCCGGCGGACAACCCGGCACCGCCGGCGGTGCTGCGCAGCAGGGCGCCCCCGCCGGACAGCCGGGCTCGGGTGCATCTGCTTCAGGGCGCGCGACCGTCGCGTCATCGGCGGGCTCCCAGCCCGCAGCAGCTCAGTCCGGCGCGGCTCCGCACCCGCAGGGCCCCACCACCGCTCAGCAAGGCGCTGCCGCCACCCAACCCGGCGGCACCGCACAGCAGAGCCCTCCCGCCGGACAGCAAAGTGGCCCCGCTGGTCAGGGCGCAGCCGCCGGACAGCAGGGTGCTGCTGCTCAACAGGCACCGTCGGGCGATCGAGGAAACGCATCGACGCTCGGCGCTGCCGCCGCTCAGCAGGGTACTGCCGCCGCTCAACGGAATGCCGCCGATCGGCAAGGCGTCTCGACTGCGGGGCAAGGCGCACCCGGCGGCCTTCAGCAGGGCGGGCCCGCCGGACAGCAAGGTGGTCCCGGCGGGCAGGGCGCAGTCGCTGCTCAGCAGGGCGGACCCGCGGGCCTGGGCGCAGCCGCAGGACACCAGGGTGGTCCCGCAGGGCAGCAAAGTGGCCCCGCCAGTGCGAGCCCGAGCGCAGGACAGCAGGGCGGACCTGCCGGGCAGCAGAGCCCGAGTGCCGGTGAGGGTCGCACGGCAGCCGCCGGAGCCGCCGCAGCAGCTGCGGCCAAGTCTGCCGCTGAGTCAGGCACGGGTTCGCAACAGCAAGGTGTTGCCGCCGCCCAACAGGGCGGCTCCGCCGGTCAGGGCGCGACCCAGGCCGCCGCCGCGCAGCAGAGTGCCGGACATGCCGGTCAGACCGCGACTCCCGCACAAGACGCTCCCCCTCACCCCGGCGCGACCGAAGCCGCGACCACGGAGATTCCGCAGAACCAGCCGGGCGCTTCGGGAGAACAGAGTCCCGAGGGTGGCGAACCGTCGAGCGCCGACTACGAGACCATGGTCATGCGGCGGGTCGACTTGGTTGGCCTGTACGAGGACGACGAACACGACGAGCCCGATTCGGGCGGCACGGATGCCAAGACGGTGGTGATGCGGCGGGAGCCGCAGGACGAGCAGGTCGAGCTGCGGCGGGAGCCGCAGGACGATCAGGTCGAGATCGCCGCGGATGACTCCGTGACCATGGCGATGCCGATCGTCGCGCACCCCGGCGACGACGATGCGAAGACGATGGCGCTGCCGATCCAGCGGCCCGCCACCGATCGGGTGCAGGGGCAGCGTCCGCCGCTGTCGAAGCCGCCGACCACCCCGCGCCCCGCGCCGGGTCCGAAGCAAGCAGGTCAGCAGGGTCCGTCGGGTCCGCCGCCGAGCGCGCCCGACGAGGTCGAGGACACCCGTCCGTCGGCGCCTCGCCCCGCCGCCCAGCCGCGCCAGGCAGCGTCCGCGCCGTCACCCGCCGACCTCAACGCGACCCGTCCGGCGCAGTCGGTGATGGATGCCCCGGTTCAGCGCCCGCCCCAGCAGCCGCCGCAACCACCACAGCCACAGCAGCCGCCGCGGCCGATGGCTCAGCCGCAGCGCATCCCCCCGGCCCCGCCGACCCAGGTCCCGCCGACCCCGGTCAAGGCCGCGGAACCGGCGCCCGCGGGTCGCTCCAAGCGCTGGCTGCTCGCGGCAGGCGCCGCGGCCGTGGTGCTGGTGCTCGCCGTCGTCGGATTGTTCGCGCTCACGAGCAGTGAGACCGAAGAGGACAAGGTCCGCACCGCGATCGGCGACTACACGAGCGCGCTGCGCGACGGCGATCTCGTGACGCTGCGCAGCAGCACCTGCGGACCGCTGCACGATTTCTACAAGAACATCCCCGACGACCAGTTCGCCGGCGTGCACCAGCTCTCCCAGGAGCGCAAGAACATCCCGGTGGTGGACAGCATCGACGCGATCCGGATCACCGACAGCACGGCGATCGCTCAGGCGACGGTATACACCGAGGCAGATCCGGGTAAACGCTCAGCGCGTACCTTCGATTTGGAGCGCACCGACGCGGGCTGGAAGGTCTGTGATCCGCCCGCTGGTACTCCGTAGGCGTCAAACCGGGTAAGCGGTGCCAGTGCTCACACTTACCTGGTCAACGGACCGGTACGGCCAGTAGCATGGCCCGGATCATGGGCAGGGAGCAGACGATGGCGGAGCCTGGAGCCGTGGATACGGCGTCACTGGCGGGACGACGATTCCAGGTTCGAGACCGTTACGAGGTCGGCCGCGAGAAGGTGCGGGAGTTCGCGCGCGCGGTGCAGAACCACCACTACGCGCACCACGGCGAACCGCACGCCCGCGAGCTCGGCTACGACAGCATCATCGCGCCGCCGACCTTCGCCTCGGTGATCGGCATGACGGGCACCAAGGCGCTGCTGGACACGGTGCTCACCGACTACGACCTGACCCAGATCCTGCAGACCGACCAGGTCTTCGAGATGCACCGGCCGATCCTGGCCGGTGACACCATCCGCACCGGGATGCTGATCGAGTCGATCCGGCAGTTCGGCGACAACGACTTCATCACCGTGAAGTTCGAGCTGGCCAACCAGGACGACGAGATCCTGCAGATCGGCTCGACCACGATCGTGGCCCGCCGCGGCGCGGAGGTCGACCCGAACCTGGTCGCGGCGGTCGACAAGATCTTCATGCACTCGCGTCCGGAGCCGGGCGATCCCTTCCAGCCCGACGCGCCCGGCCTGATCGAATCCGACGCGAACGAGCACTCACACGTCGCCCCGTCGCGGCCCGTGCACACCGCGCAGGACTTCGACGAGCTGACCGTCGGCGACCAGCTGCCCGCGGGCACCGCGTCGCTGACCCGTGGCGACCTGGCCAACTACGCGGGCGTCGCGGGCGATCCCAACCCGATTCACTTCAGCGAGCGCGCCGCCGAGCTGGTCGGCCTCCCGACCGTCGTCGCGCACGGCATGCTGACGATGGGCTTGGCCGCCGAGTACCTGACCTCCTGGCTCGGCGATCCCACGGCCATCGAGAAGTTCAGCGTCCGCTTCTCCGGTTTCGTTCCGGTGCCCCCCGACGCGGCGGCCACGATCGAGTTCACCGGCAAGATCAAATCGCTCGATACCGAGCGGCGCGCGGGCACCATCGTGCTCGGCGGCACCTCGGACGGCCGCAAGCTGTTCGGCCGCGCCGTCGCCGAGGTCCGCTTCTCCTGACCGTCACTCCTCGAGGGTGGCGTGCATCAGGTAGACGTTGTAGTCGCTCCACGTCGAGATCTTGAAGTACAGATCCGAACCCGTCGACCACGGGTGGATGAAACCGCCGTACAGCTCGGGATAGTCGAGCACGGTGACGGTCGGCGTGCCGGCGGACCACACGCCCTGCGGTGAATTCGCTTCGCGCACAACGATGGCGGCGCGCGCGGTGTCGAGGTAACTCATCTGCCAGACGTCGCGCGTCACGTCGTAGCGGACCGAGAGTTCGGCCGCGGGCGCGTCGACGATCGGTGTCGCGCCGCCCGTTCCGCCCACGGGTGTCCACTGTCCGTCCCGCCAGTACTGATAGGCGGTGGTGTTGAGGATCTGGTCTTTCGCCACCCTGGCCAGGCCGACGGAGCCGAGCCGGGTGTTGGGCGTGCCGAACATGTAGACGTGGTCGCCGTGCGGAACCATCGCGCTCACCTGGAAATTCGCGAGACCGAAGATGTTGTCCCAGCGCGCGTGCGGGTCCTTGGTCCAGGTCTGGCCGTGATCGTCGGAGTAGGCGATGCCGCCGTAGTTGGTGAAGAACGTGCCCGGCACGCTGTGCCAGGTGCGAATCGACATGTAGCTCAGGTACTGCCGGTCGCCGAGTGCGAAACCGGAGGTCGGGATGGTGGTGATCTCGACGTTGTCGAGCTTGCGGCTGGACAGCACCTCGGCGGCGTGGCACCGGCCGTCGGTGACCATCCGGTCGTAGGTCATCCCGTCGGACAGCTCGCGGTCGGTGCTGAAAGCGAGCACGTTGCTGCGCCAGTCGCCGCCCATGCCGCCTGGCGGATGGAACCCGCGCCCGACGGTGTCGCCGAACGCGACCGCGATCTCCCCCGGCGCGCTCTCCCACATGATGCCGAGATCCGTGCCGTCCACCTGCCAGCGCTTGTCGGTGCGGTTCACCGAGTTCGCGCCGGTCTGTTTGGCCACCTCGCGCACTCCCGCGATGCGCGGCGCCGGGCGCGCGGGCGACTGCGCCGCGGGCTCGACCGGTGCGTCGACGCGCGGCGGTGGCGGCGGTACGGGGCCGGGATCCGGTCCGGGACCGGGCACCCCGAAGTGGAAAGGCTTGGGGCTCAACAGAATCTCGGGAATACCGAGCTGACCGGCCAGGCCGGGCGGAGGCGGCGGGCCGTCGGTGAGATCGGGGCACGGGTTCATGCACGGGTCGTCGGGCAGCGCCGTGTCGGTGCGCACCGGCTGGGGGTCGGGCTGCTGCGGCGGCAGGACGGTGATCACCGGGTACGGGATCGGCACCTCGAGGGTCTTGGGGACCAGCGGTTCGTGCACGGGCCGCGGATCACTCACGCATGGACCACTGCCCGGCACACCCGCCGCGATACCCGGCTCGGGCGTCGCAAGCGCGAGCGACCGGTCGCCGTACATCAACGCGCCCGCGCCGAACACCACGGCGCCGACCGCGGCCACCAGCCGCCTGGCCATACACAACCCCTCGACGTTCCATGCTCTGCAAGATCGGGTCGACCCTACCGGTCACCACCCACAGGCCAGGCGGTATTTTCCGAAACCCCCGCATAGACAAGAGTGTCGGAGCCGCGTCCGGCAGTGCACGTTGGAGCACCTCCCGGCCGTGCGTGGGCGTTGACGGACCGCGCCCGCCATCGCGTTGAACGCCGTAACTCCGCCCCGGCCGTGCGCGAACTGTTGACGGACCGCTTCTCGCGGCGCACGTTGGGTACGTGAGCAATTCAGTGATACGCCGATGCGCCGCCGCGGCATTCGGCGCCGTGACCCTGATCGGGATGGCCGCGCCCGCCATCGCCGAGTCCCCGCCGTTCTCCGTGGTCTCCGGCCCGAGGGACGCCGATCCCGGACCGACGTACCGGCCGGGACCGAAGGGCGACAACGTCCCGCCGCCGAAGGATGACGACGAGCGCCCGCGCCGGTACTACGCCAACTGCGATCAGGTGCGCGCCGAGGGGGCCTGGCCGCTATACCGTGGCCAGCCCGGTTACGCGTCGTACCTGGACACGGACGGCGACGGCATCGCCTGCAACTGAGCAGTGCCGCTGCCGTCGCTCCGGCCGTGCGCGGGTTGTGTCCGAAAGCGTCTGTTGAGGGGCACATCCGCACCATCGCCGCGACCATGCACGGAGAGGCGTCCGATGGGATGTACCTCCGCGTCGTCGCTGCGACCATGCACGGGGATTCGGATGTACCTCCGCCCGCCTACTGCACCGCCTGGAAGGTCAGGATGGTCGCCCCGATCCGGATGACGTCGCCGTCGGCGAGCAACGCCCCGCTTTCGATCGCCTCCTCGTTGATGTACACGCCGTTGGCCGAATGCAGGTCCTTGATCAGGAGTCCGGCCCGGCTCGGCATGATGTGCGCGTGGTAGCGGCTGGCCTTCGGGTCGTCGAGCACCAGGTCGTTGTCGGTCATCCGGCCGATCCGCATGCCGCCCAACGCGATCGGCTGCACCCGCCCGTCCGGCATGCGCAGTTGTCCGCTGCGCACCGAGCGCGGCAGCTCGGTGACGGTATCGGTCATGGCGGCGGCCAAGCGCTCGGTGCGCTTGAACTCCATGGTGTTCAACGGTTCCTGGCGCAGCACCCGCTGTTCCAGCTCGACCAGCGCGGGGCCCGGATCGATGCCGAGCTCGTCGGCGAGCACGGTGCGCACCCTGCGGCACGCGTCGAGGGCGTCGGCCTGGCGGCCGGAGAGGTAGAGCGCGGTGATCAACTGACCCCACAGCGGTTCCCGCAGCGGATGCTCGTTGGTGATCGAGACCAGTTCGCTGATCACCGAAGAGGCTCGCCCGCAGGCGATCTCGGCGTCGATGCGGGCCGAGACGGCCAGCAGCCGTTCCTCGTCCATCGCGGTGGCGAACCCGTCGGCGAACTGCAGACCCGCCAGGTCGGACATCGCCCGGCCGCTCCACTCGCGCAAGGCGTTGCCGAACAACTGCGCGGCGCCCGCGTGATCGCCGACCCCAGCTGCCTTGGCCGCGGCATCCCTGGTGGCCTCGAAACGGCCGATGTCGCAGGCCTCCTCGGGGATCTCCAAGCGGTAGCCCGAGGACTCGGTGCGCAACACCTGCACCGGATCCACACCCGAATTACGCAGCGCCTTACGGATATTCGAGACGAACACCTGCAAGCTGGCGGCGTAGGAATCCGGCGGATCCTCGTTCCACACCATGTCGGCCAGTGCGGCCGATGCCACCGCGCGCCGCCGATTGACGGCCAACGCGGCAAGCAACGCTCGCGGCTTGGGCCCGCCGACCGCCACCGGCTCACCACCGACGAGCAGCCGAACGGGCCCGAGCACACGCACATCAAGACTCATGAGCTCGGGCCCCCGGAGAGAAAGGGGTCAGGCGCTGATCGACCGCCCCGCAGACTTCAGATCATTGCACGCCTCGAGGACGCGCGCCGCCATCGAGGTCTCGGCCTTCTTCAGGTAGGCGCGCGGATCGTAGGCCTTCTTGTTTCCGACCTCGCCGTCGATCTTGAGCACGCCGTCGTAGTTCGAGAACATGTGCGCGGCGACCGGACGGGTGAAGGCGTACTGGGTGTCGGTGTCGACGTTCATCTTCACCACGCCGAAACGCAGCGAGTCCTCGATCTCCGACTTCAGCGAGCCCGAGCCGCCGTGGAAGACGAAGTCGAACGGCTGCGCGTCCGTGGCGAGACCCAGCTTGGCGGCCGCGACGCGCTGGCCCTCGGCCAGCACCTCGGGCTTGAGCACCACGTTGCCCGGCTTGTACACGCCGTGCACGTTGCCGAAGGTGGCCGCGAGCAGGTACTTGCCGTTCTCGCCCGCGCCGAGGGCGTCGATGGTCTTCTCGAAGTCCTCCGGCGAGGTGTAGAGCTTCTCGTTGATCTCGGCCTCGACGCCGTCCTCTTCACCACCGACGACGCCGATCTCGACCTCGAGGATGATGTTGGCCGCGGCGGTGGCCTTGAGCAGCTCCTTGGCGATCTCCAGGTTCTCGTCGATCGGGATCGCGGAGCCGTCCCACATGTGCGACTGGAACAGCGGGAGGCCGCCGCCGTTCACCCGCTCCTGGGAGATGGCGATCAGCGGACGGACGAAGCTGTCCAGCTTGTCCTTGGGGCAGTGGTCGGTGTGCAGCGCGATCGTCACGTCGTACTTCGCGGCGACCACGTGCGCGAACTCGGCCAGCGCGACCGCGCCGGTGACCATGTCCTTCACGCCGAGGCCGGAGCCGAACTCCGAACCACCGGTGGAGAACTGGATGATGCCGTCGCTGCCCGCGTCGGCGAAGCCTTTGATGGCCGCGTTGATCGTCTCCGACGAGGTGCAGTTGATGGCCGGGAAGGCAAAGGAGTTCGCTTTGGCCCGACCGAGCATCTCGGCGTAGACCTCCGGAGTCGCGATGGGCACTGTGAAGACCTCCGTGTCGTGCGGCAAAAGGCGGTAGCCAATTCTGTCAGGCCATACCCTAAGGCAGGGGCGTTTCTCCGCCTTTCTCTGGGCGGCAGGCAGTACTTACGGAGGTGAGACCTCCACACACACCCAGCCCCGCACGGAGCGAGTCTTACGAGCGACCGTTCGCGGCCGTCTCGCATCCGAGCGGCCGAAGCGCATGCGATGTAGTCGCGAGTCTCGGCCGCTCGGATGCGAGACATAAGGGCCGCGAACCCGCGCGCGCCAGCGCGCCAAGCACACAGCCTGGTTAATCAAGGGTAATTTCTCGCTCGACGGGGGATTCTCAGCGTGACCCGGTACTGTGGGCCGGGTAATTGCGCTGGCAGCTTCCGATGCGGTGGCAAGCAATGTATAGGCCAGCCGCATCCCGGGACAGGAGGCCGCGTGATTCTGCAGGCAGCGACCGAATCGGTGACGACCAACCTCGCACTGACCCAGTTGCTGGACCCGATGTACCTGCTCCAGGAGACGTGGCTGAAGAACGCGGTGCTGCCCGCGATCCTCGTGATCGTCTTCATCGAGACCGGTCTGCTGTTCCCGCTTCTTCCCGGCGACTCCCTGCTGTTCACCGGCGGCCTGCTGGCGGCGCAGGACAATCCGCCGGTGTCCATCTGGGTGCTGGTGCCCGCCGTCACGTTCGTCGCCTTCGCCGGTGACCAATGTGGTTATTGGATCGGCCGCGCCATCGGCCCGGCGATCTTCCGCAAGGAAGACACCCGGTTCTTCAAGAAGTCCTACGTGACGGAGACGCACGAGTTCTTCGAGAAGCACGGCCCGAAGACCATCATCCTGGCCAGGTTCGTGCCGATCGTGCGCACCTTCATGCCGGTGCTGGCGGGCGTGTCCAAGATGGACTACCGCAAGTACGTCGCGTTCGACATCGTCGGCGCCGTCCTGTGGGGCGGCGGAGTCACGATCCTCGGCTACTTCCTCGGTGGCGTCGGCTTCATCCGCGACCACGTCGAGGCGATCTTCCTGCTCATCGTGTTCGTCTCGATCCTGCCCGGGATCATGGCGGTGGCGAAGAAGGTCTTGAACCGCGGCGCCGAAAAGCCCGAGGTCGTCGAGCCCGAGCTGACCGCCTCGGCGAACGAGACCACCCGCTGAGGCCAGTGTCCAGCGCGTCGCCCCTCGCGATGGGCAGTTTCGATCCGCTGATCTCGGCGGGCCCCGCGCTCGTCTGGACGGTGGTGCTTACTTTCGTCTTCCTGGAATGCGCCCTGATCGTCGGGCTGTTCCTGCCCGGTGACTCGATGCTGATCACGGCGGGAATCGTGATGGCCTCGCACGCCACCGGCGAAGCGCAGGTGTGGGCGCTCTCGGTGGGCGCTATGGTCGCCGCGATCACCGGCAACCAGGTCGGGTACGTCATCGGACAACGCACCGGCCACCGCTTGGTGGCCCGCAAAGACGGCCGGTATATCAACACCCGCAACCTGCAACGCGTCTCCGAGTTGCTGCAACGGCACGGCTTCCTCGCGGTGCTGGTGGCCCGGTGGATTCCGTGGGTGCGGACGCTGTGCCCGATGGTCGCGGGCGCCGCGCAGATGGATCACCGCAAATACACCATCGCCAGCACCATCGGCGCCATCATCTGGGCCCCGGTGCTGCTGCTCATCGGCTTCTACGCGGGCAGCTTCCTGCAACGCGTGCCGTGGCTGATGCCCGGCGTGATCGGCACGCTGGTGGTGGGGCTGATCATCGGGACCATCCTCGGCATCCGGCACTACCGGCTGGAGATGTCGAAGCCCGCGGAGGAGTTCGACGTGGACGTGGAGGTCGACGCGCCGACCGTCGTGCTGCCGAGGGTCGAGTACTGAGAACTCGGACGCCCACCGCGGATCCAGCCGGGTAGCGAGCGCTCGGCACAATCCTGGCCCCAGGGCGAGCGCTCTACGCAATCTTGGATGCGGCGCGAGCGCCCGACGCGGTCCCCATCCGTAGAGCTAGCAGTCAGCGAAATCCCAGACCCGACGCGATCCGGACCGGACACGGACCGAGCGCCCGGCGCGGGCCGAGCCGGGATCGGCGTGACGATCAGATCCCGGCCGCGCTGACCTGGTAGGCGGCCTCCATCAGCAGCCAGCCGGACAGCTGCACCGACAGGTCGCGCTCGGGCACCTTCGACGAGGTCACCGAGCCACCCGAGGTGAAGTAACCGGCCCCCGCGATGCCACCGGGCAGCTGCGCGGGCCTGCTCCAGTCCGCGCCGAACAGCGGCTCGCCCTCGACCTCGAGCCGATTCGCCCAGGCAGCCGTCGCCGAGGCCCGCACGATCGCGGCCGCGGTTCGCCGGTCGGCGACCTGCTGGCGATCCTCGCCGGGCAGCATCACCGCGACCACCGCGAGGTAGCGGGCGAGGATGCCGTTGAACAGTCCGCCGTCACCGCCACCGCCGCCCTTGATGACGCCGCCGACGGTCATGTGGTCCTCCACCGCGGCAAGCAGCCGGTGCACCCGGTCCAGGTGGCGCTGCTCTCCGGTGTGCATCGCCAGCTCCGCCTCCACACCGAGCACCACGCCCTGGCAGTAGGTGAACGTCGGGCGCTCGATCACCCCGGAGGGCAGGTGGATGCCGTCCAGGATCAGGCCGGTGCCGGGATCGCGCAGGGTCGCGTCCAGCCAGTCCGCCATCTCCTGCGCGCGGTTGTGCCGCCCGAGGCGGCTGAGCGCGATGGCCGCGGGACCGTTGGCGGGCGCGTTGTAGTAGTCCGCGCGGACGCGCCACGGGATGCCGCCGCCGATCTCCGGATTCCACGCGTCGTACAGCTTCTTCTCCAGCGCGACCAGCGCGCTGCGCGCCTCGGTGAGGCTCTGGGTCCGCTCCGCCCGCTCCAAAGCGATGGCGAGCCAGGCCATGTCGTCGTAGTAGTTGTTGGTCCAGCCGGTGATGTTGCGAATGCGATGCGAGCGCACGAGTTCGCCGATCCGCTTGCGCCGCACCGGCGTCGGCGACCGGTTCGCCGCGTCCACCGCGCAGTCGATCAGGTGCGCCTGCCACCAGTAGTGCCAGGACACGAAGGCCCGCTCACGCTTGGTGGCCGGCCAGCCGACGACGCCGAGTTCCGTTCCGGGACAAGCCCACAGGGCCCGCAGATGTCGGGAGACGATCGCGGATTCCGCCATATCCGCCCGCTCCGACCAGAGCGCGGGCGTCGGTGCAGCATCCTGCCCAGTCCGTGGGCTCCGCGAGGTCATAGCTCAATGGTGCCAGGTGGAAGCCAGTTCTGGCCGTCGAATTGTTACCCGGCCGACGCCGAATCGTTCACACTGCAGGATCGTTCACCACGCGGTGGTGAGATCGGCGTGTTCGCGAATCCATGCGTGCATGGCAATACCCGCAGCCACACCTGCGTTGATGCTGCGGGTGGAACCGAACTGGGCGATCGAGACCGTCATCGCCGCCGCGTCTTTCGCGTGCGCGGTGACGCCGGGACCTTCCTGGCCGAACAGCAGCAGACAGTCGCGCGGCAACCGCGCCGTCTCCAGCGGCACCGAGCCGGGGACGTTGTCCACCGCGACCACCGTGAGACCCGCGCGCTCGGCGAAGGCGAGCAGTTCGGCGATATCGGTGTGGTGCTCGACGCGCTGGTAGCGGTCGGTGACCATGGCGCCGCGGCGATTCCACCGCCGCCTGCCGACGATGTGCACCGCGGCGGCGGCGAAGGCGTTGGCGGTGCGCACCACCGTGCCGATGTTCGCGTCGTGTCCGAAGTTCTCGATGGCGACGTGGAACGGGTGCCTGCGTGCGTCGATATCGGCGATGATCGCCTCGCGCGACCAGTAGCGGTAGGCGTCGACCACATTGCGGCGGTCGCCGTGCGCCAGCAGTTCGGGGTCGAGCCGCGGGTCGTCGGGCGGCGGTGCGCCGTGCTCCTCGATCCACGGACCGACGCCGTGCGGGTGCTCGCCCCACTCGGTGGGCCCGGGGAGGTGCTCCCCCGAGGAAAGGTCCGCGGTGTCCGACGACGAGTGACTCACCTGGACGATGCTAGTTCCGGCGTGCAGACGCACCTCAGCCCGCGCTCCCGACCTGCGCGAAGCCGCCCGCAGGCGCCGCTCAGTAGGACGACGACGAGTTCGCGGCGAAGATCGAGATAATGATGACCGCGACGATGCCCACCAGGTAGACGAGCATGATGATCGTGCCGACGATGCCGCAGACGTAGCCCGCCTTGACGTTGCCGCGCCCGCCGATCGCGCCGCCCGACGCGTCGATCTCGTCGAGCGCCCGCTTGCCCATCACCCAGGCGAACGGCGCGCAGAGCTGGCACAGCACCAGCCCGAGGATGCCGAGCACCAGGATGGTGGTGGACTGCGGGTGGTCCGGCGGCGGACCGTACGGGTTACCGTAGGGCTGCTGTGGATAGCCGTACGGCGGTGGGTAAGTCATGCGGGTGATGCTAGTTCCAAAACTCGCCGAGCGGCCCCGGCAATCGCACCGGACCCCCGGTCGGGTCGCCCACGGTCGCGCAATGGTGTAGCTGGCCACACCCTCGATTCGGCGGTCAGCTCCATCGAGAACGCCGCCGTCGGCGAGAAACATGGAGCCCATGACCGAGACACAAGACGAACCCACCCTCGTGCTCGACAAACCTGCCGCACCGCACCCGCAGGCCGGTGCCCTGTCGGCCATCCTGCGCGCGCCCGTCCAGGCCAGGACCTGGAAGGAGTTCGCCTATCTGATCACCGCGTTCGTGCTCGGGTGCCTCGCCGTCTGCTACCTGTTCTTCGGTTTCGGCGGCGGGCTCTACGCCTCGATCTTCCTGGTCGGCATCCCGCTGCTCGCGCTCGTCCTGCTCGGCGGGCGCCTCTGGGGATGGATCTACCGGGCACTGTGCCGCACGCTGCTCGGCACCCCGGTCGAAGCGCCGCCGGCGTTCACCCGGCAGCGCGGGCTGTTCGGGTTCCTGAAGAGCGCATTCACCGACCGGGCGAGCTGGCGGGCGATGCTCTTCCTGCTGGCGCAGTTCGTGCTCGGCGTGGTGATCGGTTATCTGGCGCTGCTGACCGTGGCGATCGTGGTGTTCATCGCGATCTCACCGATTCCGTGGGCGCTGTTCGATCCGATCAATGTCGACGAGAACGGGGTCGAACATCATTCGCTCATGCAGATCGGCACCTTCTACGTCGACTCGTGGCCGCGCATGCTCGGGGTCTCCGCGCTCGGCGTCGTCGGCTGCTTCGCGCTGCCCTGGCTGGTGCGCGGCGTCTGCCACCTGCACCGGCTGCTCACCGTCTGGCTGCTCGCCGCCACCGTGCGGGACCGTCAGCTGGTCGAGCTGCGGGCCAGCAGGCGCGCCGCCGTCGAGGACGCGGCCGCCACGCTGCGGCGCGTCGAGCGCGACCTGCACGACGGCACCCAGGCCCGGCTCGTCACCATCGCCATGGCGCTCGGCAGGGCCGAGGAACGCATCGCGGCGGGCGGCAACGCCACCGATCTGATCGCTGACGCGCACGCCAGCTCCAAGGACGCGCTGACCGAACTGCGCGAACTCGTGCGCGGCATCCATCCGCCCGCGCTGGAACTCGGCCTCGCCCCCGCGCTGGAGACGCTGACCGCCCGCTGCGCAGTACCCGTGGAGCTGCGGGTGCACCTGCCGAAGCGGCCGAGCCCGGCCATCGAGGCCATCGCCTACTTCTCCGTCGCCGAACTGCTCACCAACGTGGTCAAGCACGCGCACGCCGATCGGGCGTGGGTCTCGGTGCTGCCGGACAGCATCCGCACGATCGCGGTCACGGTGCGGGACAACGGAATCGGCGGTGTGCTGCCCCCGGCCGAAGGTGATCGGGCTGCGGGGAGCGGGCTCGCGGGTCTCGCGGCGCGGGCCCGCGCGGTGGACGGCACGCTCACCGTGCACAGCCCCACCGGCGGCCCGACCGTGGTAACCATCCTGCTGCCCAAGGGAGATCCACAGTGAGCACACCGCTGCGCGTCGTCATCGCCGAAGACAGCGCCATCCTGCGCGACGGTCTGGCCGGCCTGCTCGTCGAGCGCGGCCACGAGGTGGTCGCGATGGTCGGCGACGCGAGCACGCTCAGCGACGTGGTCGGCGAGCACAATCCCGATGTGGCGGTAGTGGACGTGCGGATGCCACCCTCCTTCACCGACGAGGGCCTGCTCGCCGCCATCGAACTGCGCAGGAAATACCCGATGACGGGCGTGCTCGTCTTCTCCCAGTGGATCGAAACCCGTTACGCCACCGAACTTCTCGCCGGTGGCGCCAGCGGGGTCGGCTACCTGCTCAAGGACCGGGTCGCCGACGTGCGCGACTTCGTCGACGCCCTGCACCGGGTCGCCACCGGCGGCACCGCCCTCGATCCCGAGGTAGTGAGTCAGCTGATGGGTGCTTCCCGCCAACAGGATTCGCTTGCCAGGCTCACGCCGCGCGAGCGCGAAGTGCTCGAGCTGATGGCACAGGGACTGTCCAACAACGCAATTGCCGACGCGCTCACCGTCACCGAGCGGGCCGTCGAGAAGCACATCGGCAACATTTTCGCCAAACTCGACCTGCCGCCGTCGGATACGCATCATCGACGGGTGCTCGCGGTGTTGCGGTTGAAGGGTTAGGCGCACCGCCGCCATCGCTCCGGCCGCTATCGCTCCACCGTGCAGGCCGCGGCGATTGCCTTCGTATCCCAATAGAACGGGTGAATTTCCGCGATCCGGCCGCTCTCCACGCGGAGCGTCTGCAAGATCGGGAATTGCAACTCTCGCCCGGTCGCCCTGGCCCGTGCGCGCACCTCGGTGCGCACCACGGCTGTTTCCCCGGTCGCCAGGAATTCCTGCTCAACCATCTCGAACAGCTCCCACACCGCCGCCATCGCCACAAAGAACCGCTCCAACCCCGCGTGCCCCCGCCAGATGCCGCCGTACGGCATTCCCTCGGCCTGGTAGAGCACCACGTCGTCGGCGAAGAACGGGGCGAGGGTGGTGAACGAAGCCCGGCCGGGGCCGCCTGCCTCGAAGTAGGCCGCCTCCGCGGCATACATTCCGGTGAGGACGTCTGTGGTCGTTGCGCTCGGCATAGGGACAGCGTGGCGCGAGAGCCCGGCGGGTGCTGGCGGAGATCGGACGGGGCGTTGGGGGTCGAGGCCCGCACGTGGGCGGGCTCGGGCTCGGGCTCGGGCTCGGGCTCGGGCTCGGGCTCGGGCTCGGGCTCGGAGAGATCGTAGGCGCCGTTCGTACGCGACCGTGCGACACGATTCGGCCCGATATTCGCCAAGGAACCGGATCGGAGGTCGAGGCCCGCCTATGCTTGAAATACGAGGTCAGTCGGGGTGTGGGGCGACTGGCACAGCCGGACGAAGTCCCCGCGCGCCTCCGGAGCGAAGGCGGAGGTACGCCCGAACGAAGTCCGTCCACAGCCGCGCACGGCCGGAACGGAGGCGGAGCAAGCATGGACCACGCACGGATTCTACGTACAGTGCTCGGCGTCACCGCCGTGTACCTGATGGTGCTGTGCTTCTGGCTGGGTTGGCTCGTGCACCGCACCCCGCCGGGCACGGTCCCGTTCCAGATCGTCGCCTTGGTCGGTCTCTTCGGTTCCTGCGTCGGCATCGGCATGCTGCTGGCCGCCCGCCCAACCCGCGCCGACCGCCGCCTCTGGCGCCACGGCCTCGAAGGGTGGGCAACCGTCGAAGGCGTGCACCCCCTCGAGCGCACCGATCATTACAGCGAACTCACCGAGATCGACCTCGAACTCACGGTTCCGGGATCCGAAACCTACCGCGGCTCCATCGTTTTCGATGTCATGCCCGCGGACAAGCCGAAACTTTCCCTCGGCGAGACGATTTCGATCCGTGTCGACCCGGCGAACCGGGATCGCATCATCCTGGTGCTGTAGGCGATACCCAGCCGCGACCGCGGCGCAGCGAAGATCAGCGCGCGGCACCAGCACGCGGCCAAGCGGGAACTAGCGCCCAGCGCTGGTATGCGGTGTAGCGGGACTCAGCGTGCGGCGAACCGGCCGTTGCGCACGCCCTCCACGAGATGGTCGATCCGGCGTTGCACGGTGTGGATCAGGGCTTGCTCCGGTGCGGGTTTGGCGACGACCTTGTCCTCGCCGAAGCTGATGTAGCGCCCGTCGCCGTCGAAGTCGTTGACCTGAAAGTCCTGGCGGCCCAGGGTATGTCGATTGTTCACGCTGCCGAGCGGATATACCGCCACGTGTGCGATGCAGGTGGTCGGCCGGTTGAAGAAACGATCGAAATCGTCCTTGGGACTGCGCCGCCACGGGTCGGTGTTCACGCCGCGCTGACCGGCGAGATCACGGACGTCGACGGAGAGCGAATCACCCCGGCCCGGCGGGCATTTCGGCAAAGCGCCGATCACCGCGGGCGCCACCTGCTCGGCGGTGAGGAACGACAGCTCCACATCGCCACCGTTGTCGTGGTCCACACCCGGCTGCTGCGTGACGATCGCACCGTGCTGGTAGTGCACCCCCGCGTGCGCGCGAATTCGCTTCTCGCGCCGCGGACCGCGGAATCCGGCCACCTCGACGCGCGCCTCCGGTCGCAACAAGACGTCCAATGCCCGTAGCAGGTTGTCGTCCATATGCGTCCACACCGCCATGGCCGCCACCTGCCAGGCACGACGGAAATCCTCCGGAACACCGGTGTCCTGCCACCGGTGCCCCAACGGGTACGGGAGCACGTCCCGACCCGTCGACTCCCACAACACCCGGAACTCCAGCGCGCTGAACCGCCAGCGCGTCACACCACTCAGCATCGACTCCGACTCATTCCCCGATCACCGGCGGGACCGTCTTCGGCGCATCCGCCAGTCCAGTGAGTTCGTCCCCGTGCTCCTGTGTGATCAGGTAATCCGGAATTCCCTTGCTGGACTCGTCTTCACCCTTGCCGCGCGCACCCGGCGCACCCATACCGGGCATGCCGCCCATGCCCGCGCGAGCGTTCGCCGCGGCGGGCCTTCCGCCCGCCGGACTCGCACCACCCGGAGTCCCTGGCACGCCGGGCACGCTCCCGCCGGGACGGCCAGTCGGGTTGCCTGGGCCACCGGGCGCACCGGGGCCGCCCAGTCCGCTCGGAGTGCCGGGAGTACCCGGCGTTCCCGGGGTGGTCGGTGTCGTTGGGGTAGTTGGAGTCGCCGAGGCCGGAGTCGTGCTGGTCGGCGTCGTCGGCGTCTCGGTGGACGCGGCTTGCGTGTCCTCGTCCGACTGCTGCTGCGAATCCTGTTGGTTCTGCGATGGATTCTCGGTCTGGCCCGGTTGGTTCGGGTCCTCGTTCGACGTCGGCTGCCCGCCACCATTATTCGTGCCGCCGGGTTGACCGCCGGTGTTCGTGCCACGCGGTTGTCCACCGTCGTTCTGGCCCGGGTCGCCGCCGTTTTCGGTGGGGTTGTGTGGTTTCGGGATCACGGGGACGCGATCGGTTTCCCGGAGCACCGGTTCATACACAGTCGTCAACACCCGCTTGGCCTCGGCCCACGCGTTGTTGTACGCGTCCTCGTTGTCCTTCCAGCCGCGCCCCGCGATCCAACTCCGAGTGTTCTCCCAGTTGGAATTGTGCTCGGGGACATGCGGGACGAGCTCCTTGGTCGGGGCCAGGCCCGTGGCAAGTTCCTCCGTCTTCTTGGCCATCAGTTTAGCGGCCTGCGACGTCTTCGCCGCCGAGGCAAGGAAATCGGTGACGCCCTGGGCAACAGCCTGCGCCGACGCTCCGCGCCAGACTCCGGGATTCGTAGCCTTCTGCATCTGGCTGTTGAACGCCGTCTGCGCGGCCTCGGCCCGCTTGCCGATCTCATCCCAAGCGTTGCGAAGACCGTTCACCGCGTCGAGGTCGATTTTGTCGACCTTGGCTCGCAACTCCTCGAGCGGGTTCTGGAAGTGGTCACAGCTCTTGATTCCCGACTTGAAATCGCCGACGAACCCGATCTCGCCCGCACCGGTTCGCACGGTATCGCGCTGCCGGTTGTACCGGTCCTGCACGGCCGCCGGGTCCACTTCCGGCTGCAACTCCTCGCCCGCTATCCAGCTGGTGATGTTGTGGAGCATGTTCTCGCCGAAGGAGTAGTTGTTGAAGAAGTCCATGCCGGGGAGGGACATGGGTCAGCCCCCCAATTCGTTGGTGACCCCGGAAATTTGGGCAGCGTGATCGACCACCTGACCGGTTATCCGGTTGAGCGAGAGCAGCATTACTTCGCGCATCTCTTTCACCACATCGATGGATTCGATAATCACCGAGTCAATCGAATCTGCTTCACCTGTCGCTTGACTACGGAACAGGGCCGTGAGGTCATCCGCCATGCTGAAATCACCGAATCCGGATACACGTTGAGCGTTCTGCGCCGACCTGAGCAGGTCGGTGTAGTCCTGGATGAACTTATCGCAAGCGGTCAAACACTCACGCGCGGCCGCCTCGTCGTCGAGGTAGATCTCCCCCGATTTAGCCTGGTCCGCGTATCGACGCCACTTGGTGATGTCCGGCTCACTCAATGCTTTCCCCTCCCAAAGTCATTGCGGAAATTGCGGCACAAGTATGCTGGCAGCTCGGTTCGCAAGCGAGCAAGGATCATCGGGATGGTCTTCTGCTGGGTTGTTCCCAACTTTGACCGAAAACGCGCCCTGGCGAGCGCTGAATACGATGTCGCAGGTCAACCTCTTAGAGGCGCCTTCGACTCGGTACTGAGATCCATTGCGGCCAGCGATCTGGACATCTTGGAACTCTACGTTCCCCGGCTTGTTCTGGATCTCGTCAGAAGTCCGCTTGGTCGAGAAGACAGTCACGTGGTATTTCGCGGCGTTCCATGAGCAGATCTCCCAGCCGGATTGCGGCACCCCCGCGACACCGGTCTCTTCCGTTGATGGATCTAATCCGATCTGCCGCAACGTCTCATCCGGAATCTCCGTGCACGGATTCCACAACGCCGCCTGCGCAGCACTCGTCGACGTGGTGGCGGTCCCCTCGGTCGATCCCCCGCAAGCCGCGGTCCCCAGCATCAACCCCGCAGCACACACACCCAACATCACACGCCGCGCCATCTGCTCCCCCTCAGGGTCTATCGACCTGCCTGTCCACGTCGACCCTACCGAAGCGCCGAACACAACGGCACAGTGCGCCAGGCAGGTACGTGCCTTCACTGTCTTGGACGCGCCAGGCCCGCGCTCGGTTCCATCGGAGCCCGCCGCGCGTTCAATCCACCGCCCGGTTGACGATGTCGACGGCCAGCAGCCGACCGCCGAGTTGCCGGAGCAAGAGCAGGCGGGACGGCCGGTGCCGGGCGTGCGGGAGTCGCGCTCGTCCTGCAAGCCGTCGGACCGGCCGCCCTCCAGGCTGGAGCGAATGACCCTCGCCCGCAGCGGTTTTCCCTACGAACGGTCGAGCGACGACCGCGCGTGTGCGTGCGGGTCGGCGAGGAGGTATTGGGCCGCGGCGTAGGTGCCGAGGATGACGCCCTCGGTGAGGCAGCGGGAGCGTGGGGTGCGGGCGAAGAGGCGGCGCAGCACGATCAGGCCGTCGGAGAGGGTGAACAGGAGGGCGCCGAGGCCGAGGCGGCTGCGCGGGTCGGCATCGGGGATGTTCAGGCCCGCAACGTTTTTCGCGCCGGGCGCGAGCCCGGGATCGGAGGCGAGGACGGCGGCGGTGCCGAGGGTGGCGCCGTAGGCGGTGAGCGGGGTCGCGACGGTG